>NZ_CBCRZJ010000005.1:0-330374 GCF_965137575.1 Flavobacterium longum | reverse complement strand
CACCTACACCATCACCGATCCGGCGGGCTTCGGGGATTATTCGGTGAGGGCGACCACGGCCCTGGGCTGCGTCTCGGTGTCTGACACCTTCACGGTGGTGCAGGCCGGCCCGGCCTCGATAGCGGCGGGCACCAGCGGCTATACGGTGAGCAACGCCTTCGCCCAGGACCAGACGATCATCGTTACGGTGCAGGGCTACGGCACCTACCATTACCAGCTCGACGACGGCCCGATCCTGGACAACGGGGGTGTCTTCACCGATGTGCCTCCGGGCATCCATACCGTGACGATCTACGACATGGAGGGCGATGGCGCAGAGCATTGCGACTCGATCACCATCGGCGGCATACAGACCATCGATTACCCGAGGTTCTTCACCCCGAACGGGGATGGCATCAATGATACGTGGAACATCAGTGGAATTGACCAATTCGCTAAAATTTTCATCTATGACCGATACGGCAAATTGCTCAAGCAAATCAGCCCAATCGGAACGGGTTGGGACGGTACGTTCAACGGACAGGCATTGCCTTCGACAGACTACTGGTTTACGGTGGAATATCCTGAGACGAATACTGCATCTTTGCCGGTGATGAAAGAGTTTAGGGCACACTTCTCTTTGAAACGATAATAGTAATTGGCATTAAAAAAGGCTTCCGAGAGGAAGCCTTTTTTAATTCATTAGTCGCGGCATGTTGAATGATTGACGGATGCCCGCGTTAGCGATTGAAGCGATTGTTTGAGCTCTTTCCCAGGCCTTCGAGGTTTACTTGAGTTAGGATTATTTTGAGGCCTGGAAAAAGCGAGTGCGGAAAGCGCGGCCCGAAGGGACACGAGGCTTGCAAAGCCGACTGCCCGAAGGGAAACGCCCAAAAACTATTTTGAATTGTAAACCTCGAGCGCTTTTTTCAGGATTTCAACCGAACGAACCAAATCTTCCTTTTTAAGGACGTAAGCAATCCGAACTTGATTTAACCCTACATTAGGTGTAGAGTAGAACCCGGCCGCCGGCGCTACCATGACCGATTCGCCGTTGTGGTCAAAAGATTCGAGGAGCCATTGCGCGAAATCGTCGGCGTTGGCGATGGGCAATTCGGCGATGCAATAGAAAGCACCTTTTGGGGTCGGCACTTTTACACCAGGAATTTTGCGAAGTTCGGCGATTAAGATGTCGCGGCGTTCGCGGTATTCTGAAATGACTTCGTCAAAGTAACTTTGCGGCGTGTCGAGCGCGGCTTCGGAAGCGATTTGTTCGAACGTTGGCGGGCTGAGGCGCGCTTGCGCATATTTCATTGCCGTGGCCATGACTTCTTTGTTTTTGGACACGATGCAACCAATGCGGGCGCCACACATGCTGTAACGTTTGGAAACCGAGTCAATCATGATGGCGTGTTGCTCCAAACCTGGCACGTTCATCACCGAGAAATGGGTGTCGCCATCGTAGGTGAACTCACGGTATACTTCATCGGCGATAAGGAACAAATCGTGTTTCTTAACGATTTCGGCGAGTTGCAGGATTTCCTCCTTAGAATAGAGGTAACCAGTTGGGTTGCCGGGATTGCAAATCAGGATGGCTTTGGTTTTTGGCGTAATCAGTTTCTCGAAAGCGGAAATCGGCGGCAAGGCAAAACCTTCGTCAATCGTGGAAATTACTGGCACCACCGTAACGCCTGAGGCCGTGGAAAAGCCGTTGTAGTTGGCGTAAAAAGGTTCCGGGATGATGATTTCGTCGCCGGCATCCATTGTGGTTCCCATAGCGAAAAGCAATGCTTCGGAACCACCAGTAGTGATAATGATATCGGCTGTGTCTACCGGAATACCATGTGCAGTGTAATAGCCGGCAAGTTTCCGTCTATAGCTTTCGAAACCGGCGGAGTGGCTGTATTCAAGGATTTGGACATGGTTATTTCGGACCGCTTCAAGCGCCACTTCTGGCGTTTTTATATCTGGCTGGCCGATATTCAAATGGTAAATTTTGTGTCCTTTTTTCTTGGCGACATCGGCATACGGAACCAATTTCCGGATGGGCGACTCGGGCATCATCTTTCCTTTGTTCGAAACTTTTGGCATGGCATGTTGTTTAAAGATGCAAAGGTGCAATTTTTTGGGATTAATCTTGTCCTTTTTCGGTAGGGAATTTTTGTTACTTTTATGAAAATGCAATTATGAAAAGTACCGGATGGTTGTTGCTTGCCGTGTTGTTCAGCGCGACTGCTTTTTCGCAGGACGGCTTCCATTTTGACAAGCCGGGCAGAAAGAAAGTGACCATTCCTTTTGTGTTGATCAACAACCTAGCGATTGTGACCTTAAAAGTGAACGGCACGGAAATGAATTTCTTGTTGGACACAGGTGTGGATGAAACGATATTATTCAGTCTCGACGACCAAAACAAGTTGAGCCTGAACAACATCGAAAAGATTAAGCTGCGCGGGCTGGGCGCCAACGATGCCGTGGAAGGCTTGAAATCTTCCCACAATAAAATGGCTTTTCCGGGTTATACCGACGACGACCATGAGATATACATCGTCTTGGACCAGAACTTTAATTTTTCGGCCAGTATCGGCATTCCCGTCAACGGGATTTTGGGCTACGATTTTTTCAAGAACAATCTCGTGGAGTTGAATTACGACCGTCGGAAAATAGTAGTTCACAATCGCGAAAGTGTGGGCATCCGAAAAAAGTTAACCAAGCAATTTAAGGCTGCCGACATCGTCATTGAAGGGCACAAGCCTTACATCACCGCCGATGTCTCCATACATGCCGATAACTTTTTTCCGGCCAAACTGCTGATGGATTCCGGCAATACGGATGCGGTGTGGCTGTTTCCGAGTAAGTCTGATAAAATCACGCTGCCCAAGCGTCGTTTCGATGATTTTCTGGGCCGCGGGCTCAGCGGCGATGTTATGGGTTGCCGTGGCAGGATTGAAAAGTTCGCCTTCAACGGCAATGAATTTTCCAACCCCATAGGTGCGTTTCCGGATGCATCGAGTATTAACAACATCACGTTGGCGACAGCGCGTGTAGGTTCGGTTGGTGCTGAAATTATGCGGCGATTCACAATTATTTTTGACTATCGGGACCAGAAAATTTACCTACGGCGAAGCAATCATTACCACCAACCATTTAGTTATAATATGAGCGGATTGGAAGTGCATCACGAAGGTATGTCGTGGGTTCAGGAAAAGGTGTCCGTGGAAGCTTCCCGGAAAAGCGCTTCACAAACGGAGATTGAAATCATTCCCAAGGCGTTCACTTACAAATTCGAGCTTAAGCCTATTTTTTCAATTGCCAACGTGAGGAAAGATTCACCGGCGGATGCTTGCGGAATAAAGAAAGGGGATATTTTGCTCCGAATCAACGGCATGTTGTGTTACCGGCTCACGCTACAGGAAATCAATACGCTGCTGAAATCTGAGGAAGGCAAAACCATCGAATTGGAAATCGAGCGAACAGGGAAGCCAATAAAGTTTTCGTTCAAACTCAAAAACATCATTTAATAAAAAAACCTCCGAATCTGGAGGTTTTCAACTATTGGCTCATCAAGCTTTTCTTTTTTTGTAGTGGGCTTACTTCTTCTTTTACGATGACTTCGCCCTTGATCTTTAAGGGAATTCGCCCTTCAGGCCAGTTGGCCGCATTGGATTCAATTGTAATGGTCTTGCGGATCGGGCCAGGATTCATGTTGTATTTTACTTCGATCTTGTCACTTTTTCCAGGCATGATCGGTTCTTTTGGTTTCGATGGCACGGTGCATCCGCAGGTTGACTTTACGTCGGTGATTACAAGCGGCTCGTTGCCTGTGTTGGTGAATTCGATGCTTCGGATACCATCGTCTGAATCTTTGCTGACCGTTCCATAGTCAATGGTTGTTCCGCCTTTAAACTCAATCTTCGGACCCGATTGTGCGAGGGAAAAACCTCCAGCCATCATCGCGACCAACAGTATGATTTTTTTCATGTTACAACGTTTTGGGTTCGTAAATTTAATTTGTTTTACCACAGCCGCAAATAATAAAACCTTAATTTTTTCTAAGCGACTTAATTCTTTAATTTTGCGGCGCGCGGTTTACAAGAACCAAGCCAAATTCAAAACAATTTTCCATGACGATTCCTGCGCAATTCGAAGCCAAAACGATTGAAGAAAAATGGTACGCCTACTGGATGGAACACAATTATTTCCATTCTGAGCCGGACCATCGTACGCCATATACCATTGTGATTCCGCCGCCGAACGTGACGGGCGTTTTGCACATGGGCCACATGCTCAACAATACCATTCAAGACGTCTTGATCCGTCGGGCGCGGTTGAAGGGTTTCAACGCTTGCTGGGTTCCCGGAACAGATCACGCATCTATCGCGACTGAGGCCAAAGTCGTGGCCAAACTCAAGTCTGAAGGCATCAACAAAAACGATTTGACACGCGAGGAATTCCTGAAGCATGCCTGGGATTGGACCGACAAATACGGTGGTGTCATCCTCGAACAGCTCAAAAAACTTGGCGCGTCCTGCGATTGGGATAGAACCAAATTCACGATGGATCCGGACATGTCTGCATCAGTCATCCGCTCGTTTGTCGATTTGTACAACAAAGGGCTGATTTACCGCGGTTACCGGATGGTCAATTGGGATCCGGAAGCCAAGACGACGCTGTCCGACGAAGAGGTAATTTATGAAGAACAACAAGGGAAACTCTATTTTATCAAATACCAGATTGAAGGCGGATCGGATTTCCTGACCATTGCCACAACACGTCCGGAAACCATTTTGGGCGATACGGCCATTTGCATCAACCCGAACGATGAGCGCTACGCAAATCTGAAAGGGAAACGCGCCATTGTCCCGATTGCCGGACGTTCCATCCCGATTATTGAGGATGAATACGTCGATGTCGAATTCGGTACCGGATGCTTGAAAGTCACACCGGCGCACGACGTCAATGACAAAGCGCTGGGCGACAAACACCAATTGGAAATCATCGACATCTTCAACGAAGACGCCACCTTGAACAGCTACGGCTTGCATTATCAAGGGAAAGACAGGTTCGTGGTGCGTGAGGAAATCTCGAAGGAATTGGAAGCGATGGGCGCGATTGCTAAAATTGAAATCCATCCGAATAAAGTAGGCACCTCTGAACGAACGAAAGCCGTCATCGAGCCGCGCCTGTCAGACCAATGGTTCCTGAAAATGGACGACTTGGTGAAGCCTGCCATTAAATCTGTATTGGAGTCAGACGACATCAAGCTCTATCCGAAGCGTTTCGAGAATACGTATCGTCATTGGCTGGAGAACATCCGCGACTGGAACATCTCGCGCCAACTTTGGTGGGGACAACAAATCCCAGCCTATTATTACGGCGATGGCAAAGAAGACTTCGTGGTCGCCGAAACAAAAGAAGCTGCATTGGAACTGGCGAAAGCCAAGAATGCCAACATCACAGCCGAAACGTTGCGCCAAGACCCGGACGCGCTCGACACGTGGTTTTCCTCATGGCTCTGGCCGATGGCTGTTTTTGGCGGCATCATGGAGCCCGAGAACCAGGATTTCAAATACTACTATCCTACGAACGATTTGGTTACCGGTCCGGATATCCTGTTTTTCTGGGTGGCGCGCATGATCATCGCAGGCTATGAATACGCAGGCGAAAAGCCATTCACAAATGTCTATCTTACCGGATTGGTGCGCGACAAGCAACGTCGTAAAATGTCGAAGTCGCTCGGCAATTCACCGGATCCACTTGATTTGATCGATAAGTTCGGCGCTGACGGCGTGCGGGTAGGCTTGCTCTTGAGCGCATCGGCGGGTAACGATATTTTATTCGACGAGGATTTGTGCGGGCAGGGCAAAGCCTTCACCCATAAAATCTGGAATGCCTTCAGATTGGTAAAGGGTTGGGAAGTCGACCAAAATTTACCGCAGCCCGAAGCATCTGCAAAAGCAGTGGAATGGTTCAATGCCAAGCTGCAGCAGACTTTGCTGGAAATCGAAGACCACTTCGAGAAATACCGTATCTCGGACGCGCTGATGGCCATTTACAAATTGACTTGGGACGATTTCTGTTCTTGGTTCCTGGAAATGATCAAACCGGGCTACCAGCAACCAATCGACGCCCAAACATTTGCCGGCGCTATTGAAGCGCTCGAGAATGTGATGCGTTTATTGCATCCGTTCATGCCATTCCTTACAGAGGAAATCTGGCAGCATATTGCCGACCGCACGCCGAAGGATGCGCTCATCGTCAACTATTGGCCGGAAACCAAGCCGTTTGACGCGCAATTGATCGCCGATTTCGATTTTGCGGCCGAAGTCATTTCAGGCATCCGCGCAATCCGCAAGGACAAGAACATTTCTTTCCGGGATGCGATTGACCTGAAAATCATCAACCATGAAAAGGCATCCGGCCAATTTGATTTGCTGGTCGCCAAAATGGGCAATGTGACCGCCATCGACTATGTGACCGAACAAGTAAGCGGCGCGTTGTCGTTCCGGGTGAAGGCCAATGAGTACTTTATTCCCGTGACTGGTTCTGTAGATGTTTCCGCAGAAATTGCGAAACTCACCGAGGAATTGAACTATACGAAAGGATTCCTGAAATCGGTACAAGGCAAACTCTCCAACGAGCGCTTTGTGAGCGGCGCACCGGCAAATGTCATTGAAATGGAACGCAAGAAAGAAGCCGATGCGCTGTCAAAGATTGCCACAATCGAACAAAGTTTGGCAAGTTTACAGTAAGCTTAATATTACATTTAAAGGAAAAAGCCGCTGATTAAAATCAACGGCTTTTTCC
Source organism: Flavobacterium longum (assembly GCF_965137575.1). Taxonomy (NCBI): domain Bacteria; kingdom Pseudomonadati; phylum Bacteroidota; class Flavobacteriia; order Flavobacteriales; family Flavobacteriaceae; genus Flavobacterium; species Flavobacterium longum. Next base: position 323,591 of record NZ_CBCRZJ010000005.1, on the reverse strand, counting down.
TTTCAGCGAAACGTCCTTTCTCGAACCTAATACTTCTTCGCAATCGCTTCCTCGTATTTTTCGTTGACTTTTTTCCAATTGACGGTATTGAAAAACGCCTCGATGTATTTCTTTCGGCGGTATTGGTAGTTTAAGTAATACGCGTGTTCCCAAACATCGATGGCCATGATCGGCGTGCCTGGAACCGTAGCTTGCGGCATCAAAGGGTTGTCCATGTTCGGCGTACTGGTCACTTGAAGTCTCTTTGCCCGGTCCACCACGAGCCAAGCCCAGCCGGAACCGAATTGCTTTTCGGCAGCATCGGAAAAAGCCGCCTTGAAGTTTTCGAAGGAACCAAAGTCGCGGTCAATGGCTGCTGCCAGTGTGTCTGTCGGTTTTCCGCCTCCTTTAGGGCCCATGCTTTCCCAAAAGATGTTATGGTTGTAATAGCCGCCGGCATTGTTGCGCAGTGCGGTGTTGCTCATGTCCATTTTTTTCAAAATACCTTCAATCCCGGCCACTTTCGCGATGCTGTCGCCCACGAGTTTGTTGAGATTATTGGTATATGTCAGGTAATGTTTGGAATAGTGCAATTCCATGGTGCGCGGGTCGATGCTTTGCGGGAAGGCATCGTATTCGTAAGGCAACTCCAACATTTCGAACGGCCCCGGGTCGGCTTTGGCCTCATCCGGATGAGACAGCGCAGATTTTTCTTCTGCGGTCGGTAGCGGCACTTCCACCACTTCTTTTAGTTTTTTGTCGCGACAGGAAATCATTGCAGCCGCAACAAGGCAAAGCAGGAATGGCGAAATCTTCATGTTATTGGAGCGAATGGATGAGTTCAATATATTTTTCCTTGGCTTCGTCCGGCGATAGATGGCTGATCTGCATCCAGGCGTTGGTCTTGAACGCATTGCGCAAATCGGCATTCGAACTTCCGAAAGACGGCGTCCCGAAAGACGCTTGTTTGTAGAATGCATACAACCGTAATTGTACGTCCTGCGGGAGCTCGGACTGCGTCATACGGTCGGCCAATTCTACGGCTTCCTTGAAACGGGTATCGAGGTCTTTTCCGGGCATCACATTTTGGTGGCGACGATCGTATGGCCGCCCACTGCTTTTTGGTTGAGCTTGACGTTGATTTCAGTTCCGAGCGGCAAATAAATGTCAACCCGTGAACCGAATTTGATGAAACCGGCATCTTCGCCCTGAAGTGCATCGTCGCCTTCCTTGGCGTAGTTCACGATGCGTTTGGCCAGTGCGCCGGCAATTTGTCTGTACAACACTTCACCAAAAACACGGTTCTCTACGACAATGGTCGTGCGTTCGTTTTCGGTGCTTGATTTCGGATCCCAGGCCACAAGGTACTTGCCCGGATGGTACTTGCTGTATTTTACTTTTCCGCTTACCGGATAACGCGTAACGTGCACGTTGATGGGCGACATGAAGATGGAAACTTGTAGGCGTTTGTCCTTGAAATATTCAGCTTCATAGACTTCTTCGATGACGACCACTTTGCCGTCCACGGGCGCAATGACATGGTTGTCGTTGACTTTGGTGACGCGCTTCGGGTTGCGAAAAAATTGTAAAATCATCACCAGGAAGAACAATACCGTCAACATCGCCGACATGCGCAGCCATTCCAAGGTGATGAACTTATCGATCAGCAATAACAGGATTACGGTCGATGTCGTTGCGATAAGGATGATCTTGCCGCCTTCTTTATGAAACATAATACAGGATTTGATAAAACAAAAATACAAAAGGCGCGGCAAAAATCACACTGTCCAATCGGTCCAGTATGCCGCCGTGCCCGGGCATGATGGTGCCGCTGTCCTTCACACCGGCCAATCGTTTGAATTTGGATTCGACCAAATCACCCAGCGTGCCCATAATGCTGACGATGAGCGCGATGGCCACCCAAAAATAGAGCTTCTCATTGGAGAATCTGGTAATGATGGCCGCCACGACAAGCGAAAAGCCGACGCCGCCCACGAAACCTTCAATGGTTTTCTTCGGCGAAATGCGTTCAAAAAGTTTGTTCTGTCCCATGGTTTTCCCAACGATGAACGCGAATGTGTCGTTGGTCCAGATCAAGATGAACATCCCGAAAATCACTTCCGGGTTGTAATAAATGTCCTGAAACGGGATTTTCGTCAGCAAAATGAAGGGCAAAATCACATACCCGATCACAAAGACATATTTAGACATGTCGTCGTCAATCCTGGCCGAATCGTCGAACAGGAAAAAGATGCAACGCGCCGAGACCAACAAGGTAGCCAACAACAGCAAGTGCAGCGTGATAATCGTAGCCGGAAATGTCGCGAACAGCAAATACCCGAAACCTGCGATGAGCAATGGCGCCGTTTTGTTGAGATTGACCAAGTTGCAGAATTCAACCACGGCAATCATCAGGAAAACTCCGAACAAAATCAGGAAACTTTCCTTCGAAAAATAAACAGCCGCCGCCAGCAACACGATGTAAACGATGCCGGACAGTAATCGGGTGAGGGTTTCGCGCATGCTACAAGTCTTCTAAAAGCAAGAGGTAGAGGTTTTTGGGTGCGCTTCCGTATTGCAGGAAATCTTCCTCTTTGGCTTTTTCGAAATATTTTATCGTAGTGATATTGGTAGGATAGTCCTTTTCGTATTTTTTCTTGATGACCCGAAGCCCGTCGCTTTTGCTTTCCAGGATTTGGCTGGTCGTGGCCAGGATGACGATGTTCGACGGCAATTCGTTGGGTTTGTTCTGGCGGATCTGGTTCGATGAAAAAAGCACCGAGCCTTCGTCGGCAATGAGGTTTTCACACGATGCCAGCAAGAATTTCGGGTTGCTCGGACGGTTGTAAGCGATTTTGTTTTCGTCGAGCAAATGATACAATTTCGGCTCAAAACAAACTGCTTCGCTCTCAAACCAATCGTTCTCTTCCAGGATGTTTTCGAATTGTTCCTTTACTTCTTCAAGGTTTTCACAGTAAAGGAATTTTCCGCCGTTTTTCTTGAAATTAAAAGTGAATTTCTCGTCGGCAGGGATGGACAAATCCGAAGGCATGTTGTTATATTCGTTTTGGTTTTCCTCGCCCGCAGGCTCTTGGCTGGAACCAAAAAATTTTCTGAAAAGACTCATACGATGTCACTTTGGGTGATTGACTGAAACCACTCAAAGATAAAAAAAACTTGGTACGGAATAGGTTCCACACCAAGTTTTTTATGAATGTTTTCAACGGGTATTTGTTAATTACGCCGTCTCTTCCTGAAGGTTCTTATCGAACGGTCTTTTGCCGAAAATCGCCTCTAAATCGTCCTTGAAAATGACTTCTTTGTCAATCAGGATGTCGGCCAATTGGTTCAATTTGTCCTTGTTTTCCTCGAGGATTTTGATGGCGCGTTGGTATTGGCCTTCAATGAGTTCCGAGATTTCTTCGTCGATGACCTTGGCCGTTTCTTCCGAATAAGGTTTCGAGAAACTATACTCGCTTTGCCCTGACGAATCGTAATACGTCACGTTGCCGAGTTTCTCGTTCAGGCCGTAAATGGTGACCATGGCGCGCGCTTGTTTGGATACTTTTTCCAAATCACTCAAGGCGCCGGTTGAAATTTTCCCGAAGGTCACGAACTCCGCTGCACGGCCGCCCATGGTAGCGCACATTTCATCAAGCATCTGGTCCGGACGTACGATCAGGCGTTCTTCTGGCAAATACCAGGCAGCGCCCAAACTTTGTCCGCGCGGCACTATGGTTACTTTTACCAATGGTGCGGCATGTTCCAGCATCCAGCTCACAGTGGCGTGTCCGGCTTCGTGGATGGCAATGGCCTTTTTCTCTTCCGGGGTAACAATTTTATTTTTCTTTTCCAATCCGCCTACGATGCGGTCAACGGCGTCCAAGAAGTCTTGTTTGTCAACGGCAGTTTTTTCTTTTCTGGCCGCAATCAGCGCGGCTTCATTACATACGTTGGCAATATCGGCTCCTGAAAAACCTGGCGTTTGCTTGGCCAGAAAATCGGTGTCCAGATTTTCCACTTTCTTGAGTGGTGCCAAATGCACTTCAAAGATTTCCTTGCGCTCCCGGATGTCCGGCAAGTCCACAAAAATCTGGCGGTCAAAGCGTCCGGCGCGCATCAAAGCCTTGTCCAGAACGTCGGCGCGGTTGGTGGCAGCGAGTACGATCACGTGCGAATTCGTGCCGAAGCCGTCCATTTCGGTCAGCAACTGGTTCAAGGTGTTTTCGCGTTCGTCGTTCGAGCCAGAGAAGTTGTTCTTGCCGCGAGCCCGGCCAACGGCATCAATCTCATCAATGAAGATGATGGCCGGCGCTTTTTCTTTCGCCTGTTTGAACAAATCACGTACACGAGAAGCGCCCACGCCAACGAACATTTCCACGAAGTCTGAACCAGATAAGGAAAAGAACGGTACTTTCGCTTCACCCGCAACAGCTTTCGCCAGCAAGGTTTTTCCGGTTCCCGGTGGCCCGACGAGCAACGCGCCTTTCGGGATTTTGCCGCCGAGATTGGTGTATTTTTCCGGGTTTTTCAGGAACTCTACGATTTCCTGTATTTCTTCTTTCGCGCCTTCGAGACCGGCCACGTCTTTAAAAGTGGTTTTGATGTCGGTCTTTTCATCGAACAACCGCGCTTTGGATTTCCCTATGTTGAAGATTTGTCCGCCGCCACCGCCAGCGCCGCCGCCCGACATTCTTCGCATGATGAAGATCCAGACGCCCACGATGACGATGATCGGCAACAGCGTCAGGAAAATATCGGTCCAGTTGTTCTTCATCTGGAAGTTGTATTCCTTGAGTTTGCCTTCTTGTACGGCTTTTTCGAGCTTGGTCTGGAAGATTTCGTCGTTTCCGATCTCAAACGTATAATGCGGCCCTTTGCTTTCGCGGTCGAGCATGTCTTTCGATACTTTTTCGTAGCGTTTGTCGGCCAGTGCTTTCTTGGTCAAGTAAACTTCCGCTTCAGACTTATTGTAAACCACCACGCGATCCACGTCGCCTTGGTCAAGCATGACATTGAACTTGGAAGCGGTGGTCGTGGTTGGTTCCTGAAACGCCGAACCGCCCGTAGCGATACTGATGAAAATAAAAATGAGGACAATGACGCCGTAAATCAGGTACGGGCTCATCCTCGGTTTTGGATTAGGGATATTATCTTTAGCCATTAGGTATTGGTTCTTTAGTATTTATTCTGGATGGTCGTGATTTTGGCATCGCCCCAAAGCCCTTCGATGTTGTAGAATTCGCGGATGTGCTTCTGGAACACATGTACCACGATATTGACGTAATCCATCAAAACCCATTCAGCGTTGTCGGTGCCTTCAACGTGCCAAGGTTTGTCTTTTAGTTGTTTGGAAACGGTTTTCTGTACAGAGTTGACGATCGCGTTGACCTGGGTATTTGAGTTTCCGTTGCAGATGATGAAGTAGTCGCAAACGGCGGTGTCTATGTCGCGCAGATCCAGGATATCAATGTCATTGCCTTTTACTTCTTCTATTCCTTTGATGATGTTGGCCAAGAGCACATCATTGTTGATCGCTTTTTTCGTCATTTAAAATTTCATATTGGGCAAAGTTACCACTTTTTGTATTTATTTTTGAACCTTAACATAAGATTAATCAGCGTAAAATCAAATGCAGACGCCGCCGCTTGTCAAATTAGGTGCCACGACATCCACCAACGATTTCCTTAAGGAATTGTCACAAAATCCGGCTACCGAAAACTTCACGGTCGTAACCGCCGAAAGCCAGTCTGCAGGCCGCGGACAAATGGGTACGACCTGGATGTCCGAAGAAGGTAAAAACTTGATGTTTAGCGTTTTGGTAAAGGATTTCGCTTCTGATGCCAGTCAACTTTTCACCCTGAACGTTGCCGTTGCGCTGGCCGTTTGCGAAGTGGTCGAAAAACATGACATCGAGAGCGTGTCCATCAAGTGGCCGAACGACATTATGTCAGCCGACAAGAAAATCGGTGGGATTTTAATCGAAAACAGCTTCAAGCCAAATGGTGAAATCGTTTCCGTCGTCGGGATTGGCTTGAACGTCAACCAACAGGATTTTTCGGCATTGCCGAAAGCGGCTTCTCTGCACACTGTCAGCGGCCGGACGTTCAATCGGGACGAGTTACGCGAAGGTATTGTGGAACGCATCATCCGCAACGTGCATTTCATCGCCGAACACGCCGATGTTTTGTGGAAGGCATATCACGAAAAGCTCTTTAAGGTAGGCGTTCCTGCTGCGTTTGAACGGGCCGATGGCCATCGGTTCATGGGCATGATTAAAAGCGTCACGCGAGACGGAAAACTGGAATTGCAACTCGAAGACGACAGCCGCAAACTTTTCAATATCAAAGAAATCCAGTTGTTGTATTAATCTTCTGATTCCGTGACCCGAACGCCGATACCGAGCACATTCGGTACAAATTCATAATCAAAGACGTGCGCCACCGAAATCTGGTAGTTGCCGGCTTTGAGTTCTTTTTTGGTGAATACCGGCTCGCGCAAATCACAATAATCGCCGGTGCAGTCGCCGAGTTCATTGCCTTCGCCGTCGCGGAGTTGCATCAGATAATCTACCGTTTCGCGGCTTTGGTCGGGCTTCACGAGTACGACTTTCAGCGGCACGCTTGGGAATTGCGTACCGTAAACATGGCTGAAATCGACTGCGATGTCATACACACCGCTTTCTTCCAGCGTAAAATTGAAGGTTTTCACATCGTTTTTCTGCCAGCGGTTGCCTACCAAGTCGGTTTCGTATTCCTTGTAAACCGTTTCGGTGCAAGAAGCCAACAGCGCACAGGCAGCGAGTAGGAGTAAAGTTCTTTTCATGTCCGTGAATTTGCTGAAAGATAGCAAAAAATCCTACAACATGAATGGCTCACCTTGGTAGAATTTGATAAGCGCGTTCTTGAACATCAAGTCGTATTTGGACTGGATCAATTCGGCCTGTACGTTATTGTAGTTGATTTTTGTCGTGTTCAGCTCGTTGATGTTGATTTTCCCGACTTCAAATTTCAAGAGATCTGCATCATAACTTTTCTGCGAAAAATCCATGGCAATAGAAGAAGCTTCGTTTTTCTTGACGGCGGTTTTCGCATCGTTCACGGCCAGGATGACTTCCTTAGACAGCCGGTTGCGCTCGATTTCGGTCGCCACGACGGCTTGTCGGAACAACATTTTCTGCGTCTTGATCTTGACGTTGTTGCGGAATTGGTTGAAGATCGGAATCGTCAAATAAAACCGGATTTGCTTCGAGGTGTTCTCGTCCAGTTGCTCATCGAACGGTACGGCTTCGCGGATGTTTGAGTCGTAGTTGCTGCGGTACATCAGGCGCATGGTGAGTGTCGGCCAGCGGAGTGCACGCGCCAAAGCCAGTTCGGTACGCTTTTTCTTCATCTCGAGAATGCTCGCCTGAAACGCCGGATGGATGTCTACGGCTTTTTGTGCAATTTCAAACTCATTGCCCGACGGCATCAAGTTTTCGTCCAGTTTCAATTCGGGTTTGAGCAAGATAATTTCCGTATCCAGCGGAATATTCATCAGCTGCTTCAGGCTGATCATATTATCGGTCAGCCGGTTTTTATTGGTGAGCAGGTTTACTTCTTCTGAAGCTTTCTGCGCCTTGATCTTAAACAGTTCGCTTTCCGAAATGACGCCGGCGTTGAATTTCAGGTCGGCCATTTCGAGCTGTTTCGTGCTCGCCGCGATCTGCTGTTCGCCCGCTGCAATGATTTCTTGCAGATACAGGATCGTAATGAACCGCTGCGCCACATCAATCGTAATCTGGTTGCGCAACAATTGGATGTTGGTTCGCGTCAATTCCTTTTCCTGACGCGCCAACTTGATGTTGTTGTGTACGGTCAAACCTTGGAACAGATTGAAATAGGCGTTGAGCGTGCCTTCGTTGTTTCGCAGGTTTTCGCGGGTAAACGTGTTGGTATCCGGGTCAAGTTCCTTTCCCCAGGAATTCCGGTTTTCCCCGTCGGCGGTAATGGCAGGCATCATTTGCCCGTAGCTGCCGCGGTGTTGCGCCAGTGCAATCTTTTCATCAAACGAAGCCGATTTCAATTGAAGGTTGTTGGCCAGGGTCTGTTCCAGGCAATCCGCGAAAGTCATTGCCTTTTGGGCTTGTGCGGCGTAGGTGAAAAAAAGTAGGAGCAGGGCGGTTTTTCTCATGATGTGCTATCGATTTTCGAAAACAACTTCTTCACAATGTATTGGTACAGCGGCATCCGCTCGATGATGACTTCGCCTTTCAGCTTGTAACCTGCTTTGAGGTTGATGTTCTGGTTGTATTGCTCAATGCGCGCCAAACAGTAGAATGTCTGGTTCACATCCGACGGCGACACATACGTGATTTTCCCTTTCACCGCGCCGAAACGATAGTAATTGTAAGCATCGAGTTTGAGGTTGATGGCCTGCCCGTTCTTCACATAAGCCAGGTCTTGTTCGTCGAGTGTTACCTTGGCGTAGAATTTTTCTTTCGTAGGCGCCACGATGGCCAGCAAGTCGCCTTTGTTGATGATCTGCTGGTTCTGTTTGGCGTTGAACAGGTTCGAAATCGTACCGTCATACGGAGACGTGATCACCATTTTCCCCAGTTCATCCGACACATACATTAGGTTTGATTTGGCGTCCTTAATGGCCGTCTCGAGCTCGACGATTTCACGTTTGTAATTTTCGATTTCGTTGTCCACATCTATGATGTTTCGCCTCAAATCGTTGCGCGTACGTTTGTTGTTGTTGTACAGGTTCTGGAAGTCGTAATTCTTGACGTTGTACGTTGACTTTACGTCCACTTCGCCTTTGCGGTCGTTCAGGCTGGTCGCTTTGCTGGCGGTCATTTCGTATTTGGAAATCGCGCCTTTTGCATACAGGAGCGAGTCGGTTTTATACTTGTCCGACAAGATCGATGATTGTTGCGACGACAAATTGAGCTTGTTGTTCAAAGCGGCAATCTCGTACGCGGCTTTCTTGCGGTCGGTCTTGTAGATGTTCGCCTGGATCGACAATAGTTGTTGCAAGGCTTTCTTGCGTTCCATCGTATTGGCCATCAGTTTGTTGATGATGATGACTTTATTTTCCATCGCGGCAATGTCGGCCGTCAGGATTTCATGTTCAGACTGCGTTTTCTTGTTTTCGAGCCGGAACAACGTGTCGCCTTTTTTCACGGCTTGGCCTTCCTTGACCATGACTTGCATGATTCTTACTTCGTTGGGCGCGGTGACTTTCAATTGCGGCGTGTCCGAAAAAATAAGGCCTTCCTTGAAATCCACGGTATCGTTGATGTTCAGCGCGAAGATCAAAATCGTCACGAGCACCACGAACGCCACCAGTATCCGGTTCATGATCCGGATGAAATTAATGGCTTTGGTATTATAGTAGACTGAGTTCTCCATCTGAAATCTTGTATTTCTTGGTAAAATTGATGTTGTTGATCGGTTCGTGCGAAATGATGATGTACGTCTTGTCGTGGTCGGCGTCAATCAATGATTCCACTTTGTTGCGCGATTCGAGGTCCATGCCCGAAAGCACTTCGTCCAGGATAATCAGCTCAGAATCGGCGAACAATGCCCGCAGCAACAGGATTTTCTTGCGCTGTCCGGTAGAGAGGTTTTTGCCGTTTTCGTTGATGATGAAATCCAGTCCGTCGTCTTTGGACGCGATGAAATCGTAGAAGTTGATTTCTTTCGCCTTGTCCAAAATCACGTCGATGGGGATGTCCTTGCCCAGTGCGATGTTGTTCTGGATGGTGTCGTTGAACAAAATGTCTTCGTTGGTCACCAGGATGATTTTCTCGCGGACGGCTTCGGCGTTATAGAATTTCTTGTCGCGGTCGTTCACCAAGACGGCACCCGAATTCGGTTTGTAGAGCGTCGTCAGGATTTTGCTGAACGTCGATTTCCCCGAACCGTTCTGGCCTTCAATCTTGATTTTTTCGCCTTTCCGGATGGTCATGTTGATGTCTTTCAACACGAACTCGTTGGGCAAATAACCGTAGTAAAGGTTCTGGAATTCAATCTTTTCGATGCTGAAATCGCGAATGCCTTTTTTAGACGGCGCCTTCGTGTGCTCGTCAAAATCAAGGTAACGGCGCAAAATCACCTCATTTTCCTGAAGCGTCATGTTGTCGTCCAGGATGCCTTTGAGCGCCGAGAAAATCTTCGACGACAAGGCGATGAACGTCACGATCTGACCCAACGTAATGAGTTGCGTCGTAATGGCCGATTCGGTCAGCAAGACCATAATGGTCACCGAGGAAACCACGACGATTGTGGCCACGACGATTTTGTTGATCAAATCCACATAGCCGTTGCGCATCTGGATTTTCAGGTATTCGTTCGTGCTGGTGAAAATCTTGTTCGAATGGAAATTCTCGATCTTGAAACTCTTAATGACCTGTATGCCTTCGATTTTCTCCATCATCTTCGAGATGAAATCGGCCTTGCGGATGTAACGCAACCTTTCGTTCTGCTTGAGGTATGGCGTAATGATCTTGAACCATAAAGCGAATAAAATCATGACAGCCAATACAATGAGCGTCAGTCCTTTGTCAATGAAGAACAAGATGCCGAGTGAATACAGAGACACGATGACATCCACCAATGTCCCGGTGAAGAACTTCATGAAGAACGTCTTGAGTTTCAGGGAGTCGCTCACGCGTTCCATCAAATCGCCTTTTTTATAGGAATGGATGTAGGCCAAGGACGACCTATTGATTTTCTCATCGAAAGAAAAAAGGAAATGCCGGTCGAGTACATTGCTCAAATGGATCGACACGAAATTCTTGTACACCGTCGTAAACGTGTCGAACATCTTGTATATCCCGAGCCCGATGGCAAACAGGATGAGCGTGTGCAAATTGTATGTCGGCAGGATGTTGTCAATCAATATTTGGTTGGTGAACACCGCAATCTGTGCCGTGGTCGCCGAAAAGAGCGCCGCGAAAATATAGATGTACCACAGTTTTCGGTAAGAACCCAATTGCTTGAAGAGCTGCCAGTACAGGCTGCGCCGTTTTTCTTCGGGATAGGCTGTGGCTTCAGTCGTTTCGGTATCCAACGCCTTGACCGACAAGATCAGCGGCGAGGTATTCTTGATTTTGCCTTTCTCTAATTCAAGGCTTTTGAAATTCTGCGGAATGTTCGAGATGTCCTGGTTTTTGAGCAAATCCAGCAAAAACGCTTTCTCCGCGTCGGCGTCCTTGAACCCGAAATTCCCTTTGATGTATTTAAAGTAGGTCAACTTGTTGAACAGCGCCGCCGGGCCATTTTCCTGTAAGGCTTGTTCGTAGTTGAGTTTGTAGTCGGCCAGATCCTCGGTGCACAGCGACCGGATTTTGTCTTCGGTCTCCGCTAAATCCCAATGGTTTTTGTTGAAGTGCGCCTTTTTCTTGATTTCCTGCAGTGACAGGTAATACTGGCTGCCTTTGGTCGGGTCGTAAATCTTGAGTTGCTTGCCTTTGAGTTGGTCCGCCACCACATAATGCAACCCGTTGTTCTTGTTTTTGATCGGCAAGATAAACGGCAGCATGTCTTCAATGTCTGCCACATTGCCATTCACGTAGTTGGCATCGAGCAACCGATAGCTGGTCTGGAACCCGTGCGAGTTCAGGAAGTCGCCCAAATCGGCCATGCGCGTGCCCTTTTCCTCGATGGGAATGTGCTGCTCAATGTACTTTCGCGAGATGTTCTTACCGTGCAAGTTAAACACGGTCTTTACGGCACTGACGCCGCAATCATTGCTCTTTAATTGTTGATCTGTTCTAGGCATTTTAGGGGCGTTTGAACTGTTTATCAAATAGTTATCAAACAGTTGCTGGATATTTACGACGCAATGTTATTTATAATTTCTTAACATTAAATAAAAAATAGGTAAGAGTAGGGAAAAAGTCGGTAAACGACAGATTTTCTTTTTTTCAGGAGCTGATTCCGGCTATTCGCTCCAATCTTTTACGCCACTCCGCTTCCGCTTCGTGGCGCAAAAGGATTTCCGCTGCTATCCGGGCTAGGGGTTTTGTCGAAGCCGCGACATCCGGCTTTTTTTGGACTTTGTCCAAAACCTGTGTTTCCCGCTGCCGCGGAGGCCTACTTTGCCTGGTCGCAAAGTAGCAAAAGACCGATGCGGCCATGAAATTGGCTAAAAAAATCGAATCGAGCGCGAAAAGAAATTAACTCGCCTACGGCTCAAACAGAATTTCTTTTGAAAGCACGCGCTTTGATACCGATTTTTTCTTCACGCCAATTTCATGCAAGCCGCGACTAAGCGGAATGGGTTTATATTTTCTGCTCGCTGCCGCAGCGCCCGAAATCAAGACGTTTCCATGATTGACTTTCGGTTAGGGAAATTACCGTTGTTTCCAAAATAGTTTCGGTTTGGTTCTTTGGCCTATTTTAATTTGCGTAGATTTTCCGGTTGAAGTTGCGCCCGAAGAAAAATGCTTAAGATTAGTGCGAAAAGCCAGGTGCAGGAGTCGAGGAGTGCGCGACGAGCGGCTCAGCTGGCGTGATGCGCAACGAAACCGCGAAAGTCAAGGAAATTAAAATCAGCCTTGACCTTTTGTTACTTTTGGGTCAAGCCAAAAGTAAACCGCCGGTAGGCAATATTTTGTTTCTTTTTCTAAAAGAAAAAATGCCTCGGTTTGGCCAAAGTCCAAAAAAAAAGCCGGATGTCGCGGCTTCGACAAAACCCTTAGCCCGGATGGCAGCGGCATCCTTTTGCGTAGTGCAACGGAGCAAAAGATACAGCGGACAGCCGGAAACAGCTCCTACAACTTGTTCATGTTGGAGGCCAGCGTCTCCAAAAACTTGGAGATCGGGCCTTTCACCATCATGGCCATCATGGCGTTGAACTCGCCTTCAAAAAATAGTTGTACGTCTGAACTCTCGGCCGATGTTTCGTCTATCTTGGCTTCCAGCGAGAACGGAATTTTGTCGCTGGCAGCGCCCAGCAATACGCGGTTGGGTGCGGTTTTGTCTTTGAGGCGAAGTTTGATTTCGGGCATGCCTTTAAGCCCGAAAATAAAAGAATCGGCATCGGTGACCTCGAACTTGGCGATGCTCTCGGGCATCAGTTTCTCGAAGTTCTTGACGTCGGTAAGTTGGTCAAAAATATATTGTGCGGGTTTTTGTACGGTGGCTTTTGGGCTTGCTAAGTTCATAGTGGCTAGATTTATATATCTGGAGTAGATAAATCATTTTGGATTTTAATTGTCAATTGCGATTCCCCATTCGGAAGGGTTTTTATTCCACTCCAGCAGGGTGTTTTGTTCTTCTTCGGTGATGTATTTCTTGGCTACGGCCAATGACAGCAAGTGCTCGTAGTTGCTCAGCGTGAAGAGGTCGATGTGGGCATTCTTGAAATTTTCATCGGCCACGGCAAAACCATAGGTGAAAATGGCTACCATGCCTTTGACGTTGGCGCCGGCTTCGCGGAGCGCTTCCACGGCCATGATGCTGCTCTTGCCGGTCGAAATCAAATCTTCTACGACCACCACGTTCTGCCCTTTCTGAAGAAAACCTTCCACTTGGTTCTGGCGTCCGTGTTTTTTAGGTTCGGGCCGCACATACACAAACGGCAACCCCATGATTTCGGCCACGAGAATCCCGATGCCTATGGCGCCCGTGGCCACGCCGGCAATCACGTCCGGCTTCCCGAATTGCTTCTCGATGACTTTCTCGAATTCCTCTCTGATATAGTTGCGGATGGGCGGAAAAGACAGCGTCATTCGGTTGTCGCAATAAATCGGCGATTTCCAACCCGAAGCCCATGTAAAAGGATTTTTCGGATTCAATTTAATTGCATTTATTTGCAGAAGCAACTCGGCTGTTTTCTCGGCTGTGTCTTTGTTGAAAATCATACTGCAAATGTATAAAGTTTTTGTAAACGATAAGCCGCTATTCCTGACAAATAAGATACAAAAGGAAACCGATTTCCAGTTGTTTTTGCTGGACAGCATAGACATCAGCAGGCTTGTGGTCAAGATGTTCAACAACAAGGTCAAGAAGGCGTATTTATACCATCCGGACGAGAAGGAAATCATGCGCAAGCTCAAGTCCAAGATGCCAGTGAACAAAGCCGCGGGCGGGCTGGTGTACAACAAGAACGGCGAAGTGCTGTTCATCTTCCGCAACGGGAAATGGGATTTGCCAAAAGGCGGTATCGAAAAAGGCGAGAAGCGGAAAGACGCAGCCATGCGCGAAGTGGAAGAAGAAACCGGTGTCGGGAAACTCACCGTGACCGGGAAACTCACGAAAACCTATCACGTATTCAAGCGCAACGGCAAATACAAGCTCAAGGTGACGCACTGGTATGAAATGAAGTCAAGTTTCTCCGGCGAATTCCAACCGCAGCTTGAGGAAGGCATCGAAAAAGTGGCTTGGCTCAAACCCGAGGAAATCACCGAAGCGCTCCAGAATTCCTACCAGAACATCAAATTGCTCTTCAAGGCCGAAACGGCCAACGGCTAATCTAGAATCCTGTAAATCCGGTACTGCAAATGCGCTTTTTCGTAGTAAGGCGAGTGTTTGTAGACCCAATCCAGTTGCGCTTCCGGGCTGTTGTGCAGTGATTTCGTATTGATCAAATCGCCTTCGTTTTCCCGCAACTTAGATTCGGCCAATGCTGCCTCGAATGCTTTTTTTAGGTCAGGGTTGTCGGCCAACAGTTTCGCGGCTGTGTCCTCAAACACATAATCGGAATAATGTTCTTTTTGTTGCAGCACCGTATCGAAGAAATTCCAGTTGAAGAAGGAATCTACGGCTTCCGGCTCTAGAGTTTCCAACAAATATTTTACGCCGGGCTGGTTGGTCGGGAAAAGCAAATCGCCTTTGGTGAACGTTACTTTTTCAACGGTTTTAGTGACCGATGTATTGCGGTGCAGATAGTGGCCTTCGTACGCATTGGGCGTCGTTTTGTAGTCGGCGATTTTGTAGCTTTCCACTTCTATGACTGTGTCTCGCGCCAATTCGCGAAAAGCCATGCCGTTGGCCTTCAGCAGGTCGATCACATCCCAAAATGCTTTGGGTACGATGTAGGCTTTCGGGATCGTAACTTCCTTTGTCGCTTTGTATGCTTTGTAATACGGAATGTCCTTCTCAAACGGTTTCTTGCGGTCGTAATACAAGCGCTGGCCGTTGGTGACATCGCTTTTCATCATCGCGCCTTCGTAACCGTTGAAGCGCAGTTTTTCCACTTGGGCCGAATCGATTTCCCATTTAATCGGGTAGGCGTTTCCGGGTTGGTAGCTTTCGTGGTTCTTTGCTCTTGATTCCTGTATCGGCTTGACATTCAAATCTGTAAATTCAATCGCCGAAACCATGAATTCATACGTGGCTTTCACCCTTGCCGGATATTTCTTGAGCATGTGCGTTTCCACGACAAACCCAATCGTGTTGAACAAACTGGTATAGCCCGTGGCAAAACGCGGGCTTTCAAAAAACTGCGCAAAACCTTTGTCGGGCGTGTCGCTCCAGGCGTTGACGTAAGGTGTTGACTCGATTTTTTTCCCTTTGAGGTCTTGCACGAGCGCGGGCATCATGTCTTGGTTGAGATATTTGCCCAACACCGGCCCGAGTTTGTGGTGCATCGTCATGATATAGGTGAGCACATACTGGTAGTCTGCGCCGTTGCTCACGTGGTTGTCGATGAAGATTTCGGGGTTTGTCAATCGGAAGATGTCCACGAAGCCTTTGGTGTTTTTCGTGTCCGATTTGATGAAGTCGCGGTTGAGGTCGTAATTGCGCGCATTGCCGCGGAAACCATACGATTCCGGGCCGTCTTGGTTGGCGCGCGAGTGGGAATTCCGGTTCAGCGCACCGCCGATGTTGTAGATTGGAATCACCGCCAGCACAACATTTTTGGGCGCTTTTTTCTTGCCTGTCGCATAATCACGCAGGAGCATCATCGTGGCATCGATGCCGTCCGGCTCGCCCGGATGGATGCCGTTGTTGATCAGGATGACGGCTTTGGTTTGATGGATTTTCCCGAAGTCGAACACTTTATCCGGATTGAAAGTCACCAGATGCAATGGTTCGCCCGAGTCGTCAAACCCGATTTCGCGCATCTCGATGGTTTCAAAAGCAGCGTCAAGTTTCCTGTAAAACGCGATGGTTTCGGCGTAGGTTGCGGTCTGGTTGCCGTTGCCGCTTTCGTAAACGGTGTTGAAATCGTTTTGGGCGATGGCTGAAAATCCGGCCAATAGGAAGAAAATAACCCGCATGGTCATTTTACGCGGACGGCTTCGGGCACCAGCAACGTGTAATCGCCGCCATTGCGGATGACATCGCGTACGATGCTGGAACTGATGTACGAGGTATTCGAGGCCGTGAGCAGGAAAACCGTCTCGATCTTGGAGAGTTTCCGGTTGGTGTGCGCGATGGCTTTCTCGAACTCGAAATCGGCCGGGTTGCGCAGTCCGCGCAGGATGAATTTCGCCCCGAGTTTCCGGCACAAATCCACGGTCAGGCCTTCGTAGGTAATCACCGAAACGCTCGGGTAATCCTTGAGGCTTTCCTCGATGAATTTTTTTCGTTCGTCCAAGGAAAACATGTAACTCTTTTGAGCATTCACGCCAATGGCCACGACAATTTTGTCGAAAAGTGGCACGCTGCGTTTGATGATGTCCACATGCCCAAGGGTAACCGGATCGAACGAACCCGGGAAGACGGCTATCTTTTCCATAGTACTTTGCGTTTTAAGGCCAATTCAATCTCGTTGTCGAGCAAATCTGAAAAAGGCATTCCGGCATGCGCGGCCTGTTGTGGGAATATGCTTTGTGGTGACAACCCAGGGTTGGTGTTCATCTCGATGAAATGTGGTACGCCGTCCATAACGATGAAATCGGTCCGTGAGAAACCGGTCATCCCGAGCGCTTCATATACTTTGGAAGCCGTTTCAATGACGCGCGCTTCCACTTCGGCAGACAATCTCGCCGGTGTGATTTCGTCGGACTTGCCCAAGTATTTCGCTTCGTAATCAAAGAAGTCGTTGTGTGGGACAATCTCCGTAATGCCCATGACTTTCGTCTGTCCTTTGTAGTGGATGACACCCACGGAAATCTCGGTGCCTTTTAAAAAGGACTCGATCAGGATGTCGTCGTCCTCGGCAAATGCAAAATCGAGCGCTTTCTGAAAATCGGCCAAATCATTCACTTTCGTTACGCCCAGGCTGCTTCCGGATTGGTTCGGCTTGACAAAAAATGGCAGCCCGAGTTCGCCCGCGATGGCCTCGCCCGACACGTCATCGCCTTTCGACACGTACACAGACTTGGCCCGCGGAATGTTGAATTTCGACAATACAGACAAGGTGTCGCGTTTGTTGAAGGTCAAAGCCGATTGGTAAAAGTTACAACCGCCGTAAGGGATTTCGAGCAATTCCCAATACGCCTGCATATGTCCGTCTTCGCCCGGTGTGCCGTGGATGGTGTTCAACACGACATCGAAGGTTGTTTTCTGGCCGTTGTATTCAAAGGAAAAATCGGCACGGTTCAACGGGATTTGCTGCCCATCGACCAGCACGTGCCAGCCATCGGGCAAAATATGGACTTCAAAACCTTGGTGTTTAGGGTCGAGATTCTTAAGGATGAGCTGCCCGCTGCGGAGCGAAATGACGGATTCGTCGGAATAACCGCCCATGGCTACGGCTACTTTCATAATGCTTAGTGTTCGTTAGGACAAATGTAGGTTTTTTATTCGAAGAGAAAGTTTCGGGTTTGAAGTTTGAAGTTCAAGGTTCAAAGTTTTATATCTTTGTGCAAACTCAACAAACGCCCATGACTTTCCGCGAATTCATCAAGACCAAAACATTTTTCCTGCAACTTTTTTATGCGCTTTGCATCGTGGTGGCCATCATCCTTGGCTTCATGTACTGGCTTGATTTCACGACCAATCACGGCGAGGAAATCACGGTGCCGAACCTGGCGCGGCTCAATGAAGAGCAGGCCGAGGAAAAGCTGGACGATCTGGATCTGGATTATGTCATCCTCGATACCGTGGATTATCGCAAGGATTTCCCGAAATATAGCGTGGTCGAACAAGATCCGGTGGCTGGTTCAAAAGTGAAGAAAGACCGCAAGATTTACCTGAAGTTGAATGCTTCTGGTTTTGCCTCGGTAAAAGTGCCCGATCTCATCGAAAAAACATTGCGTCAGGCCGAACCAACACTCAAAGCCGTCGGGCTTGAAATCGGGACGAAGGAATACGTGCCGTACTTGGGCAAAGACATGGTGTTGAAGATGAAACAGGGCGGAAAAGTCCTGAAACCGGGCGATAAAGTCATGAAATCCTCAAAGATCGATCTTGTTCTGGGCGATGGCAAAGTAGGTTTCGACGACAGTGAAATAGACAGTCTCGCCAACGAAACGCCCGTGCCTGTGGTTCCGGCCGATGAAGACACCGAATAGCCGATGGAGTATCAGGAACTTGACGACGATTTATTCGAGCATTTCAAATTCACCGTCCCGAAAGGGCAGGCGTTGTTGCGCATCGATAAATTCCTGACGGCGCTCATCCCGAATGCCACGCGCAACAAAATCCAGAACGCGGCCGACAACGGCGACATCTACGTAAACGACATTCCGGTTAAATCCAACTACAAGGTCAAGCCCAACGATACCATCAGGATTTTGCTGGCGCATCCGCCGTTCGAGAATCGGGTAGATCCGGAAGACATTCCGCTGGATATTGTCTACGAAGACGACGCACTCTTGGTCATCAACAAACCGGCGGGATTGGTCGTGCATCCGGGCCACGGGAATTACACCGGCACGCTCGTAAACGCACTCGCTTTCCATTTCAAGGATTTGCCCATGAACAGCAGCGACCGTCCGGGATTGGTGCACCGCATCGATAAAGACACATCCGGGCTGATGGTCATCGCCAAGACCGAACACGCACTGGCACATTTGGCCCGACAGTTTGAATTCAAGACCTCAGAACGCGAATACGTGGCCTTGGTTTGGGGCAATGTCAAGGAAGACGAAGGCACGATTGAAGGCAACATCGCGCGCCATGTCAAAGACCGGATGCAAATGGCTGTATTCACCGATCCTGAAATCGGGAAGCCGGCCGTGACGCATTACAAAGTATTGGAACGCTTCGGCTACGTGACATTGGTGTCGTGTAAGTTGGAAACCGGAAGGACACACCAGATCCGCGTGCATATGAAATACATTGGGCACACGCTTTTTAATGACGAACGTTACGGCGGCCACGAAATCCTGAAAGGCACGACGTTCACCAAGTACAAACAGTTTGTCGAAAATTGCTTCAAAGTGTTGCCGCGCCAAGCGTTGCACGCCAAGACATTGGGTTTTGAACATCCGGTGACGGGCGCGTTCATGCGTTTTGACAGCGACTTGCCAACCGATATGCAGCAATGCATTGAGAAATGGCGGCAGTATTCCAAATCAAAAGATTTGTTCGAAGAGGAAGAATCGTAAATAGATTGCCCAATCCTAAAACCATTAATTATGAAAAATTTCTGTGTCGCCGTGTTGCTTTTGCTCCCGTTGTTAGGCATTGGCCAGTGTGTAAAATGCACCACTTTTACCGATGCACAAAAAGATCCGTCAAAGGTGACATCGATCAAGATGAACTCCTATCTCGCAGATGAGGAAATCACCAAAATCCCAGACAACATAGGTGATTATAGCAATCTTGAAGAATTATTCCTGACCGACTACGGCTTTACCGAACTGCCGGCTTCGTTCGCGAAACTCAAGAATCTGAAGTCGCTCAGTCTGGCCGGAAACGAATTCACGCAATTGCCCGAATCGGTGTTCCAACTTACACAATTGAAAGAGTTGATCCTTTTCAGCAATGCGTTTCCAGATCAATATAAAAAAGACTTGAAAGCACGTATTCAAAAAGAAATGCCGAACACCAAATTGATGATTGACTGATGAAAATCGTTATTTCTCCGGCCAAGACGCTCGATTACGAAACCGCGGTTCCGGTGCAGGAATTTACGGTGCCGTTATTTTTGACGTCGGCAAAAAAAATACACGCGGCACTTAAAAAGAAGAAACCTGTAGAATTGGCGGCGCTCATGGACATTTCTCCGGCGCTCGCCGACTTAAACTGGAAACGCAACCAGGCCAAAGGTTTCGGCGCGAAAGTTCCGGGAGAAAATACCAGACAGGCCGTTTACGCATTCAAAGGCGATGTCTATCTCGGGTTGGACGCTTATTCGATTCCTGCTGAAATGATTGACGTGTTGCAGAACAAACTCCGCATTCTGTCCGGTTTGTACGGATTGCTCAAACCGCTTGATGTGATCCAGCCGTATCGCCTGGAAATGGGTACCGACTTCCCTGTGGGCGAGGCCAAAAATCTTTATGCCTTCTGGAAAGAGAGTGTAACGAAAGCGCTCAACAAGGAACTAAGCAAAGGCGAGTTGTTCGTGAATTTGGCCAGCAATGAATATTTTTCGGCGGTGGATGCCAAGGCGTTGAAAGTGCCAGTCATTACACCGGAATTCAAGGATTTCAAGGACGGAAAGCTCAAGATGATATCGTTTTTCGCCAAGAAGGCGCGCGGCATGATGGTGCGTTACATCATTGACACCGGCGCCGAGACCATCGATGACCTGAAAGGTTTCCATTACGAAGGTTATCGGTTTGATGCCAATCTCTCCAAGGGCAACACGCTGGTCTTTACGCGGTAATCATTTGTTAAACCCATCGGATATCGGCTGTAATACGCTACATTTATCCGTTTAAAAATTGAAAATATGATTAAAAGAAGTCTGGCGCTGTTAGCCATTTTATGTTCACTGCAAGGATTTTCGCAGGATGACCTGATCAAAAAAGTCATCAACAATGCGTCGAGCAACGCAAAATTCATGTTTACCGACATGATTGACCTCGAAGACACATCGGTCAAAAACCAAGGTTCGGCCGGTACGTGCTGGAGCTATTCGGGCAACTCGTTCATCGAGTCCGAAATGATGCGTATGGGCAAGCAACCCGTAGAATTGGCGCCGGTTTACACGGCGAGAATGGTGTATCAGTCCAAGGCACGCAACTATATTTTGCTCAACGGCAACATGGGCTTGGGCGATGGCGGCGAAACGCACGACGCCATCAACATCTACAAGAGATTTGGTGCGATGCCAAAAGTGGCTTACACTGGCGAGGATTACGGCAAGGGTACGGTAAAGTCTGACGAATTCCAGAAAGGTTTTAAGGAAATCCTGGACAAATACCTCAAGAGCGACGACCCGAAAAGAGGCATTTCATGGCAAGAGGAAATCAACCGCTATCTGGATGAGAAACTCGGCAAGTTGCCGGAAACCTTCGCTTACGCGGGTAAAAATTATACGCCGGTGACGTTCTCCAAGGAAGTCGTGGGCATCAACCCGGACGATTATGTCGAATTTTCGTCTTTCAAGGACAATCCGTATTACGAAAAAGTCCTGTTGCCATTCGCCGACAACTGGAGCTACGAAAAAGTATACAATGTCCCGATGACCGAACTTACCGAAATCATCGACAATGCATTGGCCAAAGGTTACACGATTGCATGGTCTTCTGATGTATCTGAACCGTATTTCAGCTGGCGGAATGGTGTGGCAGAAGTGCCCGATCTTGACCTGGACAACATCACGCCCGAGCAAAAGAAGACGTTGTTCGACGGACCGGTCGTAGAAAAGAAAATCACTGAAGACATGCGTTTGGAAGGCATTTATTCCCAGAAAACCACCGATGACCACGCCATGCAGATTGTCGGCATCGCAAAAGACCAAACCGGGAAAGAATACTATAAAGTGAAGAATTCCTGGGGCGAAACCAATGATTTCAAAGGCTATCTGTACGTAACCAAAACGTTTGTGCAGTTGAAGTCCACCGGAATATTGCTCCACAAGGACGGCGTTCCAAAAGGCATCGCCAAGAAACTGAAAAGCTAAAAAAAATCCCGTCAACCGACGGGATTTTTTATTTGTATAAGTATTCGAATTCTTCGTAATCCATATGACTCTCTGAGATGAGTTTGCGTTGGTTGTGCGACAGTTCCCACATGGCATCTACGCCGTTGCGCGCCGTTTGGCTTACCTTGGCGAACCGGGCGGCGAATTCCTCGAGTTTGGTGCTTTCGGCATCGCCCAATTGGGATTTGATGCTTGCCACGAAATCGTTGAATTCCGGCACCACAGACTCATTCGCTTCGTATTCCGAACGGAGTTCGTCCAATTGTTCGTCAATGTCTTTCTTCAGGCCATTTGAGTAGTACTCGTTTTTTTTCTTGAACTGCTCGATAAGCATCTTGGTTTTGTTGCTGAAAAATCCCATGATTTCCAAAAATTGGTTTGACGGATGTGATGCGTAGGGAATCAAATATAACAAAAAATTAATGCGTCAAGCGTATTGGTTACATTATTTTAATGTTATCTTTTTTATTTCAAAATGTTGGATACCAATGGCTTGAGATGTGTTGGGCTGCGTTTTCTCAAGACGAAGTTTTGCTACTCAACCAGTTCTCCAAGATTTTCTTTCCGTCCGGTGTCAGTACGCTTTCCGGATGGAACTGCACCGCACGCACATCAAATTCGCGGTGTTGGAGCGACATGATTTCACCGTTTTCGTCGGACGAAGTCGCCTTTAAAGCCTCAGGAAGGTTTCGGTTGACCGCCCAGGAATGGTAACGCCCGACGGTGATTTTTGAAGGCAAGCCGTTAAAAAGCACGTCGTCACCGAAGATATTGATTGTCGTGGCCACGCCGTGGTAAACTTTGTCGAGATTGGTCAATGCGCCACCGAAGACTTCGGCAATGGCTTGCTGCCCCAGACAAATGCCCAGGATGCTTTTGGTGGCGGCGTATCGGGCAATGAGCGGTTTGAGGTTTCCGGCTTCATCTGGAATGCCCGGTCCGGGCGAGAGCAGGATTTTATGGAATCCATCGACATCGTCCCAGTCAAACGCATCGTTTCGGAGGACCGTGACCTCGGCGCCCAAGTCTTCCAGATAGTGTACGATGTTGTACGTAAAACTATCGTAATTGTCTATCACCAGGACATTCATGGTGCGAAGATAAAAAAACAAAACCCGGAGAAAGCCCCGGGTTCTATGATATTTTTGGTTTAGTTACCAAACCAAGTTTACGCTGACGTCGAAGTCGTCGTAGATGGTTTTGTCGCCCAGGTTTTCAAAGAAACTGCCTGAGCCGTATTTTACGTCGTATTTTGCCCTGTTGATCTTGAAGTCTGTCGTGGCGGCGTTGCCATTCACGGTCATGTCAAAAGTAACTGGGTTGGTTTTCCCTTTAATGGTCAAGTCTGCAGTAACCGTATAAACATTGTTCTTTTTGGCGGCGATGGTCTTGAACACCAAGGTAGCCGTAGGGTATTTGTCCACACCGAAGAAATCTTCGTGCTTCAAGTGGCCTTCGAGTTTCTCTTTGCCTTTTCCGGCTTGTAGGTCGGTCACTTCGATGGAATTCATGTCAACGGTGAAACTGCCGCCAGTGAGTTTCCCGGCTTTGAACACCAACGCGCCGTCTTGCAATTTTACGGTACCGTCGTGCTGGCCTGTTACTTTTTTACCAACCCATTTGATGGTGCTTTTGGTGACGTCAACTTTTTTGGTTTGCGCTGTAACGGCAACGGTAGCGAGCGTGAACAGTGTGAGTGCGATTGTTTTCAGATTTTTCATTTGTAAGTGGATTTAAGCGTGTTTAAAATTTAGTTATTTGGATGAATACGTTCGGAATTTTTCAAGTAAGGTGTTGAGTTGTATCAGTTCGTCGTCGCTGAGGTTTTTGCCGTAGCGGTTTTCGTGGGCATCAACCTGTGGATCGAGTTCGGCCAATAAACCCAGTCCTTTTGCCGTGATCAGGATTTCCATTTTGCGTCGGTTCGCCGGGCAAACTTCCCGGGTGACGAGTTCCTTTAAGAGCAATTTATCAATCAATCTGGTCGTGTTGCTGCTCTTGGCAACCATGCGCTCCTGAAGCGTCGACATGTTGGCGGGGTTGCCTTTTTGCCCGCGTAAGATCCGCAACACGTTGTATTGTTCGCCCGACAAATCATACGGTTTCAGGATTTCGTGGAATTTTTCGGACATTGCATTTTGCGTGTACATAATGTTGAGGACTGTCCGGCGGGGCAGTGGCAGGGGCGACGTCGCTTTTATGATTTCCTCGATTGTCATCTGTATTTACAAAATTTGTAGGTACAAATGTATGATAAATTTCTTCCAAATCGCCACAGCGCTGTTATTTTTTTGTTAAAAGAAAATCAACCCGTAACGATTACTTACCTTTAAGGGTCGAATAAAAATCATGGTGAAGTACTTGTTTTTGTCGGTATTCGTGTGTCTTTCGGCGTTCGCGCAGGAAGCCAAACCATTCGCGCGCAGCCATGCCGGACGTACCGTTTATACCTACAATTTCTCACAGCTCGAAAAGCGGCTTCAGGCGAAATCTGATACGGTTTATGTCGTGAATTTCTGGGCCACGTGGTGCGCGCCATGCGTTAAGGAGTTGCCCTATTTTGACCGCATCGGGACCGAATACAAGTCGCAAAAAGTAAAAGTCCTGCTGGTAAGCCTGGACATGAACAAACAAGTAGAATCGTCTTTGCTGCCTTTTTTGATCCGGAAGAACATCCGACAAGAAGTCATCCATTTACACGAGCCGGATGCCAATGCATGGATTCCGAAGGTAAATGCACAATGGTCCGGCGCATTGCCCGCAACGTTGATTTTTACGGCAGCCGATCGGAAGTTCTATGAGCGAAGTTTCACGTATGAA
Organism: Flavobacterium longum; assembly: GCF_965137575.1. Classification (NCBI taxonomy): domain Bacteria; kingdom Pseudomonadati; phylum Bacteroidota; class Flavobacteriia; order Flavobacteriales; family Flavobacteriaceae; genus Flavobacterium; species Flavobacterium longum. The sequence goes on along the minus strand of NZ_CBCRZJ010000005.1, from coordinate 298,868 downwards.
GAATTAGAACAAGAAGTCAAACATTTTTTAAAATGAACATTATGGTAAAATTAAAGTATGCTGCCCTGTTGGTGGCTTTTGTACTGGTTTGCGCATTCGCTGTTCCGGGCGCGCGCGGTTATAAAGTGGGCGACGTGGCTACCGATTTCAGCCTGAAGAACATTGATGGAAAGTTGGTCTCGCTCAAGGATTTCAATTCCGCCAAAGGATTCATCGTCATCTTCACCTGCAACCATTGCCCTTTCGCCAAGGCGTATGAAGACCGCATCATCGCACTTGATAAAAAGTTCAAGCCGCAAGGTTATCCCGTGATCGCCATCAATCCTAACAATCCGTCAAAAGCGCCGGACGACAGTTTCGAACTCATGCAACAACGCGCCAAGGAAAAGGGATTTACGTTTCCGTATTTGTTTGACGATGGGCAAAAGATCTATCCGCAATACGGCGCTACCAAAACGCCTCACGTATATTTGTTGCAGAGAACCGATCAGGGCAATATCGTAAAATACATCGGTGCGATAGACGACAATTACGAAGACGAATCGGCGGTGAAACAGAGATACGTTGAGCAGGCTATTGAGGCATTGCAAAACGGGAAAGACATCGAAACCAAGGAAACCAAAGCCATCGGCTGTAGCATAAAAGCTTAATCATGAACCTGAATCAAGAGCAATGGGCAGCGCAATTGGCCCACGACGACAATGCGGTAATCCTCGACGTCCGCACCCCCGAAGAATGGTCGCAAGGCATCGTACCTGGCGCAGTGATGATCGATTTCTATACTGGCCCGGATTTCTTGGAAGCCTTGCAGGACTTGGATAAAGACAAAAGTTATTACGTGTATTGTAAAGCGGGCGGCAGAAGCGCGCAGGCATGCGACATCATGAACAATCTGGGCATTATGAAAACCTTTAATCTTAACGGCGGTTTTTCGCAATGGCACGGTGATGTCGCGCAGCCGTAGATCAGGACTCAAATAAAACAAAGCCGTTTCAGAAGGAGCGGCTTTTTTTATGGGAATACTGTAAGGGAAACGTGGAATGCTGTAAACCGCCGCCCGTTAAATTGCGGAACTTTGACAAAAGCCTCCACCATGAATGAGATTTTGTCCGTCCAGACAGATGATTTTGAAACCGGAAATCGGCCGGTAGCCATCAACGATGGATCTTCGGATATTTCGTATGCTGACTTCGAAGCAACGATGACGTATATCGAATACCTCCGGTTCCACGATGACATGTCGTAGAATCGGCTAGGGTTGCCAGTACTGATGGATGTATCGCATCCGAAAATGGGTGTTTTGAATTTTTGTGCTCACTTCGTGATTTTTTTGACAAAAGAGGCTTTTAATACGAATGCCTCTTTTTTTTTTATAACCAAATACAATACAGCGCGATGGAAAAGCCAATTCAACCAGAGAAAGTTACGACACACGAAGGCCGAAAAGCCCTAATCGACCGCTACAACATCAATGATCAGGGGCACGCCAAAAGCAGCCCCGATGATTTCGTGGAGACGGTTTCAGGATTTCGCCACGCCGATGAAAAGCAGGAGACAAATGAACCCTTGCATCCAGACACTTCTAACCAAAAACCAAACGTATGAAAAAGATTCATGAGATGGTTGTGATTGCTTCGCTGATGCTGCTGTCATTCACATCATGTAAAGACAAGCCTGCCAACGACAGCATCGATACCGTACCGGCATAAACCCCAATCGACAATACGGCAACTCCCGAAACTGTGCCGCCGACAGTAGATACCGTTCCGGGCGTAGAATCCGGCATCGGCGACGAGCACGTGCCATAAAAAAAGCCTCTTCATTTGAAGAGGCTTTCCTTTTATTGCCGAAGTAATTAGCGTTTAATCACTCGCAAGGTCTTGGCATTGTCACCTTGGGTAACAATCACGTTGTACACACCTGACGGATAATTTTCTCCAATTTGCAGAGAAGAAACATCGGTTGGTTTTACAGTAGTGTTGCCCAACAGCCTGCCGGTCATGTCATATACTTTCACGTTCACTTCGGCATCGAGCGACGTGGTCACATCGATGTTAAAGTTCTCGGCGAAAGGATTCGGGAAGGCCACGGCGTTGAACACTGCCTTGTTCGCCACGATACGGGAAGCGCCCGGCGTGACAATCGTACAAGTTTTTCCGTAAGGTCCGGCCGGATCAGACAAGTTGAAGATCAAACGCACTTTTACGTTGTACGTTGCACCCGGGATCAATCCGGCGGATGCGAAATCGCTCAACGAGAAGGTACGCACGTTTTTCACGACTTCTACGCCAGCAGGCGGCAAGCCCGGACCAGTCAGCTGAAACGCATAACCAATCGCGCCAGGGTATGAGAAGGCGTACATGAGCGTACTGCTGTTTGGAACGGCGTAGTCATCACACTGTGCATCCTGTAAAGAAGTAGTCGGGAACAAAGGCGTAGTCAATGGACACGCACTTCCGAAACTCATGTAGGTTCCATCGGTGTTTTTCACCGCCACTTCTACATTGTACGTTTTGCCGTACTGGACCACAAAATTGGTGATCATGGTCATCTTGAAATCACGAACCGAACGCTCAAGCGTTTGTGTGTTAATAGGGTTGACCGGATCGGTAATTTTGAAACTATAGCCCGCTGCGTAAGGAACCAGGTTCGCATACACCGCATCGGACAAGTTAGTCAGGGTTCCGCCACATGATGTCAACAATGTTGATGCTGCCGGCGTGCTCACGGTACAAGTCGATGTGGTGAACGGTTGCCAGAAACCGGCAAACAATACGGACAATTCAATTTTGTATTGCGTATTGAATGCATAATTGGTCAGCTGAGTGAGTTTCATTACACGCAGTGCGGTGTCCAGCGTCTGGATTTGACCGTTGTTTGGACCGCTCATCGTAGTTACCCTCCAGCGATAGCCTTGTGCGCCTGAAACGATGTTCGCCACGATTTGCGTATCGATACTGGCCAAGGTCTGGTTGCAGAAGCCACCTTGGATAACTGTCGTTTTTGGCGGGAAGCCTTCGTCGGTCAAACCATCGCAATCGTCATCGATGAGGTTGTAGCCGATTTCGGTTGCGCCTGGATATACGGTGTTTTTCGTGTCATCACAATCGGTGTTGTTCACCGAGTAACCAGACGGAGGCGTTGAAGCATTTACAGCACACAATGTTTGTGGTGCACCGGCGCCAAAGCCATCGTTGTCGGCATCTGCGTAGAACGCGAATGTGGCGTGCTTGGTTATGTCATTGTCGTCACAGTCGGTATTGTCGGCAACATAACCTACAGGTGCGCCTGTACAGCTCAATTGCGTTACGGCAGGATTTCCGTACGTATCACCGTCAGCATCCTGGTAATAGGTCGTGTTTGCAACGATGGTAAAGGTTGCGGCAGTACGACATGATTCGTTCGAGCCACAAGCCGCATAGAACGTAGTAACACCCGGCGTATTGGTATCGGTAATTCCAGATCCAGAAACACCCACAGGGTCAAACGAGTTCGTGGTGGCAATTGGCGACCCGCCCGAAGCAGTAGTATACCAGCTCACTGGAACAGTGCCCGGAAGCATAATCTGGCCACCGCTCGGAGGTGTAACGGTCCAGCCGAAACTTCCCGAATAAGTGCCCGATGAAGCGCCATATGTAGTCGAAACCAAAGTATAGGTCACTCCGGCAGTTAATGTGGCAGTCAGTAAAGGTTCGTCTCCTGCAGTGCCGCTGTCGTCGTCGCCCTTAATCCAGGTGCCGCCGCCCAAGCAGTTGCCCGGAACAAAGGCTCCCGACACAATATAACCCATGCCGTCAAATGAAGCGCTATTGTTCATCTCAAAGGTGTAGCTACCTGTAATGCTTACCTGGAAATTGGTTTTTACATAGTTCCGGGTGATGGCTGCATCAAATGAACAAGTGGCTGTATCCGCGATAGAAGTGGTAGGACGCAAAGCCACTGCGTCTGTACCCGATGCCCAAGCACCTGAAAGGGTTGTGCCCGAATTGACAAATCCGGTACAAGTGCCCGACGCAGTCAAAGCGCCCGATCCGCCAGCGCAGATGCTGATGCTATTTGCTGTTGGCGGAGCAGGATTAACCGTTACGGACACCGCGTTTGATGTTACCGTACAACCTGCTGCGTTGCCGATGACGACATCATAAGAACCTGCATCGGCTTCAGCAGGGTTTGTAATGGTCAGCGTTGCTGTATCTGCACCGCTAAATGGCGCAGTGTTCGAAAGGTTCGATCCGTTTCTTCTCCACTGGTACGTCGTAGCACCAGTCGCAGAAACGCTGATAGAAGCAATGCCCGCTGTTGCACAAACGGCTGCCGGGGCCAATGGTTGCGCAGTGATTATCGGGCGCAAGTCAACAGTGAAAGAAGAACTGCTGGTTGCTGTTCCGCCTGGTGTGGTTACGGAAACGACACCCGATGTGCCCGCGCCAATAACGGCTACCAAGACAGATCCGTTGTTCGAAGTGATCGAGGCGACCGGCGTACCACCAATGGTAACACCGCTTGCCGTAGCGCCATTCAAATCTGTACCGTTAATGGTAATCGATGTGCCTTCGCAGCCAGATGCGCTACCCAGGCTGGTAATGGTTGGTGCCGGCGGCGGCGCGATGTTGACGATATAGTCTTCGGTTTCACCCCAAGTACTGTTCGACGCACCACAAGCCTGTGTGGCAGTAAGTGCGGAATCGTCTCCGCCACGAACACGAAGACGGGTATTACCCAATTCCGCAGTGGCCGGAACGTTGAATACAAGGTTGGCTGTGCCGTTAGATCCAGCATTTCCACCGATTACGGCCTCTGAACTTTCAAACGTACCGTTTTGGTTGAAGTCAATCCAAGCAGCAGAGAATTGGTTGCTGTGCGAGCCCATAGTTACAGAAACCGTCGCGGTGTTGCTCCTGTAAATCGTTGGAACCGTAACCGCATTGTAGAAAGTGTAATATGGAGATGATGACGCGCCAGAAGCGTTAGACAGTGCACCCAAAGTCACATTGGTGATTTGATCTGTCGTGCCAGGACCGTTGCTGTAGGTTGGTGCACAATAATTGAAATTAGAGTTCGTCGTGAAAGATTGAATTACACAACCTGTCGCGTCGCCATTGTTGTTTTTAGGAACAACCTGCCAATAGTACAGGGTATTCGCCGCTAAGGCAGCTGGCGTGTAGCTTGTTGTATTGACATTCGCAACAAACGATGGCGTAGATGAGGTGCCCAAATAAACGTCATAGCTTGATGGTGAACCCGTAGCGGCAGACCAAGTAAGCGTCGTGTTTCTTACGATGTTGGTCGCTGTATCGGCAGGTGTTAAGCCTGTCGCACAATCGGGTGCTACCAATGGAAGCGCTTCAATCGTAAAGTTGTCCACAATGAACTCGATATCGGCGCCTCCGTCAGAGCCACCTTCTACGCCACGGAACGCAAAGTGAACAGTTTGTCCGCTGAGTGAAGACAGGTCAATGCTTTCGGTTTGGCCCAAATGCGAGGGCACGTTGGTATTGTTGTATGTCCTGAGTACCGTCCAGTTAAGGAAATCTGTAGAGTAAAGGACTTCTACGAAATCATCGGCTTCCCAAGGGGTTGTCGGCGGTCCGGTTGAAGTCCACTGGTGTGCAGAGGCGGTATAAGTCATGCGCATGCCCGCGGGAATCGTGTAATACGGTGTAATCATCCAATCGTTATCACCGGTGGCGTCAAGGTTAATTCTTACGGCGCCAGTCGTTCCAACATTTAAAGGGCCATCGGCTACCCAGGCGTCTCCGGCTGTAGTCGATACTGTCACAGGGCCGGCGCTGAGTGTGCCGTTGTTGCCTTCCGTCCAGCACGTTGGCGGATAGCTAGCGAAGTTTTGCGCACTAGGGAAAGAAGTTACAGGTGCGCAAAGCGTCGTAAAAGCCAATACGCTTGAGTTTGCGCTATAGCCACCCAACGGACAGATTTGACGGACATATACTTGATACGCTGTTGAAGCCGACAGTCCAGTAATGGTGAATGGAGAAGTGGTAGAGGCCGAAGCAATGGTTCCGCCTGCGCCAGCTGTAGCTCCGGTTCCAGGTGTGAAGCCTGTTGCGCCATACTCAACAACGTAGTTTCCTGCGCCGGTCCAAGAGATGGTTCCTTTGTCAAATGTGAGATTCGAAACAGTCACGGCAGTTCCGGTGGCACAAACCGTAGCTTGGCTTGACGTGTAAGCCGATGTGCTATAAAAAGGAGCACCGCTACAAGCATCGTTGTAGGAGAAAATATGATAGTAGTAGAGCGTTCCCGCCGTAAGGCCAGTATCTGTGAACGACGTACTGTTGGCCGAAAGCCTGACGTTCGTTCCCGTGCCCAGCGTCGTGTCGCCGATAGCATACGAAGTGCCGTTAACCGGAGTTGGCGGCGTGGCGCTCGTGCTTCTCACCACCAGGTATTTGCTCGGTGCCGGCGAAGCAGCAGTAAAGCTTCCTGAAAGTGAAGTTGTGGTAACCGAGCTGAAAACTGCCGCTGATGCGAGCGCAGACGGTGTTGTACAAGGTGGCAATACCGGAGGCGTCCAGGTAAAGGTCAGTCCGCTGGCGGGTAAAGTTACTGTAGATACGAATGTACAGCTGTCCGTATTGGCAGCGCCAAGTGTTGTTGCAGTCCAATCGGTGGTCGTCGTTCTGCTGTTGAAGTTGGTGTTGGCCGTGCCACGCAAACCAACTTGTGCCGTATTAGATGTTGTCGAAGCGACAACACTGCCATATACAACCTGCACCGTATTGGTGCCTTCGTTCAGGATGTACTGGTAGTCAACGTTATCGGTACCACCGAAACGACGAGAACCAACAAAAGTCATCACGAACTGACGGTTCGGCGATGAACCGAGAACGGCAGCGTAGGTTCCGGTGCGTGGCGTGTAGGTAGCCGATGAGCCGGTAGAACTGGAGTTGATGCTCAAGGTTACCGTACCCGTACCAATGGCGGTGATGATGGCGCCCGAGGTGATTCCGGTGCCGTCAATCCGCATCCCGACTTTAAGTCCTGCCGTTGAGGAAACCGATGTCAATACATTTGATCCACTGGTCCTGTTCGCCGTAAAAGTCGATCCGGTCCTGATCTGTGCGTCCATGTTCCAGGCGGCCACACCGGCATTGGTGACCGTACCGCTGATGTAAACACCATTGGCGTTCGACGTGCCGGCATAAGCAGCGCCACTTCCGTTTCCTGACAATGCCGACCCAAAAACCATGAATCCGTTACTTGAAACGGTCACGGTAGTGTAGTTGGTACCGTCAAAATTGAAGGTAAATGGCAAGGTGTACGTGGCGGAAGAATCATCCCAGCCTGTAGTAAAAATACTCGAGGGAGAAGTGGAAGCTGCGCCCGAAGTGCCAATCAGCCCCGTGGTTGGAGCCGCGAAAGTACCGTTTGTTTGCGCAAAGCTATAACCTGATACTTGAGCTGTTAAATCCTGTCCTGCCAGGATGGAAATTAACATTAAAAGTACGCCCAAACATCGGGCGCGCCAACCCACCGAAAACGACTGCAGGGAGCCGGTTGGATTTTCGGGTCGGGTGTTCCAGGCGGCCGTAAACCCACGGTCACCGGGAGAAGTGTAACTTCTTTTCATACATCAAAATTTAAATTGGAGAGTTCAAGTTAATGGATATTATTTCATCGATTTCCATGCTAAGGCATAAATCCGATGAAAATGAGGTTTCCATCGACCAACGGCGGCACCTATCGAACAAGTGCTACAAAAACGTTATCTGAAAGTTAAGAGATAAAAAAAACCAGCCCGAAGGCTGGTCTCTTTTTCATAGCAAGTTGGGTTAATTTTTCTCGAACGTCAGCAAATCGATGCTGCCATCGCCGCCGCTCACGTGTTCCAGACGCAACTTGGTAGCTGTCCGTTCTAAAATGTGCCAGTCTTCGCTCAGTTCGGCGAAGTTTGCCGGCGAAGCAAACAAGATGTTGAAATCGATGTCGCCGCTGGGGTTGTCGTCATCGCTGCTGTCGTCGCTCGTAACAGACCAATAACCCGTTACAGTGGTGCTGCCATTTACGGCCGTAAGCACGTTAGACGCGCCGAAAGTGAATGCGTAGCCGTTGAAATTGCTGGTTTGGTTGTTTCCGTCTTCGTCAAAAAGCGTTACACGCCAAGTTCCGGAAGACACCGTGTTGGTTACTGCGTTAACATCGTCAGACGACGAAGAATTATCATCTGAGCTACACATCGAGGCCGTATTCAACAGAAAAAGGCACGCGATCATCGGGTAAAAAATGAGTTTTTTCATAACAATTACAATCAATTAGAATTAGTAAGTCCGTTCATTAATAAAACAGGATAAGCCTTAAAAACCCTACCTATACCGGAAAAAAAAGAGGGAAAAAATTCCCTCTTTTCACACAAACAAAACCAACCATTTGTTAGATGGCAAAAAAACTATCTTAAATCGGTATTTCAATTAATAGCACCGCTGCATTTTCTGATTTTGCGATGAACGGCAGGAAATGGATGCCGCTCAAAGTCATGGCATCGCGCGAATGCAACGCCCGGCCATTGAAGTCAAATGAGCCGTTGATGACAAATACGAACAGGCCGTTTTTGCTGTTTTTCAACGTGTATTTTCCATTCCGTCCGTCGTTGTAAACGCCAATGTGGCCAAACACCTCGGCATTGGTCTTCAACACCGGAATGTCATTTTTCCATCCGGCGAAAACCGGAAACATTGTATTGTGTTGCGGCTGTTCAAAATCGCGGGACTTGCACGTGCGGCGAAATTCCTTTTCATCGGCACGCAACCAAATCTGCAGGTAATTCACATGCGCTTCCTCGTATAGATTCATCAGTTCATAGACCATACCTTCCTGAACCGAGAAGATGCCAATCTGTTCGGTCTCGACAATCGCCTGATTGCCCAAACTGTCTTTGTACAGAATGGAACCTGACAAAGGAATGATGACCACATCGGTATAATGGTCAACATGCCGCATGATCTTGTTTTTCGGGCAAAGCGTCTCGTCGTTCATGGCTTCGAGCGCACCAAAGGGCAAATCAGCTTCCTGTTTCGTGTTTTCGAAATTGAAGACCGAGTACCGGCTAAACACCTCCGAACGCACTAAGCCGCGCTCCTGAGATCTGTAAATCTGTGTGTGGCTTTGTAGCATGATTAGAATAGTTTACTGATGAAAAACGTTAGAAACAAAATGGCTCCCCAAATAATGACCTGATTGGCGATATGCTCAGACTTGCTGACGTAAAATTTATCGCCGGGCAGTCGTTTGCGTTTCGGCGCGTATTTCCTCGGGAAAATGGCCATCTGTCAATTCTTTGTAAAATAAATGTACTCGTTGCCGTCGCCGCTGCGCCCATCATCGTGGTCATCCTTCAATCGGAAATTGGTAGGATTGTACTCAGTCACTTTCCAGTAATCATTAGACAAACCTTGCAGCCCGGATTGCGGGAAAAAAAGGTCCATCATGGTGTGGCTGCCGTCTTGGTAAACACTCCAAGTGCCGTTGCTGACGGTATTGTTCTTTACAGCCGTGACCGTACCATTGTCTAAGAAAGTGAAATTGTAACCTTCGTAAATATTCGGTGGCTGCGGGCTTCTAGACATGCGGTCATCACAATACGATATGTGCCAAGTGCCGGACACGGCAATTTGTTCGAGCGTCATCGGTTCCGGGCCTGGGCCGCCCCAATTGTCGTCGCAGTCATCAATGGCGTCTTCAATCGCATCTTCCAGTTCGTGATTGCTGTTAACTGTAATATTCTGGCCCGATGCCAATGTCAGCGTGACCGGATAAACCACAGTAAAAATCTCGGCGCTTGCCAGATTATCAATGAAGTCATAAAAGCCAGCATTGTTGTAGATGGTCACCGTGTTGGCAATCTGGTTGTTCGTGTCGTAGGTGTTTACGTTCACCGGGAAAACAAAGTCCACACAACGGATTTCATGGAAATCGCCATCGCCTGAGCAAGTCAAGGTGTCAAGTTGGGCCTGATTGTTTACGACCAATTGGGCAAAGTCCGGAAATACGACCGTAATCGGAAACTGAAAATGCACGATGTCATCATCGCTCCATGATTCCTGCATGTTTTCCCAAATGTCATGGAAGTCATCTTGGTCTTCCACATTGAAATCTTCGCCATTTACCATGACGTTCACCGGGAGTAAAACACTGTAGCAACTGGATTGGTCAAGGATGTCGTCAACGTGCGTCGGGTTCTGGCACACGCGCGATACCAATGAGGTCAGCGGCGATGTCCTGACGAGCGCATCGCTATTGTTCTGGACGATGGTCGTTTCCTCGCTTTGACAGCCGAAGAGTAACACCCCAAAAAGCACCAGATATATTTTTTTCATTGCCGAATTTTTGCGTAAAACAATTGAGGACAAAAATACCCTACCATGTTTTTTATTTTTATTTTTACCCGCAACTCAGCAGCTCAGTTTTGATGGACAACAACTTCAACGGCCTTTGTGCCGAATCCGTTTTTTCGCATTTTTTTGCCACGCATATCAAGGCGTTGCGGAACTATCTGTACTTCAAATACGGCAACGAGGAGCAAGCCAACGATATGGCGCAGGATGCCTTTATTAAAGTCTGGGAAAACTGCCGGAACATTCCGCAGGACAAAGCAAAATCGTTCCTTTACACGGTAGCCAACAACGCGTCGCTCAATCAGATTGCCCATCAAAAAGTAGTACTTCGGTATGCCCAAACGGGCAACCATGAACACGCAGATCACGTCAATCCAGAATACATGGTCGAGGAAGACCAATTCAAGGACAAACTCGATAAAGCTATCGGAAGCCTGACCGAAGCGCAGCGCACCGCGTTTCTGTTGAACCGCATCGAAGGAAAGAAATACCATGAAATCGCTGAAATGTTAGACATTAGCGTTAAAGCCGTAGAGAAACGAATTTCCGGGGCATTGGCTACGCTCCGAGAACAAATTGAACAAATGAGGTAGGGTTTTTTGCCAATTGCCTGTTTAACCGAATATTGGAAAACATGAAACAACAATACGATTTGGCCAAATGGCTCGCCGGCGAAATGTCCGACACCGAGCGTCAGGCGTTCGAAAAGACGCCCGAATACGCCACGTATGCCAAGATAAAGGACTATTCCGCACAGTTGCAGGCGCCTGATTTCGATCAGGATGCCATCTATCGCAACGTCGTTTCCCGCGAAAAGAAACAGCCTAAAGTAATCCCGTTATACCGTACCGTATTTAGATTTGCGGCGGTATTGGTGATTGCGCTAGGATTGTTTTTCGTTGCCAAGAACATGATGCCGTCCACTGAAACGGCTGAAAATGCGGAGTTCGCGTCTTTTTCCTTGCCGGACGAATCTGAGGTGACGCTCAACGCAGGTTCTGAAATCACCTATAAAAAATGGGGTTGGGACAATCATAGAAGCCTCACGCTTGAGGGTGAAGCGTATTTCAAAGTGGCAAAAGGCAAGAAATTCGAAGTCAATACCTCGCTCGGAAAAGTAACCGTACTGGGTACGCAGTTCGATGTCAAGGCGCGCGATGGACGTTTCGATGTGATGTGTTTCGAAGGCCGCGTCCGGGTAGATTACGGCGAAGCGCAAACCGTCATCACCAAAGGGCAGAGCGTATCTTTCGAGAACGGACAGCCCATCGACGTGCCTCAAAACGACGGCGTCGGTCCGGCTTGGCTGCAGGATAAACTGGTATTCCACAAAGTAAATTTCCCTACGATTGTTGGCGAACTCAACCGCCAATATGACATTAACATTTTAGTGAAAGGTGTTCCGTCGGCGCAGTTGTTTACGGGCGTGCTTCCGCGCAAGAATATTGACGAAGCATTGCAGATCGTAGCGTCAACGTATCACCTGAACCTTTTGAGGCAAGACGGAAAAATCATCCTAGAAGCCCGTTAATGCGCAACACCTGGCTGGTCATCCTTACTGTGTTTTTCAGCATTTCCGCTTGGTCGCAGCAGGGAACGAGGCAGCCTTTGAACCAAATTTTCGAAGTGTTGGGCCAACGGCACCGCGTGACATTCAACTACATCGAAGACGAAATCGTCCTTTACAAGATTGTCCCGCCAAACCCGGATTTGCCTCTGAATGCCGCACTCGATTACATTTCCCGCATCACAAAATTAAAATTCCAGCCCATAGGTGCCTCGGCTTTTATCGTGTCCAACGACGAAAAGCTGGACAAGCCACTTTGCGGTTATTTATTAGACCAAGAAACCAAGCTGCCCATCGAGGCGGCATCGTTGTTTATAAGCGGCACGAATATCTCGGCCATATCGGACGCCCGCGGTTACTTCGAATTGCCCGTCATTTCGCCTGAAGACATTGAAATCAGCCATCAGAACTATGCGCATTTTCGCATCGCACCTTTGGCGTTGTACAAACCCGATTGTCCTCAGATTTTGTTGTCGCCTATTGTCAATGCGCTGGATGAAGTCGCTCCGCAGCGGTTCCTGACGACCGGCATCACCAAGAACGACGACGGTTCATTTAAGATCAACCCGACGAAATTCGGTATTCTTCCCGGACTTAGCGAACCCGATGTGTTGCAGACGATGCAGGAACTTCCGGGTATCGAAAACGAAGACGAAACCATTTCAAACATCAGCGCCCGCGGTGGTACGCACGACCAAAACCTATTTCTTTGGAACGGCATCAGGATGTTCCAGACGGGGCATTTTTTCGGCCTGATTTCGGCGTTCAACCCAGTGTTGCCACAAACCATTTCCATTTCCATCAACGGGACATCGGCGCTTTTCGGCGAAAGCGTGTCGAGTGTCGTGGACATTTCCTCGCGTGACCGGAAGATAGACAAGACGGCATTCATCGTCGCCGCGGACTTGATCAGTTTGGCCGGCTATGCCCATGTGAAAATGTCCGACAACGCGTCGTTTTCCGTATCGGCCAGGCGCTCGTTCACCGATGGTTTTGATTCCCCGACGTACCGCAAGTACCGAAACCGCGTGTTCCAGAATACCATCGTTACCAACAACACGGGCACGGTAAACGTCAATACGGACGAACATTTTTACTTCAATGATGTCACACTGCAATACCGGCAGAAAGTGGCCGATAAGCACGAGTTTTTCATCGACGGCATCGGCATGGGCAACAGCCTGATCATCGACCAATTCCTGGACGGTTCCGGGCAAAACAACGATTTGTCCCAGCGCCACTTCGGGGTGGGCGCAAATTGGACTTCACGTTGGGACGACGACCATGTTACCCGCGTTGAAAGTTATGTGTCCAACTACAAACTCATGGCTTCCACGGAATCTTTGGACAGCAACAATCTCACGACCACACAGGAAAATCAGGTCGTTGGGTTCGGATTTAATTTTTCCCAATCCATGCGGTTGTTGCCCAGTACGACGTTCAACATCGGCTACCAATTCCACGAAACCGGCGTCACGAATATCGATCAGATCGACGCGCCTGCATTCTCGCGGAACATCACCGAAGTCATGCATACGCACGTCGGGATTGCCGAAACGCGCTGGGAATCCGAGAGCGATAAATTCTCGTTGCTGGCGGGTTGGCGTTTCAACTATTTCGAAAGGATCCACGTCTGGCGCCCGGAGCCGCGGCTGCAGTTCGGCTGGCAATTGTCTGGGCCGTTACGGCTTGAAATCCTGGGCGAGATGAAAAGCCAGACACTGGCACAGGTCATAGACCGGCAGCAGGATTTCCTGGGTATCGAGAAACGCCGCTGGACCATGGTTGACGACAACGAAACGCCGCTTCAGGAAAGCATGCAAGTCTCGGCCGGACTGACCTTTAAACGCAACAATTGGCTTTTTACCATCGACAATTATTACAAGAAAGTCGATGGGATTTCCACGGGTTCGCAAGGTTTCCAGAACCAGTTCGAGTTCGTGAAATCGGCTGGCAGCTACCGCGTTTTTGGTTCTGAACTGTTGCTGCAGAAAAACTTCGGTCGGTTTTATTCCTGGATCAGTTACGGGTTCAATGACAACCAATATGATTTTGAGGATTTGACTCCTTCGGCATTCCCGAATAACTTCGAATTGCGTCACACGATGGCAGTGGCCGCCATTTATGAATGGCGCGGCCTGAAACTGGCGCTCGGCAGCAAGTGGCATTCCGGCCGTCCGGTCACGACACCGGCTTCCGAGGAAGTGATCAGTGACAGCAACGGCGATCCGCAAATCCAATACAACGACCCAAACAATACGCGCTTGCCCGACTTTTTCGTCGTGAACTTTTCGGCTTCAAAGTCTTGGGCCATCGGCAAGACAAACCTGCGGGCCAGCGTGTCTTTGACCAACATCTTCGACCGGTTGAATGTGGTGAACCGCTATTATCGCGTAAACAACAGCCAGTCTGTAGAACGCGTCGATACCTACGCTTTGGAACGTACGCCCAACGTCAGTCTATATTTTTCCTTTTAGCATGTTAAAATTGTGAATCGCTATTGCACGGTTCAGTAAAACCAATAACTTTGTAATTCAAAGTACTTTTAAAATTCTAAAAATGTCTTCGAAAAATCACTTTTCATTTTCCCGCCAGGAGCGGAGTAAACTCGTCAAGAATGCTTTGCTGGGGGCAGTCATTGGTTTGGCGTTTATCTCATTGATCATTTTCAACGTCGGTGTACCCAAGCCGGAATGGGGAACTCTCTGGCGCATCAGGCCGATTTTGGTGACTTCGCTGGCGGGTGCTGCAGGCGGTATCTTTTTCTTTTTCATGAATGATTTCACCGCACGACGCGGATGGAACAAAGTCGTCGTGTATGCCTTAAGTTTTTTCGTTTTTACCGTCGGGCTCTGGATTGGCGCCATTCTCGGGCTGGACGGGACGCTCTGGAACTAAATCCTGAAATCTAATGTCATTGCTCGTGAAATTTGACATGTGGCACCGCTGCGCAAGGCAATACCAGTGGTTGTATTATTTTTCGACGTTCCTTAGGATTGTCCTCGCCGTTGGCTTTCTGCCCTCGGGTTTAGTGAAAATCCTAGGTGAGCGTTTTACGGCGCTATCCAACAACCACCCGCTGGGGCATTACCTGCAAGCTTTACACGAGACCGGTTACTATTACACATTTATCGGCATCCTGCAAGTCTTGGCCGCCGTTTTATTGTTGATTCCCCGAACGGCCACAGTTGGCGCATTTATTTATTTTCCGATCATCCTGAATATTTGTGTGTTGTCGCTGTCTGTCGGGTTCGACGGTTCGCTCGTGACGTCGCCTTTGATGGTGCTGGGCTGCCTGTTTCTCATTTGTTGGGATTTCCATAAGTGGAAGTTCATTTTTGGAGGCCCGATTCCCGGTGCAGAAATCTACGCCAAGGAAAACAGGACCAGGCGATTTCCGTGGTTGTTTTTTCTCGGGGTTTTCATTGCGATCTCGCTGGTGTTGGTCTCGGCACGATTTGCCTATACGCTCAAACCGCGAAATACCATCGCCGATTGTATGACGCAATGTGAAGATGCAGCAAACCCGGAAGCTTGTGAAACCTTTTGTGACTGCATCCACGAACAAGGAAAGCCCTATGATGTCTGTCTGGAAGCCTATAAGAAATCATTGAAAAGTCCATCCCATGAGCACTGATCTTTTTGTCCATCAAAATTCCATCGTCCGCCAGATATGGGGAAAGTCGGATACGATTTTATTCATCTTTGCCGGCGCCTCGGCCGAGTTTGCCCTGAACAAAGCCGTTGACTGGCTCTATTTCACTGGGAAATTGCCGTCGGATCCGTTGGGGCGTCTGTTCTCAACGGTTGCTTATGCGCGCACCATCGTTTTTGCCGATACCGAAAAAGCGCACCGTTCCATCGATGCGATGGCTTCTATACATGCGTCGGTAGAATCGTCGCGCGGGATGAAAATCCCCGATTGGGCGTACCGCGATGTATTGTTCATGCTCATCGACTATTCCATCCGGTCCTATGAAGTCCTGGAGCGACCGCTCTCCATGCCTGAAAAGAAAGAAGTATTCGATGTTTTTTACCGTGTTGGCGTGCGCATGGGTTTAACCGGTTTGCCCACCAACTATCAAGATTGGCAACGGTCGCGCGAACGCCACCTGAAGGAGAACCTTGCCCCGAGCCATTACACCGATGATTTGTACAAGCAATACCGCAAACATCTCGGTTTTGTGCGCTACCGACTGCTCTTGCAGGTGCAGGCGCTGGTCGTTCCCGAAACAGTCCGTGAAATGAAGCGATTTCCGTCCGCCATGGCCACGCGATCGCTACTGATGCTGTACCGATGGGGTAAAATTGTCCGTGCCGAAAACGTGCTCAAGGCCTTGTTACTGCCGTCGGCCTATAAGCCGCAAATCAAGGCGATGGATGTTGTTGCCTGATGGTTATTCCCGGCCGATGGCATTTACAAATGTTACCATTTCAGGCGGTGTCATCACGGCATCGGGAGTGAAAGTTTTCAGGGCGTGCGCGGGCATGAACGGAACGTCTGCCGTGTCGGGCGACTGGATGATGGCATAGCCGCCATTTCTGCGGATGGTTTTCAGCCCGATGGTGCCGTCGGCATTTGCGCCCGAGAGTAATATGCCCACGACCTTTTCCCGAAAGGCATCGGCCACGGATTCAAAAGCCACGTCTATGCTGGGCCGGCTGTAATTGACTTTCTCCGAAACATCCAAAGACAAAATATAGTCCTTCTCGAAAAGCAAATGGTAATCCGGCGGCGCCACATGGATCCGGCCGGGTTTGAGTACGGTTTTGTCCTGGATTTCCTTGATGCGCAAACCGCTTTTCATCCGCAGGAGTTCTTCAAGGATGTTGTCGTCGGCGCTGCGGCGGTGCAAGACGATGACGATGGCCAGCCGGTCAATAGGGTCGAGGTTGGGTAGGACTTTCAACAGCACATCGAGGCTCCCGGCGGAACCGCCGATGATGATGATTTTTTGCGGAATCAGTGGAGTTTCTTCCATATTTTTTCCTTTCGAAACTGTTCGTAATTCTTTTGTACCGATGTGTATTTCAGGGTTTCCTTCGTGCCCAGCGCCAGATAGCCCAATCGCGCCAAGCTGTCGTCGAACAACTGGAGCGCGCGGTCCTGCAATTCCTTGTCGAAATAGATCAGCACGTTGCGGCACAAAATCAGGTCGAATTCATTGAACGAATGGTCAGACACCAAACTGTGTTGCGAGAACACCATTTTCCCGGACAGTTTTTCATCGAATTTCGCCAGCCCGTAATTCGCCGTGTAGTAATCAGAAAAGTCGTTCTTGCCGCCTGAATTGCGATAATTTTCAGCGTATTCCTTCATGAGCCGCAACGGGAAAACGCCTTTTCTGGCCGCTTCAAGCACCGAATGATTGATGTCCGTCGCATATATAATGGCCTTGTGCAGCAATCCCAGTTCATGGAGCAAGATGGCCATCGAATACACTTCCTGTCCGGTGGAACAGCCTGCATGCCAAATCCTGATGAATGGCTTGGTGCCCACGGCCGGCAGGATTTCCTCGCGCAACACTTTATAGAATGTCGGGTCGCGGAACATCTCGGTGACGTTCACGGTAATTTCTTCCACGAAATGCCTGAAATAGTCCGCGTCGGTTTTAATCTTCGTCAGGAACGTTGCAAAATCAGGAAATGCATCCAACTGGTACAAACGCTCGATCCGGCGCTTGAACGAAGCCCGGGAATAACCGCCGAAATCGTAACCGTGACGGTCCGACACTTCGGCAATCAGCAAGTCCAGTTGGCTGTCGTCAATCATATCAGATGGATTCTAGTAAGGACAACAAACGGTCAACATCAATGGGTTTTGCCACATAATGGTCTGCGCCCGACGCCAAGCATTTTTCCCGGTCGCCGACCATGGCTTGGGCTGTCACCGCAAATATAGGCAAGTCGCGGCCGGGCGTAATTTCCTTGATCAGCGGAATGGCTTCGTAACCGTCCATTTCGGGCATCATCATGTCGATGAGCACGGCATCGAAAGCGTTGTCCGTTTTGAGTTTGGCCAAGGCTTCGGACGCGCTGGTGCATGAAGCCACATCGAATTGTTTCGCCCGTAAAGTGGCTGCCAGTGCGAAAATATTCCGCGGGTCGTCGTCGATGATTAAAATCCGCTTTTTCATTTCTGGGAATCGTATAGCCAGACGCGCAGCAAAGACAAGAGTTGGTCCACGTCAACGGGTTTGGTGATGTAATCTGAGGCACCGGCGTTGATGCATTTTTCGCGGTCGCCGGTCATGGCTTTCGCGGTGACGGCAATCACCGGAAGCTTCTTTAATTTCTTGTCTTGACGGATGCGTTTGGCCGTTTCGTAGCCGTCCATATTCGGCATCATCATGTCCAGGAGCACGACATCGGTTTGTGGATGCGCGTCCAAAGCCTTGAGTGCTTCGGCACCGTCAATGGCCGTGATGACTTTCATCTGCAACAGTTCCAGCGCCTTGGTCAGCGAATAAATGTTGCGGACGTCGTCGTCCACCACAAGTACGGTTTTGTCTTTGAGTACGTTATCGAGTTGTTTTTTATGGTCGGCGCGTTTAGGCTGGTGCTTTTTGTCTTCCACGATGTGCAGGAACAAAGACACTTCGTCTAGCATGCGTTGGTAGGAATGCGCGGTTTTCACGACAATCGAATCGGCGTATTTCTTGATTTTCATTTCTTCGTTCATCGAAAGGCTTTTTCCGGTGAATACGATGACGGGAATGTGCTCCAAACCCGCATCTCGCTTGATGCCATCCAATATTTCATAAGCCTGTTTATCTGGGATGCCCATGTCGAGGATGACGCAATCCACACCGTCTTTTTGAAGGGTTTCGATGCTTTGCGCGATGTCCGACGAGATTTCAGACTGGATATTGTTGTTGTCCAGGAAAAATGACAGCGCCTGTGCGTGTTTCGAGTTGTCTTCCACGATCAGCACCTTCTGCGATTCACGGTTGACGATGTGCTCGATGCGTTGGAACACTTCCGGGATTTGCTCGAAGGCCACGGGCTTGTCCAGGAAATTCACCGCGCCTTTCAACAGGCTTTCCTGCCGCGCCTTGTGCGATGACATGATGTGCACGGGAATATGCCGCGTCATGGCATCGGATTTCAACTCGTCCATGACTTCCCAACCCGATTTTACCGGCAGTTCAATATCGAGCAAAATCCCGGTAGGGCCGAAGGTTTGTGCCATTCGGAACGCTTCGTCGCCACGCACCGAAACCACACCTTTATAGCCGCGTTCACGGGTAAATTCCAGCAATGATTTTGCGAAATTCGTGTCGTCTTCCACGATCAGGATGACTTTGTCGTTGGCCGAGATGTCGTTGCGGTCATCGGGGACAGCGTCAGGAATGGTAGCGCTGATGAACTTGCGTGAGCTGCCCGTG
The DNA here is from genome assembly GCF_965137575.1 of Flavobacterium longum. Taxonomy (NCBI): domain Bacteria; kingdom Pseudomonadati; phylum Bacteroidota; class Flavobacteriia; order Flavobacteriales; family Flavobacteriaceae; genus Flavobacterium; species Flavobacterium longum. The sequence goes on along the minus strand of NZ_CBCRZJ010000005.1, from coordinate 279,561 downwards.
GCAGATTTTTCGCCATCCTTAGTGACGGAACCAGCCACCGAAGCCGCAATCGGGATGGTCAGGGTAAACGTACTGCCTTTGTCCGGCTCACTTTCAAGTGTGATTTCGCCTTTGAGCAAACGTGCCAGTTCACGGCTGATGGACAACCCAAGCCCAGTACCGCCGTATTTGCGTTTGGTGGAACCGTCGGCTTGCTGGAACGCTTCGAAAATGAGCGGTTGTTGTGCGGCCGGGATGCCGATGCCGGTATCGGTTACGGCAAATGATACGAGTTTGTCCGAATCCGGATGTCGGGCAATGGTCACGGTCACTGCGCCGGCAGACGTAAACTTGATGGCGTTGGAAATGAGGTTTTTCAGGATTTGCTCCAACCGCATGCGGTCGGTCATGATCACCAGCGGTGCCTGCGTCGTATCAATCTCGAAGCCGATGCCTTTTTCCTGCGCCATCAGGGCAAACAGGTTGCGCATGGTCTGGACGATTTCCTCGGTGGGCACATCGACGATTTCGAGTTCCATCTTACCGGCTTCAATTTTCGACAAATCGAGGATTTCGTCGATTAGGCCAAGCAATCCCGTACCCGAACTTTGGATGACTTTCGCGAATTCGACTTGTTCGTCCGTTAGGTTTTTCTCGTTGTTTTCGCCCAAAAGACGGCTCAAGAGCAGAATCGAATTGAGTGGTGTCCGCAATTCGTGCGACATGTTGGCCAGGAACTCAGATTTGTATCGTGTAGAAAGTTCCAGCGCCTCGGATTTTTTCTGGATTTCAACGTTTTGTTCTTCCAGCAGCACGCTGCGTTCGGCAAGTTCTTCGTTGGTTTGCTGGAGTTCTTCCTGTTGTACTTTGAGTTCTTCTTCTGACGCTTGCAGTTTTTCGGTTTGCGCTTCCAGTTCGGCGTTCATGCCTTCCAATTCGGTGTGTTGGGCTTTCAATTCCTCAGATTGCGACTGCGTTTCCTCGAGCAATTCCTGGATGCGACGCCTGTTTTGTGCCGCCCTGAAGGCAATCCCGATGTTGTTGGACACGGCCGCTAGGAAGTTGATTTCCCGCGAGCTGTAGTGGTTTACGGTGCCGAGTTCCACCACGCCAGTAATGCCATTGTCTTCCAACGGCAACGCGACCACATGCGTCGGCTTGGCTTCGCCGAGTGCAAACGAAACCCTGATGCTGTCGTCGTCGGGCATGCGCAACTCGAGCAATTGTCCCGATGCAACGGCCTGTCCAGACAAGCCTTCGCCCGGCTGGATTTGTTTCCTTTCGTTGGATTGGTAGCTGTATCCGGCGGCAAATTGTAACCCGCCATCTTCCAATAAATACAGTACACCGGCTTGGCTGTCTGTATATTTTGCGAGAAAATCCACGACAGATTGGGCCAATTCGTGCACCGATTTTTCCCCGAGCATCGCTTTGTTCAGTTGTGCAACGCCCGATTGCAGCCATTCGTTGTCGGACAATTTCGCAAACGATTCGTCGAGAGCCACGGCCATGTTATTAAGCGATCCGGCCACGCTGCCCAAAGCGTCAGATTCTGTATCGTCAACCCTGACGTTGTAATTCCCGGAGGAAATCTGCTGGGCGATATTGCTGATGACCCGGATGCGCTCGGCGGTTTCGCGGTCTTTGTCCTCGAGTTCGAGTTGCAGATTCAGCCTTGTACGGTAATCGGCCAGGATGCGGAAGAAAAATACCGAGCTGATGATCACGGCAATGAGCGCCGCCACCAAAATCAATATCGAACCGTAGCTGCCGTACTGGCGGGCTTCTTCGGTGCGAAGATGCAGCAACTCGTTTTCACGGGTTTCCATTCGTTTAAAGAGAATCCGCAATTCGTCTGACAATTGCTTGCCGCGGTCCAAATCAAAAACGGTGACCGATTTTTCAAGATCTTTGTCTTCTATGCGTTTCTCCAAGTAGCGGAAAAAGCTGTAAGCCAGCGGGCGGATTTCTTTAATCGTTACCTGTTGCGCCGGGTTGTCCAGCGTAAGTCTTTCCAACTTGTCGAGAAACTCGGCGGTCTTTGCTTCGGCACCCGTGCGTTTGTCCAGGAATGTCCGTTTACCGGTAATCAGGTAACCGCGCATGCCGGTTTGCGCATCGACGATCACGGCCTGCGTCTCGTTGACGTTGTAAATGACTTCCTGCGTATGATTGACCATCGCATTGGTGTCGATCAGGTTTTTAATGCTCAGGTACGACGCCGTGGAACTGATGATTAAAATCAATAACGACGCGCCCGAAGAGAGCAACAGGTTTCTTTTGAAATTTCCGTTCATGTGTTTTTTGGTGTTGCGGGCAGCAGGATGATGAAACTTGCACCGTTGCCCTTGGTGCTTTCGCCCGTGATCAGGCCGTGGTGTTTTTCGATGATTTTCCTTGCGATGGAAAGCCCGATGCCGGTACCTTCATAATCTTCGCGATGGTGCAGCCGTTGAAAAATCGTAAAGATCTTGTCTTTGTATTGGTCGTCGAACCCGATGCCGTTGTCCTTGACGATGATGCGGTGTACGTCGCCGTCGGGATTGGGCGCCGCATCGAAATCCAAACTGGCGATGCGGTCTGTTATGATGTCGATTTCCGGAGCGCGACCGGCCGGGACAAATTTCAGGGAATTGCTGATGAGGTTCTGGAATACTTGCCGCAATTGGCTGGGTACGCCGATGACCGTGGGCAAATTGTCATGGAAACGGATGACGGCGTTTTTCTCTTCGACCAAGTGTTCCAGGTCGGCAATGACTTCGCCCAGGATTTCGTTCAGGTCGCAAGGTTCAGATTCAATCGGCGATGACAGGCGCGAATAGGTAAGCAAATCGTTGATCAAATTGTTCATCCGTTCGGCTGCCGCAATGGTGCGTTTGGCGTACACCGGGCCGTTTGGATCGCCGTTGAGGCAACGCTCTTCCATGAGTTTGACGAAAATCTCGATCTTTCGCACAGGTTCTTTCAAATCGTGCGAAACCACCCAGGCGAATTGTTGCAATTCGTGGTTGGAGAGTTCCAGTTCTTCATTCTTTTCCCGCAATTCCCGCGTGCGTTCAATGACTTTCTGCTCGAGGTTTTCCTGCGCATCTTTCCTTATTTCGATTTCGCGGGCCAGCAGGTCGCGGATGTCCTTGAGCTCGTTTTGTTGCTGATAGAGTTTCAGGAATGTCTTGACCTTCAGGATGAACAGGTCGGGATCGGCCGGTTTGGTGATGTAATCCACGCCGCCGGATTCGTAGCCCTTGGTGATGTATTTCTTTTCCTTGTTGATGGCCGACAGGAAAATGATCGGGATGTCTTTGGTGCGGCTGCTGCCTGCGAGCGTTTCGGCCACTTCAAAACCGTCCATGCCCGGCATTTGCACGTCGAGGATGATCAATGAATAATGTTTCTGGAGCGTTTTCCTTAACGCTTCTTCACCAGACAAGGCCTCTTCCGATTCCAGTCCGTGGAGCGCCAGGATTTTTTTTAACGGCAGTATGTTTTCCCGTTGGTCGTCTACAATTAATATCATAAAAAAACCACCAGCTAAGGCCGGTTGCGTTAATGGTTACGCGTTCTAGGGAAAGTGCGTTCTTTCAAAGTTAGGGAAAAAAAGCTGTACGCACCAAAGGGAAGATGAAAATAATTGGGAGTTTTTGAGCGGTCAATACCCGTATTTGATGTAATCTACGTGAAACACAGCGTATGTGCCGTCGGCTTTGCCCAAATCCCAGGCCGCCGAGACGGTTTCTGGAATCATGACGTCGCCCAGCCGTTTGTAATCAGACAAGAAAGCGACCCAGCGCTTGAGCTTCCTGCCATTGTAGTAGCGGTCGGTTTCCATTTTTTCGATGTAACCTTCGGGGTTGAAATGCACGACATACCGAATAATGTAGCGGTGGTAAAGGTAAACCAATTCGGCCGACGTGTCATCCAGCGGCAGCCACTGTAAATGGTCAGACGGCAGTAAACTCGTCGGGAACCAAACCGCCTCACCCAGCCAACGTTGCAGTTCCGAAACATCGATCTTCGGGCCGCGGCTCAGCACGACACGGATCAAGCCGAGCAACCAGATTTTGAGCCGTCCGTGTTGTTGCATAAAGCTGTCAACGGCGGTGAACCATTTGGTCTTCCCGATCCAGAGGAAACCGGGCCGCGCCGCCGAGAAGTATTCTTCGCCCCGGATGGACATCCAGTTTCCGCCGAAACGCATCCGGAATTTCCCGGTATGCCACAAATAAGCTTTCCTGATGAGTGGTTGTCCTTCCTGGAGCACCAGACGGAAATAGCGTGCGACCGGTTTGGGCAGGCCATCCAATTGGTCGGCATGAAAGGTTTCCCGGTGGGAGCGATGGGAGTTCAACAATGTCTGTCCTTGTTTTCGGAGCCGTTTGTGCAACTGCCGCCGTTCAATGAAGACCAGCGCCGCAAACACGACGATGCCACAACACAACGCGATGACGATCCAAAAAGCCATTTTTCTTAGGTTACGGCAAAGTTGGCCAAACCCAAATCGCTTTTTCCTGATGCGCGTCAGGGAACTAAAATTTAATGGCGTGACGAAACTCATTTTTGCATCGTCTCTTGTCGCGGTACTTTGCGGCATGATGAGGCGTTTCCTTTTTTGTTTCTGCCTGTTGGCGATGGCCGGATGTTCGGCGGTGCATGTGTCAAGAACCTGGCGCGCGCCAGAGGTCGTTCCGCCGAAGAAAGTCTTGGTGCTTGCCGTTTTGCCGACATCCGAACAAGCGTTGCAAGCCAACATCGAGTCGCATCTTGCCGATGACCTGAATTGCATCGGCTATCCTGCGGTGGCATTTCGGGCAGTTAGTCCGGAACTCATCGACCGAAACAACGCATCGGCCACCAAGGCGCAATTGGCCGCCGCCGGATTCAGCGCGGTATTGGTCGTGACGTTGCTCGATGCCAAGGTCGAGAAAAAGACCATGCCGGACGAACTTTGGTGTTCGCAGTACAACAACTACAATCGGGAACTCAATTGTTATTTGGTGTCGTTGCAGCAAAAGACTGCTGATGTTTTAAATCCGAAACGCCGTTACTTGTGGGAAAGTAGTCTGTTCGGTGCCGATTTGAAACTGCTGTACAGCATCCGGTTGTGTCCGGGCCGTCTGGAGAAAGCCAAATCCGACAGATTGGAGTCGTTCCATACGATCATCGCCGATATGGTCTGGCAAGACGTGTTGCCGTTGCCAGCAGATGAAAATGCAAATCTTCAAGACGTGACACATTGATTACAAGCGCATTATCACCGGGGTTATTCCATTATCGCAAAAAGTGCCACAAACGGGCAAACCATCGCCGATACAACGGTTACAAAACCTTATATTTGTGAAGCGAAACCAAACCCATATGGAAAAACTGGCCTTGCTCACCGGTTTTGTCACCAATGCCATAGACGGCATCATCATCATTGACGAGCGTGGCATCATCACGACCATCAACCCATCGGCATGCACGATTTTCGGGTATGAGCCTGACGATGTCATCGGCAAAAATGTTTCTGTTCTGATGCCGCAACCGGACCGCGCACAACACGACAACTACATCGGGCGTTACCAGCGAACGCACCTGCCGCGTATCATTGGCATCGGGCGCGAAGTCATGGGGTTGAAATCTGATGGCACGGTGTTTCCCTTTAGGCTTGGCGTGAGTGAGGTCGAGTACAAAGACCGGCACATTTACGTGGGTTTCATCCATGATTTGACCCAGCAGAAAAAAGACGAAGAGCAGCTCAAGTCTTATGCGTCGCACCTGGAAGAACTCGTGGAAAAACGCACGCAGTCGCTCAACGAATCCATTTCGGAACTGGAAGAAGCCAAGGCAAAATTGACCGAATCGCTTGAACGCGAAAAAGAACTTGGGCAACTCAAAAGCCGTTTCGTATCGATGGCATCGCATGAATTCCGGACACCGTTGCACGCCTTGCAATTGTCCGCATCGCTCATCGGGAAATATGCCGAAAATCTCAACAGTCCGGAGATCGAAAAGCATGTCGGGAAAATCAAGAATTCCGTCGGGCACCTCACTTCAATCCTGAATGATTTTCTGCATCTGGAAAAACTCGAATCTGGCAAAGTGCAAGTACATCTCGCCCCGACCGACATCCGCAAAGTCTCCGACGAAACCGCCGACGAAATACAAGTGCTCGCCAAACCGGGACAAATCATAGCAGTGACGCACAACGGTATCGTTGCCAATGTGCCATCGGATGCCTCACTGCTCAAAAGTTGCCTGCTCAACCTGCTGTCCAACGCCGTGAAATATTCTGAACCCAATACGCCGATTACCATCGTGACAGACGTTGACGATACGCATTACACCATCAGCGTGGAAGACCGCGGTATGGGCATTCCAGAGGAAGATCAGGAACATTTGTTCGAAGCTTTTTTCCGGGCGAACAACGCCAATCTCATTGCCGGAACCGGTCTGGGACTGACCATCGTTACCCGTTATGTCGGGCTGCTCGGCGGCAGCGTCAGCTTTAAGAGCACGTTCGGCAAAGGCACCATTTTCACGTTAAAATTCCCGATTTATGAAGACCATATTGGTGATTGAAGACCACGCTGACATCCGCGAAAACATTGCCGAAATCTTGACGTTGGCAGGCTATAAAGTCCTTTCTGCGCCCAATGGGAAAGAAGGTGTGGCATTGGCGCTCCACCATCCGCCAGACCTGATCCTGAGCGACATTATGATGCCCGAACTCGACGGTTACGGTGTGTTGCAGCAAATCCAGAACAATTCTGACACCAGCGGCATTCCGTTCATTTTCATCACCGCAAAATCCGAACGTCCGGACTTACGCCTCGGTATGGAACTCGGTGCGGACGATTACCTTACGAAACCTTTTGACGACAAGGAGTTGCTGAGCGCGGTGGAAGGCCGTTTCCGCAAAAAGGAAATCCAGCAGAAATATTACAGCAAGGCGCTGAGCCAACTTAATACGCTGATTTCAAAGAAGAAAGGCTTGGATGAATTCCGGGAAATCATCGAGGAAATCAAACCGATGGCGCACAAGAAAAAATCTGTGATCTACGAAGAAGGCGAGCGGATGAAAGGTTTTTACCTGATTGTTTCCGGGCGTTTGAAAACGTCTCGTCTTACCGAGGAAGGCCGCGACATCGTGACCGGGATTTACGGCAAGGACGATTTTGCCGGAATCAACCGTTTGTTTTCTGACGGCCCGTACGCCGAAACCGCAACCGTGCTCGAAGACTGCGAACTCATCTTTTTCCCGAAACAGCAATGTGAAGACCTGATTTCGAAATACCCTGATTTGGCCGGAAAATTCATCAAGATCTTATCGAACGAAATCCAATCGCGTGAAGAACACTTGCTCCAGATTGCGTATCGGTCTGTCCGGCAACGTATCGCCGAGGCCATTCTGCGATACGCCAAACAGCAAGGCAACGCGAACGGCATTTCGGCCAGTCGCGCAGATTTGGCCGCCATGTCGGGCACCGCGCCAGAGACCGTCAGCCGTACGTTGACTGATTTTGTGGATGAAGGCTTGTTGGAAAAAAACGGGAATTTGCTGGTCATCAAGAGCCAGCGCGGGCTTGAGCACGTGTAATCAATGAATCAACAGCGCGTTGCGCACATTTCCCACGCCCGGAATTTCCTGTACGATTTTCTGCGCCAATTGCTGTTGTGCGATGTCGGGCACAGAACCCACGATGATGATGTTGCTGCCGTTGACAATGACATTGATGTCTTCTGAGGTAATGCGATCGTGCGCGCGGATGACTTCAAGGATGTCTTCCTTCCGTAGCATCGTATTAAGCGCATTGTCCACGACCAGATAATCAAGCACGGCACGCGTTTCCTTTAGCGCATCGATGATCTCGAGCGCGGCTTTTTTCTGATAATTCCATTTCACCGTACCGCGTACTTCAATGGTCTTCGGGGTGATGCAAAGCCGGATGCGGTCTGCGGGGATTTCCATTTTCCCTTTGAGCTGGCGGATGATTTCCTTTTTGAGGTTATCGGGAACATCGGTTTCGCCCACCGACAAATTGTCGATTACGGACGTGACACCTGCAATTTTGGACAGTGCCGTTTCGGCCAGCCGCTTGATTTCTTCGTCTTCTACGGTACCGTTGAGCGTCACCACGCCGTCGTTCCATTCAAAACACACGCGGTCATGATAGAGCGGGAGCGCTTGTTCCAGTGCGGCTTTGATTTGACGTTCGGTGAGACTCATGCGGTTCATGATTCGGGAAAGAATTTTCCGGTAAAAATAGCGGCGCAGGTGCTACGCAGAAATGACATTCATCACGGGTTTTCGCAAGTCATGCTTTCCTAACTGACAGCCATCAGTTTCCACGCGGTGTCAATCGGCTAATATTGCGGTAAAATGGTATGGGTATGAAAACAATTGTAATGGGTTTCCTGACGTTGTGGCTTTCCGGTTGCGCGTCGGCCAAAATGGTCGATAGCTGGCACGCGCCTGGGCCGGTGCAGCCGTTTTCCAATGTTGTGGTTTTGGCCATGGTGCCGCCACAAGACACGGCTTTGCGCGAACAACTCGAGAACAGGATGTCTGAACTGCTTTGTAGCCTCGGGTATTATACGCGGTCTGCACAAGAAGCGTACGGCGCCGATGCGTTCTGCAACCTTTGTCGCGAAGAAGTGCTGGCGAAGATGAAAAAAGAAGGTGTGGAAGCCGTTGTGACCGTGTCTTTGGTTGGCATCGCGGCGCAACCCACCAAACACGACACGGTGCAAATTGCCCAGGTCAATCTCTTCGATTATCAGAAAAGCACGACCGCACATCTGAAGGCGTTGGGTTACGATGAGCCACAACGCCTGTACTATTGGGAAACGAATCTTTATCGCGTGACCGACCAAAAGCTTTTGTATTCGGGTAAAACCGAAATCGACGGCCAAATCTCCCCGGAGCAATTCGCCCAAGAATACGGGCCGCTAGTCGTGAACGACATGTTGCAGTCTGGCGTGTTGCAATGGCGTTGACGAAAATCATCCGATATGACATCTGTCATTTCCGCTGGAGCATACCGATTCTAATTTTACGACCTAAAGTGTAACCTAACGGGTTGAGCAAAATGGAAACACTTACCAGAAGATTATCGCGGAAATTTAGGGGAAACCTGCGTGCAGCATCAGTCATTATGCTTATCGTGCTGGGTTGTAGCGCCATGATGGCGGGTTATTTTTTCATGTCCGATCCCACCGGCGCGACCATGGGCTTGACCACCGAATCCTTGCGGTTTTCGCCTTTTCCCGATTACACGGTTCCTGGGATTTTGCTTTTCATCTTCGACGGGATACTTGCCTTGCTGTGCGCGATTTTCCTCATCAGGCGGTTGGCGCAAGGGCCGCGGTTGTTGCTCTTCCAAGGCCTTGTCCTGGCGGTTTGGATCATCGTTCAAATCATTATGTTGCGAGAACTCAATTGGCTGCATGTCATTTGTTTGACAGCCGCTACTTTTTTCATCTATTCAGGAAACCGATTGCATTTCCATTAAACAATCAGGCCATGAAAATCACCACACTATTTATTGCCGGAATGTCTTTGCTGCTGACGTTGTTCACCTGCGCCCGCGAAGCCGAGGACGAAGAAGAAGCGTACCGCGAAGCCCATTTCGGCGCCAAGGCCGTAAGCCGTGAAGCTGCTGTGGCCGATTGGTCTCAATTCATGTCCGATGCAAAAATCGCGTTCCGGCTTACCGAGCGCAACATCGCCCAACTGAACAACGAGGCAGCCAAAGCCGATTTAAAAACCCGCGACAGCATTTGCCATGCAGCCGATATCGCCGAAACCAAACTCAAGACGGCCAAAAAGACGTTGGCCGCGCGCGATGTGGCATTCAAGAAAGAATTGGCCGACTACAGTCAGGAAACAGCCAAGCGAAATGACGCCTTCATGAAGCAATTCAGGCGCGATCTTTTTGACCTGAACATTGAAATAGAAAAACGACTAGACGAATAAAAATGACTACAGACCATTCCCTCATCGAGAAATACAACGTGCCTTGCCCGCGTTACACCAGTTACCCCACCGTGCCGTACTGGGACGAGTCGTTCTTCGGGCTCGAAGCCTGGAAAGGCAGCCTGCACCGTTCGTTTACGGCCAATAACGCCAACGGCGGCGTGAGTTTGTACATCCATTTGCCTTTTTGCGAAAGCATGTGTACGTTTTGCGGTTGTTTCAAAAGGATCACAAAGAACCACAGCGTAGAATCAACGTACATCGCCGCATTGCTCAAGGAATGGCATCTGTACTGTCGCTTGTTCGACGGCAAACCGCTCATCAAGGAATTGCATTTGGGTGGCGGCACGCCCACGTTTTTTTCGCCGGGCAATCTCGAACATCTCATCAACGGGATTTTTGCCCTCGGCGACCGCGATGCGTATTGTGACATGAGTTTTGAAGGTCATCCGAACAGCACGACAAAAGAGCACCTCCAAACGTTGTACGATTTGGGTTTCCGTCGCGTCAGTTTCGGCGTGCAGGACTACAACGAGAAAGTCCAGACGGCCATCAACCGGATCCAGCCTTTCGAGCACGTCGCCAATGTGACGCGCTGGGCACGCGAAATCGGTTATACATCGGTAGGGCATGACCTTATTTACGGCCTGCCGATGCAAGCGCGCGAACACGTCATCGATACCATGCAAAAAACCTACACACTGCGCCCAGACCGCATCGCTTTCTACAGTTACGCGCACGTGCCATGGCTGAAAGGCAACGGGCAGCGCGGTTTTCGTGACGAAGACATTCCGCGCGATGCCGAAAAACGCGAACTCTATGAAACCGGAAAGGCGATGCTGCTGGAGAACGGCTATCACGAAATCGGGATGGATCATTTTGCGCTTGAGAATGACGAATTGTACCAAGCGTTGCACAACGGCAGCCTGCACCGGAATTTCATGGGCTACACCATTTCGAAAACCCAGATGACTATTGGGCTGGGCGTGTCTTCCATCAGCGACAGTTGGTATGGGTTCGCGCAGAATACCAAGGATTTCGATGATTATTACCAGATGCTCGAATGGGACGCGCTGCCTGTCGTTAAAGGGCACATTTTGTCGCATGAGGATTTGATCATCCGGACGCACATCGGCAATCTGATGTGCCGTTTCTACACGTCATGGGAAAACCCGGAGCTGTATATTGAAGCGCTGGACGATGCCGTTGAAGATTTGCGCGAAATGGTGGCCGACGGGTTGGTGGAAATCGGGGAGAAGTCTATCAAGATTACCGAAAAAGGCATCCCGTTCCTGCGGAATGCTTGTATGGCGCTCGACCTTCGGCTGAAGCCGTCAAAGCCAGATGCACAAACATTTTCGCTGACGATTTAAGAGGGTTTTCTCGAATCGCTTCATCCTGAATTGCTGCCAGGTCGGCGGCCATTAATCAAAATCAATGGCATTGCGGATTCGCCTGTACGAACAAATTGGTGTCGGCAGGCGAGAGGTAAGGAATGCCCAAGCCCAAACCGCGGGCAATGAACACCAAACCAATGATGGAAACGGCTATGGGTACGATGGTTTGCATCCGATGGCGGAGTGCGTTGGACACGTTCAATACGAGCAAACTCGTCCCGGCCATCAAAGGAATCGTTCCGACCCCGAATAGCATCATGTACGCCACGCCCATAGACGCATTTTGCATCGCCAGTGCGCCGAACAACGCCGCATAAACCAGTCCGCAGGGCAGGAAACCGTTGAGGATACCGAGTGTCAGCAAGCTTCGCGGAGATTTGTCTCGCAGTCTTTTTCCCAAGCTGGTTTTGATGGATGAAACAATAGCGTTCAGCGGTGTGGAAAGTGTCGCAAATTTCGCGGACAGGAAAGGCGTCGCGACGAAAAGAATCATCATGATCCCGATGATGATGGACAACCGCTGCTGGATGCCGGCAAGGAATAGTCCGCGACCGAAGATGCCGAAGATGCCGCCCAAAATGCCGTAAGACAAAATGCGTCCGCCGTGGTAGGCCAGCAGTTGGATGACTTTGCGTGCGGGGTTTTGACGGTCGAGCGGCAACATCATTGCGATAGGACCGCACATCCCGATGCAGTGGAAACTGCTGATGAGGCCAAACAGTAAGGCCGTGAAGATCATGACCGGTAGATTTTCTTTTTGATGATGTACGTCTTGCCGTTGCTGGTCCACTCTAAAGTAATGTCCCATTGGCCGCCCACCAGACGGGTTGATGGTATGAGCAAATGGCCTCGCGATGAGAAGGGAACCTCAAAGTCGAGTTTGCTGGCAGACGGCCTGTATAGGGACACTTTCCCGACAATGGATGCAAAATCGGGTGTTTCTGGGAACTGGATCTGGATGCCTTGGCCATCGGAACTGATTTCCGGCTTTTGGGCCAGGTCACTGCCGGCCTGTAATTTGGCCAGCTCTTCGCCAAAGCGTGTGTCTTTCTTGTAATATTCTTCTACGACAAGTTCGTTGTCGTACTTGGTGTCCGATTGCACTTCGATGACGAAATACAGGATGAACGACATGAAGAGTGCGAATGCGATGACGATTCCGTGGCCCCAGTTGATTTTCATAATATTAGAATTCTCGCGGCCCCATAAAAGTGGCGGCCTTGGTTTCAATCAATTTTTCTCCGGCGTAGATGCCGACTTTCAGTTTGGTCCTTTCGCCCGTTAAGGCTTTCATCGGCAAATCGATAAATACAGTGCCGTGGATTTGTGTTTCACGCTTGATGTCGAAATTTTTCTTGCCGACCATCGATACCTTGCCGTCGGCGGAAATCAGTCGCAACTCCAAATCGTTGTAATCATTGGCAGTTTTGTTCAAGATCCGGAACGTATAAACATTCCTGATGCTATCGCCCTGGTGCTGGTACAATTGCCCTGGCAGTCGTAAAATCGTGGTGTCCAGGTCGCTGCGCAAGGCCAGCAGCACCACGAACACGCTGATCAGGATACCGAGTACGGCGGTGTAACCTTTCATCCGGAGCGTAAACCGGAACTTCTCCTTTTTCTCGATTTCGCTTTCCGAGGCGTACCGGATCAAGCCTTTCGGCATATGGACGCTCTCCATGATGTTGTCGCAGGCGTCGATACAGGCCGTACAGTTGGTACATTCCAGTTGCGTCCCGTTGCGGATGTCGATGGCCATTGGGCAGACGTGTACACAAAGGCCGCAATCGATGCAGTCGCCTTTCCCGGATGCTTTCCGGTCTTCGTCTTTCTTCATGCGGCCGCGGCCGGTTTCGCCTTCGCCACGCACGAAATCATATGCCACGTTGATGGTCTTGTTGTCGAGCAACACACCCTGCAGCCTGCCATACGGGCAAGCGATAAGGCAAACCTGTTCGCGGAACCAGACGTAAATGAAATAGAACACGCCGGTAAAGATGAGCAGCGCTATGAAGTTGCCCATGTGCGCGGCCGGTCCTTCCTCGACGATCTTGATGAGTTGGTCACTTCCGATGACGTAGGCCAGGAAAATGTTCGCGATCAAAAACGAGATGACAAAGAACACAAACCATTTGAACAGGCGTTTCCGGATTTTTTCACCGTTCCATTCCTGTTTGGCGAGCCGTCGTTGTGCGTTGGCATCCCCGTCAATCCAGTACTCGATGCGGCGGAACACCATTTCGAGGAATATCGTCTGCGGACAGATCCATCCGCAAAAAAGTCGTCCGTAAACCACCGTAAACAAGGCTACGAAAACCACCCCGATGATCATCCCGATGACGACCAGGTAAAAATCCTGCGGCCAAAACGGGAACCCGAAGAAGTTGAACCGGCGTTCCAAGACGTTGAAAAGCAGGAACTGGTTGCCATTGGTTTTGATGAACGGTGCCGAGGCAAGGAAAATCAGGAGCACGTAGCTGACGATTTTCCGGTAGTTGTAAAACTTGCCTTCTGGCTTTTTAGGATAGACGAACTTGCGTTTGCCTTCCTCATCTATCGTGGTTATCGAGTCACGAAACGACTGGTCATTATCCATTTTATTTCAAAGCGATAGGTTTGTCGGCTGGGGCCGGAGTTTCAGTGGTAGCCGGGGCTGGCGTGGCGGTGCTGTCTGGTTTGGCGCCCGCTTCTTTCCAGATGTCGCCTTCAGCGGCTTTTGGCTCTTTCGGGTTGCTGCCCTGCAAAGACAAGACGTAGCTGGCCACTTGCTGGATTTGCGTTGGTTTGAGCGTGGTATTCCAGGCGATCATGCCTTTGCCGTCGCGGCCACCGTGTGTAATGGTATGGAAGACATTCTTGATGCCGCCGCCCAGGATCCAGTTTTCGTCGGTGAGGTTCGGGCCAATCTGTCCACCGCCGTCAGCCCTGTGACAGGCCACGCAGTTTGTTTCGTAGATGGTTTTGCCTTTGGCGATGCTTTCGGCGTCCGTCAATAAGGTTACTTTGTCTTCGCTCATTTGGTCCGGTGCGGTTTTTTTCCATTCTTCGACTTCCTTCTTGGCTACGGCCAATTCGTCGCGCAATTCGTCTTCTTGCGTGTATCCGCCCATGACGTCAAAGCGTACCAGATAAATGGCAGCGAAAATAATCGTGCCGTAGAACAGGTAAACCCACCATGGCGGAAGCGTGTTGTCCAGCTCCTTGATGCCATCGTAATCGTGGTTGAGCATGACTTCACCTTCGGCCTCGATAGACTTGGATTTGGTGAGCCATTGCATGATTTTTTTGTAGAACGGTTGCTGCGAAAGCGGCAGGTTTTGCGTTGCGAGGTATTCGGCGCGTTTGGCTTCGTCCATCATTTGCCAGGACAGGCTGTGGATGGACGACATCATGATTTCGAATGCGAAAAGCACGAAGAGGTAAATCAGCAATACCACCCACAAAATAGGGTATTTGATCACCGCCGGATGGTCTCCGGAATCGATGAAGTATTCCATGGCGCCAAGACCGGCAAAGAATAATATTGGGACGCGTAACCACGCAGGGAAAAATCTATTCATGGCTTATTGTTTTTCGTTAAACGGAATGTTACTCATTTCGGTGATCTTGTTCTTGCTGTATGAGGCTACCCAGAAGCCGAGTAACACAAAGAATGCGAAGAAGATACTGAGTGAAACCACCGGGTAAACGGCCACGCCTGCAATGGTTTCCATGGAGTGTTTGATTTGTTCGAACATGGCGTTTATTGTTTAGGTTTCACTTTAATGTCGGTACCCAGGCGTTGGATGTAGGCGATGATGGCCGTGATTTCACGTTTGCTCATCGGGGTGAATTTTTCCCCTTTGGCCTGTGCCGCTTTTTTACTGTTCTCATAACTCTTCGCGAAGTCCGGATCGTTCATGAGGTTTTTCTCGATGGCTTCGCCTTGTGCGGTCATGGATGTACGCGCCTCTACGATATCTTTTTCGGTGTAAGGCACGCCCAATTGTTGCATGGTGCGCATCTTCGGTTCGATGTCGTCTATATACAGCGGCTTGTTGTCGAACAGCCATTTGTACGCTGGCATGATAGAACCCGGTGAGGTCGTTTGGGGATCGTACATGTGGTTGAAATGCCAGTTGTCGTTATACTTGCCGCCTACGCGGAGCAAATCCGGGCCGGTACGCTTAGAACCCCACAGGAACGGGTGATCGTACACATATTCACCGGCTTTGGATTGCGGGCCATAACGTTCGACCTCGCTGCGGAACGGACGCACCATTTGCGAGTGGCAAGACACGCATCCTTCGCGGATGTACAGGTCGCGGCCTTCCAGCTCCAGTGGCGTATAAGGTTTCACCGTAGAAATGGTCGGGATGTTGGATTTCACCATAATCGTTGGGACAATCTGGATGATGCCGCCAATCAAGATGGCAACGGTAGCCAGAATGGTCATTTGTACCGGGCGACGTTCCAGCCAAGCGTGGAATTTCTCGCCTTTCAGACGGCCGTTGCTGAGCCTTGCCAGTTCCGGAGCTTCGGCCAATTCGTCTTCTACGGCGGCGTTCGCACGAACAGTCATGACAATGTTGTACACCAATACGACGATACCAATCAGGTACATCGTACCACCAACGGCACGCATCCAATACATCGGGATAATCTTATCGACGGTTTCCAGGAAGTTACCGTAGGTCAACGTACCGTCAGGGTTGAATTGTTTCCACATCGATGCCTGTGTAAAGCCCGATACGTACATCGGCAAGGCATACATCACGATACCGAGCGTGCCAATCCAGAAGTGGAAGTTGGCCAGTTTCTTAGAGAAGAGCTCGCCCTTGGTCATGCGCGGGATCAGCCAGTAAATCATACCGAAGGCAAGGAAGCCATTCCAGGCAAGTGCGCCAACGTGTACGTGGGCAATGATCCAGTCTGTAAAGTGCGCAATCGCGTTAACGTTTTTAAGGGACAACATCGGGCCTTCGAATGTGGCCATACCATATCCGGTAATCGCGACCACAAAGAATTTCAAAACAGGTTCCACCCGGACTTTGTCCCAAACCCCGCGAAGGGTGAGCAAGCCGTTGATCATACCGCCCCAAGACGGCGCAATCAGCATGATCGAAAATACAACGCCCAGGTTCTGCGCCCAAGAAGGCAGGGCAGAGTAGAGCAAGTGGTGTGGTCCGGCCCAGATGTAAATGAAAATCAATGACCAGAAGTGGATGATGGACAACCGATAAGAATACACCGGACGGTTCGCCGCTTTAGGGACGAAATAGTACATCAACCCGAGATACGGCGTCGTGAGGAAGAACGCTACCGCATTGTGGCCGTACCACCATTGCACGAGCGCATCCTGTACACCGGCGTAAACCGAGTAGCTTTTTGTAAGTGATACGGGCAGTTCAAGACTGTTGAAGATGTGCAATACGGCTACCGTTACAAACGTGGCAAGGTAGAACCAGATGGCCACGTACAAATGCCTTTCGCGGCGGCGCAGGATCGTGCCAATCATGTTGATGCCGAACACGACCCAGATTAGCGCGATGGCGATGTCGATGGGCCATTCCAATTCTGCGTATTCTTTAGACGTCGTGATGCCCATCGGGAGCGTGAGCGCTGCGGCCACGATGATGAGCTGCCAACCCCAAAAGTGGACGTTGCTCAAAAAATCGCTGAACAGGCGCGCTTTCAGCAGTCGTTGCAACGAATAGTAGACGCCGGCAAACATGGCGTTACCCACGAAGGCAAAAATCACCGCATTGGTATGCAACGGGCGCAACCGTCCGAAAGAAAGGAACGAAATGCCGTCGGTCAGGTTAGGGAATAGAAACATGAATGCGAGGATAAGTCCCACAAGCATGCCGACCACGCCAAAGACGATGGCCGCGTAAAGAAACTTCTTGACGATTTTGTTGTCGTAATAAAATTGCTGGATTTCCATATTAATCGGGTTTGTTCTTGGTATCTGTTTCTTGAAGTTCGTCGTCAAAGAGCATGCGCACCGACGGCGTGTAGTCGTCTTCGAACTGTCCGGAGCGGACGGCCTTGATGAAAGCGGCGATGAAACCGACCGCTACGGCAAGGCTGACGAAGATCAAAAGGTATATTACGCTCATATCCTAAAAGTTGATTCAAATGTACTTTGGTGTGCTTCCTGAAAATATGACGTTTGTCAGCCCGTCGGTTTTTTCGGGCTTTTCGACCGGCAGTGAAACGCCGGTTTTTCGCGCCCAGAAATTGCCCATGATGGTGACAAAGCTTACGATGGTTACCGTGCTCAAAGGCATGATGATGGCCGCAAAAAGCGGAGACATCGTACCGCTAAGCGCGAAGTACAATCCCACGACGTTGTAGAGCAAAGACAGCCCGAAACTCAGTTGCATGATCAGGACAGATTTACGGGCCAGGGTAAGGAATCGGCCAAACTTGTTGAAGATGCCCGCATCGAGAATGGCATCGCAGGCGGGTGAGAAAATGTTGACGTCTTCAGATACCGAAATACCCACGTCGCTTTGGGCGAGCGCACCGGCATCGTTCAGCCCGTCGCCGAGCATGATTACTTTATGGCCGTGTTGCTGGAGCGATTTGATGTAAGCCAGTTTTTCGTCGGGCTTCTGGTTGAAGATCAATTCCGTATCGGGCGGCAAGAGTTCGCGCAGTTTGCTTTCCTCACCCGCGTTGTCGCCCGAAAGCAATACCAGTTTATAGCGTTTGTCCAAGCCTTCGAACAACGATTGCAATCCTGGCCGGTATTGGTTGGCGAAGATGAACTTGCCGATGTGTTGCCCGTCGATCGAGACGTGTACGGCGGTTTGGTTCGGGGTCGGCTGCTGGTTTTCGTCGGTGAACGATGCTTTCCCTACGCGGATGGTTTTTCCGCCCACAACGGCTTCAATGCCTTGCCCCGATATTTCAGAGAAACTTTCGACATCGGTTTGGCCGGACGCGGGTAACAAATCGTACAGCATCCGGCTCAGCGGATGGTTCGAAGCGCGCACGGCCAACCGCAACAAACCTTGTTCTTCGGTCGTCAGCGGCTTTCCTTGATAGGAAATATCCGAAACGCGCGCGCTGGTGATCGTGCCGGTTTTGTCGAAAACGATCGTATCGGCCAAGGCCATTTTCTCGATGACCGAAGTGTTTTTCAGATACATGGAATGGCGTCCCATGATACGGATGATGTTGCCCAGGGTAAATGGTGCGGTCAAGGCCAATGCGCACGGGCAAGCCACGATGAGCACGGCCGTAAATACGTCGAACGCGGTTTTCATGTCGAAGAACAGCCAGTACGTCAGTCCCGAAAATGCCAGCAGTAACAGGACCGGTGTAAAATAACGGCTTACTTTATCGGTAATCGATTTCAGTTTCAAATGCGCGTCTTTCTTGAACGCTTCGTGTTCCCACAATTGCGTCAGGTAACTTTGCGAAACAGACCGCAACGCCTCGATTTCGATGCTGCTTCCGGTTTGGCGTCCGCCTGCGAAAAGTGTTTCGCCCTTGGATTTTGCCACCGGAATCGCTTCGCCGGTCACGAAACTGTAGTCGATATTGGCATCGCCCGAAATGAGTACGCCGTCGCATGGGATCAACTCCTGGTTGCGCACCAGCAAACGTTGGCCTTGTTTGACTTCGTGGATCGGCAGGTTGGTTTCGCTGCCGTCGGGCGAGAGGCAGGTCACCGCTACCGGAAAATATGATTTGTAATCGCGTTCGAAATTCAAAAAGTCGTAGGTCTTGGCCTGGAACATTTTGCCCAGCAACATGAAGAAGATCAGTCCGGCCATCGAATCGAAAAATCCCGGGCCGTGGTTGAAGAACATATCGGTTGCGCTGCGGATGAAAAAAATCACGATGCCAAGCGCAATCGGGACTTCAATGCTCAAGAAGCCGTTGCGCAGGCTTTTCCAGGCCGCCGTATAGTAACCGCTGGCCGAATACAGGAACGTCGGTAAGGCCAATACGAAAATCAGCGTGCGGAAGAAGCCTTTGTATTGATCTAGCCAGAATTCGCTGACCTCAAAATACTCGGGGAACGACAAGAGCATGATGTTGCCGAAACAAAAAAACGCCACCGCGAGCTTGATCATCAGCGAACGGTCGGCGTGTTTTTTCGTGGTTTCGTAATCGCTCAGGGTAATGTTCGGCTCATATCCGATGCGGCACAAAAGGTCCACCACTTGATGTAGATTTGTTTCCTCATTGAACGTGATCCGGACGGTTTTCCGCTGGAAATTCGCACGGGAAGAAACGATGCCTTTGTCCAGCCGGTGCAGGTTTTCGAGAATCCAGATACACGAACTGCAGTGGATGTGCGGCACGTGCAGTGTCACGATGTTGGTGGTGCCTTCCCGGAATTCCAGGAGTTTATCGGCAATTTCCACATTGTCGAGGAAATCGTATTTTCCGGCCGAAACCGGTGTCGCGCCCGGAAATTGCCCGAGACTGTAATAATCGGTCAGGCCGTTGGCCGTGAAGATTTCGTAAACCGTCTTGCATCCGGTGCAGCAAAAAGCCTTGCTATCGAAGATGATCCGGTTGTTATCCGTGGCAGGTTGTCCGCAGTGATAACAATTGGGGTGTGCCATTTTTTGCTCATTTTACCGGTGCTAAATTCCGCATATCCGGTAGGCTGGTGTATGACATATGTCACACAAGCCGAATTTATGCGCCACAAAATGCCGGTTGCCCCAGGAGTTCGTGATATGCACGTGCGATGTGCTCCTGATGGTCCGGATGCGCGATGTCGATCAGCGCCGCAGCCCGTTGTTTCAGGGTTTTTCCGTACAGGTCGGCAATGCCGTATTCGGTGATGATGTAGTGGACATGAGATCGCGTGGTCACCACGCCTGCGCCCTGTTTGAGGAACGGCACGATGCGGCTTTCGCCTTTCTTGGTGACCGACGGCAACGCGATGATGGCTTTTCCGCCTTCAGACAATGACGCGCCGCGGATGAAGTCCATTTGCCCGCCCACGCCAGAATACATTTTGGAACCGATGGAATCTGCGCACACCTGTCCGGTCAAATCCACCTCGATGGCCGAATTGATCGCGACCATTTTGGGCTGTTTGCGGATGACGGCCGTGTCGTTCACAAAGGAAGATTCCCGCATTTCGATGAACGGGTTGTCGTTCACGAAATCATACAAGCGTTGCGAGCCCATCAGGAAAGTCGCCAGCGCGCGGCCTTTCACCGATTTTTTGTAACTGCAATTGATGACGCCGCTTTCAATGAGGTCAATGACGCCGTCCGAGAACATTTCGGTATGCAATCCTAAATCTTTATGGTGGCGCAAATTGTCGAGCGCCGCATTGGGTATGGAACCGATGCCCATCTGAAGCGTGCTCCGGTCGTCGATGAGTGAGGCCACATGTTTCCCGATGGCGGCTTCGACTGCACTGATTGGCGCTGGTTCATGACCGAACAACGGCTGGTCCACTTCCACCATAAAATCGATCTGTGAACTGTGGATGATGCTGTCGCCAAACGTGCGAGGCATCTGCGGGTTCACTTGCGCGATGACGGTTTTGGCGTTCTCGATGGCCGCGCGCGTAGCTTCCACCGACGTGCCCAACGAACAATAGCCGTGCGAATCGGGCGGCGACACATGAATGAACACCGCATCGAGCGGCAACACGTTCTTGCGCAACAGGTGCGGCAACTCGCTCAGGAAAACCGGCGTATAGGAACCGTTCCCGGCGGCCAGCGTGTGGCGTACATTCTTGCCGATGAAAAAAGAGTTGGTGTGGAAGGCTTCCGAAAGCGCCGGATCGGCATACGCGGCGCGGCCTTCGGTGTGCAAATGGCACAATTCCACATTTTGGAGTTCCGGCGCACGTTGGGCTAACGCGTTGGTTAAAACCGATGGCGTAGCGGCTGCGGCCTGTACATAAATCCTTGCGTTGGAGCTGATGGTCTTTACGGCTTCTTCAGCCGTGGTGTATCTGGTCATAAATCTGGGTTTTCATATTTGAGCGCCAGTACCGGGATTTCCGAGTGGAACGCCATTTTGCTGGCCATGCTCTGCAGGAATAACCGCTCGAGCAAACCTTTGTGTTTCACGGTCATGGCCACCATCGAAATATGGTGCAGCTTCATGTAATCCATGATGGCTTTCTCGGTGCCGGCATTGTTCAGGACCGAGAAGGTGATGTTTCCCGAGTGGAATTCGGCTTTCCATGCCAAAAGTTTTTCCTCGTCGGCATGTCCGAAAGCCAATTTCACCTGAAGCACGTCGATGTGGGCTTCAACAGTCTTTGCAAACCCGATGAGTTGGCGAAGGGCTGTTTTGTGTTGTTCTTCGAACTCGGTCAAGAATAAAATCCTAGAGATGTGGCCATGCCTGTTGGACGAAGGCACCGCCATAACCATACAATGCGCGCGGTTCATGACTTTTTCGGTGACCGAACCAAAGAAAATTTCCGTGATGCCGTGTGCGCCGTTCGTACCCATGACAATACAGTCCACTTGGTTGCTTTGCGCCACTTCTAAAATTGTTTCTACGGTGTCGCCGCTTTCCAAGACGTGCGAGATCGGCACATGTCCATAATGGTGTTCTTCGGCGATGCGGTGCCATTTCGGTACGTGGCTTTTGTAGTTCTCGAATTCGTTGAGGTCTTGGATATCATAGTTTTCCAGTACGGTCGTGTAGTATTCGCCCAAAGTGGTCAGGGCAAACGGATACACGTGCAAGGTGATGATTTCCGCGTTGAACCTGTCGGCCAGATGCAATGCATACAGGAAAGCGTGGTTGGCGGCTTTCGAGAAATCGGTTGGGAAGAGGATTTTTTTCATGGCTTTTGGTTTTGACTGCTACAAAGGTATAGCCGCGTTCCGGGCGGAAGTATGACATCTGTCACCTGCCGGAAGATTGTGTCGAAACCTACTTGATTATCGCTACTTTTACGCATGTTTTCTTCCCTGGACATCAGCATCGGTTTTCTCCTGATGGCGCTGTTGGCCGAAGTCGTCGGTACCATCGGCGGGTTCGGGTCGTCGGTGTTCTTTGTCCCGATGGCCGGTTTTTACCTGGATTTCCATTCCGTACTCGGCTTGACCGCGTTGTTGCATGTGGCGAGTAACGCCAGCAAACTGGCGCTCTTCCGCAAAGGCCTAGACCGGAAACTGATCGTCTATATCGGCGTGCCTTCCGTCATCTTCGTCATTCTCGGCGGTTGGCTCACGCAATACATAGACACCGGCGCGCTCAAGATTGTCCTGGCTATTTTCCTGATCGCGTTCAGTTTGTTTTTCCTTATCCGCAAAAACATCGTCATCCAGCCCAACAAGACCAATGCGGCTGCGGGCGGTATTTTTTCCGGGTTTTCAGCGGGGTTGCTCGGTACGGGCGGTGCCATCCGGGGTTTGACGATGGCTTCGTTCAACCTGGAGAAAAGTGTGTTCGTGGCTACTTCGGCTTTCATCGATTTGCTGATAGACACCACGCGGACCGTCGTTTATTACCAAAACGGATATATCAAAAAAGAAGAATGGGTGTATGTACCGTTCCTTTTGGCCGTGGCGATTGTGGGTTCGTACATCGGGAAGAAAATCCTGGAACGGATGCCGCAGCACTATTTCAGGCGCTTTTCACTTGTCTTGATTTTGTTGATCGGCACGCTGATGCTCTTTCAGATCGACGCCTGATTACAATTCCAATCGGCTGCCCAGCATCGGCACGTGGCAATCAAACCCATAGCGTTCGGTGATTTTCAGCCGGAGTTCATCGGCCGCTTCATTCTCGCCATGCACAAGAAAAACTTTCTGCGGTTTTCGTTGCATATCAGACAGCCAGTCCAATAAACCTTTCTGGTCGGCGTGCGCAGACAGACTTCTGATTTCAAGAATGTTGCATCTTACCGGGTAGTATTTCCCGCGGATCTTGATTTCGTTTGCGCCTTCCAGCAATTTACGGCCGCGCGTGCCTTCGGCCTGGTAGCCGGAAAGAATGACGGTTGTTTCAGGTTTGCCGATGTAATGCTCGAGGTAAGCCAATACGCGTCCGCCGGTAAGCATGCCGCTGGCCGCAATGATGACTTTGGGCGCATCATCGAAAATTATGTCGATTGTCTCCTGATAGTCTGACACCATTTGAAATGTTCTCGCAATGGCCTCGCAGTCTTCGCGCCGCCATTTGTGCCATTTCGGGTTGTCGGCGAAAATATCGAATACACTAATGCCCATCGGCGAATCCAAAATGTATGGCACGTCAGGGATGCGGCCTTGTTTTTTCAGTTGCCACAGCAGGTAAACGATGGTCTGGGCGCGTTCCACCGCAAAGCCGGGAATGATGACCGTGCCGCCTTTTGCGATAGTATTATTAATGTAAGTTTCCAATTCCAGCAACGCATCGTCGGCCGGATGCAAACGGTTGCCGTATGTGCTTTCCAGGAAGACAAAATCGGCTTTTTGCGGTTTGGCCGGCGCGTACATCAAGACATCATTTTCACGCCCGATGTCGCCCGAGAAGACCAGCGTTTTTCCCTCGGCTTCCAATGCGATGCTGCACGCCCCGATGATGTGTCCGGCGTTGCTGAACTTGGCGGTGATTTCGGCGTCGAGCAGGACAGGCTCGTTTAATTTGATCGTTCGGAAAAACGGCATCGTCTGTTCGGCTTGCTTGACGGTGTACAACGGTTCCGGGACAACGTGTTTTGAATAGCCGCCGCGGTTGGCCATTTCGGCCTCTTCTTCCTGTATTTTTGCGCTGTCCATCAAGACCAATCGTGCAATTTCCTTGGTGGGCGACGTGCAGAAAATCTTCCCAGAAAAGCCTTGCGCCACCAATCGGGGCAACCAGCCGCAATGGTCGAGATGACCGTGGGTAAGCAACACGAAATCAATGGATGACGGTAAAATAGGAAGCGGTTCCCAATTCAGTTCCCGCAGTGTTTTCAAGCCTTGGAACAGGCCGCAATCCACCAATATCCGGATGCCGCCGGTTTCTATCAAAGTCTTCGATCCGGTCACAGTGCCGGTGCCACCCAAAAATTGTATGTTCATGTCGAGAAAAGATTGCAAAGCCCGGCGGCTTCGTGGAGTATTTTTTTGTGTCTGGCTTCGCCGATCGCCACCTGCGCCAAGGTTTCCGGTTGCGCGATCAACTGGGTTACCAGGATGACGCCCAGGATCAATAGCTTTTCTTTTTCCAGCATGGTCAGCGTCGTTAAACAGGTTACGGGATACAGCCTTTTGCCATCGACTTTGTTTTTCAATCCTTCAGTGGTGGGATAGTCCCAGCCGAGGAGTTGCAACCCGCTACAGGAAGCAAATTTAATCGCGTCGGCCGTGAACCGGTTGTTGGTCACGATGAGGCATTTGGATAGGATATCGGTTGAAGTAAAAATATCATGTGTGTTGTTTTTCAGGTCGTTGAACCGCGACAGAATGTACATCGGCACTTTCACGTCTGAAACTGTGTTCTGATTGCCGTGGAATTTGCACTCCACCATCGTCAGGTCTTCGTTCCGGATGACCACATCAACTTCGTGGTTCACGCAACGTCCGCTGAGCGTGAGGTTTTTCCGGGTTTGATAACCTTCGGCCTCGAAAACCAGTGCCACGAATTGTTCGAAGAAAAACCCCGCCGGCCCGAGTTGCCTGATTCCCGCCTTGAGGTTGTAACGCGCGGCATGCGAAGCGGAAAGTTTCCGGAGCATTTTTCCGGCCATTTTGTAGATGTGTTTCGTCGGGATGCCATCGTACAATCGCGAACGGATCACGCCGATAATATCGGTGGCATCTGGTTCGGACGCGCCCGATTTCAACAGTGAATGGCGCAACTTGTCTGGGTTGAAGGCCACGACTTCGCCTGAATTTTTGATGACTTTCATATTTTTATTCTGGAAGATCGATGTATTCGCCCGAAAAACCCATTTCGTTCACTTTCACGTTTTCAAACCGCCATTTGGTTTTGTCGATCTGCGCCGTGTCTGCGGGCGCAATCAAATCCAGATAGGGCAGGATGCTTTTGCGCTGCACAATCTGCCGCTCAAAATCAAAACTGTATCGCTTCGTACGCATGCGGTATTCGATGGTTTCCGATGGGTTTTCGTTGTTCCGATACAGTATCGTCTGGGTTTTCCAGACGCCTTTCCAAGTGATGACGGCCACGGCAAAACAGCCGCCGAATACCGAAAGATAAATCAGCAAAACCACGGCCTTGCTCAATCCGCCAAGTAGGTATTGGCCTACCAGCAACAGCATCGACGACACGGCCAGGAATACCAGCAGGAAAAAAATTGGCGTACTGTTGATGTCAAGCGCGGTGGTATGGTGCAAGACAATCTGTCCGGCGGAAAAAACCAGCAACAACAAAAGCAGGGTTCGTTTGGTATTGGCAAGGGCAGGCATAAAACCGATGTGTTTCGTTAAAGATACGAAGAAGTTGGTCGCCTTAAGTTAAATTCCTGAAAATCAGGAAATGTGCTCCAGGATTCGGGCGATGATTTCGTCCTTGCCCATCAGTCCGGTCTGCCGCCACAACAGCCGTCCTTCCTGGAACAAAAGCAGCGATGGGAAATAGCTGATGCGGTATTGGTGTGCCAGTTCAGGATTGGCATCGGCATCCACGCGAACCACTTCAATCCGTTTCTCTAGTGTGTGCTTCACTTGTTCAAGGACCGGATCAAGGAGCGAGCACGGTTCGCAATCGGTTTTGCGGAAGTCAACTACGATAGGAATTTCGGACTGTATCAAGGCATCAAAGTCTGGGTTCATAGGCAACGATTTTCGGATGGTTCGTCAAATTTCAAGGAAAAGCCGTTGCGGAAATGTGACATTACGCACCGACAAAAGTGATTTCGCGCATTTTTTTGTTTTCCGTTGGCGGCGATTCTGTATTTTTGGTTCTGCAAGCCAACCCGGAAATCCCTCATGAACAAAATCTTGGTCATCGAAGACAATGACGACATCCGCGAAAACGTCAAGGAAATACTGACACTGGGCGGCTACAAGGTTTTTGAGTCGGACAACGGGAAAACTGGTACGGAACTGGCCATCCGGGAAACACCAGATGTCATCCTGTGCGACATCATGATGCGCGACCTCGATGGATACGGCGTGTTCCATTTGCTGCAGAAGAACGCGGTTACCAAAGCGATTCCATTTATTTTCATGACGGCCAAGACCGAACGTGCCGACATCCGCAAAGGCATGGAACTCGGCGCCGACGATTACCTTACCAAACCGTTTGACGACACCGAATTGCTCAACGCCATCGAAACGCGGCTCAGGAAAAAGCAGTCGCAAGTGGAGTTCTATAGCAAGAATGTCGGGCAACTCTCGGCCCTTGTTGCCCAGAAAGAAGGCTTGAAGGAATTGAAAGCCGCGCTCGAGGAACGAAAAGTCAGGACGTTCAAGAAAAATCAGGAAATTTACTTCGAAGGCGACCGCGCGGGCGGGATTTGGCTCGTGCTCGACGGCCGCGTCAAAACCACCAAAATGGCCGAAGACGGCCGCGAACTCATGACCGGTATTTTTGAAGCCGAGCAATTCCTGGCGACCAATACACTGTTTTCAGACGGCAATTATGTGGACACCGCCGTGGCCGCCGAAGAAAGCCATCTGGTGCATTTCCCGCGGGAACAGTTCGAGGATTTCATCAACCGCTACCCCGATGTAGCCGGCAAATTCATCAAAATCCTGAGCAGCCAAGTGCGCAGCCAAGAGGAACAACTCATGCAATTGGCCTATCATTCGGTCAGGAAGCGCATCGCCGAAAGCATCCTACGGCTGTACCGTCAAGACAAGGGAAAAGGTTCGGTGAGCATCAGCCGAGTTGATCTCGCCGCGCTGTCGGGAACCGCACCCGAAACTGTCAGCCGCACCCTGTCTGACCTGAAAGACGAGGGCATCATCGGGAAAAAAGGCAGCGCCATCACCGTACTCGATGCCTCGAGATTGGAGAAGGTCAAGAACTAGTCGCGAAGCTTGCCCATGCAAAACCTCGGTCATTGCGTCGTTTTGTGGCTTATGATGCGTGTCATTTTGTTTCCGCCCGCGATGCCGGAGTTTTGTACCGATGCCAACAACCCAACATAAACCGCAGGCCAAAGTTTCGGCACTCCGCAGACAGGAATCCGTTTTCGGCCTGATCCGCAATTTTTTGATTGAATTGGGCGAACTGGTGTATTTTGCGCGTCGTTTCTTCGCCGAAGTATTCAAACAGCCTTATGAATTCAAGGAATTGCGCCGCCAATGTTTTTATATCGGCAACCGGTCTTTGGGATTGGTCGCGGTCACGGCCTTTATCATCGGAATGGTTTTAACCTTGCAATCGCGGCCTACGCTTGAAGAATTCGGTGCTGTTTCGTGGATGTCATCTATGGTGAGCATTTCCATTGTGCGCGAAATCGGACCGATCATCACGGCGCTCATTTGTGCCGGCCGGGTGTCATCGGGCATCAGCGCCGAAATCGGGTCGATGCGCGTGAGCGAACAGATCGATGCCATGGAAGTCTCGGGTACGAATCCGTTCCGGTACCTTGTGGTGACCCGGATCGTGGCGTGTACGTTTATGCTGCCGCTGCTGGTGATCATCGGAGACGCCATAGCCATTTACAGTTCTTTCCTGGTGGAACATGTAAAGGGCAATGTCTCGCTGGTGCTGTATTTCAACGAAGTGTTCGAGGCGCTCAAGTTCAGTGATATTTTGCCTGCCACGATCAAGACGTTTTTCTTCGGCTTTGCCATCGGGTTGGTCGGGACATTCAAAGGATATTTCTGCAAAAAAGGTACGGCCGGCGTCGGCGTCGCGGCCAATTCTGCCGTCGTGGTTACCTCAATGCTGCTGTTCTTCATCGATTTCATCGCCGTACTGGCGGCCAATATCATTTACCATGAATAAGTTGCCTCCACCGGTCATCGACATCAGGAAACTGTGCAAAAGCTATGGCTCGCACACCGTACTCGATGGGTTTAACCTCACCTTGTACGAGGGCGAAAACCTGGTGGTCATGGGCAAATCGGGTTCGGGTAAATCGGTGATGATCAAATGCATCGTCGGGCTCGAAGATTACGACGCCGGGACGATTACCGTCATGGGGAAAGAAGTTTCCAAGCTCGAACACGACGCACTCGACGCCTTGCGCACCGATATTGGCTTCCTGTTTCAAGGCAGCGCTTTGTATGATTCGATGTCGGTTCGGGAAAACCTCGAATTTCCGTTGCGCCGCCACCGCGAGAAGTTCCGCGATGCGAAAGATACGACACCCTTGGTCATGGAAGCCTTGGAAAATGTAGGTTTGCCCGATGTCATCGACTTGATGCCCGAAGAACTTTCCGGTGGTATGAAACGGCGCGTGGCGCTGGCCCGGACGCTCATTCTGCAGCCTAAGATCATCCTGTACGACGAACCGACGACCGGCCTCGATCCGATCACCGCGAAAGAAATCATCGGCCTGATCGAGTCGGTCCAGGAAAAATACCGAACTTCGTCCATCATCATCACCCATGATGTAGATTGTGCACGCGTCATTGCCGACCGCATGATCTTGCTCATCGACGGCGTTAACTACGCCGAAGGCACGTTTACTGAGTTGTCTGCGTCCGAAGATCCAAAAATTCAAGCCTTTTTTAAATGACATGAAAGAAACCGCTTCACAGAAATTCAGGCTTGGCCTTTTCACGGTACTCGGCACGTTGGTTTTCGTGGCGGCCATTTATTTTATCGGAAACAAGCAGGATCTTTTTGGACGGACGGCTGAACTGAATGCGATTTTCAACGATGTCAACGGCCTGCAACCGGGCAATAACGTGCGCTATTCGGGTATCGACATCGGGACGGTGCGGCATATCGAAATGGTGAATGATTCGGCCATCAAGGTCGAAATGGCGATAGACCGTAAGATTTTACCGCGCATCAAGACCGATGCCGTGGCCACGATCAATTCCGACGGATTGGTAGGCAGCATGATCGTCAACATCATTCCCGGGCGCGGGCGCAAACCTTCTTTGCAAGAAGGTGCTACCATTGCTTCTTACAGCCGTGTCCGTACCGACGACATGCTCAAGACCTTAAGCGTCACGAACGAAAACGCCGCCTTATTGACGCGAGATTTGCTCAAGATCACCAACCAGATTACGCAAGGTCAGGGCAGCGTAGGGGTATTGCTCAATGACCAACAACTGGCCGCCGACATCAAGGAAACCGTGCGGTACCTCAAGATCAGCAGTCAGGAAACGGCCGCGTCCATGGCGCAAGTCAACAAGTTATTGGCTTCGCTCGATAGAAAAGACAATGCCATTGGCGTGCTGAAAGATACCGCTGTGGCCGGGCAACTCAAACGCACCGTGGCCAACCTGGAACAATCGAGCCGCGCGGTGAACCAGACGCTCGGGAAGTTGGATGCCGCCGTGGCTGAGATTAAAGACGGCGAGAGTGCCGTTAACTATCTGACGAAAGACCCGAAATCGGCGCGCCAAATCGACTCGATGATGACCAACATCAACAAGGCGGCCATTTTGCTCCAGCAGGATTTGGAAGCCTTGAAACACAATTTTTTGTTGCGCGGGTATTTTAAGAAACAGGAGAAGAAGGCGAAAAAGCAGCCGTGATTACAGAAGCATAGTGTTCTTTCGGCTCAAAAAAAACCGGGAAGTTGTCCCGGTTTGTCTTAACGAAGTATTTCCTGCAATGGCCGTTTGATGGTGGCATTTTCGGACTTGTGCAGTTCGCGCCTAAGTTCCAGCAACAGGAAGTCACTTTCATCGTCATTGAGTTTTTTGACCTCGTCCCTGATGCGGCTCGCCAAAGTGAACTTATAGGGCGTGGCTTTGAGTTTCTGTACAATTTCTTGCGCTTCCATCTCAATTTGGGTTTGGTTTCCCATAAAGTTAAGGAACAGACTGTGAATCGGCTGTTAAGTCTTTGCTAATGAAACGCAAAATGAAGGCTAGAAATCGTCAATTGCTCTTCCGGCATTTGTCGCTGCAGAATTTCACCGCTTCCCAAACCTTCTCCCATTTCTTCCGCCACGTGAACGGACGTTGGCACCGCGCACAGATTTTTTGCGGCAGGTGTTGCTTTTTTACGCCTTTCATCACTTCATGACGCTGCCCATGCCACCATTGATGCCAATGATTTGTCCTGTCATCCAATGTGCTTCGGTGAGCAGGAATTTGGCGATTGCGGCAATGTCTTCCGGCGTGCCGATGCGCTTGAGCGGATGCCGGTCTGCGTTGGCCTGTCTTTTCGCATCTGAATTCAGTAGCATACCCGCCAATGGCGTATCGGTGAGCGATGGCGCGACGCAGTTTACCCGTATTGTCGGTGCAAGTTCAGCCGACAGGGATTTGGTCAAACCTTCCACACCAGATTTCACGATGCCGACGCTCGTATGGAACGGCATACCGGTTTGGGCCGCCACGGAACTGAAAAACACAATGTTAGGATCTTCGGCGCTGCGCAGGTTTGGCAGGTATTTCTGTACCATCGCCAATCCGCCCAAAACACTGACACTGAAATCGTCCAAGATGTCTTTTCGTTTGAGCGCATTTAGCGGTTTTAGCGTAATGGTTCCGGGGCAATACACCAGTCCGTCGAGGGTTTCGCTCCAATCGGGTAGTGGCGCATCGTCCAGGAAATCATGTCGGAGAAAGGTCATTTCCGGCCCAACATGTTCCGCGTTACGACCAATTGCGACGACTTTGTGGCCATCATGCAACAATTTCTGGGCGAGGGATTTTCCGATGCCGCTGCCGGCGCCGGCAATGAGGTAAGTTTTTGTACTCATAGGTATTTCAGGCATTTTTGATAGTATTTTGAAAACGATGGGAAAAAGCCCGTGACTTCGGGAACAATCCAGTCGCGCGGTTCGGTTTCGGCATCGGTAAAAACCAGTAAGGGATGCTCTTTGGAGATGAAAAGGTGATTCGGATACGCCGCTTTCAGCTGGGAGAATGCGCCGCAATAAATGATGAGGTTTGGAATGTTCGTGGCGAGTTTTAAGGTGAATTCCATTACTTTTTCGCTCACCGGGAAACGCCTGAAATGCGACGGTTCCAGAATGAGTAAGCGGTGACAATCGTCGTCCCTATGCCACAATGGATCGAGGTTGTAAAACGTGTAAAGCAATACGGGTTTGCCGCTTAGTTTGGGTAATGGCGTCTCGGGAAGCAAGGTTTCTAGGATGGGCGCGGTGTGTTCCTTGAGTATTTCCGGAACGGGAAGTTGGCCCAACTTTTCATAAGTCGTGTCCAGGAACGTCCGGTGCTGTACGCTTCGGCTGTAATGGTTTATGTTTTCCTGATTGGCAATGTAGTTTTTCCCGGTGAGATGGCCGGCTACCCATTGCCAACTCGCATAGTTGCTCGCAATGTCTGCATCCAGTAAATGATAATACATCCACCGCGCGGGGATTTGAAACCCACATTTTGCGATATTGCAACACAGCGCCGCGACATACATCCGGAAATGGTTGTGCATGTATCCGGTTTCGTACAGCGATTCAATGGCTTGGTCGATGGCCGAAATCCCCGATGCGGCGTTGAGTACGGCAATCGGGATTCCGTTGCGTGAAGATATCCAGTCTTCGGGCCGTACAGGTTTGTCGCACAAATCGGGCTTGTCCTGCAATAACCTTTGGAAATAGTCCCGCCACAACAGTTCCTGAATGAATTTCCCTTTTGCCGCCCCGGGATTTTTGGCGACGATGGTCTCAAAGACGAATCGCGTGGAAATGCATCCGCGCGAAATGTATGGCGACAATCGGGAAACCGCGCCATCCGCGAAATTCCGTGTTTCGGCGTAAGCCTTTTCGTCAAAAGCATTAACGGCGGCCAAAATGTCCTGAAAAGCAGTGAATGGCTTGTTCATGGTATAATTTCTACGGCTAAAAGTAGCGATAAAAATTAAAATGTTTAACTAATTTTAATAAAAGTTAAACAAAATGGCTAAAAGTAGCTTTTCTATAATGGCTATCGAAAATTCCGTCCTTTGTAAAATACATTTTCCAAGTCGCTCTTTTCGTCGCCTCGTGCGAAAGTACCCATCGCCGAATCTGCACACACGGTGTCATTCAACCCGCGTAGCAGATGGGAAATGTTATGGCATTGGTGTGCCACCACATGGATGACTTCCCGTTCAACCTGAAGTTTGCCTTCCACCATGAGCAGCCGCGCCTGAATGATGTCCCGGCGGTGTTTCTCAAATACTTTTTCCCAAACCACCAGATTCGCGAACCCGGTTTCATCCTCGATGGTGATGAAGAGCACGCCTTTGGCTGTTCCCGGCCGCTGCCTGACGGTAATCAGCCCGGCGACTTTTACAGGATCGCCATTCTTAAGACGCGGCAAATCACCGGTTGGTGTCATGCGCAACCGATCCAGTTCCGGACGCAGGAAATGGACCGGATGTGCCTTTACAGACAAACCTGTTGTGGCGTAGTCTTCCACGACATGAGCGGCATCGGTCAAAAAAGGCAGCGACAATTGCGGTTCATGCACGCTCGCAGACGGCTGTCCTTCAAACAACCCGATAGGATTGTCAGACAACGCCGATACTTCCCACAGCGCCCGCCGACGGTCTAACCCGATGGAGCGGAATGCATCGGCATTGGCCAGTTTTTCCAGCGCTGACATGGCAACACCCGCATCGACCAATTCATTGATGGAAGTAAAAGTTCCCTTTCTTGCCGAAACCAATAAACCAATGTCTTCGGCCTGCAATCCTTTGACTTGCCTGAAACCCAGCCGGAGCGCGTGGTAATTTCCTGACTTTTCTTCCAGGACATTATCCCAAAAAGAATGGTTGATGTCTACTGGACGCACGTTTACGCCATGTCTGCGCGCATCGATGACGATCTGGGCAGGCTGGTAAAAACCCATGGGCATGCTGTTGAGCAAGGCCGTGGCAAATACGTCGGGATAGTAGCACTTGATCCAGGACGACACATAGACCAATAGGGCAAAGCTGGCGGCGTGACTTTCGGGGAAACCATAAGACCCGAAACCTTCCAGTTGCCGGAATACACGCTTGGCGAAATGTTCCTCATAGCCTTTCTGCACCATGCCGTCCACGAGTTTTCGTTCCCAATCGCTGACTTTTCCTTTGGCTTTGAACGTGGCCATGCTCCGGCGCAAACCATCGGCTTCAGCTGGCGTAAAACCTGCGGCGACAATCGCGATTTCCATGGCTTGTTCCTGGAACAACGGCACGCCCAACGTCCGGCCCAGGATTTCTTTGAGTTCTTCCGACGGAAATTCCACCGGATCGATCCCGTCGCGGCGTCGCAAATACGGATGCACCATGTCGCCCTGGATGGGGCCGGGCCGCACAATGGCTACCTCGATCACCAAATCATAGAAGCATTTCGGCCTCAATCTCGGCAGCATGGACATCTGGGCACGGCTTTCAATCTGGAAAACACCAAGTGTATCAGCGGCGCTCACCATATCGTACACCGCTTTGTCTTCCTGCGGGATGTTGGCCAAGGTCAGATGCAATCCGTAATGGACTTTGGCCAAATCGAACGCCTTGCGTATACAGGTCAGCATCCCGAGCGCCAACACATCGACCTTCAGAAAGCCCAGCGCCTCGATGTCGTCTTTGTTCCATTCCATATTGGTACGGCCGTCCATACGCGCATTCAGTATCGGGCATAAGTCCGACAATTTTCCTTGGGTAATGATGAAACCACCGGTATGTTGCCCCAGTTGTCGTGGGAAACCTACATATTCCCGTGTGAGTTGCAATACTTTCATCAGATGCGGATCGCTGAGGTCAAAACCTTCGGAAGTGACGCGGCCATCGTCCAACTCATCGCGGAATTCCCAAACTGACGCCGCCAAACGGTCCACGGCATCAGCAGACAACCCCATGGCTTTCGCCACATCGCGGATCGCGCCTTTCCAATGGACTTGCGTCACGGTAGCCACGATGGCAGCCCGGTCCCGACCATATTTTTCATAGATGTATTGGATGACTTCCTCCCGTCGTTCGTGTTCGAAATCTACATCGATATCGGGCGGTTCGTCGCGCGCGTCGGACATGAACCTGGCAAAAAGCACCTTGAATCGCGACGGGTCAACCGAAGTAATTCCCAGACAATAGCACACCACCGAATTCGCCGCCGAGCCACGTCCTTGACACAAAATGTCCCGGCTTCGGGCAAACCGCACGAAATCGTGGACGGTCAAAAAGTAGGAAGCGTAATTTTTCCGTTTGATGAATTCCAGCTCGTAATCAATCGTATCTCTTACCTTTTCAAAACCTTCAGCGGTAAATTTTTCCCTTGCGCCTTCCCACGTAAGCAATTCAAGTTCTTCCTGGGGCGTACGATTTTCCGAGGTCAATTCTTCGGGATAGACATATTCCAGGCTGTCGAGCGAAAATTGGCAGGCGGCGGCAAATGTTTGTGTGGCCGACAAAGCATCCGGGTATTGCCGGAATAACCGCTGCATTTCATCCATAGGTTTGAGATGGCGTTCGGCATTTTGGTGCAATTTGAAACCGGCCGTGTGGATGTTGCATTTTTCACGTATACAGGTGAGCACATCCTGTAGTGCCCGGCGCTCCGGCGCGTGGTAATAAACATCGTTTGTGGCCACGAGCGGGATTTCCAACGATTCCGAAAGCTGCCGGAGCCGATGCATCCGTTTGTGGTCGTTGGCCTGATACGAACGGTTTATACCCAGATGAAGCGACAGGCCCAGTCGCTCTTTGTATTCACGTAAGGTTGATTTAAATTCCTGATCGAAATCGAAATCCGTGTTCAGCGACAACGGTGCCAGCGCGATGAACCGAACGCTGTGCGCCGAAGCGAAAACATCACTTTTATACAATAGGCATTGGCCTTTCTCGGCACGCAGGTTTCCGACGGACAGCAACCCGGACAAGTTGGCATATCCTTGCTTATCGGTTGGATAGGCGAGCAGCGGTGGCCCGTCGCACAGTTCCAGCCGACAGCCCACGATTAAACGGATGCCAGCCTTCTTCGCCGCGACGTGGGCCCGGACGATACCCGCCAAGGTGTTATAGTCGGTAATGGCGATATGCGGATAACCTAACAATGCCGCCTGCGCCACGATTTCTTCGGGGTGCGAGCCGCCGCGCAGGAAGCTGAAGTTGCTGGTGACTTGTAATTCGGTGTACATCAGGCAAAAAATCCGTGGATGAACCATTGTGGCGCACCCGGTTGGTATGGGCCGGAGCGGAAAAGCCAGTAACGCGCGCCGTTTTCGTCTTCCACGCCGTAGTAATCGCGATAAAATCCGTCGGAAATCCACCATTCCTGTTCGATGCGTTCCGGCCCGTCGGACTTGACGATGTGGTGCACGTCGCCTTTATACCGAAATACCATCGGCGGATAATCCGGCAAGGCCGCACTGACTTCAATGGCTTCGGGTTTGGCTAACAAATGCACAGGGCGCGGCCAGTCCTCGCGCCATTTTGCTGTAGGTTTTTCCCACAAGGGCGTGGCCGGTTTGGCCGACCGTTCGGGCCAATAGTGTTCGGCCGGAAGGTAACGCCTGATGTTCACCTGCCCGATGCGTGCCACGATACGATCCAGCAATTCGGCGATTTTTCTGTTGTTTTGCCCCGAAGCATCCCAGATCGCGGCTTGTTCGTGGGCTACGCTTTCCACTTTGGGCGCTTCCAGCACAAACATCTCAAAGCCTAGGTCGGGTTGGAATTGCCCGATTTTGTGCTCGAAAAGTTTAAGGAGGTGTCCTATATTTTGCGATGGCTGCCCAGTGCCGATCTCGATTTGTTGTACTTGTCCGTCTACCCGGAACGCCTTGAAGACGGCTTGTCGTAACCCGACGCCTTCGGCTTTCATCCGCAGGCAAAGGTTTTCAAATAATTGTTGCAGGGCAATCCGTATACCGGTGGCCGTAACGATGTGTTCCATACAGCACAATTGTTCGCGGTAAGGCGCAACAGGTTTTATCGGGCACATGGGCTCGATTTCCTGTCCTAATGCTTGGCGGATGCGTTGGGGCAACAACGTCCCAAACCGTCTTCGCAAACTGGCGGGCGGCATATCGATGAAACTCCCGACGTGGGTCAAACCCAATTTCTTCAACCGGTCCAGCAGCACCTCATCGAGCCGCAAAGCCGCTGCAGGCAAGCGTTTCATGAAGTCGTATTGGCGGTTTGGCTTGACCACTACCGGCGACGGGCCGAAACGCGCCGCTGCCCAAGCCGTGCCAATGGTGTCGGCCATGCCCAACTGGACGCTGTAGCCGTAGCTGTTGAGCCGGGACTTGATATGCTCCAGATACGGCTTTTCGCCGCCCCAAAGATGTGGGCAGCCGCTGGTGTCGAGCAACAGGCCATCGGGCAAATCAACCGCAGCAACAGGCGTGTAACCGATGCACCATTCGGCCAACGATGTCAGGATTTTTTTTGCCTTTCCGGGTGCTGCTTCCAATACCTGTAAATCAGGGAACAACGCTTTGCAATCGGCCACAACCATTTGGGGCGCAATCCCTTTTTGTACCGCCAGCCGGTTGGCCGATTCCACGACCATGCGTCCGCGTTGCCGGGAAGCGATCACAAACGGCATGTCGCGGTATTGCGGTTTGCGCCGCACGGTATAATCGGGCAACAGGAAAGGAAACCATATGGAAGCATAGCGAGGCATTATCCGGCTTGTTTTTCTGGATTTTGGATGTTTGAAGGCGCGTCGTACAAGGTTTGGAAACCGTCGTCAGCCCAACGGATGCGCCAGGACTTGGGTTTCCCGTTTTTTACTTTCAGCAGTTGCACTTCCCAGCAGTAGTAGCCGATGCCGGGCAAACCGTCCGGGGAAAAGCTGGGTAGCGGCGTGATTTTCCAGCGCGTCGTACAGGCCACCGCATTTTCGGTTCTTGGGGAATGGCGATGGATGAAGCCTGTAACGCCGCTACGCTCCATGGCGAGCAATAACCTTCGCGATTCGGTAAAACCGAGTTCCTTGGTATCTGCCACCACCGCCGACAGCACGTCGCATTTCAAGGCTTCTTCGGTTGTCCATAATATATCTTTGAGTTTGGATGTGTTGACAAAAACGATACGGTCGGGGTTGATTCCGAAGTGTTTCAATCCCGGCGGATAAACATTCCTGTTTCCTACCCAAAGACAAACCCCGTTTTCCTTAGTGAATTTACCTGCCAAAGCGGTGATGAATGCGCTGGTGGCTGCGGCCTGGTGCGGCTCATGACTGATGAATTCATGGATGGCCGTCTTCGGGAAAACCCCATGTGGAAAGGCTTCGTTGAAAGGTTCGAAACCTTTAGGAACCAGTCCGTCGGAAGGTTTCCCTAAGCCTTGCATCAAGTTGATTTTAGACTGGAGTTGCCGCGCTATCGCTCGTTTGTTTGCATCCGGTAACACTTTTATAGGGATTTAATTGTAAGATACAGCAAAGTTACATACATTTGTTGTTGTAACTTACAACATTAACACATGTCGCTTTTTTCAGACAACCTCCGTTACTTGCGTGAAGGGCGCAAAGAAAGTCAACAGCAAACCGCTGAAAATCTTGGGATTAAGCGTGCGCGGTATGAGCCGTACGAAAGCGGGAAAATTGAGCCACCGTATGATATATTGAAAAAGATTTCGCGGCATTTCAACATCAGTATCGACCTGTTGTTGTCTGTGGACATCCGCAAATACCAGCTTCAGGATTTGCTCAAACTAGAGGACAACCGCATTGTCCTGCCCATTAAAGTGGATAGCAAAGGCCGCAACCTGATTGAAGTGGTGCCGCACAAGGCGCGCGCGGGTTACCTGACGGGCTATTCGGATCCGGAGTACATCGAAAGCCTGCAACAAATCGCCTTGCCGTTCCTTGGGCCGGGTAAATTCAGGGCTTTCCCGATAGGTGGCGATTCGATGCCGCCGCACGACGACCGCAGTTTCATCGTAGGCCGGTATGTCGAAAACCTCGGCGAAATCAAAAAAGACAAAACCTATATTCTGATCACCACCAGCGAAGGCATCACCTATAAAAGACTGGGCGGGAAAAACCCGGATTCCTTGACGGTGTTGCCCGACAACATCATTTACCACCCGTACGAAATAAAGCTGTCGGAAATCCTTGAAATCTGGGAATATGTGGCGCACATCGGGCAAAATGATGCTTTGCAGGAATCGCCAGACCAAACCCAATCCATGCTGCGCAACCTCATGCTGGAGTTACAGGACATCAAGAAAGGAATGGGCAAAGCGTAAACGCGCCGGTAGCAGAAGTTGGGTTTTCCACGTAAAAAAATGCGAACGAATAAAAAAATGTATTACATTAGAAGCCAGTGTTTTATATTTACTTCGCATTAATAAACCAAAACAAACGCTATGAAAAAGATTTTTACCTGTGGCCTTCTTTTGCTCTTTTTTCTGGGATTTTCACAAGATGACAACCGTTTCGAGCGATACCGCCAAGTTCCTGCGCAGTTCCAATCGCATCCTGAATTGGGTAAAACCAACTACGCATCGGTGCTCAATCAGGTCGATTACGAGCTCATCCAACACCGCACAGCTTATTCCCGGACATTCCTCAACACCAATACGACAAAAACCACGGTACAATCTTCGGTGCCGTTGCATTACAAAGACGCCGACGGTTTATGGCGTACGATTGATTACCGCCTGACGCGTACGGCCGGGAAAATAGTCTATCCTGCGCAGGAGCCGTTTTTTGAATGCGATGCGTCCGGAAGTAGGATTGTGGTCGGTGATAAAACCATAGGAATGGAGGGAAAAAGCCGTTTCATTTTTATGGCAAACGGCGCCGAAGTGTCCAAAAAGACCGCGGCCAAAACTTCGCCTGAAATGACCACCGGCAACAAAATCGTATTCAGCAATATCGCGCCGCACCTCGACAAAGTCATGACGGTTTACGCACAAGCCGTGAAAAGCGACTATAAAATCAACGATTCCGCATTTTTCCCGGGCCAATTTGACCAGATGATTGTCGAAGAAACCATCGCGCTGCCGGATGGTTTTTCGATGTCCGAAGAAAAAGGCGCCAACCGCATCGTTATCCACGACGCGAATGGGCAACCCGTGATGGTATTCCAGCAGCCCATCGTGACCGATGCGAAACCGGTAAGCGAAAAATACCGCCATTTTTCAACGCCTTACGAGGCGACGTATCGTTTGGTGAAAGTGACCGACCGCCAATACAAGATCCAAATCCAGATTGAAGGCTCTTGGCTGTCTGCGCCAGACCGCGTGTTCCCGATTACAGTCGATCCCGTGGTCACGGTGAGCAATACCGATGTCATTGATTCGTGTTTTTTCCCGAGTTACCAACAAGCGCCGTTGCAAGTGGCGGTGCCGGCCGGCGAGACGGTGTTTTCGACGAACATCAGTTATGATTTCGTGGCGCTGGAAGCCTCGGTGGCCTGGATGTCTGACCAACGCAGTTATGTTTCCGGGCCAAACGGGCAAACCGCAGTACTGGCCGGCGTGGGTAATACCGAAGGAACTTACACCTATAACATCACCAACAGTGAAATCGGCAACGTGACATCGACGGGGCAAGTTGACTATGTTTTTCATTTTGCCAGGAATTGGGGCGGAAGTGGCTGTAATGCGACGTTTAATTTCGTCAACAGGCGTGAGGTTGCCGTCACCTACGGAACCATTGAATTTGGCGACGGGCCGCTGGTCATCAATGAATATTCTGCGTCAAACCGAAACTTCAACGACGCGTTTGACCGCAATGAAGATTGGATCGAGTTGTACAACGCCAGCCCAGATACCTATTTCAACCTTGCGGGCTATTATTTGAGCAACAATGAGAATAACCCGACCAAATGGCAAATCCAGAGCGGTGTTGTGCCGCCAAACAGTAAGGTATTCGTTTTTTGTTCGGGTCGAAATATTTCTTCCGGAACCGTACTGCACGCCAATTTCGACCTGACGCAAACCGATGGTGACGAAGTCGTTTTGGCCGACCCAAGCGGGAACATCGTCGAGTCACACGAAATGTTCGTGACCCAGACGAACCATTCCTACGGACGTGCGACGGACGGCGCGTCTGAGTGGAAAGTATTCGCCACGCCTACACCTGGGCAACCCAATGCAAACGGTGCGGCGAACTACGCGACCAAACCTACTTTCAGCCTCGCTCCGGGGCGTTATCCGGGCGCGGTAACAGTTTCCTTGAGCACGACAGGAGCAAATGAACAAATCCGCTACACGACCAACGGCGCCACGCCAACCGCAGGCGCTACGTTATATACGGGCCCGATTTCGGTGACGCAATCCACCGTCATCAGGGCGCGTTGTTTCAGTTCGTCACCCGATATCCTGCCGGGTTTTATCGAAACCAATACGTATTTCATCAACGAAAATTCAACGTTGCCAACCGTATCGGTATCGGGCGATGCCAATCTTTTACAACTGTTGAACGGCACCATCCTCGAACCGACGGGTTATTTCGAATATTTCGAGACCAACGGAACGTTCATCGATGAAACCATGGGCGATTTTGATGCGCACGGCAACGATTCCTGGGCGTACAACCAGCGCGGGATCGATTTTGTGGCGCGCGATGACCACGGTTACAAGCGGCGTTTGCAGCACCAATTTTTCCCGACCTCGGACCGCACCAACTTCAGGCGTTTGATCCTGAAGGCAGCCGGCAGCGACAACTTTCCGGGCCAAACCGGAGGTGCGCACATGCGTGATGTTTTCGTCCAGACGTTGTCGCAAACGGCCAATCTGGAACTGGACGAACGTCGGGCGAGATTCGTTTCACTCTTCGTCAACGGGCAATATTGGGGTATTTATGATCTTCGAGAGAAAGTGGATGATAACCAATACACCGACTACTATTACGGGCAGGATTACATTTACCGGGATTCAGACAATTACATCCAATACCTCAAGACATGGGGCGGCACCGAAGCGGAATTCGGCAACCAACCTGCGCTCGATGCCTGGACGGCGTTGACCGATTTCGTTCAGAATAATGACATGGCCGACGAAGCCAACTACAATTATGTGGTTGGCCAACTCAACATAGACAGTTTGATTGACTATTTCGTGCTGAATTCCTTCATGGTAAACCGCGATTGGCTGAACTGGAACACGTCATGGTGGCGCGGACTCGATCCGTCGGGCGGCGCGCTTAAATGGCGTTATGCGCTTTGGGATACCGACGGCGTACTCGGGCATTACATTAATTATACGGGCATTGAAGACACATCGGCCAATGCCGATCCGTGCCAGGCAGAAACCATTCCTGTTGGCGTAGGCCATACACAGACCATCGGGAAACTCATTGAAGAAAACCCAGTGGCGCGGCAAAAATACGTCACGCGTTATGCCGATTTGCTGAACACGCATTTTTCGTGCGAACAAGTGACCGCGGTGTTTGACAGTATCGTAGCGGTCATTGCGCCCGAAATACCCCGACAGGTGCAACGTTGGGGCGGCAACGTGGCCGGATGGCAGGCCAATGTACAGGCTGCCCGCGACTTTTTGCTGACCCGTTGCGGCGAGACCGTGAGTTCCGGCTT
The DNA here is from genome assembly GCF_965137575.1 of Flavobacterium longum. Taxonomy (NCBI): domain Bacteria; kingdom Pseudomonadati; phylum Bacteroidota; class Flavobacteriia; order Flavobacteriales; family Flavobacteriaceae; genus Flavobacterium; species Flavobacterium longum. The sequence continues at coordinate 237,790 of NZ_CBCRZJ010000005.1, read as the reverse complement.
GGTGGATTGCTACCAGGTTTCCGGGCCGTTTGATGTGACTTTTGAAGTGGAACCCGTAAATACCGGCAAAATCAAGATGAACTCGGAATGGTTGGTCAACTTCCCTTATACGGCGCAAGTTTTTGGTGACATCGAAACCTACTTGTCGGCCGAAGCAAACGCCGGATGGGAATTCAGCAGTTGGGAAGTGGACGGGGCCGAGATTTCGCCCAATGCCCAAGTGGCCGACATCATGCTTTTAATTTCGCAGGCCACATCCATAATCGCGCATTTCAAACAGTCGCCCACCGGTGGCGAAACTGCCATCCATTATTGGCATTTCAACACGCTCGACACGCCGTCGGATGTCACAAGCATCGTAGCCGATAACACATTGATTGTAGGAGCAAATCCTACGATGACCTATACTGGCAGCGGTCCGCGCGACATCGATGCCAACAGCAACGGATCGGATTTGAACCTGCATTTTGACCAATCTGCCGGGAAATGTGCACGTGTGAGAAATCCGTCCGATGGGCGTTCGCTCGTCTTTGACCTTCCAACCACGGGTTACAAAGACATCAAGTTTGCATACGCCGTGCAACGTACCAACGAGGGGCAACTCACGAATCATTTGTCGTACAGCACCGACGGCGTGACCTTTACCGAGGCCGGTTTGGCGCAATCCGCATTCAATGTTGATCTTGCTTTTGGCTTGGTTTCCGTTGATTTGAGCGCGATTACGGCAGTGAATAACAACCCTGATTTCAAGATAAAAATTACGTTTGAGGGCAACACGTCCGCCGACAACGGAAACAACAGGATTGACAATGTTACTTTAAAAGGAACACCATTCACGCTTTCGACGCCTACGCAAAACTTGATTACGTATCAAGTTTATCCGAACCCGGTTTCAAGTACAGTACACGTGGTTTGCAGTGCACCAATGACTGAACTCTCAGTGTTTGATATGGTCGGAAAACGAGTCGCCACGAAGTCTATTGACAACGCAAATGCGGCATCGGCAGATTTAAGTATGCTGGGCGCGGGCGTATATCTGTTGAAGATCAAAACCGAAAACGGAATGGTGACGGAAAAGCTGGTGAAGCAATAAGACTAAGAACCGAGAAATGTGCGGATACGAAGTGTTCGCGCTTTTTGTTCTTGTACTTTTTGGATAAAGAAATCCGTTGGAGAAAAAGGGAGCGTTGCTTCGCGCGTTTCCACCTTTCCAAACCTGCAAATGCAGGTTTTCGGCCGTTTGCAACGGCCGGCGTCTTGAGCGCAATAAAAAAGCCGCTCAAGTAAAACTTGACGGTTTTTTTATTGCGCTCAATTCGCGAACGCCGCGCTTGATGTGGAGTCGGGGAGATTACGTTTACGCTATTCTAATATTTGATGAAAGCCGTGTAAATTTGCGAAACATTCTTTAAATACCGAGGTCTTATCGGATTTAAGTCGATTTTAAAATTGTATAGAAATTCTATGCGTACATGAATTCAGGCCAAGGCACGACTCCCTAAAATGAAATTTTTTCCGCCTGGGCTATCGCACAAATAGACAAAAGTTGTCGGTGAAACGTATGAAGTAAGCGTTAGAAGGAACGCTAAGGCTAAAACTTTATTCCTGTTTGGTCATAGGAATTTAAATGTAAAGAATAATGTCGATTACCCTTTAACTTATCGGCTAAACGTATAGAATTCCGGTTAATTACTTTTTGCTTGGATACATTGAAATTTTCATACTTTCAAAATGCCATCAAAACCTATTGAGTGAAGCAATAAAGTATAGGAATTCCATCAGGAAATTATAGATTTGAACTTTTTCTAACTTACGAATGGAATTGAAAAGTCCCAATTGGGGACTTTTGTTTTTTTACGTCATCCAATAGGTTTCGACCGTAAAATGTCGTTTTTTGATAAGCGGATTAAGCTAATTCATGTGAATTACTGCACATTAATTCGCATGAAAGTGTTTAAATTTCTTACCGTACAAAAACTATACAAACACGTTAATACGGTTTAATTAACTTATTGAAAACAGAATATATATTATTCGAAGAGTGGAGCTGAGGCAAACAATTTATTTACTTTCCATCAATTTAGTATTTCTTAAAAATAGAAATCAATATTTAGGCACAGTCATTATGCCTTGACCAGTGGTTCTCCTCATTTCAGCATCAAGTTTGCCATATTGGTAGAGATAGGAACCAACAGCACCAGGATAGGCTATGTCAATCACAAAATATGCGGCAGATCCGACGGCAACGACCGGGTTGTACATTGCGATCACTCCAATACTTAGATTGAGAGTCGCTTGTACAGGATGCACAATATAATTACTCGGATCGTTGCCGAAATAGTTAATGACACCATGAACGTCTAAAGCGGTCCCCACACCAAGTGTCGTCCAACCTAATATGCTGCCAATTTTACTTATTTTTATGGTAGCTACATATTGATTTCCTCCCCATCCGCTTTGATAGAGTTTAAAGTTGTTGCCGATGGAAGCTTTTGTGAAATCAAACGGCGTTGTCGCAACGCCGACCCATCCTCCCGCATTGCTTACACGATCTTCCCATCCATTTTCTCGTTTTTTGGGTGTGTAAGTGCGAAATGCTTTGGCTAATTCATCATAGGAGCGTGGCGCAGGATCAAATAATGGATCTGATTCACAACGCGGCGCATATTCAAACAACGGATCTGATTCTGTCATCCTGCCATCAGGATCGGTTACTTTCACCGGATTATTCAATGAAAAATTGAATGGGCTTTTGCCGGTATATTTTTCAGCCATTGGGTCAATGCTGAGCCACAGATAAGTTTGTGGATCGTAATAACGCGCACCATAGTAAGCAAGGCCGGTTTCTTGGTCTGTCTCTTTGGCGTTGAAGGTAAACTGGCTGCTGTAATCCTGACGTTGCTCCATAAAAACTTCACCAAACGGCAAGTATTCAAGGTATTGCAGTACTTTGCCGTCTTTTCCGGTTACCATGTTTATATTTCCAACATTTCCGCTGTGGTAAAAATACCGTAAATTTTCATCTTTTGTCACCGCAGTCGATACGTTTCCTGCATCTGGTTTTCCTGGATTCGACGCCGGTTGATAGAACACCGCCGGCACCGTTTCGAAGGCATCAGGTTTCAGGAATTTATGCGGTAAATCAAAATCGTCATAATAATTATTGACCAACTGGCCTGCAGTTGTCATTTTTTGTTTGTAATCTACAATTGAACCGCAGCCTTTTCCAGGTTCTCCGCATTGTACTTGTTTTGGGACATCATCCTTAAGTACCCAATTCTTCATGTCAGTCAATTGGCTGGCGATGCGCTCGATCCCTATGTAGATGTGTTTTGTCCCGATTCCGGCAACTTTATTTTTGTCTTTGTCAGATACGGTTGTATTGCGCATCGAAAAATAGGGGTTGGCATACAGGCTAAAAGTCAAGGCGCTGCTTTGTTCATTGACCAGTTTTCCGCTCATGTAAGTTCCGCTTGATTGCGTACTCATTTTAATGGTGCGGGCACCGGCGGCATCATAAGTGTAGCTGCTCACATAGCCATCATTACTTACGGCACGCACCCGATTTTCCTGATCCCAGATTATTTTACGTTCACTGACGCCCAGCTGTGATTTATTACCCATTCCGCGGTAATTGTTGTTGCCATTTTTATCATAATCGAATATGTAGGTATTATTGTTTTCATTGTAATTGATTCCTGATACGGTTTTTCTGGTAATAGTCTCACCGATATTGGTAACGCGCATCGGAATGGATGCGTCGCGGTATCCATAATCGTCAGTAATATCACGGTTAACCGTTGGCGATGTCAGTTGCAATTTTTTCCGGCTGATATTGCCGTAGTTGCCATAATCCATATGAAGTTCATAGGTGTGCGAATTCTTATTCCAATCACCTGTCCCGGTCTTGAGTTGGTTCATGTTGTCGTAGGTATAGGAATGTTGCATTACGACGCCCATAAGTCCTTCGGGCGTGGGTTTTGAATTTCTTTTGATTAGCGTCACGTTATCCTGATCGTCATAGTCATAAGTGCAGTTGCTGAATTCAACGCCCGCTTTTGAAGTACTCATGCTTTTTAATGTTTGCCTTGCCGGATAATAAGCATACTTTGTTGTAACCCCATTTCCCAAAAGCATGGTTGTCTTTTGCTCAAACTTATTGTAGGTTATTTTTTCTACGTATGGATAATCGGGTTTCTTTTCTTCGCCTCTTACATATCCATTTACACTTTCGAGAAGCCCGCCTTTGTTGTATTTATAAACTACTTTTTCCTCACCGGGATAAGTCATATGCTGCAACCTTCCGAAACTGTCATATTCGAATTTGGTAGTAAAAGTATAAGTTTTGTGGAACGGCGCAATGATCGTTCGGGTATTCTCGACAACATTTCCCAAAGGATCATACCTGAATGATTGCGCACCCGTGGCGTCTTCCTGAAAGATAATTTGGCCAATGCCGTTACTTTCTTTACCGGCAGTTTTGGTTCCATAGGTATATTTGACATTGTCTTCAGGATGTCCTTGGTATTGTATTTCGGTGAGGCGCCCATAATGGTAAATATAATCTGTCACGGCATCGTCGGGCATGGTTTTTTTGTCAATTTGTCCTGAATTATTGTAATGGTATGTTGTTGTTCCACCATTGGCGTCATAATGTTTTATTCTCCATCCGGCAAAATCATACCTGTTTCTCATTACAATGACATTATCGGCTAGGACATCTTCGAGTTGGTGGAAGTCGTCATATTTATAAGAAATGGTTACCGGTTTTTTCGCCGGTTTTTCAAGGTATTCGATTTCGGTTGAGGCCAATCCCGAACCATTGCGGAAAACGTCTTTACGGCTTGAAGCTTTGTCATCGGTAAACGTTTCAACCGTCACGCGCGAAAGTTCCCCGAAAGCATCCGTACCCAGTTGGTAACTTATGGTAGAAAATACTTTTTTGTCTGGAAGTTTGGTTTCGGTCACACGATCCTGAATATCATAAGTTGTCACAGTAGGTGTAATAGAGTCAAAATCTTGGTTGAAAGTGAGTCCGGTATTTCCGACAACATCATTATTGACGTCATATTTTTCATCTGTCGGATAGTAGGCCATGATTACCCGCCCAAATGCGTCATAAACTTGCCTGCCGCTGATGATCCATTTTTCAACACCTTCGACGATGCCTGTTTTCTTTACTTGGACAGGCCGTTTAAAACCATCACTGAATTTAATGGTGTAAATGCCGTCTGCTTTATTCTGGACATCATAATGGCGTGTCAGAGCGTAAGCGGTTTTTCCTGAATAGCCATACCTGAAAGAAAGCGTAAACGTGTTTTTAACATCGCCCTTGATAGATTCCAATCCGCCGATTATTGTCGTGGCCCTGCCAAATTGATCGAATTTGTAACGTATGGTATTGCCGTTGGTCAGCGTGGTTTTTTCGGCAATTCCGTAGCGATAATCGAAGTCTGAAAAGAAGTTGTCAAGAGCAAATTGATTATCAGAAATTTTGCTGATGTGCGAGAATAACCTGTTTTCATACTCATAAGTATATCGGATGCCGTTTGGAAGCGTTTTGGTTTCGACATTTCCATATCGGTCATAGGTGAACGTCGTTTCAGACACCTCTGGTTCGCGCGGATTCCCATAAAAAAGTTTTAAACTTTTCAGCTTTCTCCTGTATTTCTCTCCGTCTTGCCCTCCATCAACGCCCCAATCATAATATTCTGCGGTACTACGCCTGAATAGTTTGTCTTGGACGGGATTCTCGGTCAGTACTTCAATAGGCAATCCGATGATATAATGAGTCAGGTCGTCGAGGTATTTTACCGTCGTTTGATAGTCTATTGTACTATCACTTTCCCTAGATGGGTTTTCCTTATAAGTGAATTTTTCAAGATCGCCGTTCTTATTGTATTTGTACGTACTCTTGTTAAACCAAAGCACATTGTTGGTTTTTTCAAAAGTTCCGTTGAGTTTATAGTCGAGGGCCACGAAAACAACGCCGTCGCCTCCGCCCGGGCCATTGACGACGGCGTATGCTTGGTATTTGTTCTTAGTAGTACCATACTTATTGGCAGGTTCGGCGCTATCCTGTTGTACTTCTTCTTCCAACATTCCTGCGAAGTAGTAATTATTGGTGTTGTAAGACGTTATCCTGTCACGGTATTTTTTGCCGTTAAAACCCAGGTCTGTGGTTTTTACCGTCCCAAAACCCAGAAATTCCCGTTCGAAACGATCATAATGCCCTCCTTCATAAGAGAATTGCTGGCGGCTGTCGAATTTAACACCTTTAGAATCTCTGTCTGAACTGATTCCATCGTCAATAACAAGTTCACTCATAGCCCATTTGCCGCCCGGATGTTCAGGGCTTGGCGTTGTATGTGCATAATCAAGCGTAAACGTACCATTCAGCGGATTGGTAACTGTTTCGAGCTTGTTCGTTTTTCCGAGATTCGAAAATTGCACTTCGATTTTGTCTTCGGTGTTCGAGTAAACATGGTCTAAAAAACCATCGCCGTTAACATCGATGAACTGCCGTGTCGTTTTTCCGATGCCGGTAGCAGTATTTGCCGATGGGTTGAAGACGACTTTGACCGGGATGATTACTGGCGAAAATCCAAATGTGGTACTGAATCCTACCGATACTCCTACGGATGCATTGGTTTTTACCTTTTCAAAACCAAACCATTTGCTGATTATGCTGCCGCCAACCTGAGGCAAATAACTGATGTCGAAGGAAGCAAAATTCCTAATGCTTGGCAAATCATCGCCGCCTTTCGACGACGAAAGCCAATCGATAGGCTTCATGAAAGAATCCCCGGTGTTGATTTCAACCGAAACTGATCCGTTGTAGTTGGTGGTTACTTTATCAGCCAACCCGTCGCCGTTCATGTCTTGTATGTTGTAAAGCCCGGCAACATCAGAAAATGAAACCGCCACGCCTGCGGAAAAGCTATTTTTCAAAAATGAAAATCCGGTAGAAATTCCCGGAGAAACAGAAATGTTTTCAACTTTTGAAAGAAAGGATGTGTTGTCTTTTTGAAAAGATTGCGTAATCGGTTTATACTGGCCATAGCCAAGGTTGAGTTGGACCGATGAGCCTGAAACACCATCGGGCAGTCCATCAGAATTCACATCAATCCAGGTTGCGGAAGTGCTTTCAGAACCTTGGTTAAAGGCAACACTTTTTCCGATGCCCGAATCGGCATTTGCCATTGAACCTTTTGCACTTTCACCGGTATGTTCAGTGGCCGAAGTGGTTCTGTTTCCGCTTGCCTTTTCAGAATAATAATGTTGCGGAGAAGTATTCTTTCCGTCAGTGCTCATGCCATTGCTCTCGCTGTCACCTTTATGCGCGCATGAGTTGGTGCCGGTCATACCCAAAGATCCGTCGGCGTTGGTGAACTGGATTTTTGACTCGTTCAGGACATCGGGATAACGATCGCCATTCATGTCGATAAAGTCTGAGACCATCTGAAAATCACCCCAGGATTTGTTACCGGAAACCCCATATGATGCCGTAATGGTATGCATGGTCGATTTTGATACTTTCGGGACACCGTAACCATATGAATTTACCGCACCTGTAACAGGTTGAAAAGGGTCTATTTTTTTGACATCGTCTAACCCAAGCCTGGATGCGCCTGCTTTGTCTTTATTGAGGTAAATCTGTTTTTCTCCGCCTACCCAATTTCTATGGTCTGCAAACGCCTTGGGCAGCATGATAGAAAAAGTCGCCTTCCCTGAAGAAACTTTATCGAGGACTGCGGTTTTCGAACGGTCCATGGCTTGTCCGGATGAGACCGAAGTATTGACGTCGGCCTTGAAAGTGTTCACTTCATCTTCACTTACCTTGGCAATCACAAGGTCGTTTTCTACGATTGGATTTTTTGCCCGATCATTCATTCCGTTATAGACAAATTGCCCCCAGTTGCGGTACATAGGGCCAAAAGTTTGATTGCCCCGGTTGGTTACCAAATCTGCCTTTTCAAAAAGATTCGCAGTAAAGCTGCCTTTGAAATCGGGGTTGAAGAGCAAAGTTTCATCCTTGCAAATCAACTGGACGCATAATTTTTGGTTGGCCAACATATCGACACTCAGGTAATTGATCGGGAGCGAGAAGCTATTGTTGTCATAAGTGATGGTCGTTTCGGTTTTCATGACGTCATTTACCCAAACCTGCATTTTGATGTCACCTTTTTGGGTGTTGTTTTTTACCGATAGAGAAGGAATGATTTTATACGTGCCGCTCGTTGGAACAATTGTCGTCCGGTTGGCGTTGATACTTGGCGTCTCGACTGGCGATTTTTCAAAGTATACAAGGGCGCCATTTCCCGGATAGTAATAGCCGGCAGCAGTAATGTTTGCCGCGAAATTGTTGTTTGGTTTTGAATTGAGCGGCAGGTTTGGGCCTTCGATGCTCACGATGAAAGGCGTGTCGGCCTTAAGATTAAACTCCAAAGGAAGGTTTTCCTGCAGTTGACCATTGGCATATACAATCTCTTTTTTAGCAATTACGCGCTGCGGCGTTTTGACCGATACCGTAAAGCTGCCATCGCATTTATCAACTTGACTGAGATCCAGCACCGGATGGATGCTGATGTCTTTGTCGGCGGAAAATTTATGGTAGTTGCCTTTAAAAATAAGGCTGTCTTTAAAAACGTAATACGGTATTTCAAGTAACTTTTCATTTACTGTGATAAACTCAGGCGGTGTGCATGGAACGGTTTCGGTTCTATCGAAGCAGCTTTTTTCAATTCTTTTCTCATATTCAATTGTTGGCTCCCAAGTTACATTGTGTAAGTCGATATTAACATCAGACTTAATGACGAACTGGATTTTTTGCCCTGCGCTCAAGGCTTCATTAGGGTTGGTTACATCAAGCGTATTTGGGGTGTCGCCTGATTTGAATGTCTGTTCAAAATGCACTTTGTCTACAGACATGTCGGTGTCTTTCAAAACCAACACCTGAACTTTGATGTCGTCCATCGTTGCCAACTTTTGGAATGATCCGGTAATCCGGATATTTGTGGCATCTGCCGGGATTGTTGCGGCCATTTTGTTGGAAAGCAGGAAATCTTTTGAAGCTTCAAAGGTTTTTCTGTCTATGGCGGGACTGGTGAATCCCTCATCGGCAATTCCGTCATACTGTGTGTAGGTGATAATCGGGTTCCAATTGACTTCGTCATAAGCGCCGTTGTCCTCTCGTTCGTGCCCGGCGCGTAGCCTGAAATAAATCTTTTTCCCTTTTGTTACCTGCAAATCGTTTTTGATAAGGTTTTTGATCGCGTTGTCACCTTTTGCCATTCCGATTTCCATTCCCGGGAGCGTTTTGCCTTCATACTCGACAGAAGCAAAAGTGGTGTCGGCAGTGTCATAATCTGATGAAGGAAGGGCAGGGACAATCCTTGAGATCGGAGCTTTGATATTGACTGTGCCGTCATAAGGCACTTCCCAGACACGGACGGTTTCGTTAAGCGGATTGTCTTCAATAAGATCTTCATCGTCCTTGGCGTTCCCCGAATAAGTTAAAATTGTTCGGGTAACTCCATTGGCGTTGATGGTAACAGGCGTATCTGAGCTTAATGGAGAAAACTTTAATCGGTCTGAGGCGTCTTTTTTTCCGGTATTGAACAGCACTGAGTTTCTATTGATGATATCCATCAGGCCGTCACCGTTGGAATCGGCAAAAAATCGTTCTGTAACGCTTTCCGTGGTTGCTCTTTCATAACTGATAACAGGGCCAAAATTCGATTCTCCGCCCCAGCCGGACGTCCTGGAACTTTCATTAAAAAAATCTTTTGCACCGATAATCTCAGTACCCGCGGCAAATTTCAAGATATCGTTTATGGATTCATTCTTTTCATAATTCAGCTTTCCGTTTTTAAGGTAAACCCGGTCGGGCCTGGCATCGCCGTCGATGTCAACAAATGTGTTGATTCCTTCTGACGAAGACATGGAGTGGCGGTAAATTACGCCGGCTGAATTGTCAACCGAATAAACATCGACACCGGGCCCGGCACCGACATATATCCCGCCGCTGATTGAGGAAGATTTACTGCCGCCGATGGCACTTGTTCCGTTTGTCTTGATTAACGTACGCGTATCGAGGCCGCTGATGGCATTAATAGGGTTTACGTCAAAAGACTTGGGTGCGCTAAATTTTTCGGACGTTCCTTTTTCATTATGATAAGTGAATTGATGGGCAGCGAACTGCGTTTTTCCATCACTTCCAAACTGTGTTATGCTTTTAAGCAGGGTTTTACTGAAAGCACCGGTTCTATAATCAAAGCTGTATTTCCGGGCGAGTTCTGCAGGTTTATTCGCATTAGCATACTGGTAGGTAATGGTTATTGTATTCAGTTTTAATGCGTTGGCGTTGGTTAAGAAGCCGTATCGACCATTCAATGAAAGTTTATCTTCGCGATCTGTGCCATATTCGAAATGAATTCTGTAGTAATCATTAATATTTGGATTCGTTTTGGTGTATTCGATGGTTTTCGGAAAAATGTAATTGTCATTCCCGGTTGTTTTTAGATACTTGTAATCTACAATATTACCGTGTACATCTTCTACGCGGGTAATTTTCCATTCTGCGATATTGTTGTTGCCTTCATTTTTTAAAACCGCATCAGGATCAACCTGCCCGTTGCCGCCATAAAAATATTTCGTGCCTGATTTGTCGGTCACTACCCAGTGATAATTAGATGGGCTGTTGCCTTCGCGTTTGATGTGCTTAAAGCTGCTTTCCTTGCGAAAACGGAATTCACTGACCTCCGTTCTTGGCATATTTAAATTTATATGGGCCAATTTCGCTTCGCCCTTATGTATGGCTGCGAGCATTTGTCCGTCAAGCAAATACGTCTCCGTTTCGTTATCTTTCTTGTCATTGCTATATCGCGCAGCGCCCCATCTGGTGTCTACAGATATAGAGGAAATACCGCCGATTGACCAGCCTTCACCGAGCATACCGTTGCCGTTGTCGCTATTGTAATTGACATTGATTGTGGGTTGCATGCCGTTTCTGCCCGGAGGCAATTCGATAGGGTAGGACAGGTTAGCCGTACCTTGATTGTTTGCCGTCGGAGGCGCAATTATGTTGATCTTCGCTGCCGGATCGGCAAATTCGATTCCTGACATCTGTGTTGGCGCATAACCTTTTGTTTCAGGCGACTCGGGTGCTTTTAGTATAGCGCTAATAAAATCACCGTCCTCAGTAGACGTTGCGTAAAGTGTTTTCTTTTCAATACTGATGCTGTCACGTTTTATCTCTGTCCAATGATTATTTTTTTTGTCGAACCAATAGATGTTTATATCTGTAGGCAGATAACCGGCGGGAATTTTATCGGGGTCATATGCCATGCTGATATGCTGCTCATTATGCATTGGATTAATCAGGCTATACCAACCTTCATTTGCGGTTACGTTGGTCATGCCATATTCCAGCTCGGGCAGTACTTTTTTGCGAAGTGTAAAAAAATCCGGTTTTATAGAATAGGTTATCGAACGTATCGGCGCAGCGGCCGGTTTCCGGTTTATGGATGCAAATGAGAATGATTGGATGATTGAAGATTTGTTCGGTATCGCATCGGTTGTAAAATGCGCTTTTTGATTTCTTGCAAAATGAAACTTTAATCCATTGATCCGACTCAAACCCAAGAAAAGCAAAAGTAAGATCAGTATCGCGAGCGCAGGTTTTACAATGCGTATTTGACTTTTTATACTTTTCATGGTGTTCTTTTTTTTCTGGGTGCGGCCGGCAATTTCGTATTTGCCGTAAACTTGATTTCCTGTCCTACTTTGTCGGTAATTGTGATTACATAGGTTTGATTCGCTTCAAGATTTGGAGTGGTGTATTGGCAATACCTGTCGTCCTTAGGGAATTTTATAGTGCCGTTATCCTTCGGGTCGTCATCCTTTGTTTCATCAATATCGGATGTTGTATTATCAAATGATTTGTCATTTTTATCTTCGATTTTTGACGATAGGTTAACAATTGTTGTCTTACCGGCAGGCACTATTTTCTCGACAAGGATTTGATAGGGTGGAATTCCCGGTGTAAATTCGATGTCTATCTTGATGTCATTAGGGTTCTGATAGGTGAAATCATATGCCTTGTAGTTTATTTTACAGGTAATGGGCTTGTCTCGGTCTATTAGCGGAAACCTGATAGTGGTATTGTTCAGCGATAAGAGTTTTAATATCGGTACAATCCCGAATGTGAAATAATGCATGGTATCATCCGCCGCATTGTCCCAATAAATGTCATTCCAGATAATTTTATTGTTGTAAAACTGATACTTCATTTTATCTTTGGAAACCTGCCTTCCGAAATAACTGAAAAGGGTAAGGCTTTCGATTTGATCGGTAGCGCCCTTGAATTTTAAAAGCACGTACCGTTTTTTCAGATAGTCATACGGGTCATAAATTTCGTCATGCAATTTGCCCGAAACCGAAATCTTGGTTGGAAGTTTAATATTGTCCTTATTGTAAACGAGCCATTTGCGGCCGATGGCTTCCAGTCCTTTGTAATTTACCTGGTCGATTTTAGCCGGTGCTATTTCTCCGGCATTGTCGCCAATGAACAGAAAGGTATTGTCGTCTGAAGGAAGTTTGTCATTTTCGAATCCTACTGTCAAAGAGCGCTGTATAGATGTTCCGTCTTTATCGGGGACAAAATGCAATCCTGTCAAATCTCTGGCACCGTCGGCATCATTGTGGTAAGCGCTGTATTCATTTTCCTCATATTTTTTGTCGTACTCTTCATAAGTCGTGGTTGATTTTGGCTGTTTCAAACCAGACTGGTCGTCTCTTCCGATTGCGATTAACCTGTTGTTGAAATTTTTGAAAACCGGCAAATCAGGATTCCAAAGTATTTTTATTTCGTTGTATTTTTTGCCGTAGCTGCTTATGATAATGGTATCTGGAGTAAGCGCATATTTGATGTCGAAATAGCTTTTCACTTTCCAGGCTTCCAAGCGCGTCAGCTTTCTTTTATAGATTGCCAGTTCGGGGATGTAGCCCTGAAAGTTCACTTTTAATTCGGGGTCGCTGGTACTGCCCCAAACAGAATAGTTGTCAAGCGGCGCAGCATTGATGTAGTGCCAGGAATGTATCATTTTATTCGCCGGATTTTGCAAGCCCACAGTAATCCTGTTTTGGGTTATTGCAAAAGAATTTTTCACGGTATTGATATTTGGGTAAAATACTCCAAAGACTGTTGCTTCGGAAAGATTGATGTTGCTGAGATTGAATTCCTCGTTAGTTTCGAATAACGCCGCATCGTTGAAATTGATATTCCTGCCGTTGGTTTGCCATGTATTTTTTATTGCTTCGGCGTCACATCTTTCAATCCATTGGTAGGTGTTTTCCGAAATTTTCCGACTAGTATACCATGCTATTGGGCCGTTAACGCCACCGGGCTGCGATATTGCCGAAAATTGAAATGCGCATAGTAATGTGAAAATGTATATCTCTTTTGCTTTCATACAATAATAGAAAGTTGATAAGAATGATTCGAGTTTTTTCTAAGAGGCTTATTACCAACATCAAGTACGAAATATTTCGACAAACAATATAATTTTACCGACTAAATGCGTTAAAATCTGTTAAAACACTTGACAAACTAAAATTTGCTTTATAAATCTCAAAAATTAACATACGGATACCCTCGAAGCCAACGAAGTTTTTACTGCGTTGATTGCCCATGGGATGTAATTTGGAAAATAGTAAGCTTTAAGATAATAACTACCGTACAATGACTGCACAATTCCCAAACAAAAAAACCGCCATCCCTTACCAATAAAGAGATGGCGGTTTTTGTTGGTGGAGTCGGGGAGCGTTGCTTCGCACATCTCCTGCAAATGCAAATCCGTATAATAAAGCGGGAGAGTTGCTTCGCACATCTCCACCGGTTCCGCTCCTGCAAATGCAAATCCGCTGTCTTCTGGCGAAGACAGGCGTCTTTAAACAGAAAAAAAACCGCTCAAGTAAAACTTGGCGGTTTTTTTTCTGTTTAAATCCGCTTGCCGGATTTGCGCTTGATGTGGAGTCGGGGAGTATTGATTCTTTTATTTCTTAATATAATGTTGAAAACGTTTTTGATATGTAATTAGTTGATAATAAAGGAAGTTTTATATTTGTTATAGTTTCACGATTGTACTTAAATATAAACTTTCTGTCAACTAAACTGTCAACTGAATGAAATATACATTCTATTTAAAAGAACCAAACGCCGTTTCGGAAACGCTTATAATGTTTTCATGTTTTTTTAAAAATGAAAACCGGAAGTTTGTTTATTCAACAGGCGAAAAAATTCAGCCTTTACATTGGGATAAACAAGCCCGTCAGCCCAAAACAAACGGAAAGCATAAATCTAAGTTTGCAGATGCCATTAAAATGCAACTCAACAGATATTCTGATTTGTTACTTCAAACAGAAAGTCTGTACAAAAGAATCAATGAAGAATTAACGAGCAATATTCTCAAAAAAGTTTTCGACGAGGAGTTTAAGAAATTAGCCGTCGGGAGAAATGTATTTTTTGATGCATTTGACGAATTTGTATTGGAAAAGGTAAAAAGCAAAGATTGGTCGGCTGCGACGGAAAAGCGATATATCAACATTCGGAATATCTTAATGGCTTTTCAAGACTCAAAGAATTATCCGCTTACATTCAATTCCATAAATAAAAAATTCCATACTGATTTTACTTCTTATTGTATGGACGATTTAAAGCATATCAATAATACTTATGCGCGAAACTTAGGATTGTTTAAATCGTTTCTTTATTGGAGTTTGGATAAAAAATACACTTTCAATACCGAATTTATGAAATTCAAAAAAGTTGAAAGAGTTGTGACGAATCAAATCGCCCTGACGATTGACGACCTCAACAAGATTTTGACGCACAATTTTGAAAGCAAAAGATTAGAAAAGGTAAGGGACGTTTTTGTTTTCGCTTGTGTAACCGGGATGAGGTTTGGCGAACTTGCGACAATCAAAAAAAGTAATGTAACGACGACTGACATAATTCTAAAAGAAGAAAAAGAGAAAGGAAAGGAAGCCCGAAAAATTCCACTAACCACGATCTCAAAATTTTTGTTGGCTAAATACAATTATGAATTGCCATTAATTGCCAATCAAAAGCAAAATAAATATCTCAAAGAAGTATTTAGGGAACTCAACTATTCGCAATTAGTTCAAAAGGTCACCACTCGCGGAAAGGAAAATATCAAAGAGGAAATGTTTTTTTATGACCGGATAAGTACCCATACGGCAAGAAGAACTTTTATCACTATGATGAAAAGGCAAGGAAAAAGTGATAAACTGATTGCGTCAATTACAGGGCATTCCGATATGAAAACCCTAAACCAATATTACCAAGTCGATAACGATGAGAAAAAAGAAGCAATGGATGAGGTTTTTGCCTTAGAATTGCCAATGAGGACAGCATAAAATAAGATAAATGAAAAAGCCGATAGGATTTGAAATTAAGTTAGAGCCGGGAAGTAAAATTGTTACGATACCGATTGCAGATGATTTAAAGGAATATTTGCAAAGCCTTAGTAGAGGAAAGTCGCATATTGATTATCTCAAAGAGTTTTTAGGTAGTGAACACAATTACAACGTTGCTGAAAAAGCAGTAACTGAAGCAATGCATAAATCTTTGCCTGAAGATGCGGTTGCTAATTGTCAGTTCTGTAACGGAGATAGTAAGGATGAAAGTGATAAAGCCTGTACGGTATATAAAATGCAAATGGAATTTACATTTATGATTGCCGCGCAAGAATTTATCCGAATAGTTCTTTCAAACAAACTCATTTACGATCATAAAGCTGCGTTGCAAAACTTAACTATAAATTTTTACGATTCTTTGGAATTTATTGCCGGAAAAGGGCTGATGTTCTTAAACTTAGAAAAGCTGTGTCGATTTGCATTAAGCGCGAATTTTCAGGCTATAAGTAAGAATTTTGCGGAGTCGGAAATTTTACAAAATCTACAGATCATCAACGAGACATTAAATGTTTTGGACGACGAGGATATTCAAAACCAAGTTTTGCAACAAGAGGACGAAAACTATTTGGATTTGCAAAAGCGTTTCTTTGAAAACAAACAACGTTATTATAAAGAAAAACTTTCACAACAGGAAGCAACAAAAGGGAAACATAAGAGCCGGCAACGTAATGCTATGTCTATTCCGCAACATGCACTATACTACTACTATTTGCAGGCAGCGGGAGAATTTCCATACTTTGAAAACCATCCTGACGGGAAATTAAAAGCGATTGAAGAACTTGTAGAAATCGAACAGATTCCGACAACGCCAAAACATTTTCAAATGAAATATAATTTCATTAATAACCATCAATCGAACAGGATAGCTAAGAATCAAGTTGCTAATATTTCCTATGTAATTGATAAACTTTCCAATAATCTGAAAGCCAAAGAAATTGCGGTTTCAGAATTAAAACAGGCTCAAACTAAAACGAAGTAACTATAATATGTAACGGTTACAAAAGGGTTACCTCAAAATACTGCTATTAGGTTTGCTCAAACTTTAAAGCAAGTATTATGAATAATCCATTTGAGACAATCAACCAAAGATTGTCGAATATCGAAAATATCCTATTAGGGATAAAGCAGACGCCAGTCGAAGAACCAAAATCCGAAAACCTAACGGTAAAAGAAACCTCAGCACTTCTAAAGGTTTCAGAACAATCGGTTCACAACTACATCAAAAAAGGATTTTTGCCAGCGTTGAAAGTCGGCAGGATTCTACTAATTAAGCGATCTGACATAGAAAACTCATTGAGGGAAGTCAAATCTTTGAAGTACAAAAGAAATTAACTCAAACATAGTTTCTTATGGAATTTCAAAATAGGGTTGTTGATACATTAGTGGAAAGCAGGACAAATAAAACGGGACAACATTCGGTAATTGTTAACGGTGAAGGCTCAGACCTCAACAAATGCGATGCTTTAAAAGGTAGAGCGAAACGCAAAACAATTACTCAAATGATGATGCTAAAACTCATTGAAATAGCGCAGCAAGACGAGGAGCGCGAACTGGAAAAATCTTATTGGAACACATATTATTGCCAACAAAATCTATTATCTGCCGATGGGAAATTATACGGCAAGTATTGCAAAAACAGATTTTGTACATTGTGTTGCAGCATACGTAAAGCGGAAATGATTAACAAATACTATCCGGTACTGAAACAATGGAAAGAGCCATATTTTTTAACGCTAACGGTTAAGTCATGCAACGCGAAAAATTTGCCACTCTATATTTCAAAATTTATAGAGGGCTTTCAAATAATTACTGAACGTCATAGGAAACGATACCAACGAGGCAAAGGCAAAAAACTAACTGGAGTGCGTTCTTTGGAGTGTAATTTCAATCCAATAAGAAAAACATACAATCCGCATTTTCACATAATTACAAAGGACAAAGCAACGGCGGAAATACTGCTTTCTGAATGGCTAAAATTATGGACTCCCAAATTTGCGAAAAGACCAGCTCAAAATATTAAGATGGTTAGCAATTTAGAAACCGGATTAATCGAAATAATCAAATACGGAAGTAAGATTTTTACAGAACCTGACCTAAAGAAAAGGAACAAAGAAACCGATACCGTTCAGATTTATGCTAAAGCCTTAAACACTATCCTGATCGCAATGAAAGATAAAAGGATTTTTGACAGATTTGGATTTAACCT
Organism: Flavobacterium longum; assembly: GCF_965137575.1. Taxonomy (NCBI): domain Bacteria; kingdom Pseudomonadati; phylum Bacteroidota; class Flavobacteriia; order Flavobacteriales; family Flavobacteriaceae; genus Flavobacterium; species Flavobacterium longum. The sequence continues at coordinate 220,083 of NZ_CBCRZJ010000005.1, read as the reverse complement.
ACCACAGCAAACAGCCAATAAGCGAACACCCGCAAAACTACTGTCTAACTTCAACGAATGGGAATACAATTTAAAAATCGGGGATTGGGAAAATGTGTTAACAGGCGAAAAATTAAGTCACTATGAAATTCCCTCATATTTGCACGCAATTCTAACTAATAACATTAATTCGGAGATTTGTTGATACTCAAACCCGTAACGTTACAAATTTTTATCCTAAGTTCTTAACATAGCATTTTAAAACTCATACGGGAATTTTAACTAATTTTGAAATTCCAATGAAGAAATGGCATTTCATATTACTTTTGGTCGCAGTCTTTGCATTTGCTCCGAGCGAAGCATTGGCGTGCGGCAAATCGTGCAAGAAAGAAACGTCAGCCCCTAAAAAGGAAAAAAGCTGTTGCGGTTCGGGCGACCATTCAAAACGCGACCACAGCGGCTGTAATGGCAAATGCGGAAATTCTTCGTGCGTCAATCCTGTCGCTCCGTCATTTGCAAATATTACCTCAGCCATAGAATTTGACGTTAATCGATTTGAAACTACAATCGAAAAGCCGCAGTTTTCATACATCCAACCCCGACTTTCTTCGGGTTATTATACAATTTGGCTCATCCCTAAGATAAGCATGGCTTAAACTGCCGATAGCCATAGGTGCGCCTTTTTCGGAAACGACTGCTTCCGATTTTGTATAATTTTAAAAAATAATCATGAAATCACTTTTAAACATAGTGGCTGCAATCATCGCATTGCTGTCAATCAATCTTTGCGGTGCTGCCACACAAAACACTCAGGGACACGACGAACTCGCTCCCGTATTTGCAAAATATTTTGAGGTCAAAGATGCTTTGGTACAGACCGACGGGAAATCAGCCGCCGCAAAATCAAAGGAACTTACAGCTGCAATTAACAATGTCAGTATGGATAAATTGACGGCAGAGCAACACGCAGTTTGGATGAGCGTAAAAGCCGACCTTGCCGAAGATGCGGAACATATTTCAGACACCGGAGACACAAAGCACCAACGCGATCATTTCGTTACGCTTTCGTCAGCCATTTATAAACTGCAAAAAGTTTCTAAAACCACCACGCCAGTCTATTACCAATTTTGCCCTATGGCAAACGGCGGAAAAGGTGCGAACTGGCTGAGCAAAGAAAAAGCGGTTAAAAATCCGTATTACGGTTCGCAGATGCTTAGTTGCGGCAAAACAGTCGAAACAATCAATTGATGACGCTGTATATTAAAAATATGGTTTGCCGACGCTGCAAAATGGTCGTCGCTGCCGAACTCGAAAAGTTGGGTATAAAAACCCTGTCTGTCGAATTGGGCGAAGTCGAGTTATTACATCCGATTGATGCACCTGAAAAAGCAGCGTTGGCAGCCAATTTATATGCGTTGGGTTTTGAACTCATCGATGACAGAAAAAGCAAAACCATCGAACGCGTTAAAAACCTCATCATCGATTTGGTTCACTCCCGAAACAACGATTTGAAAACAAACCTGTCGCAATATCTTTCGTCCGAAGTCGGTCAAGAATACAGCGCACTAAGCAATTTGTTTTCAGAAGTCGAGGGAACGACCATCGAGCAGTATTTCATCGCTCAGAAAATCGAAAAGGTCAAAGAACTGCTTACTTACGATGAATTGTCGCTGAGCGAAATCGCATATCAGTTGAATTACAGCAGCGTCGCTTACCTCAGCAATCAGTTTAAGAAAGTTACGGGATTAAGCCCGTCGCATTTCAAAAACCTGAAAAGCAGAAAACGGAAGCAAATAGAGGATTTATAAAACCTTACAAATCACATCCATAATTGTACAACACTTCGGTTGCAGCAATTCGGAACTTTGTCTTATAAATCCAAAAAAACAATTATCATGACACATACGTATCAAGTTATAGGAATGACATGCGGAAACTGCGAAGCAAAAGTAAAATCCGCTTTGATGACGGTCGAAAACGTCACGTCGGTCGATGTTTCCAAAGACGCCAATACCGCAACGATTACGATGGATAAGCACGTTGCGCTTTCAGACTTTCAAAAGGCATTGGGCGGCGACGAAAGCCGTTATCATATTTCAGCTATTGAACATAACGAAACGGCAGAACAGGCGAAAAGTTGGTTTGTGACTTACAAACCCATCCTGACGATTTTCATGTACATTTTAGCTGTAACTTTATTAGTTCAGACTAAGAATAATGTATTTGACTGGATGGAATGGATGCGCCACTTTATGGCGGGTTTCTTTTTGACTTTTTCGTTTTTTAAAATGCTGAATCTGCAAGGCTTTGCCGAAAGCTATGTGATGTACGATGTAGTTGCCAGGAAAATACCTGCTTGGGCGTATCTGTATGCGTTTATCGAATTGGGCTTGGGTTTGGCAAACCTCATCGACTTCAATCCGCTTGTCACTAATTCCGTGACATTGGTTGTAATGTCTATTAGCATTGTCGGTGTGCTGCAATCCGTGTTGAATAAAAAACGGATTCAATGCGCTTGTCTCGGAGCGGTGTTTAACCTGCCGATGAGTACAGTCACCATAATCGAAGATGCTTTGATGATTGCCATGAGTGGCGCGATGCTCGTTGCCATGTTATAAATAAAAAATCATATAATTTAAAAACACTATTATGAAAAATTTCATTTTTTTAATGCTTACCGTGCTTTCATTGACTGCCTGCAATTCAAAAGGCAGCAAAACCGAAAGCACCGATCAAACTGAAACTACTACGGAAACTTCGACAAACGCTGTCGATACTACTGCCGTTAAAGAGCCAGTTGCAGAACTTTATTCATGTCCGATGCATCCCGAAGTTAAAGGGGAAAAAGATTCTGAATGTCCGAAATGTGGAATGAAATTGACAGAACCCGTAAAATAATCTGATTATGGAAAATCACATGAAACACGGACACGAAGAAATGCACCATTACAGGAAATTGCTGATTATGACCGTTCTTTCGTTTATTGCCATGTATATACTGATGTATTCGATGGTTGACCGATTGGAAAACGTCATTCCGAACATCAACCAAATTTATATGGCGGGTTTGATGACGATGCCAATGGTTATCATTGAACTTTCGATAATGGGTGCAATGTATAAAAACAAAAAAGCCAATCTTGCAATAATGGCAGTCAGCGCAATAGCGTTGATTGCTTTCTTTTTTGCAATTCGCGTGCAAACTGCGGTCGGTGACAAAGAGTTTCTTAAATCGATGATTCCTCACCATGCGGCGGCTATATTGATGGTTAAAGAAGCTGAATTGTCCGATCCCGAAATTCAACAACTCGCTAAAAATATCATATCCAGTCAACAAGCCGAAATTGAACAGATGAAAGCGAAGATTGAAGAACTGGAAAACAACAAGCCATAATGAGAAAGACAATTTTTATAATTTTTCTCATTCTCCTGCCGTCTTTGTCACAGGCTCAGGCAATTAGCTATACTTGTCCGATGCATCCCGAAATTCATGCAGCTAAGCCGGGTAAATGCCCAAAGTGCGGAATGAATCTCGTCAAAGAAAAAACCAAAGTAAAAAAGAAAGTAGCCAAAACGCCTAAGCCGAAAAATGACACCGTTACGGCTGTAAAAGCAGAGCAAAAAACTGCTGAGGTTTACACATGCCCGATGCATCCCGAAGTTATTTCAGATAAGCCGGGCAAATGTCCGAAATGCGGAATGAACCTCGTAAAAAAGGCAAATGAGGTTGAAGCGATTGAAGAAAATAAAGCAGATTCTGAAAATCATGAAAACCATGACGTGCAAGTGATGAACATGGAAACGGACGACCTCAGCGCAAACATTACCACCGCGAAAAAGAATTTGGGTAAAATTAAGACTGTTGCTGCTTCACAGCCGCCGCGTACCGTTCGCTACGATTTGCATATCCGTGATACGGTCGTGCTATTTGGTAAAAGGAAAAAGCGAGCCATTGCGGTTAATGGGCAAATTCCAATGCCTACGTTGACATTTACTGAGGGCGACATTGCGGAAATCCACGTTTACAATCATCTAAAAGAGGAATCCTCGTTGCATTGGCACGGACTTTTTCTGCCTAACCAAATGGACGGCGTGCCATTCCTGACGCAAATGCCGATTAAACCCGGCGCAGAATACGTTTACAGGTTTCCCATAGTACAGCATGGTACACATTGGTATCACAGCCATAGCGGATTGCAGGAACAAATCGGGATGTATGGTATGTTTATCATGAATAAGCGGGAAGAATGGGACATTCCGACCGTTCCTGTATTGCTCAGCGAATGGACGGATATGAAACCCGAAGAAGTACACCGCAGGCTCAAAAACGCCAACGATTGGTTTGCCATCAAAAAAGGTACGACGCAAAGCTACACCGAAGCGATAGCTTCCGGTCATTTGGGAACGAAAGTAACCAACGAATGGAAGCGCATGACCGCGATGGATGTCAGCGATGTTTACTATGAAAAATTCCTCGTCAACGGGCAAAACCAAGACGAACACCCGCAATTTAAGGCTGGCGGCAAAGTACGACTGCGAATAGCCAATGGCGGCGCATCAACTAATTTTTGGTTAAACTATGCAGGCGGGAAAATTACAGTCGTCGCAAGCGACGGGAACGATGTCGAACCTGTTGAGGTTGATCGTTTGCTGATTGCCGTTTCAGAAACTTACGATGTGGTTGTTACCGTGCCTGACAATAAAAGTTATGAGTTTTTGGTTACGCCCGAAGATCGGACGAAATCAGCGTCGTTATGGCTTGGAAGCGGTGAAAAGGTTTCAGCGACCAAATTACCGCGACTGAAATATTTCGAGGGAATGAAGATGATGAACAACATGATGGACATGAACGGCAACATGGTCGAAATGGACGGCATGAAAATGCAGAACCAAATCATGGACATGAATACCGTTATGTATCCTGAAATAACAGGCGCGGAAAAATCGACGCAAAAAAACAAAGAGCAGACAGGCGACCACTCAGGGCATGATATGTCAAAAATGAATACAACAAGTCAAAACATAGTAACGCTCAATTACGAAATGTTGCGTGCGCCCAAAAAAACGACTTTGCCCGATGGAAACTGGCGCGAGTTGAAATTTGAGTTGACAGGAAACATGAATCGGTATGTTTGGAGTTTGGATAACAAGGTCGTTTCGGAAACGGATAACATCCTAATCAAAAAAGGAGAAAACCTAAGAATCATCCTGTACAATAACAGCATGATGCGTCACCCGATGCACTTGCACGGTCATGATTTTCGTGTTGTTAATTCTCAGGGAGAATATTCACCGATGAAAAACATCATCGATATTATGCCGATGGAACTCGACACGATAGAATTTGCAGCGACAGAACCGGGCGGCGATTGGTTTTTCCATTGCCATATCCTGTATCACATGATGAGCGGAATGGGACGCGTTTTCAGCTACGAAAATCCTTCAGTCAATCCCGAAATTCCCAACGCAAAACTGGCAAGGCGCAAACTTAATTCAGATGATCGCGAATTTCACATTATGGCTGAAAACGACTTTGCTACCAATGGGAACGATGGTATGGCGATGCTCGCAAACACGCGTTGGAGTGTTGTTTCCGAATGGCGTTTGGGCTACAACGACATGCACGGTTATGAATCCGAAACGCATATCGGGCGATATGTTGGACGAAATCAATGGTTTATGCCTTTTGTCGGATTTGACTTTCGTTATCGGAAAATGGAGCATGGAGAAGCCGAAGAAAATCTGTTAGGTCAGGTGAACACCAAAGACAAACGGGCGCAAGTAAGCATTGGTGCTGCTTATACGCTGCCGATGCTCGTCATTTTGCAGGGTGAAGTTTATCATGATGGAAACGTTCGGTTTCAACTAATGCGCGAAGATATTCCCATATCACCGCGAATACGCGCAGGCTTTATGGTAAACACCGATAAAGAATATATGGCAGACTTACGATATATTTTAGACAAGAATTTCAGCGCGAGGATTCATTACGATAGCGATATGGATTTTGGGGTTGGTTTGACAATTAATTATTAGGCTAAAAATAGTTATGAACAGTTGAAAAAAATCTAAAATGTCAACTAAACTGTCAACTAAAAAACAAAAACCCTGTAATTCAAATAGTTACAGGGTTTTTTGTGGAGTCGGGGAGAGTCGAACTCCCGTCCAAACAGGGAACCAAAAGGCTTTCTACACGCTTATCTGCAGATTGGGTTTTCGACGACGTGCTTGGCCTACAGCCGCCACACGGCGCTTAGCTTCTTAGGTTTTCGTCCCGGGCGCGAAGCCTTACCGGGCTTAGTCCTGTTTTACGGTTCCCCAAGACCGGACGCCACAAGACGAGGGCTTCCGAGGAGAATCCTGCTTTCCTACCTTGTAGGAGCGAGGCTCATCTTACTATGATTCAGATTAAGCAGCAAGAGCGTAGTTATTTTCGCCGTTTAAAGTGTTGTCGCATTTGATGACGGGATTTGCGACCGTTCCCGGCGTGCTTACATTTCAATCCGGCCTGCTGTCAAAACCAGTCGACCCCGGACTCAATTGACAATTGATAATGGACAATTGACAACTGAGCTGCAAATATAACCTAAAAGTAAACTTGGAAGTAATAAAGAAATTTTAATTTTTTGGGCGTTGCCTTCGGCCGGGCTTTCCGTTGCAAGTCCTCGCTCGTGCCTCGCTGTGGGCTTTCCACTGCAATCCCTAACGCAATCGTTTATGTGCGCTGCACGGAACCAGCGGCCAATCAATCACCAGCCACCAATTACTCCAACATCTCATCCGCCTTGTCCTTCTTAAACGGATAATCCCCAAAACTCGGCGCCAGTTTCCTGACCATATACGTCTTTTTCGTGTATTTGTTCGAAAGCGCGATGATCGTCACCTTTTCCTTCCGCAAGGTTACATAACTCGACGTGTTCCCGTGCCACCAGCCGTTGTGGAAATAGAATTTCTGCCCGGTTTTCCATTCAATCATCCGCAGCCCAAGCCCGTAATTCTTTTCGCCCTTACTTTCGTAACTGTAACCTTTGAACACTTGGTCAAACAATGCTTTGTCCAGGAAATCCGGGTCGTAGGTCGCCAGGTCAAATTTCATCAAATCGCGCGGCGTCGAATAAATGTTCTTGTCGCCGTACACCGCGTCCAGATGGTCAAACGCCAATGGCATGTTGCCTTTGTAAGTCAAAGACACGCGCGCTTTGTCTTTGTGGATGTCGAACACGAACGTATTTTTCATACCCAGCGGCTTGAAGATCATCCGGTCCATCGCTTCGCCATATTTTACGCCGGTCACTTTCTCGATGATGAGTGCGAGCATCGCATAATTCGTGTTGCAATACGCAAATCGTGTATCGGCCCTTGATTCCCGCGGGATATTCTTCTCACCGAACAACCGCAGGATATCTGCATTGGTCACCGTGTCTTTCCGGTTCCAGATTTCAGGGCGGTCGCAGAAATAAGCGTAATTTTTCAGTCCGCTGCGGTGGTTCAGCAACATCCTGATGGTAATGTCATCGTAGGGGAAAGTCTTCAGAAGTGTATTGACTTTCTGGTCCAGCGTGATTTCGCCGCGGTTCACCAGCTGTAAAATGGCCGCCGCCGTCAATGATTTGGACACCGATGCAATGTGGATCGGCGTTTCGGCACCAATCTTTTCATCCTTGTATTTATTTGCAAAGCCGTTGTAATCTTCGTAAATGATCTGGCCGTTCTGCGCCACCAGAAACGCATAATTGTCATAATCGCGCCAGAGCTTCTTTGCAAAATGTTCCACTTTGTTGCGTTTGCGTTGCAGCTCTGCTTTAGATAATTTGGGCAGGTTGGCTTCGCAAGGGAAAATGCAGGCCAGCGGGTCGTCGCTGTGGTGTTTTTCGGCTTTGGTGGCTTTTTCCTTTCCGCAGGACGCAGCGAAAATGGCGGCAAAAAGGATGAGACAGGTCTTTTTAATCCGGAGCATGAGGTTCTAATTTGGGCGAAAATGCCGTCGGGTTTGCGTTGATTCAAAGATTCCAAAGATAGCCAACCACGCCAAGAATTCCGCCCAGAACTTATCAACGGTTGTTCAAAAGTCAAAAGAAGAAAGAGGAAAGANGAAAGAAGAAAGNGNAAAACTTATATTGTCTATCACAAATTATCAAATGTCAATTACCAATTGTCAATTTTACACTACTTTTGGCACGCTAAAAATTCCCCGAATGAAATTCGCCATCATCAAAGAGAGAAAAAATCCGCCAGACCGCCGCGTTGTTTTTACACCAGAAGAACTCGTCAGGCTCAAAACGGAACATCCCGAAGCCGAAATCAAGGTAGAAAGTTCGGACATCCGCGTGTTCTCAGACCAGCAATACCGCGACGCCGGCATCGAAGTATCGGGCGACGTTTCAGACTGCGACGTGTTCTTCGGGGTAAAAGAAGTGCCGGTTGACGCGCTCATTCCCAACAAGAAGTATTTTTTCTTTTCGCATACCATCAAGAAGCAGCCGCACAACCAGAAATTGTTGCGTGCCATCCTCGACAAGAATATCGATTTGTACGACCACGAAACCATCGTGGACAAGAACTTCAAACGCTTGATCGGGTTTGGCCGTTACGCCGGAATCGTGGGTGCGTACAATGGCATGCGGGCGTTCGGGCTTAAATACGAATTGTTCAACTTGCCCAAGGCAGAAACGCTCAGCGGCAAGGACGAGCTCATCCAGAGACTGCGCCGCCACACGTTACCGCCTATCAAAATCGTCTTGACCGGACACGGGAAAGTGGCCAACGGCGCCATGGAAATCCTCGACGGGATGAAAATCAAGAAGGTGTCCATCGACGACTATTTAAACAAGAAGTTTTCGGGCCCGGTATATACGCAAATCGACGTGCTCGACTACAACAAACGCACTGATGGCCAAAAACTTGACAAATACGATTTCTACAAGCACCCCACAGAATACGTTTCAGACTTTGCGCGTTTCACCAAAGTGTCAGACATTTTTATGGCCGGGCATTTTTATGGCAACGATGCGCCCGTAATCCTGACCCGCGAAATGCTGATGGCACCAGACAACAACATCCGTGTGGTTGCCGACATTTCCTGCGACGTCGAAGGCCCGATTGCGTGTACGATCCGCTCCTCGACGATTGCGGAGCCCATCTATGGTTACCTGCCGTCCGAAGACAAGGAAGTTGAGGTGTTCCATCCGGGTGCTATCGTCGTAATGGCCGTAGATAATTTGCCGTGCGAATTGCCCAAAGATGCCAGCGAAGGCTTTGGGGAAATGTTCATGGAAAATGTAATTCCGGCTTTTTTCAACGGCGACAGGGACGGCATCCTTGAACGCGCCAAAGTCACCGAGAATGGCCGGCTCACCGAGCGCTTCAAATACCTTCAGGATTATGCGGACGGAAACGTTCCGGCACATGCTTAGGCACGGGTAAATTCCTATATTTGGGGATAATTCCCAAACGTGAGAAAGGCTTTTGTCTTACTGCTTCTTGCTTTCCTGCCACTACGCGGCCAGGAACTTTTGCCTTTTGTCGAAAACTTCACCAAGGCCGAATACAATGGTGACAACCAGGTCTGGAATGTCGCCCAGGGCAATGACAACGCCATGTATTTTGCCAATAATCATTATTTACTGCGTTACAATGGCGTAGTTTGGGAAAAATATTCGCTGCCCAACAAAACCATCATCCGCTCCATTTTCGTGGATGGCGACCGGATCTACAGCGGTTCCTATAAGGAGTTCGGCTATTGGAAACGCATCGGTGGCCGCATGCGTTATTTTTCGATATCCGAAGGCAAGCGCTTGTTCGAAGGCGTGTCGGACAACGAGGAAATCTGGAAAGTATTCAAACACGAAGGCGAAATCTATTTCCAATCGTTTAATGAACTTTTCATCTTGGGCCGGAACGGCGTACGGAAGATGCGGCTGTCTTCCCAGATTTCATATTGTTACGTCATCGAAGGCCGGGTGTACGCGGCGTCGGTAACGCAAGGCATCTTGGTGCTACAGGGCAATCGGTTTGTTCCGGTTCCGGGCACCGACGTGGTGAAGAACAACGTCATCCACCATATTGAAAAGGCAGGAGATCAACTTTATGCCTTGACCAAGAACAATGGCATTTTCGTTCAAGATCACCGCGGTTTACAACCTTGGCGGCATCCGCTCAATGAGGTGTTGAAAAGCCAAGTCATCATTACGGGGAAGTTTATCGGTCCGGCAAAAATGGCCGTGGGTACGGCCGTCAGTGGACTGTATCTGATCGATCTGGCGAGCGGCGATTGGATTAATCTCAATCGGCAGAATGCCATCAAGAACAACGCGGTGTTGTTCATCGCGACCGACAAGGAGAACGATCTCTGGCTCGGATTGGACAATGGTATTTGCCATGTTGAAGTCAATTCGCCCGTGTCGATCCTAACCGACAATTCCGGTATGTTGGGTTCGGTGTATGCGCTGTCACCGTATCAAGGCGGGCATTTGCTCGCCACGAATCATGGGATTTTCAACAGCCAGAAAGGCAAATTACAAGTCGTTCCGGGTTCGCAAGGGCAGGTTTGGGATATTTTTTACGCCAACGGCGGTTACGTCATTGGTCACAACGACGGTACGTTCAAGTATGTTTCGGGTAACTATGCGAAGGCAAGTCCAGTAAATGGCGGCTGGCAGTTCATGAAAAGCTCGTACGACGACGTGTATTTTCAGGCGAATTACTCGGGAATAGCAGTGTATCCGGACGTGAACGACATGTCGCGTTACAAAACATTGTCCGGCATCACCAAACCCATCCGCAAGATCAGTCAGGAAAAACCGGGCGAACTTTGGGCCGCCGACAATTACCGCAGCCTCTATCGCGTGCGCTACGATCGAGATTTCAACACCACAAAGATTGAAAACGTCTCCCAAAACAGCGGTATCGTCAACGACTATGGTGTAAAGATATTCGGGTGGCGCGGCAAGACACGGTTCCTGATCAACAATGCTTGGTATCACTATGACCAGCAACAAGAGAAGCTTACGGTGGATGCTAGGTTCAATGCCGTCTTCAGCAATGTGTCCGAGATTGTTCCCGTGGACGAAGCTCATTTTATTGTAGTAAAATCGGGAATTTTATATCTCGTCAACGCGTCTCGCGGTAGCTACATCTGGCAGCTTGTTCCGGAGAAGTATTATCAAGGAAAGATTATTTTCGACAACATCAGGGCGTATGTCGATGGCAACAACCTGCTGCTCAATCTGGATGACGGCTTCTTGTCCTTCAGGCGCAATAAGGGGAAGACTTTCTTACCTAAAGTGACCATTGAGGCTTTTAGGAAGGATCAATTGACTGACAGCGATATAAAACTAAAGTACAATGAACCGATTACCATTCATGCTGTCCCCGAATATTTTGGTTTTTCTCGCCCGGATTTATTATACAAATTGGATGGCGAAGCGCGTTACACCAGATTGAAATCGGGCAGTGTCACGCTCAATAATCTTGAGAGCGGTGCGCAACGGATTGACTTTTTTTACAACGATGGCTCCCGCTTGGTCAAGATCGGGGAATACCGTTTCAGAGTTGGATTCCCATGGTATTTTTCGATTTGGATGATCCTACTTTATGTGGCTGTATTGGCGTTGATCTGGTTCATGTATTATAGATGGAATTCCTTTCGTTACCGTCAAAAACTGGCCCTGCGGGAGGAAGAGATGCGCCACCAGCAAGACATGGTTGAAATGGAAAATGAACTCCGCATCCAAGAATACGAAAAGCATATCCTCGAGCTCGAGATCCAGTCAAAGTCTACGGAAGTGGCTGGAAAGTCTTTTTCCATCGCGAAACAAGGCGAAGTCATGGACAGCATCCGAAAAATCCTCGACAACGAATCGGACCTCAATAAAATCAAGACCGACATCAAGCGCGCCATACGGACCAATACCATTGAAAAGCACGAGTGGGAAGCGTTCGAGACCAACATGAAGCAAATTCACAGTGAATTTGTATCCCGACTGCTGGCCAAGCACCCCGATCTTTCTTCCAAAGACATCCGATTGTCCATTTACCTACGCATGAATTTATCTTCAAAGGAAATTGCGCCGCTTATGAATATTTCGTTCCGAGGCGTCGAATTGCACCGTTACCGCTTGCGGCGTAAACTCGCCCTGCCGCAGGAAACAAACCTAAACAAATACATGATGGATATTTGAGTTATTGTTTGGTTAAAATCGCGGTTTTTGCACTACATCATTAATACATCATTCTGAATTTTATCTTTTGTAAATATTTGTAAATCAATTATTTAATTTACTACTACGTTTTCGCCGTTTCATCCGATGTGTTTTGTGTACTACAACGTTGTAATTTTAAAAACACAAAAGCAGCATTTTAAGCAAATCAATAAAGATGAAACAGTTTCTTTACCTTATTATTACGTTATTTTCATTTTCGTGGGCAGGATATTCACAAATCAACGGAAATATTACGGACGACAAATCGCTGCCACTGCCAGGCGCTAACGTAACGGCGGGAACTGTAACGGTTGCCGCCGATTTTGAGGGTAATTTTTCCATCGACGTGCCGCCGGGAACCATGTTGACTTTCTCGATGATTGGGTACAAAGACGTTACCGTAGCCGCCTTAGACGGCATGAAAGTCACGATGAAAGAAGACACGAGCGAACTCAATGAGGTCGTCGTTATTGGGTACGGAACCAAAAAGGCGGGGAGCATTACCGGTGCGGTTACGCAACTAAAGGCCGCCGATATCGTAAAAACCCCGTCGCAGTCCGCGATACAGGCCATTCAAGGTCGTGCCGCCGGCGTCAATATCGTGGCGAGTGATGAGCCGGGCGCGCAGCCTACCATTCGCATACGTGGCATCGGTACCATTCTGGGCGGTCGTGATCCGCTCTTTATCGTCGATGGCGTTGAAAGTGGTGCGTTGCCAAGCCCAAATGAAATCGCCACCATCGACATATTAAAGGATGCGTCTTCGCTCGCGATTTACGGCCAGAAAGGAACGAACGGTGTCGTTATCGTCACCACTAAAAAAGGTAAATCGGGAAAGCTGACCGTCAATTATGATACGTATTACGGCCAGAAATTCATACAGAACAAAGTCGAAATGGCAGATTCCTTCAGGTTTGCCTACTACAATAATTACGTTCAGGGTTCCACCACATATTTCAGTCAGGAGCAACCGTACAATACAGATTGGTTTGATGAAATTACCGGCGTCGGCGAAGTGGCAAGTCATTACCTTTCGTTGGCGGGCGGAAACGAAAACGCCACCTATTATTTCGGGGCTACCAACTACAAAGAAAAGGGTATTCTCAACGGTACCGAGTTCGAACGAACCAATCTCAACAGCCGCAACGAGTTCAAGATTTTGAACGGCCGCGTCAAGATCAACCCGAACATCAACATCGAAATCACGAAAGCGACAGACAAGCCGAACAGTGCCTTCACGACGGCTTACAAGCAATCCCCAATTGTTCCGGTGCGTTTCGCCAATGGCCGTTGGGGCGTTCCGTTGCGCAATCCTGACACGGGTTTGATCGACATCAACGGAAGCGATCGTTTCAACAACGTCGGCAACCCGGTCGCGCAATTGTATTACACAAATGACCAAAGCCGCGGCGTTCGGTTGTCCGGCTCGATGAATGCGGAGGCGAAAATATTCGACTGGCTGAAATATACTTCGAGTTTTGGTGCTTCCTATTTCGTCGGAAAGAGCTTCAGTTTTAATCCGAGTTCCGACATCTGGTTGTCGCAGAATGCCACGCAGGATCTCGAAGATTACGAAGCCACCTTTGGCAGCAATGAAGTCATCTACAATGTGCTCACGCAACGTCGGAATGATGACTATCTCTGGAACTGGGACAACTATTTCACGTTCAACAAAGTTTTCGGCAAGCATGAGGTGACCGCTACACTCGGTATGTCCCGCACCACGAAGAATAACGGCGAAGTGTTAAACGGAACGCGTCGCAACGTGCCCGATCAAACCAATTATTGGTATCTGGATTTCTCTTCCTATAACACGGTCACTGCACCGGGCGATGTCGTGAGAAATTCCCACACGACACCTATAGTTTCGATCGCGTATTTTGGCCGTGCCGAGTACGAGTATGACAACAAATACCTTTTGTCTGCGGTGTTGCGTCGCGAAGGCGTCAGCACGTTCCAGTCTGCGAAACAGTGGCAAATATTTCCAGCGGTTTCCGCCGGTTGGGTCATCAGTAATGAATCGTTCCTGAAGGAATCAAAATGGATTGATTACCTCAAATTGCGCGGCGGCTATGGCGAAGTGGGGAACGGCTATACGCGCGATGCCACCAACGGCGTTGTATTCGCTGCCGGGCTCAACTACGCGTTCGGTGCAGACCAAGCGATTTTCCCAGGCAGCGCACAACCTTACGAAGTCGATGAGAACCTCACTTGGGAAATCATGCGCGAGATAGACTTAGGTATCGATTTCAAGGCATTGAACAACAGGCTTTCCGGCACCCTTGAAGCGTACAACCGTCAATCCACCAAGCTTATTGTACCGACAGACGTAGCAGACGTGATTTCACCGGACAGGGTTGTCGTGAATGCGGGCGAGGTTGTCAACAAAGGTTTCGAGGCTTCCCTGCGCTGGGACGGCAAGATAAACGATAGATTTACGTACTGGGTTTCCGGAAACTATTCCTACAACCACAACGAATTGACCAAAGTCGAGAATTCCAATTTCGCCAATTATATCGGTGGCGGACTGGGCAACGGCGCGTTCACCAAGCAGGTTTTGGTAGGTCAGCCACTGGGTTCCTTTTATGTGTTCCAGGTCACCGGATTCGACAGCAATGGTGCATTTACGTATTCCGCGGAAAGGGTAGCCGCCGGTTCTTACCTTCCGAAATACACGTACGGCATAAGTCTGGGCTTCAACTACCGCAACTTCGACTTCTCGACAGATTTGTACGGTGTGGGCGGAAACAAAGTCTACAATGGCAAGAAGGCGCAACGTTTTGGCGGCGAAAACGTTGAATATGATTATTTGGATAGTTTCTGGACGCCGTCAACCCCAAATGCCGAGAATCCTTCGCCATATAATGGCATCCCGGTGGCCTCCACGTATTTCATCGAAGACGGTTCTTACTTGAGGGTCAACAATATTACTTTGGGTTATACGCTTCCGAAACTCCTCAAACCGATCGACAAATTAAGGATTTACGCCACGGCCATTAACCCGTTCATCTTCACGAAATACTCCGGCTATTCACCGGAAGTACTCAACGACGGCGACCCATTGGGCAGTGCCGGTATCGAACTCGACGCGTATCCAACCAACAAAACTTTCCTGCTCGGGCTGAATGTTAGCTTCTAAAAATGACTGTTATGAAATATACTTTTAAAAATATTGTTCCTGCATCGGCGCTTTTACTTTCCTTTTTCGCCTTGGTTTCCTGCGAAGAAGACCTTAAAGTGGAGCCCAATGACGTCCAGACGGAACTGGATTTCTTGAACAATCCAAACAACGCGATCCAATTGGTCAACGGTGTTTATAACAAACAGTTGGACTATCAGATGTATTCGTTTTCATGGATTGGGATTACCAGCATCACATCCGACGATGCAGACAAAGGCTCTACGCCAACAGACTACGGATCAGACAAGCACAAGTTGGATGCACTGACTTTCGATGCCAACGATGTGTCTTTCCTCGATGTCTGGAAAGCGCATTACCAAGGCATCTATCGCGCCAACAGCGCCTTGTTTTACCTCGAGCAACTTTCCCTGGACCCGACACTCCGCGACCGATTGATCGGCGAGGTCAAGTTCCTCCGCGCTTTGTATTATTTTGATTTGGTCCGGTGTTTCGGCGGCGTGCCGGTAGTAGTGACCAAAATCGACCTGAATGACGTAGCCGCCATCAATGCCGGTGCGTACACCCGTAAAACCAAAGAAGAGACTTACGCCCAGATTGAAGCTGATTTGGCTGATGCCATTACCAAGCTGCCGTTGAAAAGCGCTTATCCCGCGAACGATTTGGGTCGTGCCTCCAAAGGCGCCGCGCAAGCATTGCTGGCGAAAGCCTATTTGTACCAGCAAAAATGGCAACAAGCCTATGACATGGCCGGCGAAGTAATCACTTCCGGGCAATATGGGCTGCTCCCGGATTATGCGCAGGTATGGCGCGAAGCCGGAGAGAACGGCAGTGAATCCATCTATGAAGTGCAAGCCACTTTAACCAAAGGAATCATTGAATATACTGACGTTCAAGGGCCGCGCGGCACGCCGGATCTGGGATGGGGTTTCAACACGCCGTCACCGTCACTGGCCAACAGTTATGAGCCCGGCGACGTGCGTAAAGCGGCTACCATCATGAATGTTCCGGGCGTATTGTGGGACGGATTCATTGCCCCGACTACCTGGACTAACCCGAGATACAACTATAAAGCCTATCAAAGCAGCATCGCCGAATCTTGGAACAACAACAAAGCGGAGACGGCTAAAAACCTTCGCATCCTGAAATATTCAGATGTACTGTTGATTCGCGCGGAAGCCGGCTTCCATATCGGCAGCGGCGAAACCGTGGGGCTGATCAACCAAATCAGGTCGCGCGCCGGGTTGCCCGACGTGACTTCGGTTACCCTGGAATCCATCCTTACCGAGCGCCGGCACGAAATGGCCATGGAGCACGACCGTTGGTTTGACCTTGTCCGCACCGGTACAGCGCAGGCTGCCATGGCAGCGAACGGAAAGACCTTCATCGTTGGTACGCACGAAGTGTTTCCGATTCCGCAACAGGAAATCATTAAAAGCGGCGGGTTACTACTTCAGAACCCGGGCTATTAATCGCATTTAAAAAAATTACTAATTCAAATACTAATTTTAATTTAATTCTTGATTATTATGAAAACAAACAGAATTTTTCTTTCGGCACTTGCTTTAGGTGTTGGAATTTTTGCCTTCAATGGTTGCGGCAGCGACGACGACGGTAATGATTTGCCACCAATTGGCGGTTACAACAGTGCCGACGAAGTAGGCGCGGCCGATTTGCTTGCATACTGGCCACTGAATGGCAACGGAAAAGAGTCGATTTCGAATACTTCGCCGAGCAACACCGTAAACGTGTCGTGGGTAAATGCGGTGAAAGGGCAAGGTGCAAAGATGACTGCGGGTTTCCTGGATTACCCTTCAATCGGTGCCATAAGCTCGAACACTTCGGGCAGCTACACGGTAAGTGCTTGGGCCAAAATCAGTAACACGAAACTGGTCGCCGGTGGCCCAAGTAACATTTCGCCAATCATTTCATTTACTGGCGGTTTGAACGCAAACGTCGGTAACTTGGCGTTGTTCGGGAACACGCATGGATTGACTTCAAGCGACTCTATCCAGATGAAAGCAGAATTCCACTTCAAGCGTACGCCAGATGACGGAACTGATTTCGGTGGTGATGCGGTTAACATGACCAAGATGGAGCAATGGATGATTGACGATAACGCAGCAGGCGCGACACCGGGCCACGCGGCATTTGCGAACAAGATCGGCGGCCAATGGGCGCACATTGTTTATGTATACGACGGAACAACGGCCAACAACAGGCTTTATGTTAATGGTGTAAAAATCTCTAACCCGCAATGGGAAAGCCGTAATGGCGGTGCTGCCATGCCAATGACTTTCTTCACGCCATCGCGTCCTGTCATCGGAGCGTTGTGGTCTGTGGCGGAAGGCACGAACGTGGACGCCTGGAATGCGCCGTTAACTGGCGAAGTGGACGAAATCCGCGTATGGAAAAAAGTGCTGTCACAAGCCGACATCAACGCTTTGTACCAGTTGGAATCTGCCGGCAGATAATATTTCCTAAGATGAAAGCTCCCGGTTTTCGCCGGGAGTTTTCTTCTATTTTTACCCGATTTCCCTCACCCGAATCTTTAGCCTACCACATCAATCATAAAATCGAACACCGTGAAATTTCTCTCATTATTCATTGTTTTTTCGCTGTTCATGTCTTGTTCTTCCTGCAACAAGGCCGAAGATGAAAATACAACACCCACGGAACCCACATTAACAGACCAACAACTGCTAGATCTCGTGCAGAAGGATGCCTTGAAATACTTCTGGGACTACGCAGAAACAAATTCTAAACTGGCACGCGAACGCTACCACACAGACGATCCTTCCAACGACGCCCAAATCGTGACCACCGGCGGAACGGGCTTCGGCATCATGACCATATTGGTGGGCATCGAGCGCGGGTTCGTGCCGCGTGACCAAGCGATTGCACGTTTACAGACCGGACTTGACTTCTTGGAAAATGCCGATCGTTTCCATGGTGCATGGCCACATTGGATGAACGGCGCCACGGGCAATGTAATCCCATTCGGTACCGTTGACAATGGCGGTGATTTGGTGGAAACCTCATTCTTATGCCAGGCGCTGATTTGCCTGCGCGAATACTTCAAGAACGGCACGGCAGCCGAACAGGCCTTGGCGCAACAAGCAGACAACTTGTGGAAAGGCGTGGAATGGAGTTGGTACACCAAAGGTGAAAACGCCTTGTATTGGCATTGGTCGCCCCAGTATGAATGGCAAATGAACTTCAAGCTGACCGGATACAACGAATGTCTAGTTACGTATGTGATGGCCGCGGCATCGCCAACGCATCCGGTGGGTGCAGAAGCCTACCATCAGGCCTGGGCGCGCAACGGGAGCATCGTCAACGCGGCGCAGCGCTACGGCATTCCGGTGATCTTTGATTACAATGGTGCTTCGGGCAATGTCGGCCCAATGTTTTGGGCACATTATTCGTACCTCGGACTTGATCCGCGCGGACTAACGGACCAGTATGCCAACTATTGGGATTTGGTCAAAAACCATACGGATATCATGCACAAATACTGCGAAGCCAATCCGCATCAATACAATGGCTATAGCGACAAATGCTGGGGCTTGACCGCCAGTTACACCCGCAACAACGACGGCTCGGTAGGCTATAGCGCACACCAACCCAACAATGATCGTGGCGTCATTAGCCCGACAGCGGCGTTGTCATCATTCCCGTATGCACCCGAGAAGGCGATGAAAGCCTTACGGTATTTTTACGAGGAGAAACACGACCAAGTCATTGGCGTCGCTGGGCCTTACGATGCATTTTCGCCACATTACAACTGGGTGACGCGCCGGTATCTGGCCATCGATCAGGGCACAATTGTCCCGATGATTGAAAATTACCGCACGGGCATGCTATGGAATTTGTTCATGCAAGCGCCCGAAGTGCAACAAGGCTTATTGACGTTGGGTTTCCATTCGTCCCAACACGGTATCTGATGAAACGGTTTTTTATTTTCGCAGCGATCCTCTTAGGCTACGGTAATGCCGTTGCGCAGGACTTCGTGGGTGATTTTAAAACCGAGGTGTGCCAGGATGTCGATTTGGGTTATCTGTTGCATCGTCCTTCCGACCTGAAATCGAAAAAGCCGCTCATTGTCTTCCTGCACGGTTCAGGCGAGAAAGGCACCGACATCGAAAAAGTAAAAGTGCACGGGCCGTTTAAATATTTGAAGACCGCAAGCATCGACGCGTATATCCTTGCGCCACAATGCCGGGAGAACGAATATTGGGAATCCGAATCAATTTACCTGCTGATTCAAAGGATACTGAAGGAAAACAAAAATATCGACACCAAGCGCATTTACCTGACCGGCCTTAGTCTTGGCGGTTGGGGTACGTTCAAATTAGGAATGGCGCATCCGGAGATGTTTGCGGCGCTTGTCCCCATCTGCGGCTTTACCGATCGGCTCGACCGCGATGATGCCTGCAAAATCAAGGACATCCCGACCCGAATTTACCATGGTGTCCTAGACGATGTCGTGTCGCCGGACTACGCCATGAGCATCTATAAAACACTGAAAGCTTGCGGCGGTAACGTGAGCCTGACGCTTTTTGACGACGCCAATCACGACAGTTGGAGCCGCGTTTATAATGGCTCGGAAGTATATGCTTGGATGTTGTCGCAGACCAAACCTTAAACAAATGAAACACAAACTGACCCTTTTATTGCTGTTGTCTTTTTCACTGGGCATCGCACAAAAAAATAAAACCAAGCTCAAGCCCAAGGCCGAATTCGTGTCGGATTTGATGAACCAGATGACCGTCGATGAGAAAATCTACCAATTGGTGCAATTCACCTCAGACGGTACGGTTACCGGCCCGAAAACAGGCGACAACTACATCACTTGGATCAAGCAGGGCAAAGTCGGTTCGGTGCTTAATTGTACCGGCGCGCAGGCCACGCGTGAAGTCCAGCGGATCAACTTGGAGAATTCCCGCCTGAAGATTCCCATTCTTTTTGGGCACGATGTCATTCACGGCTACAAGACGATTTTCCCGATCAACCTCGGTTTGGCGGCTTCTTTCGATATGAAAGCGATTGAACGTGCCTCGCAGATTGCTGCGGCTGAGGCCTCAGCGGGCGGTGTGCACTGGACGTTCGCCCCGATGGTCGATATTGCCCGCGATCCGCGTTGGGGCCGAATCTCTGAAGGCTCTGGAGAAGACACGTATTTGGGATCACAGATCGCCATGGCCAGTGTCCGGGGCTTCCAAGGCGACGACTTATCAAAAACCAATACCATACTAGCCTGCGCCAAGCATTTCGCGGCGTATGGTGCAGCCGAGGCAGGAAGAGACTACAATACCACAGACATGTCTGAACGCGTCCTGCGCGAGGTGTATCTGCGTCCGTTCAAGGCCGCGGTTGATGCCGGGGTGAAAACCTTTATGACTTCGTTTAATGAAATAGCCGGGATTCCTTCGACGGCAAATAAGTATCTGCTCCGTGACATTCTCAAAAGTGAATGGAAATTCGGCGGCATGGTCGTTTCAGATTATACCGGCGTCAATGAAATGATCGCCCACGGTTTTGCGAAAGACGATCAGGACGCCGCACAACTGGCGCTGAACGCAGGCCTGGACATGGACATGGTCGGCGCGACTTTTATGAAAACCCTTCGAAAATCTTATGACGAAGGCAAAGTGTCGATGGCGGTCATTGACGATGCCTGTCGCCGTGTGCTCGAATTGAAATACGACTTGGGCTTGTTTGAAGATCCGTACCGCTACTCAGACGAAAAGCGCGAAAAGGAAACGATCTACAAAAAGGAATATCTTGATGCGGCGCTCGATATCGCCAATAAAACCTTGGTATTGCTCAAGAATAAGAACAACGTGTTGCCGCTCAATGCCAGCCAGAAGATTTCGTTCGTCGGCCCGTTGGTGTCTGACGAGAACCACATCATCGGTTCATGGGCAGCACTCGGAGACCGCGGCGGTGTTGCCGTCAGCGTGAAAGAAGGTGTCGAGAAACTGCTCGGTGCGAACGCCAAAGCCACGTTTGATAAAGGCGTCGATTTCGATAAAGCCGACCCGTCTGAAATGAATCAGGCATTGGCCAACGCTGCAAAAGCCGATGTGGTTGTGGCCGTGATGGGCGAGCGCGAAAACCAGACCGGTGAAGCGGCGTCGCAAACGAATATTGATTTGTCTGTCACCCAGAAGAACTTCCTGATGGAGCTCAAGAAAACGGGTAAACCCATTGTCTTGGTCCTGATGAGCGGCCGTCCGATGACCATTTCCTGGGAAAACGAAAACCTCGATGCCATACTCGACGCCTGGTATCCGGGCACGCGTGGCGGCGACGCCATTGCACAGACCTTATTCGGGCAGAACAATCCGAGCGGAAAACTGCCCGTAACCTTTCCTAGAAGCGTTGGCCAAATCCCGATCTACTACAACCACAAAAATACAGGTCGTCCTTATCTCGGGCCAACCGATCCGGAGCAAAAATACAAATCGCGCTATACCGATTCGGCCATTGAGCCCTTATATCCGTTCGGTTACGGATTGAGTTATACCGCCTTTGCATATGACAATTTCAAGTTGTCATCTAAAACTATACGGTTCGGTGAGAAACTTAAGATTTCCATTGACGTTGCCAATACCGGGAGTTACGACGGTATCGAAGTCGTGCAATTATACCTCCGCGACTTAGTGGGTTCGGTAACGCGTCCGATGCGCGAACTGAAAGGCTTTGAAAGGGTTTCGCTCAAGAAAGGCGAGAAGAAGACCGTGGTTTTTGAGATTTCTTCGGACGATTTGAAATTTTACAACATCGATATGAAAAACGAGGCTGAAGCCGGTGATTTTGAAGTATTTGTCGGCGGAAATTCTGACGCGCAATCAAGAGGATTATTTGGGTTAGTTAAATAGTCCAGAATTTCAAGCTTTGTTTCAAACCCTTCGGGCAACTCCCGAAGGGTTTTTTAAAAAACGCTACCTTAGCGCAAAACAACATTTATGAAGGGTTTCATTACATTTTTCCTGACTTTCGTGGTCATCGGTGCCATTGCGCAAACAATCCAGTCGCCGTCTGGCGAAGTGTCGCTCAACTTTAAGTTAGACAACGGCAACCCCGTCTATTCGGTTTCGTATAAAGGCAAAGCCGTTATCAAGGACAGCAAACTTGGTGTTAAGCTCAAAGACGCCGAAGGTTTGACGTCTGGGTTCAAGATCGAATCGGCCAAAGACCGTAAAGAAAACAGTAGTTGGCAACCCGTCCTGGGCGAAGTGGCTACCATTGCGAACAATTATCATGAGTTAGCCATAATGTTGGTCCAGGAAAAGGGCGATCGTCGGTTGAACCTCATTTTCCGGGTATTCGATGAGGGCGTGGCGTTCCGTTACGATTTCCCGAAGCAACAAAACCTGAATTATTTCATTGTATCCGAAGAAGTTACCCAATTCAACCTCACGGCCGACCATAAGACATTTTGGATTCCGGGCGATTTCGATAGCCAGGAATACGTATACAATGAAACGAAATTTTCGCAGATCGACACCGACAAGCTCAATCTCAACAATGGTATCGCACTCAAATCCATCGGCGGAAAATACGCGGTACAATCGCCGCTGCAGATGAAAACCGACAACGGTTTGTATCTCAATATTTTCGAGGCAGCCACCGTGAATTATCCAGTGATGCATTTAACAGCCGACGTCAAGAATTTTGGCCTGACATCGTTGCTCGTCCCGAATGCCATCGGCGATAAAGCTTATCTGCAAACACCCTGTGTGTCACCATGGCGGACCATTATGGTATCTGACGATGCCCGCGATATCGTCGGGTCGAAAATGATCCTGAACCTCAATGAACCGTCTAAAATAGACGACACGTCCTGGATCAAGCCAATGAAATATGTCGGTATTTGGTGGGAAATGCACATCGGCAAATCAACCTGGGATTATGCCGGTTCGCAGAATGCACAGAACGCCGCTACAAAAGATTTGATCCCATCCGGAAAACACGGCGCGACTACTGCAAACACCAAGCACTACATTGATTTTGCGGCCAAGCACGGGTTTGACGGCGTACTGGTGGAAGGCTGGAACGTCGGCTGGGAAGATTGGTTCGGGAACTGGAAGGAAGAAGTCTTCGATTTCGTGACACCATACCCGGATTTCGACATCAAGGCCGTGACAGACTATGCCAAATCAAAAGGCGTGAAGATGATCATGCACCATGAAACTTCTGGGTCTGTCGCCAATTATGAACGAAGGCTGGATCGTGCGTTCGAGAACATGATCCAGTTCGGGTACCCGGCCGTAAAATCGGGTTATGTGGGCCGGATCATTCCTCGCGGGGAATTCCATGACGGGCAGACCATGGTGAATCATTTCAATTTCGTCGCCAGGCGTGCCGCCGATTATAAACTGATGGTCAATTCGCACGAATCGTCCAGGCCAACCGGTTATAGCCGCACTTATCCGAATTACATCGCCGCCGAAGCCGCCCGGGGCAACGAGTTCAACGGCTGGAGCTCGGGCAACCCACCGATGCACGAAACCATTTTGCCTTTTACACGATTGCTGGGCGGCCCGATGGATTACACACCGGGCATTTTCGAGATTAAGATGAATGTGTACGACCCGAAGAAAACCGAACAAGTACACACCACTTTGGCCAAGCAATTGGCGCTTTATGTGACGATGTATTCGCCGCTGCAGATGGCCGCCGATTTGCCGGAAAATTATGAGAAACACCTCGATGCCTTTCAATTCATCAAAGATGTCGCGGCAGATTGGCAAGATTCCAAATACCTGGAAGCAGAACCGGGAGATTACCTGACGGTCGTCCGGAAGGCGAAGAACTCAGAGAAATGGTTCTTGGGCGCCATTACCGACGAGAACGCACGAGCCACGACGCTGGCGCTTAATTTCCTTCCGAAAGGGCAGAAGTTCAAGGCCATCATCTATGAAGACGGGAAAGACGCCGATTGGCAGAAAAACCCCAAATCGTACAATATCCGCACGATTGAAGTGACCTGGAAATCAAAAATCAAACTCGCATTGGCACCGGGCGGCGGCGCGGCCATCAGCTTCGAACCGATGAAATAATTCAAGGTTTAAAGGTCAAGGTCGGTAACTTTAAACTTTGAACTTTGAACTTCAAACCTTTAACATCCATGCGTTTACCGGTTTTATTTTTAGCCTTATCGCTTGTCGGGACACTACATTCGTCCGCCCAGCAAAAAACCTATTGCAACCCGATCAACATCGATTACGGGTATTGCCCGATCCCGAATTTCGTCGAGCAGGGCAAACACCGCGCAACGGCCGATCCGGTCATTACGTTTTTCAAGGGCGAATACTATTTGTTTTCCACCAACCAATGGGGTTACTGGCATTCCAAGGACATGCTCAATTGGCGCTTCATCCCGCGTAAATTCCTGCGTCCTGAACACAAGGTTTACGACGAATTGTGTGCGCCGTCGTTGTCTTTCGTCAATGACACGCTGATTGTCGTAGGGTCAACGCACAGTAAGGAATTCCCGATTTGGATGAGCACCGAGCCGTCAAAAGGCGAATGGAAAGAACTCGTGCACAAGTCTGAAGCCGGCGCCTGGGATCCGCAGATTTTCTGGGACAAAGAAAAAGATGAATTGTGGGAATACTATGGGTCGAGTAACACGTATCCGTTGCACGTGGTCAAACTCAACCGAAAGACGTTTCAACCCCAAGGCGAAGTGTACGATGTTTTATCGCTCAACGATCATGAACACGGCTGGGAACGTTTCGGGGAAAACAATGACAATACCTTCCTGCAGCCTTTTACCGAAGGCGCGTTCATGACCAAATACAAGGGCAAATATTACGTGCAATACGGCGCACCCGGAACGGAATTCAGCGGATATGCCGACGGTGTCTATGTGGGCAGTTCACCCATAGGGCCGTTCCAATACCAATCGCACAATCCGTTTTCTTATAAACCCGGCGGTTTTGCCCGTGGTGCAGGACACGGTGCCACGTATCAGGACGCAAACGGCGACTACTGGCATACCTCGACCATCGGCATTTGTGTGAAGAACAATTTTGAGCGTCGCATCGGGATTTGGCCAGCCGGTTTCGATAATGACGGCATTTTATATTCGAATACGGCTTACGGCGATTATCCGACGTTTTTGCCGACTGAAAAAAAAGACCATTTGACGGGCAGTTTTGCCGGCTGGATGCTGCTCAACTACAACAAACCGGTACAGGTTTCATCGACGCTTGGCGGTTTCCAGCCGAATTTCGCCGTCGATGAAGACATCAAAACGTATTGGAGCGCGCAATCGGGAAAGGATGAATGGATGATTTCCGATTTGGGCGAGAAGAGTACAATTCATGCGGTACAAATCAATTTTGCCGACCAAGATGTGGAGCTGATGGGCAAGCCCGAAAAAACTTCAGGGCATCAATATAGATTATCCGCATCCGACGACAACCGGTCATGGAAAGTCATCGTTGACAGAAGCAAGAGCGACAAAGATGTGCCCCACGAATACATCGAGTTGGAAAAGGCTGCATCCGGACGCTATATCAAACTCGAACTTTTGGGCATGCCCACAGGAAAGGCCGCGATTTCGGGATTCCGCGTATTTGGTAAAGGCAATGGAAAATCACCCGGGGCGGTTGAGCGTTTCGTGCCGCTTCGTACCGAGCGCCAAAAAGAAGGCGAGCGCCGAAATGTCTGGTTCAAGTGGCAGCAAAATCCGCAGGCCGATGGGTACGTGATTTATTTCGGGAAATCGCCCGAGAAAATGTACGGCAGTATTATGGTTTACGGTAAAACTGAGTATTATTTCAACGGATTGGACGCTTCCGATACCTACTATTTTGCCATCGAGGCGTTCAACAACAATGGCATCGGACCGCGTTCGGCGGTTAAAAAATCAGAATAATCTTTCAGCGCAAACGTTGTAATCCAAATAAAATCGCATTTAAGAAATCGATTTCGTTGATAAGTTCCAATCGGCGAAAACGGTTTCGTAACTGAATAACTGTATTTTTAGCGCATTAACTAAATCAACCACTATGAGTTCCGAAAATCTGCAAACCCGCTGGGGCGCGTTCATTCCGCTGGTCACCGTATTCTTCTTCTGGGGATTTGTCGCTGCCAGTAACGACATCCTGATTCCTGTTTTCAAAAAAGAATTTGACCTCTCGCAAGGGCAAAGCCAGTTGGTTTCCGTGGCGTTTTACGTCGCTTACACCGTCGGTTCCTTGATCTACATGGCGATTTCGTATTTTATGAAAAGCGACATCATCAACCGCATCGGTTATAAGAACAGTCTGGCGTTGGGCTTGTCGATTTCCGCGTTGGGCACATTGCTGTTTTATCCGGCGGCCAACAACGGCTCGTTTCCGCTGATGCTTTCCGGATTGTTCATCGTAGGGCTCGGATTTTCATTGCAACAAACCGTCGCCAACCCGCTGGCCATCGCGCTAGGCCCAATTACTACCGGGTCGCAACGATTGATTACGGCGGGCGGCATCAACAATCTCGGAACGACCATCGGCCCATTGATCGTGACTTTTGCGATTTTCGGATCGGCGACTTCTTCCAATACCGACGCCAGCATCGAAAGCGTAAAGATTCCTTATCTCGTGTTGGGCGTTGCCTTTCTGGCGGTGGCGGCTTTGCTGAAAATGTCATCGATTCCTGACCGCGTGGTGAGCGATGATGTCCAAACCGAAGAAGTCAGCCGTGAAACCAAACATGCGCTCAGTTTCCCGCAACTCGTGTTGGGGATGATTGCGATTTTCGTATACGTGGGCGTGGAAGTCTCTACGGCGAGTAACATGCCGGCCTATCTCGAGAGCGATCTCGGTTTCACCACCAAAGACATCGCGCCGTACATTTCATTGTATTGGGGCAGTTTGATGATTGGTCGCTGGACGGGCGCTGTTGGGGCATTCACCGAAAACAAAGGGGCACAAATGGTTGGGCGTTTCATTGCGCCGTATCTGGCCTTTGGCGTGTTTTTGCTCGTCAACTGGATTGCCGGCCACGACTTGGCGCCGTTCTATGTTTACGCGGCCATTATCCTTGTAATGGTTTTCGCTGACATCCTGAGCAAGGGCAACCCAGCCAGAATGTTATTGTTGTTTTCTGCACTGGGCATTGTCGCGCTTGCCATCGGGATGGCGACAGATGGTATGGTCAGCGTGTACGCCTTTACGAGCGTCGGGTTGTTCTGCAGCACTTTGTGGCCGTGTATCTTCACGCTGGCCATCGCCGGCTTGGGCAAAGCCACGAACCAAGGCAGTAATTTCCTGATCATGATGATTATGGGCGGCGGTATCGTAAGTTGGCTGCAAGGCTATGTGGCCGATTTGTCCACCATCCATTTCAGTTATATCGTCGGCATCGCTTGTTTCGCTTACCTCGCTTTTTATGCGTGGCGCGTGGCGGGGATCCTCCGCAGTCAGGGGATTTCGTTCGACAAAACAACCGGCGGCGGACACTAAAACAAAAACAAAGGCAAAGGCGCTCTTCGGGGCGCTTTTTTTATGCCGAATATTTATCTTTACCAGATGAAAAAACTTCTATTTTTCCTTTTGGTTCCCATGCTCGCCCTGGCGCAGTCCGGTGATGAGAAAATGTTGCGTCAAATCCACGACCAAGCCTTGACGCAATCCAAGGGCTACGGCTGGCTCGACCATCTGTGTAACCAGATCGGCCCGCGGTTGTCGGGTTCTGAAGGTGCCGAAAAAGCGGTGCAATACACCAAATCCGAAATGGACAAACTCGGTTTCGACAAAGTGTTTTTGCAGGAAGTCATGGTTCCGAAATGGGTTCGCGGCAAGAAAGAATCTGCATTTATCCTCAACGGGAAAAGCAAAATTTCCGTTCCCATCTGCGCACTCGGCGGCTCGGTGGGCACGCCAAAAGACGGTTTGACGGCGCAGGTCATCGAAGTGAAAAACCTAAGCGATTTGCCTGCCTTGGCCGACCAGATCAAAGGCAAAATCGTGTTCTTCAACCATCCGATGATCCCGGAAAACATCAACGCCTTCCATTCGTATGGCGAAGCGGGGCGCGTCCGTTGGATGGGGCCGAGGGAAGCCGCAAAGTACGGTGCCGTCGGGACGATTTGCCGTTCGCTCAATCTTCGGTTGGACGATTTCCCGCATACGGGTTCGATGGGCTACGGCGACTTGCCTGTGTCGCAACACATCCCTGCGGCCGCCATCAGTACCAACGGCGCGGAATTGCTCAGCAAAATGTTGAGGGAAAACCCAAATCTGAAGTTTCGTTTTTCACAAGATTGCCAAAGCATGGGCGAGGTCTTGTCTTACAACGTCATCGGAGAAGTCAAAGGCAGCGAACATCCAGACCGCATCATGGTTGTGGGTGGGCATCTTGATTCCTGGGACTTGGCCGACGGCGCACACGACGATGGGGCAGGCGTGGTGCAAAGCATGGAAGTATTCCGCATTTTTAAATCGATGGGTTATAGGCCGAAAAACACCTTGCGCGTGGTGCTCTTCATGAACGAGGAAAATGGCGGACGCGGCGGCAAACAATACAACGATGATGCACAAGCAAAAGGCGAGAACCACATCTTTGCGCTGGAGAGTGACTGCGGCGGTTTCAGCCCGCGTGGGTTTTCATTCCAAGCGAGTGACGCCAATTTCGAGAAAATGTCGGCATATCGGGATTTGCTCTCGCCCTACCTGATACACGTTTTTGACCGTGGACACTCTGGTTCAGACATCGAGCCCTTGCAATCCGCCAATATCGTAAAGGCTGGGCTCATGCCCGATACGCAGCGGTATTTCGATTATCACCACGCAGCCACCGATACCTTCGATGCCATCAACAAACGCGAGCTCGAACTGGGCGCGGCAGCCATGGCGTCGCTGGTATATTTGATTGATCAACACAGCATCGCACCATAAAAAAAACCGGGAATTTCCCGGTTTCATTTTTTTTATTTTTTGACAGTCGTGGTCTTTTTTGTGGTCGTCTTGGTTTTGGTCGCCGACTTATTTTCTTTATAACGCATGTCTGGCGTTCCATCCTTCTTCAGCATTTTCGACTCTTTGTAACGACGATCCGGCGTGCCGTCTTTCTTGAGTACGACGCCGCTCTTGGTCGTGGTTTTCTTGTCGGCGGTGACCGTCGTGGTTTTCTTCTGTACGTTGGTTTTCCCTTTTTCTTGCTTTACCGTAGTGGTTGTATTTGAGGACTTTTTAGTTTCCTGCGCCTGTGCGGTCAGCGAAAAAGCCAACACGGCCATCAGGCAGCGCATTACATTTTTCATGGTCTTGATTTTTAGTTACCTAGCTAAGGTAGCAAAGAATCCGATTCGAAAACGCATCAATTGCATAAAAATATGCGCGGAAAAATTCTGTTTACACCCTAAAAATACCACCTACGACCAAGTTCCACTGCACGAAATTAAAATGCTGGCTCGCATGGTCGTCTTCGCTGAACGTCGTCCTGATGTCCGGCATGTTGATGTAGCCGCCTTTGATTTCAGTCTGGATGAAATAATGCTTGAAGAAAGTAACATTCAGTCCGGTCTTGATGTCGGCACCGTAACCGGCCACGTGGAATTGGTCGTGGCGTTCCAATCCCATAAGTGTCGTATTGGTCTTCGGATAGAGCAACCCGACGCCGGCGCCTAATACCGTGTTAAGCTGGATTTTGTCGATATCCCAGCCGAGGAAATGCGTAACGTCGTCCATTCGGGTGAGTTCGGTGTTGATGTAATTCAACCCATCGGTATGCTCGAATTTCAGGAACTCCTCGGTCAAGACCATTGGGTGATTTTGGTATTGGCCATTGTACGGGCTGTGTCCTGAAATACTTCCGGTCATTTCCGCAACCTGATTTTGGGTCATCACGTATTTCATGTGATCAACACCAATGGAAATGTTGTATTTGTCTGTAAAATAGTAACCGATACGCAAATTGGTCTGCGGAATGGTCATGCGTAGCGGATCAATGTAATCCACATGCATGCCTTTGGGTTTGTCGTGCGCCCGGACATTGTTTAGGGTAAAGTCATAACCGTTGCCCCAAAACCGGATGTCCGATTTAGAGTAGGCTTCACGATTGCCGCCCCAGTTGATAAAGAATTTTCCTTTGTTGTGCGCCGCATATTTTTCGGGCGTCTTTTCCTGTGCGATGCCATGCTGCATAAGGGCGCAGGAAATGGCAAGCGTCGTCAATAACGTTTTCAAGTGTAGGGATTCGAAAAAAAGTTAGAATTAGAATTGGTTTATGGTTTTCCGGATGGCGACCAGTTTGGTCATCAAGCCTTCAAAATAATTGAGGTGCAACATATTGGCGCCGTCGCTCTTGGCATTGGCCGGGTCGAAATGGGTTTCTATGAAGATACCATCAACGCCTACCGCAATGCCGGCTTTTGCGATGGTTTCAATCATGTCTGGCCTGCCGCCGGTCACGCCTGCGGTCTGATTCGGTTGCTGAAGCGAGTGCGTTACATCCAATACAGTAGTTGCAAATTGTTGCATGGTAGGAATGCCGCGGTAATCTACGATCATGTCCTGGTAACCGAACATGGTGCCACGGTCGGTAGCCATGACATTCGGGTTGTTGCAATCGAGCACTTTTTGTACGGCGTGTTTCATGCTTTCCGGGCTCATGAACTGGCCTTTCTTGAGGTTGACGGTTTTACCTGTATTTGCGGCCGCCACGACCAGATCGGTTTGGCGCACCAAAAACGCGGGAATCTGCAACACGTCCACATATTCGGCTGCCATGGCCGCGTCTTCATTGGTATGGATGTCGGTCACGGTAGGCACGTGGAAAGTTTCGGAAACCTTGCGCAAGATTTTCAACGCTTTTTCGTCACCAATCCCGCTGAAACTGTCAATCCGGGAACGGTTGGCTTTTCGGTACGAACCTTTAAAAACGTATGGAATCTGGAGTTTGTCGGTAATCCCGACGAGTTTCTCGGCAATGCGCAAAGCCATGTCTTCGCCTTCAATGGCGCACGGCCCGGCCAAGAGAAAAAAGTTGCCGCTTTGCGTATGTTTAATTTGGGGTATGTTGTTGATATCCATCGCTTTTGTTTTGCGCGACAAAGATAAACAATAATTGTCTTACAAAATTGACGGCAATTCTTATCGGGGCATTAAATTTTTAGTTGATTTTCTTGGCCGAAAACCCAACCGGAACCATGAGTTTTCCTTTCTCATAAATGTTCAGATAAAGCGTAATAGGACGTTTCAAGCCCACCCAAGTAATTTGATACACGTCCAGGAAACCGGCGCCGATAGGATCGCGCTTGGTCGGGAAGGGGCAACAACTTTCCATTTTCTTGTAAAACACTTTCTCGCCGTTCGGGCCAGCCAGCGCATCAAGGAAACGCTTGGCATTCAGGTCTTCGCCCTTTGTGTCCTTGTAAAATACATTTACCGGATAATCTTTGTTGTAGCCGTATTTTTTGTCCTGGCTGTATTCGGTCAAAACAAAGGTATTTTGCTTGGTGAGTTGTGGCGTGGGTGCGTTGTCGTCGACATTTTTTAGCGTCGATTTTGTGCTCACGCAGGACAAAATGGTAAAGGCCAATAAAGCGGCTGCAAAACGTGTTTTCATTTTTTCTTTGTTTTTGACGGCGGCGTTTCGGGTTGGGGCTGTGTCGTTTTGAGCACTAACGCCAAAATCGCCGAAAGTAATACACCGATGGAAATTCCGTTGGAAATGGATTGCAGGACAAGACTTCTGAAACTGAAAAACATCCGCGCGTTTTCTTCGGACATCTTCCGGACGTCCACAAAATAACGGATGGCGTTCTTGATGTAATCCGGGCTTACGACATGATTGCTGATGTATTGCGCCAGCGGGCTCATCAACGCCACAAATACCGACACGATGACGCCAGACAAGAACAGTTGCCGCCAGTTCGCGATGCCGCCGAAAAAGTTGTTGCGCTTGTCTTTCAACGCGAAGAAGTAGATTACGATGGCCGGAACGCCGAACAGCCACGAGAAAATCATCTGGCTGCCGATGCGCGCATCGTGGAAACCCAGCGATTTCTCCAAAACCGTCCAGAGCAAGGACGCCAAAGTGAAGATGACCGCCCAGGTAAATTCGATGGTAAATTTCTTCATATGCCCGAATTTGCTGCCAAATGTAAGGTTTATTTCGTGTCGATAGTTTCCGGCCGCGGTGTTTTCTTTACTTTTGCGTAAAACAGGAACTATGGAAATCTTATCGCAAACCTGGCCATGGTATGTTGCTGGGCCGCTCATCGGGCTGGTCATGCTGGCGCTTATTTATTTCGGGAAAGTCTTTGGCATGTCCACCAATTTACGGTCGTTGTGTTCGATGGCCGGTGCCGGAAAATATGTGCCGTTTTTCCAATTTGACTGGCGCGGCCAAATGTGGAATTTCGCGGTCGTCATCGGGGCAATGCTCGGCGGATTCGTAGCCGTCCACTTTATGTCCGATCCATCGAATGTGGCCATCAACGCACAAACCGTCCAGGATTTACAGCAGCTCGGGTTCGCTGCTCCGGAAGGAAAATTACTGCCCGAAAGCTTGTTCGGAAACGAAGCGTTCAATTCGCCCAAAGCCATTTTCATCTTGACCATCGGCGGTGTGCTCATTGGTTTCGGTAGCCGTTACGCCGGCGGATGTACATCGGGCCACGCCATTTCCGGATTGAGCAATCTCCAGGTGCCGTCATTGAAGGCTGTTGTCGGTTTTTTCATTGGCGGATTGATCATGTCCTGGTGGATTTTGCCGATGATTTTTTAAGGAAAGTGGCTAGTTGCTAGTGATAGTGGCTAGAAGAAATGTAAAAACGAGTTAGAATTATCGTTCAGTAATTCAAATATTGTCGGCAGTGTCTTTACTTGCAGCTTCTAGCCACTAGCCACTAAAAACTAACAACTAACATGAAAGCACTCAAATACCTTCTCGTCGGATTCCTCTTCGGCATCATCCTGACCAAATGCGAAGCCGTGTCGTGGTACCGCATTTACGAAATGTTTCATTTCCAGTCGTTTCATATGTACGGCATCATCGGTTCTGCGGTGGCCGTCGGGATGGCCGGTGTACAGCTCATCAAACGAAAAAACCTCAAAGACATCAAAGGCAACCACATTGTCATCGCCGATAAAGAACCGGGCTCATACCGCTATTGGATTGGCGGACTGTTTTTTGGCTTGGGCTGGGCGTTGGTCGGTGCGTGTCCGGGCCCGATATTTATCCTGATCGGCGCGGGTTTCCTGCCCGTGGTTTTCGTATTGGCCGGAGCGCTCATCGGAACGTTCATCTACGGCATGGTCAAGGATTTCCTGCCGCATGGCTACTATCGCAAACACCTGAACAAGTGAAATACTGTTGATAATTTATTCTTAAAAATACGCTAAGCCTGATTTTTTGCGTTATCCATTGTCTATTTTTGAACTTTAACTAACCCGAAGCGCAGCCACATCACCGGCGTGCAACGGAAAAAACTAACTCACATGAAGAAGATTAAATTTTTGGTTGCCGCCTTTATTGCCGTCGCATTGTCGGCATCGTGCAGCAGCGACGACAGCGAAGACCTTTTGGGCGGCGACTTGACCGCGCGTTGGAACCAGACCAAGACCGTCATCAAGATTTCCGAAGAATCATTCACGCAAGATTATGATTCCAATGAGCCTGGTTGCGACAAAGACTACATTGAATTCACCGATGGCGGCCAACTGAACGACGTGATATTTTTTAGGAATGCGTCTGATGTTTGTACGGAAGACGCTTCTACACCGCAAACTTATACGCGCACAGACAATACACTGGTCATCAGTGGCGGCGAGTTCGGCGGAACTTATGAAATTATCCGCCTGACGAATTCAGAGTTGCGTATCCAGCAGTCTTCCAGTAGCGCGGGCATCACAACCACGACTACGGTTTACTTCTCCAAAGCAGCGATGTAAAAAGAGAATATTAAAAGAAAAAGCCCTCAAATTGAGGGCTTTTTTTATACGATTTCAGCGCTAAGTCCGGCTTCGAGGAGTTGCGTACATTGCGGTACCAACTCTTTGAGCGGGCCGGTCTTCACCGTGCACTTTCCGGTGTAATGGATGATGATGGAACATTGTTCGGCCTGCTCGGATGTATGGTTGCACACCCTGATGAGCGTTTCAATGACGTGGTCAAACGTGTTTACGTCGTCGTTGTAGATGATGATTTCATTCTGGAGCGCGATTTCCTCGGCGAGCAGGACTTCTTCCTGTATTTTCTCTTTCGTTGACATAGACTTGGTTTAAACGCAGTTACGAATTTACGTATTTTAGAGACACCCAATTGTTGCGGGCGTGTTTTTTAACAAAGCGTAAACCTTTGCCCACGCACGACGCGTCGATGGCCGGAATGTCTTCTTCGTAAAAACCGCTAAGGAACAAAATACCATTCGGATTCAGGCAGTCGACGTACTGTTGCATGTCGTTCAACAAGATATTCCGGTTGATGTTTGCGATGATGACATCGTATGATTTCCCCGCCAACATTGCGGCGTCGCCTTCGTATACGGTGATGTATTGGCACCCGTTGCGCTCGGCATTTTCGATGGAATTCAGATAGCACCAATTGTCGATATCGATGGCATCGATGGGTTTGGCGCCTTTCATTTCGGCCAGTATGGCAAGAATCGCGGTGCCACAGCCCATGTCCAGGGTTTTTTTGCCGGCTACATCGGTCTCCAGCAAATGCTGGATCATCATGTGCGTGGTTTCGTGATGCCCGGTGCCGAAGCTCATTTTTGGCTCAATGACGATATCGTATTCGGCGGCGGTTTTCGGATGGAACGGCGCGCGTACATGGCAGCGGCCGTCCACGTCGATCGGTTCGAAGTTCTTTTCCCATTCTTCGTTCCAGTTCACCTGTTCGATTTCCTCGATGTTGTAGCTGATGGCAAATTCCGGCGATTGCAGGATGAACAAATCGTCGAGCAGATCCTCGGTCCAGAATTCTTTCTTGATGTAGGCCACAATCCCAAAGTCACTGTCGATGAAACTTTCGAAGGGTTTTTCGCCGAGTTCGGCTACCAGGATTTCCGCGCCAAGTTCTTTAGGTTCAATCGTAAAATGGTAACCGAGATACGTATTTTGCATAACCAAAAATTTCCGCAAAGGTAATATTATCTTAATATTGGCCTTTGGAATTAACATTAGTTTTGCCGCAACCTAACACACAACTAATGTTTTCTTAACATGAGCCGAATTTCCTTATTCCTGCTGTTGTTTTTCCTAACGATTTCCAACGCGCAGGTGACCATTCACCAAACCCATTCAGACAACGACCTCAAGCTTTCTGCTTTACCCTATTACAGCTACGGCAAAGGTTTGGGTTTGACCTCGCCCGACAGTTTGTTCCAGCTCAACATCCGCTTCCGGATGCAGAACCGTGTCACCTACATCGATACCGAAGACGAAAAACCCGCCTATGACGGCCAAATCAGGCGTTTGAGGCTTCGGTTCGACGGTTATGTGGGAAATCCTAAATTCCTGTACGCCATACAATTGTCGTTCGCGCCGGGCGATGTGGGCGAAGTCAGGGAAGGCGAAAACATCAACATCATCCGTGACGCCGTGGTTTTTTACCGGCCGAACAAGCGTTGGAATTTCAGTTTCGGCCAAACCAAATTGCCGGGCAACCGCCAGCGCGTGAATTCATCAGGCGGTTTGCAATTGACCGACCGCACCATCAACAACGCGAAATTCACCATTGACCGTGATTTCGGTTTTCAGGCGCACCAGATGAATGAGTTCACCGATAAGTTCTCCTATAACTTTAAGGGCGCAGTTTCTACGGGCGAAGGCCGCAACGTGACAGGCAAGGCCGATGATGGCGTGGCCGTGACCGGAAAAGTGGAAGTGTTGCCCTTCGGTGCTTTTGCCAAGGACGGAACGTATTTCGAAGGCGATGTCGTCCGGGAAAAGAAGCCCAAATTGATGATTTCCGGCGCGTTCCAGCAAAACAATCAGGCCCGGCGCACCGGCGGCCAGTTGGGAGACGACTTGTTCGAACCCCGAACGATGAAAACCCTGATGTTGGACGGCATGTTCAAATACGATGGCTGGGCGGCGATGTGTGCGTTCATGTCGCGGACGACGTCAAAAGATCCGGTGACCGTAAACCCGGACGACCCGACGCAAACCAAATATGTATTCACCGGAAGTGGTTTCGATTACCAGTTGAGTTACAATTTCAAGACGAATTATGAAGTGATTGCGCGTTATTCCTTACAGAAAGCGCATCCCGAAGTGCATGATTTTGCGCCGCACACCAAGCAATACAGTTTGGGTGTCACCAAATACATTTGGGAACACACTTTTAAATTGCAGTCAGAATTGACGTTCGATACGCTCGATTACGCCGACGGCAGTTCGCGCAACAATTGGTATTTGCGCTTCCAGGTTGAGATCGGGATTTAATTCTCGGCCTTGTCTTCGTTGGCCTCAGGCTTCAACTTAAAGATGAAAATCTTGTTGTAGCGCTTTTCATCGGCTTCGTACAAATACGTGAAAGAATGTTCTTCAGGATTGTAGGTCAGTTTTGACTTGAGCGTTTTGGAACGCAGCTGCCACGTAGGCTCGTTTTTGGTGTTGACCGAATAGGCTGTGATGGAACCGTGGTAAAGCCTTGCGATGCCGTCGTCCACCAAACTGATGGAGATATACCCGTTGCTGCGCGAGCCGATTTCCCGGATGTCAATCACCGAGTTCTCCAACTCATTCTCTTTCATGATGTAAGATTTGCTGGCTTCGCTCCACACGTAATATTGACGCGTGTCAGACGTGTAGCGGGTCTGCGAATCGGTCTGTGCAGACAGCGCAGCGGTAAAGAGCAATACGGTAGATAAAATCAACTGCTTCATCACATTTTTGATTTAATTGGGCAGTGACAAATATAATGTGCTATTTCGATAAAAAGCAAAAAAAACCGACAAAATACACTTTTTGTCAAATTTTCTTCTGGTTTTTCTTACATGTAAGCTATGCCGACGCCACAATCGCGGCAAAATCGGTCGCTTTCAACGCCGCGCCGCCAATCAGTCCGCCATCCACATCGGGCTTCGAGAAAATCTCACGCGCATTGTCCGGCTTTACGCTGCCACCATATAAAATCCTGACATTTTCGGCGATGTCGCTGCCATATTTCTGGCGTACGGTTTCGCGGATGAACGCATGCATCTCCTGTGCTTGGTCCGGCGTGGCGGTTTCGCCGGTGCCGATTGCCCAAACGGGTTCATAGGCTAGGATGATCTGTTCCCAATCTTTCTCTTCCAGATGGAATAAGCCATCGCGCAATTGGTTTTCGACGATGTTGAAATGGTTGCCGGACTGTCTGTCTTTCAATTCCTCGCCAAAGCAGAAAATCACTTCCATGTCGTGCTGTAACGCCGCGTCGGTCTTGAAGGCAATCGTGGCGTCGGTTTCATGGAAATAGGAGCGGCGTTCGGAATGCCCAAGAATCACGATGTTGACACCCACACTTTTGAGCATGCCCGCCGAAATCTCGCCGGTATACGCGCCGCTTTCGGCCTGGTGCATGTTCTGCGCCGCGACTTCAATCGGGGTGAATTCCAAATGATCGGCCGCGGAAGCAAGGTTCACGAACGTCGGTGCCACAATCACCCGAACGTCTGTATCGCCCGGAATCCGATCGATCAATTCATTGAGCAAATCTTCGGTTTCCTCAGCATTCTTGTGCATTTTCCAGTTTCCGGCGACGATCTTGGTTCTCATTTCTTGGCGGTTTGTTGTTTGAGTATGGTGTTGATTTTTTCGAAGTCTTTCTCGATGGCGCGATACACGATGACTTTTCCGGCCGCATCTACAATGATGTAGCGTGGAATCCAATCCACGTCTGCTGCTTTCCCGAAAGCGCCTTTCATACCGTCTGGCGTCCAATAATGTTCGCCGGTAAGCGCGTGTTTTTCGATGCCTTTCTTCCAAGCATCGGCGGTTTTGTCCATCGAAATGAAGACATAATCTACGTCGGGGTTTTTAGATTGCGTGTCTTTCAAAAGCGGCATCGCTTTCACACAATCGCTGCACCACGAAGCCCAAACCTCAATCAGGACTGTTTTGCCCTGATGCCGTTTGATGATGCTTCCCAGGTCAACGTCGTTTCCTTCCAATGAAACCAATTTCTGCGACAATGCTTCTTTGGAAAATTGCTTGTCCTGCGCCTGACATGAGGCGAATAGGATTACCGAAAAGATAAGGGCTATGTTTTTCATTTTTTTTGCGGATGTGTTGTTTTCTGTTGGGCACTGTTTTTCTCTACGTCTTTTAAAAATACCGGACGGCTGCTTTTGCGCCTTTTCTTCTTTTTCGGAAAGAACCGTTTTTTCAAAATGGCCAGCAGAATGATTCCTGATACGGCAATCAGCGCACATCCTGTGAGAATGTAGAACGTTTGCCCCAACGGCATTTTCTCTCTTTTGGCCAGATCTTCGAGCAGGAAAATACCGATGGCCAATCCAACCACCGCGGCAATCGCAATCTTGTTGAAATGTTTCTTCGAGTCTATTTTTAAATCGGACATGTTGGTACGTTTAGCAATTTATTTGGGTTTGCAATGTAACAAATTGTCTTTACGGATTTGTGTTTTTCAGTTCCGCAAAAGTTTTTTTGGTGATTTTGTGGTATTCGGCCGCATTGAATTTGTTCTCGGAAATGCCCCAATAATAAACATAGGAGTTGCCATTCCACAAATATTTTACGCCCGGCGTGTCTTTCCCTTGGCCGAGTACCTTCCAAAACGGAATAATCTCGATAATCTTATACGGATATTCCGCGCCGGCAAATTCAAAGAATGCAGGGATTTTTTCCGGTTCTTCGTTCATGAAGACAATATTGATCTCAGGGAAGTTCTTGTCTTTCTTTCTCAATTCCGTCAGTTCCTTGGCGGCTTCCATACAATGGTCGCAGCCGGGAACGAAGAAGCACAGGGTTTTACGGCCTTTGTCGATCGACGGGAAAAATTGCGCGTAACCCGACTTGGTTTTAGGCGGCTCAACGGCTTCTGGCTGGGCTGTTTGTGCAGGAATCACTTCGGCAGGCTTGGCCTGTAACGTGTCGACTTTCGGCGTTTCCGCGACAGGTGGTTCGATGGCCTGCACGGAATCAATGACAGCTGTTTCTACATCGCCCACGGTAAATTCAGGCGTCGCTGGCTGTATCGGAGCGGCCATGAAAACCATCAGGACCGAGGCAAACAAACCGGCCAGCAAAATCCAGATGTTGCCATTCACCGACTGGCTTTTCGGCAAAACCTTCAGCAGGTAAACCAGCAACGCCATCGCCACGACATTCTTGATGATGGCTTCAATCGGCGTCATCGGGAGCAAACTGCCGAAGCAGCCGCAATTGCCCGTGTTGCCGCCTTGCATAAAAGTTTCGATGGACAAATGCGTCGTAAAAACGGCAAGCATCAGCAATGTGGCCGGAATCACGATGTTCCTCAGGAAATGTTTTTGAAGGATGAGCAAGCCAAGGGCAAATTCGATCCCGATTAAAATCCGCGAGAAATAGGGTGCGAAGCTTTCCGAAAAACCCATCGGGTACAATTGCTTGACCTCGAAGGTCGAAATTGCAAAATAGGGCGAAGGATACATTTTAGCCACGGCCGAAAGCAGGAACAAAAAACTGATGATGATGCGGATGCTCCAGGCCAGGCTGCTCTTGGTGTTGTCGGTCATAATATTCTTTTTTTACAAAAGTACGGCGTCGGTGTTCCTTGAGTTGTTAATGAGTTGTTATTTGCCGAAACCACTTAAGATCAAAGCGAAAACGGCATAATTGATCATGTCCTGATAATTGGCTTCGATGCCTTCAGACACGAGCGTTTTCCCTTTGTTGTCCTCGATTTGTTTCACGCGGAGCAGTTTCTGCAAAATCAAATCGGTCAGCGAACTCACGCGCATGTCGCGCCAAGCTTCGCCGTAGTCGTGGTTTTTGGCCAGCATCAGATTTTTGGTCACGCCGATCTTGGCATCGTACAAGGAAAGCGCGGTGCCCGCATCGAGGTCTGGCTGGTCGGCCACGCCCAATTCCAGTTGAATGAGCGCCATGATGCAGTAGTTGATGATGCCGATGAATTCGCCGGTTTCGTCTTCATCGACTTTCCGAATGGCATTTTCCTGCAAACTCCGGATGCGTTGCGCCTTGATGAAAATCTGGTCGGTCAATGATGGAAGCCTCAGGATGCGCCACGCCGGGCCGTAATCTTTCATTTTGTTGGCGTACAGCGTGCGGCAAATGGCGATGACGCTGTCGTATTCCTTGGAAGTTTTCTCCATCTAATGGCTATATTTGTAGTCGATTTTTTAGCGAGCGCTCGTCTGGCGTTTCGGCTTCGCGTCAAAAATAGGAATATTAGTCGAAAGTAGAAAGTCAAACGTTGAACGTCAAACTAACAAATACGTAACCCATGACCATCAATTGCAAAGGCAGGCTTATCGATGTAAACACACCAAAAGTGATGGGCATTCTTAACGTCACGCCCGATTCATTTTTTGATGGCGGACGCTACAACAATGACATGGCCGTGTTGCGTCAGGCGGAATCGATGTTGTCTGACGGCGCTGATTTTATCGACATTGGCGGTTATTCGTCCCGGCCCGGCGCGTCTGAAGTGGCAGAAACCGATGAAATCCGGCGCGTCGTTCCTGCGGTTACGGCCATAGTCAAGGAATTTCCGAATGCCGTTGTCTCGGTGGATACATTCCGGAGCAGCGTGGCGCGGGCGGCCATTGAAAGCGGCGCGGCCATCGTCAATGATATCTCTGCCGGAAACCTCGATGCCGATATGATGGAAACCGTCGCGGCTTTGCAGGTGCCGTACATCATGATGCACATGCGCGGCAATCCATCGACGATGCAAACGCTTACTGATTATGATGACATCGTAAAGGAAATGTTGTTGTATTTCGCCGAAAAAACCACTGCGGCCAGAAGCTTCGGCATCAACGATGTATTGATCGATCCTGGGTTCGGATTCGCCAAAACGCTGGAACAGAACTACGAAGTATTGCGCCGTCTTGAGGATTTCTCGATTCTGGAATTACCGCTGCTCGTGGGCGTTTCCCGTAAGTCAATGGTGTATAAACCCCTGGGAACGAGCGCCGCAGAGGCCTTGAATGGCAGCACGGTTTTACATACGATAGCGTTGTCTAAAGGAGCCAAAATCCTCCGCGTCCACGATGTGAAAGAAGCCGTTGAAGCTGTGAAGTTATTCCAACTGTCCCAGTAGATCATTAGCTATTTTTCAATTGTAAATTGTGAATTGTGAATTGAGAATTGAGAATTGTCAATTGTGGTGGTAAGGTTCGCCGCGCAAAATCGTAAATGCACGGTATACTTGTTCAATGAAAAACAACCGCACCATCTGGTGTGAAAATGTCATGGCCGAAAGCGAAATCTTCCCGCTGGCTTTGGCGTAGACGGCCTCCGAAAAGCCATACGGCCCGCCGATGACAAATACCAAAGTCTTGATGCCGGCGTTCATTTTTTTCTGCAACTCGTCCGAAAACGCCACGCTTGAAAAGGATTTCCCGTTTTCGTCCAGCAAAATCATTTGCTCCGACGCCGTGATTTTCGACAAGATCAGTTCACCTTCTTTTTCCTTTTGCTGCAACTGGCTCAGGTTTTTCGCGTTCTTGAGGTCAGGGATGAT
Source organism: Flavobacterium longum (assembly GCF_965137575.1). Classification (NCBI taxonomy): domain Bacteria; kingdom Pseudomonadati; phylum Bacteroidota; class Flavobacteriia; order Flavobacteriales; family Flavobacteriaceae; genus Flavobacterium; species Flavobacterium longum. The sequence goes on along the minus strand of NZ_CBCRZJ010000005.1, from coordinate 178,113 downwards.
CTCCAGCTCGAATTTGATGTAGAACGATAAGCGTTTCGTGTAATCGTCAATGAGCGACTGCAGTGCTTTGTTGTCGGTTTTTCCGATGGCCAGTAGCTTGATATTCATAAGGTGTGGAAAAAAAGCCGCAATCGCGGCTTTCATTTATTTCATTGGGTTTTCGTCGAAATTGACCATCCAGTGGATGCCGAACTTGTCGGTGAACATCCCGAAGTATGCGCCCCAAAAAGTTTTCTGTAGCGGCATGGTTACTTGTCCGTCGGCAGAAAGCCCGTTGAACAAACGGTCTGCCTCTTCGGTACTGCCCGTATTGATGGAAACGGCGAAATTGCTGCCTTGGACCGTTACTTGTCCCCAGGATGCCAGACTGTCGCTGCCCATAAGAATGGTTTCCCCTGAAATCGGGAGCGAGACGTGCATGACTTTGTTGCCGTCTTCTTCCGACATCGGGCCGCAGTCTTCACTGCCTTCCATCGGCGGCATTTCGTTGAAACGCCCGAAGTAGGCGAATTCACCGCCAAAGACCGATTTGTAAAAATGAAACGCCTCTTCGCAGTTTCCCGCGAAGGTCAAATAAGGATTGATTGATGCCATGTTTTTAGGTTTATGTGAACGCCAAATATAGCGATTTTACCGTTCCAGTTCCGCCCGCAAATGATCCAAGTCGAGTGCCTTGGTGTACATTTCCAGCGAGCCGTCGGGTTTTACCGGCCATTGGTCGCGCGGTTTGTCCCAGTACAATTCCACGCCGTTGCCATCTGGATCGTCGAGATACAAAGCTTCTGAAACGCCGTGGTCGGCGAACCCGGTGAACGGATAATTGGCTGCGCGGACGCGTTCGAAGATTGCCGCGAGGTCTTTTCGGGTCGGATAGAGGATGGCCGTATGGAAAAGCCCCGGACTGTGTACGCCTGGCCTCGGGCTATCTTTGCTGTACCAGGTATTCAATCCGATATGATGATGATAACCGCCTGCCGAAATGAAGGCGGCGTCCGTGCCGTACATCGTCGTCAATTCAAAACCCAATACGCCGCAGTAAAAGTCGAGCGAACGCTGGAGGTTGGAAACCTTTAAATGGACATGGCCGATGCGGGTTTGCGCCGGTATTTTATATTCGTTTTCCATATTTAGTCTTGCTGTTCGTCTGTTTCCACTTGAAGGATGTGGAGCAATCGATGGATAATCGGGGCGAAGAACACGGCCGTGATGCTCAGGAACGCCACGCCGCTGTACAACGCATATGCAGAGGAGAACAGTTTGGCCGATGTGGTGGTCATCTCCACATTCGGGATCGGACCCATTCCCGTCAAGATCATGCTCGACATGTACAAACTGTCGATGAAATCCAGCCCGCAGAAATGTTCATAGCCCAAAATGCCCATGCCCAGTGAGAATGCAATCAACAACGCCGCAAAACCCGTGTAACGCAGCAAGCGCTTCGCGAACAATTGCCACGGAATGACTTTCTGGGAACGGTGTTCGAGTTTCATGGCATCTGTTTTAGGACTTGCTCCAGCCGGTCAAAATTCTCTTCATTGGCCGCCGGTACAAATTGGATGACCTTCGCACGACCTTCTTCGGACGGGAAAATCATCCGGAAGACCAATTTCGTATGGTCGTCGTCGACTTTTTCAAAAGTAACCACTACATTAAAATACGGTTGTGTAAGCCGGTGCCAGTAAATCAATTCGCCGGGAATGATTTCCTGGAAGACCGATTCGTTCTCGTAATTTCCTTTCTCCGGGCCGTGCATCGTGAGTTTCCAGTGGCCGCCGGGCGTGAAGTCAAAAACATGGAACGTATTGGTGAAGCCTTTCGGTCCCCACCATTTTTGCAGCCAGTCCGGGTCAGACCAAGCGGCGAAGATTTTTTCCTTCGACCAATGGAATATGCGGCTGGAGATGATTTCCCTTTCAGGCGACGGCAACGGAATGGGTACGGGTTGGTGCATATCCAAAGATAAACAACCGCAGGGTTTTTCCAAATGGGTAATTGTTGCTAATTTCGCGTCATAATATCAAGTCATGATCAGCGAAGCACAATTCAACGAGGAATTACGTTTAATCATTGCCAACGGCATCCGCGAGGACATCGGCGAGGGCGACCACAGTTCCTTGGCGTGCATTCCGGCAACGGCCAGGGGCAAGGCCAAATTGCTGGTTAAGGACAACGGCATCATTGCGGGCGTTGGTTTCGCGAAGATGATTTTCAACTACGTTGATCCGGGCTTGGTCGTGGAAACGTTCATCGAAGACGGTACGCCTGTAAAATACGGCGATGTCGTGTTCCATGTTTCCGGCAGTTCCCAATCCATTCTCAAGGCCGAACGGCTCGTGCTGAATTCCATGCAACGCATGTCGGCCATCGCCACCAAAACCAATTCGTATGTGAAATTGCTCGACGGCACGAAGACTAAAGTGCTCGATACCCGCAAGACCACGCCGGGTTTCCGCGCGGCCGAAAAATGGGCGGTGAAGATCGGCGGCGGCGAAAACCATCGTTTTGCCTTGTACGACATGATCATGCTGAAAGACAACCACAACGATTTTGCGGGCGGCATTACGGCGGCCATCGACAAGACCAAAGCGTATCTGGCAGCGAACAACCTCGATCTGAAAATCATCGTCGAGGCGCGCAACCTCTCAGAAGTCGAAGAAATCCTTGCGGCTGGCGGCGTTTTTCGTATTTTGCTGGACAATTTCGATTACGAGATGACGCGTCAGGCCGTGGCCATCATCGGCGATCGGTGCCAGACCGAATCGTCGGGCAACATCAACGAGAAAACGATACGGGCATATGCCGAGTGCGGTGTAGATTGCATTTCATCGGGCGCGCTGACGCATTCCGTATATAATATGGATTTAAGCCTCAAAGCGATCGACAATTAATAATTGATAATGAATAATTAATAATTTAATTTTCGGTGGAGGCTGCGTTCAGGCATTTCCAAATTTCCAAATTTTCAAATTCCATTGTCACAAGAAATAGAAGACAAACTCGCCACAATCCCGGTCGTCAAGTACGCCGTCCGGCCGTTGAAGAAAGTCAAATTGGGCTTTCTGGGCGGGCTGTCGTTGTATGAACTGCTGGAGATTTATTTGGTCGGGCTGGCCGAAGGCGCGGTGACCTATCGCGCGGCGGCCATTGCCTTCAGTTTCTTTATGGCGCTGTTTCCGTTTGCGCTGTTCGTGCTCAACTTGGTGCCGTACATCCCGATCGATAATTTTCAGGCGGATTTCCTGAAGTTCGTGGAAGACAGCGTGCCGCCCAAAACCTATTCGGCGGTGTTTACGATCTTGAGCGACATTATGAACAATTCGCACAGTGGCTTGTTGTCATCGGGTTTCTTGTTGTCGATTTTCGTGATGGCGAACGGTGTGAATTCCGTGCTCGGCGGTTTCGAGACTTCGCACCATGTCATCGTCAAGCGCGGTTTCGTCAGGCAATATCTGGTGGCGTTGGCCATTTCACTGTTGCTGTCGGTCATCTTAATTGTCACCGTGGCGACCATTGTCGTCTTCGAAGTATTCATCCAGATGACCAAAATCCAGGACGTGCTTAGCGACAACATCCCGATTTTGGTCTGGAGCCGTTACCTTTTCTTGTTGTTGATGATCTTGATGACGACTTCGCTCATGCTCAAGTTCGGGACGAAACACACCGGGAAGCGTTCGTTTATTTCGATCGGATCGGTTTTTACGACCATATTGATTGTCATCTCGTCCTATTTCTTCGGAATTTGGGTCGTTAAATTCGCCAAATACAACGAGTTGTACGGTTCCATCGGGACATTACTTATCCTGATGTTCTACATCTGGCTCAACTGTGTCATCCTGCTGTTGGGCTTCGAATTGAACGCGGCCATCAACCGTATCAAGCACAAAAACTTATTCACAAAATAACGCGCGCATCTTTTTTTCGCTATTTTAGGGCGACTAAAAAGCAGTATATGAAGCCGTTTGCGCTGTGGTTCTTGCTGATGACTTCTGCGGCGTTTGCCCAAAAATCAAGTATTGTCGGCCGTTGGAAAACCATCGACGACGAAACGGGCAAAGCGGTGTCCATCGTAGAGATTTACGAATCGAAAGGCAAAATCTTCGGTCGCGTAGCCGAATTGCTCAACCCTTCAGACCGCACCAAGACCTGTTCAAAATGTGATGGTTCAGACAAAGACAAACCCATTATGGGGTTGGTCGTCATCAAGGGATTGTTACGCGATGACAACGCGTACAAAGGCAAAATCCTCGACCCGAAGCACGGCCGCATCTACGAATGCATTGTCAAACTCGAAAACAAGGACAAACTCAAGGTCCGCGGCTATGTGGGCATTTCGCTGTTCGGACGCACGCAATATTGGCATCGGGTCAAGTAAAGTTTAACGTTCAACGTTTGATAGCTGTAGGCCGTAACCTTACCCCTTGAACCCTGAACCTTCCCTAAAAGAAAACTATCTTTGCCATCCAGATGTCTTATTTCGCCGAAATCATCCTGCCGTTATCGCTCGCCCGCACGTTTACCTATAGTATTTCGCAGGCCGAATCCGCCTATCTGAAACCGGGTATGCGCGTGGCTGTGCCCTTCGGTAAGCAAAAGATCTATACGGGTTTGGTGCTCGAACTGCACGAGCGGCAACCTGAATTGTATCAGGCGAAGGAAATCCATCAAATCCTTGACGAGAAACCAACCGTAACGCAAACGCAACTCGAACACTGGCAATGGATCGCGTCCTATTATATGTGTAGTCTGGGCGATGTATTCCGCGGGGCGATGCCGTCTGCACTGTTGTTGGAAAGCGAAACCATCATTTCGCTACAGCCTGAAATGCCAGAAATGCCAGAAATGCCCGACGAGGAATTCCTGATCTACCAAGCCCTGCAACAACAATCTTCTTTGCGTGTGCAGGAGGTCATGAGCGTACTCGGTAAAAAAAGCGTATTTCCGGTGTTGCGGCAGATGATGGAGAAAAACATCGTGACCTTGCAGGAAGAGATTTCCGAGACGTACAAGCCAAAATTACAGCGTTATGTGCGGCTTTTCCCGGAACTGGAAAGCCAGCAAGGCTTGTCGGAATTGCTCGATATCCTGAAAAACGCACAGAAGCAGAAGGAATTGGTGCTGGCTTATTTCCAGTTAAAGACTGCGCGCAAGCCGATTTCCGTAAAAGAACTGGTCGAAGCCGCCGGCGCGACGTCAACCATTTTGAAAGCGCTTGTCGATAAAGGGATTTTCGAGGAATATTACATCCAGCATGATCGCGTGAACTTCGACGACGACGGCTTGTCGCAACCGGAATTGAGTGCAGCCCAGCAAAAGGCGTTCGATTCCATCACAAGTAATTTTGAGGAAAAAGACGTGAATCTACTGCATGGCGTGACTTCCAGCGGAAAAACGGAGATCTACACACGGTTGATCGATGTGGTCGCCGAAACCGGAAAGCAGGTGCTGTATCTCGTACCGGAAATCGCCTTGACGGCACAACTCGTCGGTCGATTGACCAAATATTTCGGGAATAAAGTTGCGGTTTTCCATTCCAAATACAGCAACAACGAAAGGGTGGAAGTGTGGCAAAACGTATTGGCCGGTTCCGAAAATGCACAAATCGTCATCGGGGCGCGTTCGGCGCTGTTCCTGCCGTTTCAGGATTTAGGATTGGTCATCATCGACGAAGAGCACGAGCAGCTGTTCAAGCAACAAGATCCGGCGCCGCGTTACCATGCGCGCGATGCAGCCATCGTATTGGCAAAAATGCACGGCGCAAAAGTCTTGCTGGGTTCGGCCACGCCGTCTATCGAATCCTACCACAACGCCGAAACCGGCAAATACGGCCTGACCGAACTCACCGAACGCTTCGGGAGCGTACTGCTTCCCGATGTAGAACTCGTCGATTTAAAGGACAAATATTTCCGCAAGCAGATGAACGGTCATTTTTCGGACGTGTTGCAAGAACACATCGGCAATGCGCTTTCGTTGGGCGAGCAAGTGATTTTGTTCCAGAACCGCCGCGGGTATTCGCCGGTGCTGGAATGCCTGACCTGTGGGCACGTGCCGCAATGCCAACACTGCGACGTCAGTTTAACGTACCACAAGTTCAAAAACCAGTTGCGGTGCCATTACTGCGGCTACACGATCGCCAAACCCACGCACTGCCATGCTTGCAATAGTGTCGATTTGACCACCAAGGGTTTCGGTACCGAACAAATCCAGCTGGAGTTACAGCAATTGTTTCCTAAACATACCATCGGGCGTATGGATCAGGACACGACCAAAGGCAAGTTCGGTTTCGAGAAAATCATCGACAGCTTCAAGAACCGCGAAGTCGATGTGCTGGTCGGGACACAGATGCTGGCCAAAGGATTGGATTTCGACAACGTTAGCCTTGTAGGCATCATGAACGCCGATAACATGCTCTATCATCCGGATTTCAGGGCTTTCGAGCGCAGCTACCAGATGATGGCGCAGGTTTCGGGCCGTTCGGGCCGTTCGTCCAAACGCGGCAAAGTCATCATCCAAACGTACAACCCGATGCACAATACCATCCAACAGGTCACGCGGAACGATTACGCAGGCATGTTCACCGAACAATTGTACGAACGCCGCATCTACAAATACCCGCCGTTCTTTAAATTGATCAAACTTACCCTACGCCACCGTGATTTCGACCGGCTGACCGAAAGCGCGAGATGGTTGTACAATGTCTTCTCGCAGCATTTGAATATGCCCGTACTCGGCCCCGAAGAGCCAGCCATCGGGCGTATCCGCAATGAATACATCCGGACCATCATGGTGAAAATCCCGCCGGAAGCCAAATTGGACGGCACAAAAAAAACTGTCCGGAAAATCCTGGACAGTTTTGAAGCGATTCCGCAATACCGAAACGTTAAAGTAACGGTGAATGTGGATTTCTATTAACGAAGATTAGGCAATCGCCAGCGCGCGGACAAGATCGTCTTTCTTGTTGCGGCTCAAAGGTATTTTTGTAATCCCGATTTCGGCAAATTTACTGTTAAACCTTTCGACTTTGTCAATGTTGATGATGTACGATTTGTGTACCCGGATGAACTTGTCCTTAGACAAATCCTTCTCGAAAGACTTCATCGTAGAAAGCACCAAGTTGGAATCTTCTTCGGTCACTACCTTTACATAGTCGCCGAAAGCCTCGATCCATTTGATCTTGTTGGTGTAGACTTTCAGTTTCTTGAGGTTAGACTTGATAAAGATGTGTTCTCCTTCTTCCTCGTGGTTTTCACGCTTGAGCATGTGGAAATCCATCGCCCTTTTTACGGAAGCATTGAAACGGTCTAAGGCAATCGGTTTTTGTAGGTAATCCGTAGCATCGTAGTCAAACGCCTTGAGCGCGTACTCGGCCTTAGAAGTGATAAAGATAATCTGTGGCTTTACTTTCAATCCGTCAAGGAAATCAAAACCAGAGATCACGGGCATTTCGATATCCAGGAATATCAAATCGACCGTGTGAACAGACATGCAATTCTTTGCTTCGATTGCATTAGAAAAATCGCCCACAAGATGTAAATTGGGGTGATTATTCACTAACTTTGCGATGATCATTCGTTGGATCGAACTATCATCTACAACAACACAATTTAGTTTCATAACTCACATTTATTAATAGATTTGGTGAGACAAACATAAATAGTTTTTTTGAACCAACCTAACGATTATCGGATTTTTTTGCATTTGAACGAATAAAGTTTGTTTTTACTTGTTTATTAAAATTTATTTACTAATTTTGCGCACATTTTGAAATTCTAAACATTAATTTTTATGAATCATTACGAAACTGTTTTCATTTTAAATCCCGTTTTATCTGAGGTTCAGGTAAAGGAAACAGTAAGCAAATTCGAAGATTTCCTTACTTCGCGCGGTGCCACTATGGTATCGAAAGAAGATTGGGGCCTGAAGAAAATGGCTTACGAAATCCAAAACAAGAAGAGTGGATTTTACCATTTGTTTGAATTCACGGCTCCGGGCGAAGTGCTCGCTCCGTTTGAAACTGAATTCCGTCGCGACGAGCGCGTGATGCGTTTCCTGACGGTCAGCCTTGACAAACATGCCGTATCTTGGGCAGAAAGAAGAAGAGCGAAATTAAAAACTGAAAAAGCTTAAGCACATGTCAACAATCGAGCAATCAGCTAAAGGAAAGAAAGACGGAGACATTAGGTATTTGACTCCGTTGAACATCGAGACCAACAAAACAAAGAAATACTGCCGCTTCAAGAAAGCCGGTATTAAATACGTAGACTACAAAGATCCTGACTTCTTGTTGAAGTTCGTGAACGAGCAAGGTAAAATCCTGCCACGTCGCTTGACCGGAACTTCTTTGAAATTCCAAAGGAAAGTATCTGTAGCCGTAAAAAGGGCGCGTCACTTGGCCTTGATGCCTTACGTTGCCGACTTATTGAAATAATTTATAAACCTGGTTGTTGGTTTTCGGTAAGCGAAACCTAACTTCTCTAAAAAGGACATCAACATGGAATTGATCTTAAAACAAGACGTTCAAAATTTAGGATTTAAAGACGATATCGTAACGGTTAAGCCAGGCTACGGACGCAACTTTTTGATCCCACAAGGTTTGGCCACCATGGCTACGCCGTCAGCTAAAAAAGTTTTGGCTGAAAACCTCAGGCAAAAAGCGCACAAAGAAGCCAAATTGGTTGACGACGCCAAGAAACAAGCAGAAAGCTTGAAGGCTTTGGAGATCAAGATTACGGCAAAAGCCGGTGGCGACAAACTGTTTGGTTCAGTGACCAATGCAGACATCGCCGAGTCTTTGGCAGCTGCCGGGCAAAACATTGACCGCAAGTACATCACTTCGGGCATCGTGAAGCGTACCGGAAAATACACCGCCAACGTGCGTTTGCACCGCGATGTGGTCGTTGAGCTTCCATACGAAATCGTAGCCGAGCAATAAGTCTTGCTTACTATAAAATAAGAATCCCGGTTTTGCGCCGGGATTTTTTATTGGCAGCTTATCCGGCTGTTCGCTCCAAGTCCTCGCGGCGCAAGCCATTTTTATAAAGCCCGTGTTTGGCTTCCGCCGGTCGCCACACGCGTCTTTTAAAAATGTTGCTTTTGTCGCTGTGGGCTTTCCGCTGCCATCCGGGCTAGGGAAGAAGAAAGAAGAAAGACCGCTACGCTGAAAGAAGAAAGAAGAAAGAAGAAAGAAGAGGAAAGAAATGGCTAAACGTCTCACAACCAACAACCAAACACCAAAGACTAAAGACCAACCAGCCACCAGCCACCAACTAACAACTAACAACTAACAACTAACAACTAACAACTAAGAACAATGAAATACGCCCGCCTCACCGCCGAACAATTCAACGAACTCCACCAGGAATTCGCAACTTTTCTCGCCTCACAATCCATCGACAAAAAAGAATGGGATGATCTAAAATCCCAAAAACCCGAAGTCGCCGAGCAGGAACTGGATGTTTTCTCCGACCTGATTTGGGAAGGCGTGCTCAATCGGGCTGAATTCCTCGAACACTTTTCAAAAGACTATATCTTCCTGTTCCGTTGTTCAGAAAGCTTCATCCATTCCATCGTCATCAAATCGCTCGACCCATCGGTAGACTTCTTGTCGCGCCCGGGCATCGAATGGTTGTCGGACCATCTTTTTACAGACAGCGTTGAAATGAAAGTGGGCAAAAAACCTTTTGGCGATGACCGCAATGGCGATGTCTTCTCGCTCATCAAACAAGGCGCGTTCCTCAGCGGCGGCGAACTGTACAAACAAATCGATGCCGCGCTTCAGGCGTGATGTTATTAACCAAATGTTTATAAAAACCACGTTTTACAAGGCGTGGTTTTTTAGTTATCAACAACGCGGTTGGTTTTGAATGGCTATTTTAGTCGCTACGATACCGGAAAACCAAACCGCCTTTCGCTTCTATGGAGATTCAACAAGAGATTGCGTCGTTGCGCGAAGAACTCAACCAGCACAACTACAATTATTACGTCCTTGACAACCCGACGATTTCAGATTTCGAATTTGATCAGAAGTTAAAAAAACTCCAAGCGCTCGAAGACGCACATCCCGAATTTTTCGATGAAAACTCGCCTACGCAACGGGTTGGCGGCGCGGTCACCAAGAACTTCAACACCGTTTCCCACGAGCAGCGCATGTATTCGCTGGACAATTCCTATTCAAAGGAAGACGTACTCGATTGGGAGAAACGTGTCGAAAAAGCCCTCGGCGGCATACAACCCGAATTTACCTGCGAACTCAAATACGACGGCGCGTCCATCAGCATCACCTACGAGAACGGCAAATTGCTCCGTGCCGTGACGCGTGGCGACGGTTTCCAGGGTGATGAGGTCACCACGAATATCAAGACCATCAAATCGTTGCCGTTGCAAGTAAAAGGCGAATTCCCGCCCAAGTTCGAGGTGCGTGGCGAAATCATCCTGCCGTTGGCCGGTTTCGAAAAGATGAACCAAGCGCTCATAGACATCGGCGAAGCGCCGTACGCCAATCCGCGGAACACGGCTTCCGGCAGCCTGAAATTGCAGGACAGCGCGGAAGTAGCCAAACGCCCGTTGGAATGTTTGGTGTATAACCTGTTGTCCGATCAATACCACACGCATTTCGAGAGCCTCAATGCCGCACGCGCGATGGGTTTCAAGGTGCCGCCGCAAACCAAAATCTGTAAAACGGTGGGCGAGGTGTTTGAATTCCTGGATTATTGGGATGTCCATCGTCACAGTCTTCCGTATGAAACCGACGGTGTCGTCATCAAAGTCAACAATTTCCACCAACAGGAAGAATTGGGCTACACCGCCAAGTCGCCGCGTTGGGCGATTGCTTATAAATTCAAGGCCGAACAGGTTTCCACGCGATTGAATTCCATTTCTTATCAAGTCGGGCGCACCGGAGCCATTACGCCCGTGGCCAATTTCGAACCCGTTTTATTGGCCGGAACCATCGTCAAACGCGCGTCGTTGCACAATGCCGACCAGATCGAAAAACTCGACATCCGCATCGGCGATGAAGTCTTCGTGGAAAAGGGCGGCGAAATCATCCCGAAAATCATTGCGGTAGATTTGAGCAAACGGCCCGCTGTATCAGCGCCAACCCAATACATTACCAATTGTCCGGAATGCGACGCCGAACTTGTCCGTACCGAAGGCGAGGCGCAACACTATTGTCCTAATTATTATGGCTGCCCGCCGCAGATCATCGGGCGCATCCAGCATTTCATTTCCAGGAAGGCGATGGACATCGAAGGACTGGGCGGCGAAACGGTCGCGCTATTGTACAACGCCGGATTGGTGAAAGATTACGCCGATCTCTACGAACTCACCGTGGAACAAGTCATTCCGCTGGAACGGATGGCGCAGAAGTCGGCAGAAAACCTGATCAACGGCATCGCAAAATCGAAGGAAATCCCGTTTGAGCGCGTGCTGTTTGCCCTCGGGATCCGCTACGTAGGTGAAACGGTCGCCAAGAAATTGGCCAAACACTATAAGCGCATCGAAGCCTTGGCCAGTGCATCGCTACTCGATTTGATGCTCGTGGAGGAAATCGGGGAACGGATTGCCCTGAGCGTGATTTCGTTTTTTGAAAACCGCGACAACCAGATCATTGTTGAACGATTGAAATCGTACGGCGTCCAGCTGGAAATCGTCGAGGTATTCAACCCCGACGCCACCGACAAACTGGGCGGCAAGACGTTTGTCGTGTCGGGCGTGTTCTCGCATTTCTCGCGGGACGGCATCAAGAAAGCGATTGAAGACAATGGCGGCAAGGCAGGAAGTTCGATTTCAGCCAAGACCGACTATGTTGTCGCCGGAGAGAATATGGGTCCGGCAAAATTGGAGAAAGCCGTGAAATTAGGCGTGCCCGTCATCTCTGAAGTGGAATTCATGCAAATGCTCGAATGAAAGACAGCAGGCCATCGCTCATATTGTTCATCGTAGCCGGAACGCTGGCGCTGTTGGCAAAAATCCTCGACATGGAAATGTTGATGATTGTCGCCAAACCCATGGTCATTCCGGCCATTTTCTACTATTACCTGCAAACCAAGACGCGACGCACCAATTTACTGTTTTCGATGGCTTTGTGGCTGTTTTTCGTGTCCGATATGATTATGGTGCTGTTTCCCGTGAGCGGCATGCCCTGGATCATGATTACGAGCATGGGCAGTTACCTCATTCTGTTGAAGTTTGCGGTAGCCGATCGTGCTGCGCTAAAATTTAGTGCGTTCAATGTCATTTTCATCACATTATTGTTAATTTTACTGGGTTACATCCTGTTCACCATACTGAATCTCAACATAGACAGCATCGTCACCAATTATGTGATGTATCTGTCTTACGGGATTGTCCTGATTATGCTGGTCGCGGTTTCCGCCGTCAATTATTTGTCGGACAACAGCGCGGTTTTCCTGCATTTGAGTTGCATGGCGACGTGTATTCTGGTGTCTGATTTATTTTTTTGCATCAACAGGTTCATGATCCAGTTGTCCATCATCGATGACATCAACCTGTTTTCGCAATTTATGTCGTACTTTTTTATGGTGAAATATTTTACGGCGCGGAGAAAATTGCCGCAACGACAGCCGGAATTGAAGTAAAAAATCCTTTTGTGCCGAGGCTTATGATAGAAAGAATGACCGAACTAAGATTGACTACCGCGTATTTTGCCGTCGCCCTGATTGAAATCGTGGCCGAGTATTTCCGTGACATTCACCCGTATGCGCTGTATGTCATCTATGCGATGAAACCTCTGATTTTGATCGTGTTGGCTTTGCTGTATTGGAAAACCTCGCCGAATGTCAACCGCCTGTATCTGGCCGCGTTGTCTTTCGGCTGGCTGGCCAATTTGTTCTTCATCTCGCAGGATTTTAACGACATTTTTGTTGGCGCGCTATTGTTTTTTGTGTACCGCGCGCTGTCCATCTTTATCGTGATGAAACACATCAAGTTGCCCGGTATTTTCCCGATTGTCATCGGGTGCGTTCCGTTCTTGTTTATTTACATGTATCTGGTGAATCTCACTTACGATACCATTGGCGAAGGTTTGGTGATTTTCATTGTGCAATGCATCATGGTGTCGTTCCTCGGCGGGTTATCGGTCGGGAATTATATGTTGCGCTCCAACCGTGCGAGCACACTTCTTTTGATGAGCACGTTGTTTTTTGCCGTGACGCAATTCATCTTCGTGGTCAGGTTGTACTACGTCAATGTCAACATCTTCCAGCCTGTGGCCATGGTACTTTACGTGATTGGGCAGTACATGTTCTACAAGTTCCTGGTGCTGTCCGAAGACAAAAAGGCGAATGTCCACATCATGAACCACTTGGTCAAGGATTCCGAAATCGTGTAGCATGGACGAGCATTACAAAAGCGGCAACAAGTTGGTCACCATCCTTACGGTTGCTTATTTTGTGGTGGCAATTTCAGAAGTCGTTTCGGAGCTCTTTTCCCACAAGCCGTCCATCATCGTACTCAAACCCATCATGCCGCTGTTGTTGCTCTTGACGTATTGCATTGCGTCAGACAAGCGAAATCCTTTATATATAGGTGCGATGTTGCTCTCGGCGGCCACCAATGTGCTGTTCATCCCGAATGATGCACAGATGTTGTTTTTCGGGCTCGTGGTGTTCACGGTGCACCGCATTTTGGTGATCGTGCTGGTGTTCCGGTTGGCGAAGGTTCGCGATTTTATTCCCGTGGCCATCGCAACCGTGCCGTTCCTGCTGATTTTCTTCTACATGCTGGCATCTTCCGACGTGCCCGCGCAAAGTTTCGCGGTCATGGTCATGCAGAATATCTTGATTTCATTGCTCGGCGGTGCGGCGGTATCGAACTACGTCATGAACGACAACCGTCGCAATTCGTGGCTCTTGATCTGCGGGCTGCTATTCGTGGCCTTGCAGTTCATCGTCTTTATCGAAAAATACTTCTTGTTTGGGTTTTCGCCAGCCATACTGCGTCCGATCGCGATGGGCTTGAATGCCTTTGCGTTCTATACTTTCTACGAATTCGTGATGGCTGTTGAAAAGTCAGACGACAATACTGCGGCCTGACGTTGATTTTTGATCGTTGTCCAAATAGAAATCGACGCGCCCGAGGTTGATTCCGTAACAGCCGGTCTGGTTCACCAATACATCCTTTCCTTCGGCATTTTTTACGACAGTGGGTTTGTCGAGGAACGTATGTGTGTGTCCGCCGATGATCAAATCGATGTCTTTGGTGGCAGCGGCCAGTTTCAGGTCGGAGACTTTCGCAGGATCGTTTTTATAATCGTACCCGAGGTGCGAAAGGCAAATTACCAGGTCACATTTTTCTTCGGTCTTCAAAGTCCGGACGATGTCCTGCGCCACGGCAATCGGGTCATTATAGATGGTTTCCTTGTAGTTTTTTTTGTCCACTAATCCGGCCAGTTCAACACCCAGCCCGAAAACGCCCACTTTAATGCCGTCTTTCTTCAGGGTTTTATAAGGTTTCACGATACCGTCCAGAATGGTGTTCCGAAAGTCGTAGTTGGCCGAAACGAAATCAAACGTGGCATTGTGCAATTGCGCATGGAAGCCATCGATGCCGTTGTCGAAATCGTGGTTGCCCATCGTGGCCACATCGTATCCCATCAAACTCATGAGCTTGAATTCGAGCGCGCCGCCGTAGTAGTTGAAGTACGGCGTGCCCTGGAAAATGTCGCCGGCATCGAGCAGCAAGACGTTCGGATTTTCCTTGCGGATACTTTCTATCAAGGCCGCCCGCCGCGCCACACCGCCTTTGTTCGGGTTTTTCGGATGGTCGGCCGGAAACGGATCGATGTAACTGTGTACGTCGTTGGTGTGCAAAACGGTTAAATGCTTGGTTTTCGTCGCGGTATCGAAACTGCTCAGCGACAGTCCGCCGGCCAAAAGGGCAGAGGAAGCGGCGGTTTTCTGGATGAAGTCTCTTCTGTTCATAAATGATTGGCGGCTAACGTAACCTGATTTTAATTTGATGCTTTCTTNCTNTCTTCTTTCTTCTTTCTTCTAGCCACTAACAACTAGCCACTAATCCTCACATCACGCACCACGGGCACGGTATCCACTTCCTTAAAATAATCAATCAGCACATTCCGCAATTTATAGTCAATGTCGTAGGTCTTGACGGCTTTCTTGAAAAACTCCATTTTGTCGCCGCCGTTGATGAGATAATCCGAAGTAACCACAAAATAGCTCTGGTCTGGCGTCACAGGTTTTTCCTTGATGGAGATGTCGGCAGGTTTGCCGTCATTTGTTATCGTGAAAGTCAGCCCCGAAATAGGATGCGCTTTCTTTTCCGTGACGATGTAACTTGCCATTTCAAGGATTTGTTCGCCTTTGAGCTCGGCTACGATCAGTCGGTTCTCGAATGGCATGACTTCAAAAGCCGTCCGCGTCGTGACGTTGCCCTGCGGAATGATGGATCGGATGCCACCGAAATTCAGCAAACACATATCGATTGACTTTCCTGCGCGCTTATTGAACACGCGGTTGCCGAAATCGAGCGCGACGTCGGCCATCAGGTTTCCAATGGTGCATTGCCACTGCCCGGATTTATCGAGCGTCTGCGGTGCAAAGGCGAGCACGACATTCATGTCTTTGTCGATGTTCTCCCGATAGGGTTTGATGACGTTTTCGATGTTGGCATCGGCGCCCGCGGCTTCCGTAATGGCGATTTCTTTTCCTTCAATGCTCCGAACCTGGTAGTGTTGCCCGCCGCAGGATACGAGCAAAAGAAATGTTAAGAATAAACCAAATTGCTTTAGGGCGGAAGGATACTTTTTTAGATTTACCATCTCGAAAAAACGCGAGCGTTTCATTACATTTGTTGCAAGTAAAAATAAGATGTTTTTAAATCACCTCAAGGATTTCGTCGCGAAAAAAATCGTTAAGAAAGAACTGGCAAGCGCGGCATCGGCGCCGGCAGACGGAAAGGTGAAAACCGTTGGCATCTTATTCGACGAAACGTATTTCAAGGAGCGCGAAGCATTGGTGGCCGAACTCGTTGCGAACGGCATCCAGCCCGAAGACATCACCGTATTGGTATTCAAGGACCGGATCAAGAAAAACGAAACTTTCGATTATCCGGTATTCAGCCACAAAGACATCAAGTGGACGGCGGCCATAGACAACGTTGATATCAAGGCGTTTATCTTTACCGAATTCGATTTATTGATCAATTACTACGACACCGAGAAGGCGGCGTTGTTGCTCG
Source organism: Flavobacterium longum (assembly GCF_965137575.1). NCBI lineage: Bacteria > Pseudomonadati > Bacteroidota > Flavobacteriia > Flavobacteriales > Flavobacteriaceae > Flavobacterium > Flavobacterium longum. Next base: position 161,898 of record NZ_CBCRZJ010000005.1, on the reverse strand, counting down.
TGTCGCACCTGTCAAAAGCCAAATTCAAGGCTGGTTTCTCGTCGGTCGACAAAAGGCTTCACCATTTCATGATCGACACGCACGCCGAGAATTACAAGGTGTTTTCTGACGAATTATTCAAATATCTCAAAATATTAAACAAACGCTAGCATGCAATCACTCATCGGAACCGGTGTCGCGCTCGTGACGCCATTCAAAAAAGATTTTTCGGTGGACGTTGACGCCCTGACACGCATCGTCAATTACCAAATAGACAACGGCATTGATTATTTGGTCGTACTCGGGACAACGGCTGAATCGGCAACACTTTCTGCCGATGAGAAACAACTCGTCATCGACACCATCGTTGAAGCCAACAACAAGCGTTTGCCATTGGTGCTCGGCGTTGGCGGAAACAATACGGCAGAAGTCGTCCACGAGTTGAAAACCAAGGATTTGTCTGCCTTCGAGGCGGTGCTTTCGGTGTCACCATACTACAATAAACCTACGCAGGAAGGTATTTACCAGCATTTCAAGGCCGTGGCGGAAGCATCGCCAATTCCTGTTATTTTATACAACGTCCCGGGACGCACGGCAAGCAACATGTCACCGGCAACGGTTTTGCGGCTTGCAAAAGATTTCAAGAATATCGTGGCCATCAAGGAAGCGGCCGGCGATATCGTCCAAGCCATGAAACTTATTCAGGGAAAACCTGATGGTTTCCTGGTGATTTCCGGCGATGACATGATTACCCTGCCCATGGTATTGGCGGGCGGCGCGGGCGTGATTTCGGTGATAGGCGAGGGCTTTCCGAAGGAATTTTCCCAGATGGTACGCCTCGGCTTGGATCGGAAGGTGGATGAAGCCTACCGATTGCATTACTTATTGGCTGACAGCATCGACATGATTTTCGAACAAGGAAACCCTGCCGGCATCAAAGAAGTTTTCAAGGTTTTGGGGTTGTCCGAGCATACCGTCAGACTTCCGCTGGTGAACGTCGATGCCGACCTGGCCAAACGTCTGGAAGCCTTTACGCAAAAATTGATGAAATAGACGGATTGATTTTGCCGGAATTGTCTAGGTTTTAACGTTCGGCATTTGACACTCGAGATTATACTAAATTATTTTTCCACCGTAACCAATTAATAACTAAATTTGCCGTTGGTTTTTTCGTGGCCTAAACGCCGTGAAATCAACGACCCGAGGCGCAGCGGAATTGTTCTGAAGCGCAGCGAAAGAAAAAACCATTCATCATAATGACGAGATTTTTAGCCGTGTTGCTTTTCGTTGGATTGTGTTTCTCATGCAGTCCGTACCAGAAAGCGCTCAAGTCTGAAGACATGGGCATCAAATACGAAGAAGCGACCAAGCAATACGAAAAAGAAAAATACGCCAAGGCCATCAGGCTTTTCGAGCAAATGGCGGCCACATATCGTGGAAAGCCGCAGGCCGAAAAAATGTATTACATGTACGCGATGTCTTTATACAAGACCAAGCAGTACTATTCTGCCGGTTACCAATTTGAGAGTTTTGTGTCGGGTTACCCGAAGAGCGAAAAATTGGAGCAGGCGGCTTATCTCGGTGCAAAATCGTATTCTGAATTGTCGCCGGTGTACAGCCTCGATCAAGTGGATACGTTCAAAGCAATCGAAAAATTGCAAGTGTTTATTGACCGTTTCCCGGATTCGGAGTACTTGCCAGAAGCCAATGAAACACTGAAGGGTTTGCGCGAGAAAATCGAGAAGAAGGTTTTTGAGGCCGCCAAAGGATACAACACGATCTCGGATTTCAAGTCGGCATTGGTGGCGCTGGACAATTTCCTTTCGGACTATCCGGGAACGCCTTACAAAGAAGACGCTTTGTATTACAAACTCGATTCGGCCTACAAACTGGCCATCAACAGTGTTCCGGGCAAAATGGAAGAACGCCTGCACAATGCAAAAGTGGCCTACAACAAACTCATGCAGTTCAAGGCCGACACTAAATACAAGAAAGACGCCGACGACATGCTGGCGCGCATCGATAAGGATTTACAACAATATAATAAATAGAAGACAGTCACATGGATTTGAAAAAGACGAATGCTCCGGTAAACACGGTTACGTACAGCAGGGCGAAGATTGAAGAACCAACCGGCAACATCTATGAAGCCATTACGATCATGGCCAAACGGGCCAACCAGATCAACGCAGAAATCAAGAAGGAGTTGACCGAGAAGTTGGAAGAATTCGCTACGTACAACGACAGCTTGGAGGAAATCTTCGAAAACAAAGAACAAATCGAGGTGTCGAAATTTTACGAGAAACTTCCTAAGCCACATGCACTTTCTGTGCAAGAATGGGTTGACGGCAAGATTTACCACAGGGACGCCACAAAATAAGGACAATGTCTGTTTTAAGCGGTAAGAAAATAGTACTTGGGGTTTCCGGAGGCATCGCCGCTTATAAGACCGCCTCGTTGGTCAGGCATTTCATCAAGGCTGGCGCCGAGGTTAAAGTGGTGATGACGCCCGCGGCCAAGGATTTCGTCACGCCGCTGACGTTGTCTACATTGTCAAAAAATCCGGTTCATTCTTCGTTTTACGACGAAAACGACGAGAATGCCGAGTGGAACAACCACGTGGAACTGGCCCTTTGGGCAGACATAATATTGATTGCGCCGGCAACGGCGAACACGCTTTCCAAAATGGCGACGGGCAATTGCGACAATTTGCTCGTCGCCGTTTATCTTTCTGCGAAATGCCCGGTGTATTTCGCGCCGGCAATGGATCTGGACATGTATAAACATCCGTCAACGCTGGAGAGTTTTCGTGCACTGCAGTCTTTTGGAAACATCATGATTCCGGCCGAAAGTGGCGAATTGGCCAGCGGTCTGTCGGGCGAAGGACGCATGGCCGAACCCGAACACATCGTCGCGTTTCTAGAAAAAGACATTGCCGGAAAGTTGCCCCTTCGCGGAAAAAAAATCCTGATTACCGCCGGCCCGACATACGAAGCCATCGACCCGGTGCGTTTCATAGGAAACCATTCCACCGGAAAGATGGGTTTCGATATTGCCCGGTGCGCCGCAGATTTGGGCGCGTCGGTGGTTTTGGTTTCCGGCCCGACACATTTACGGTTAAACCACAACGGCGTGCAAACCATTTTTGTAACTTCGGCTGCAGAGATGTACGCCATTTGTCATGAATATTATGATGGCGTTGATGTCGCGATTGCGGCCGCCGCGGTAGCCGATTACCGGCCGAAGCATCCGGCGGGGCAGAAGATCAAGAAAACGGAAGCCAATTTTACCATTGAATTGGAAAAAACGACCGACATCCTTGCTTCGCTCGGCGCGATTAAGAAACATCAGTTCCTGATTGGTTTTGCACTGGAAACCGAAAATGAAATTGAACACGCGAAGGAAAAAATCCGGAAAAAAAACCTAGATTTGATTGTCCTGAATTCGCTCAACGATGCGGGCGCAGGTTTTGGTAAACCAACCAATAAGATTACCTTTATCGACAGCCGATTCAAGATCGAGCCGATGGATTTGAAACCGAAGGAAGCCGTGGCCGCCGATATCATGGGCAAGGTCATCGAACATTATAAAACATCATCACGTGAAGCGTAGATTTTTTTCTTTTTTACTGTTGTTGCTGGCCGGTTTTGTACAGGCGCAGCAATTCAATTGTACGGTAACGGTCAATGCGAATACCATCGCCAACGCCAATACGGCCACATTCAAGACCTTGGAACGTTCCATCGCCGAGTTCGTCAACAAGACGGATTGGATCGGAACCGAATTCAGGCAGGGCGAAAAAATCGAGTGTTCCATGTACATTACCCTGACCAGTTACGACAACAACAATTACGCGGGAACGATACAAGTCCAGGCCGCGCGCCCGGTGTTCAACTCTACGTATTCATCGCCGATCTTCAATTACAACGACAAGGATTTCACCTTTAGTTATGTGGAGTTCCAGAACCTGAATTATGACCCGACGAGCTACAGTTCCAATCTCGTGTCTGTCATATCTTATTATTGTTTTATGATTTTGGGCATTGATGCCGATACGTTCTCTGAGAAAGGCGGCACGCAATGGCTGGAAACCGCTCAGGAAATCTGCAATGTTGCGCAGCAGGGCGGAAGCAAAGGTTGGAAGCAGGCCGATGGCAACCAGAACCGTTTTTTCCTGGTCAATGACATGTTGTCGAACACGTTCAGTTCATTCCGCGAGGCGATGTTCCAGTACCATTTTGAAGGTTTGGACAACATGGCCAAAGACCAAAAGAAAGCCAAGGAAAATGTCGTGGGCGCCATCAAGACATTGTCGAAGATTTATAATGTTCGGCCGAATGCATTCCTGACGCGCGTGTTCTTCGATGCGAAGTCAGACGAAATCGTATCCATTTTCTCTGGCGGCCCGGCCATTTCCATGAACGAGCTTTCCGATCATCTCAATAAATTATCGCCGCTGAATTCGGGCAAATGGTCATCGATTAAGTTTTAATCGCAAAGCCATGATTACCGCACTGCATATCGAAAATTTTGCATTGATCGAAAAACTGTCGATGGACTTTTCATCAGGTTTTTCCATCATCACGGGCGAAACCGGTGCTGGAAAATCCATTTTGCTTGGCGCCCTCGGATTGGCTTTGGGCAATCGGGCCGATTTGTCTTCGTTGAAAAACAAGGAAGAGAAATGCATCATCGAAGCCGAGTTCAACATTTCCGACTACAACCTTCAGTCTTTTTTTGAGGCCAATGACCTGGACTACGAACACCAGACCATCGTGAGGCGCGAAATCCTCCCGTCTGGAAAGTCGCGGGCGTTCATCAACGACAGTCCGGTCAATCTTCAGGAATTGCAGGAATTGGGCAACCGCTTGATCGACATCCATTCGCAACACCAAACCGGCGAGCTGTCTGAAGAACGCTTCCAATTCGCCATCATCGACGCCATCGCAAACAATACCAGCTTGCTCGACCAATATGGCGCGGCGCTCAAAGCCTACAAACAGCGGCAGTCCGATCTCGCGCAGGCGGTGCAGCAACGAAACGATGCCTTGAAAGAGCAGGATTACAATAGGTTTTTACTGGACGAACTCGTTGCCGCCAACCTTCAACCGAACCAACAAGCAGCACTTGAGGCCGAAGCCAGCAAATTGGGCAACGTGGAAATCATCCGCGAAAATCTGGAAAAGGCGCTGGCATTGGCGCACGATGACCGCTTCGGTTTTTTGCTTCAACTCAAGGAATTCCGTGCGGCGTTGCAGAAAATCGGGCCGTTTTCAGCAGATTATCAGGATTTGGCCCATCGCGCAGACAGCGCATTGATTGAACTCATAGACATTGGCCATGATTTGCAGCGCGCCGCCGACACACTTTCGGGCGATCCGGCGCAACTCGAAATCGTCAACGCCCAATTGCAGGTGTTGTACGGCTTACAGAAGAAACATCAGGTCAACGACGTCGAGAGTTTGCTGGCCATCCGCGACGATCTGGAACAAAAAGTTGTTTCGGTGACTGACTTGGAAATGCGCATCGAAACCCTTGAAAAAGAAATCGCTTCAGACGAGAATAATCTCGATGCGCTGGCCGAGAAAATCCACGACAACAGGCGTATGGCGGTTCCTTTGCTCACGTCGCAAATGGTCGAAACCTTGTCCATGTTGGGCATGCCGAACGCGCGGTTCCATGTAGAGATAACGCCGTCAACCCAGTATTTTTTGCATGGGAAAGACCAATTGCAGTTTTTGTTTTCAGCCAACAAAGGTTCCGATTTCGGGCTCTTGAAAAAAGTGGCATCCGGCGGTGAACTTTCCCGCATCATGCTGGCCGTAAAGTCAATATTGGCGCAATATGCCAGTTTGCCGACGATTGTGTTCGATGAGATCGACAGCGGCGTATCGGGCGAAATCGCCAATAAGATGGCCGAAATCATGAAAGGCATGAGCGCGACGATGCAGGTTTTTGCCATCACGCATTTGCCGCAGGTGGCCGCGAAAGGCGATGCGCATTACAAAGTGTTTAAGACCGTGCAAAATGGCACGACACATTCTGAGTTGACGCTGCTGACCGGTGAGGAGCGTGTCATTGAAATCGCGCAGATGTTGTCTGGCGCTGCGGTTTCCGATTCGGCGATTAATCACGCCCGCGCGTTGCTCAACTGAAAAAAGCAGGTTATATTTGTTCAGTCGCTAGTGGCTAGTTTTTAGTCGCTAGAAGATTACAGAAAATACTTGATAAACTGGAAAACATTGTTGCCACTATAGACTTGCAGCTTCTAGCAACTAAAAACTAACACCTATTGATATGATCATTGAACCAAGAATGAGAGGATTCATCTGCCTTACCGCGCATCCTGATGGTGCGGCGCAGTCAGTGAAAAACCAGATAGCGTACGTAAAATCGAAAGGGAAAATCAACGGCGGAAAGAAAGTGCTGGTCATTGGCGCATCCACCGGATTTGGCTTGGCATCGCGTATCGTGAGCGCGTTCGGAAGCGACGCTGCCACGATTGGTGTGTTTTTCGAAAAGCCACCAATGGAAGGCAAGACGGCTTCTCCGGGTTGGTACAATTCGGCTGCTTTTGAAAATGAGGCCAATGCCGCAGGTTTGTACGCCAAGAGCATCAACGGCGACGCATTTTCAAATGAAGTGAAGCAGCAAACCATCGATATGATCAAAGCCGATTTGGGCCAGGTCGATTTGGTGATTTACAGTTTGGCATCGCCGGTGCGCACCAACCCGAATACCGGAGTTACGCACCGCTCAACACTTAAACCAATAGGTTCAACTTTTACAAATAAAACCGTTGATTTCCATACGGGTAAGGTTTCAGAAGTTTCTATTGAGCCTGCAAATGAAGAAGATATTGCCAATACGGTAGCCGTCATGGGTGGCGAAGATTGGGCGATGTGGATCGAGGCCATGAAAAGTGCGGGCGTGCTCGCGCCAGGAGCGATGACTGTTGCCTATTCCTACATCGGGCCGGCGGTGACCGAGGCCGTTTACCGCAAAGGAACCATCGGCCGTGCCAAGGACCATTTGGAAGCCACGGCTTCGGACATTACAAAAAATCTCGAGTCGATAGGCGGGAAGGCTTATGTGTCGGTCAACAAAGCGTTGGTAACGCAGGCCAGTTCTGCGATTCCAGTGATTCCGCTTTACATTTCGCTGTTGTACAAGACGATGAAATCTGCGGGAACGCATGAAGGCACCATCGAACAAATCCAGCGTTTGTATGCCGATAGGCTGTACAATGGCAGTGAAGTGCCGACCGACGAGAAAGGCCGTATTCGCATTGACGACTGGGAACTGGACGACAAGATACAGTCTGAAGTGGCGCGGCTTTGGGAAGTGGCTACGACCGAGAATTTGCCCGAAATCGGTGATTTGGAAGGCTATCGAAAAGACTTCTACCACTTGTTCGGTTTCGAGATCCCGGGTGTTGACTATCAGGCCGATGCCAACGAAATGGTCGCTGTGAAAAGTATTGCGAATAGCTGATTTCCGGGGTTCATAATTTTAGGGAATCACGTTAAATCCGACAAAGCACGTAAAAATAATTTGCGTGCTTTTTTTTTATTTTTATCTTTATGGGATATTAACTTAAACAATCTCTTACATGAAAAAAATTACTATGGTATTGGCTTTCTTGTTGGCATTTGTCACGGAAGGTTATGCACAGTTCCCTGAAGATTTTGAAGGGGCAACTTTTCCGCCTGCGGGGTGGGCTTCGTTTGGTGGAGCCAACGCGCCGGCGCTACCGTAAACTGGGCGCAAGATGATCTTTATGCTGCCAGTCCGATTTATTCCGCTTTCATCAGTTATGATGCGGCGAACCCTGGGCAGACAAAAGAAGATTGGCTGGTTACCCCGGCGGTGACCATTTCTGCCGGTGCGCCAGCATTGACATTCCAGCAAAGACAGCAATATACTGTCGCTTACAATTCAGTTTATACCGTTCGCGTATCAACTACTTCTCAAACAGACATTGCAACATTTACCACAGTTTCCAGCGAAACGGAGGCTACGATGCCGCTGGGCGCTTTCGGTGCCAAGATGGTTGATTTGTCTGCCTATGTCGGACAGACGATCTACATTGCATTCGTAATGGCAAATGACGACGGCGACAACTGGTTCATTGATGATGTGGCTTTCACGACCTTGGTGCCGGTTCCAAGTTGTGCTTCTGCACCTTCGCCTGCTGATGCTGCAACTGCGGTGCCTTACGGCCCAATCACGTTATCGTGGACAGCACCAACGGGTGAGCCAGCTACTTCTTATGACCTTTACGCCGGTGCCGCACCAGACGCGCTTAATTTCGTTGGCAACTATACGGACACCAACACGGGAGTCGGTCTCGAAATCAATGCGTACAATGCTACCGTTTACTGGCAGGTTGTTCCTAAGAACGGCGGTGGATCCGCAACAGGTTGTGCTGTTTGGAGTTTCACGACAGAATCTTCTCCAGGCTATTGTTTGAATGGAGATATTTATCCAGCCGACCCTGCAACACTCGACACTTGCGATGGTGTTACCGAAAACTTGGTGGTTGACGATGCTTACGCGGGCGAGTACAGCGTGATTCCTGTTTCTAGCGGTCAACAATATGTGTTCAAAAGTTCTATCGGTACAGATTTTATTACAATCAGTGACATCGACGGTTTGACTTCTTTGGCAGCCGGAACAACGCCACTTTCTTGGACTTCAAACTTAGATGGTGAAATCCGTTTTTACATCCACTTGGATGATCAGTGCGGTACCGAAGCAGAACCAAGGGTAAAAACGGTAATCTGTGGTACGCCATCAGCCGAAGCACCAGATTACGCTGCGTTGCAATGGCCACCTACAATGACACTCGTTGAAGGCAACACAGGTGATGTTTATGGTCAAGTGTATGAGCCAGGTGTAACTGAGCCAGAAGGTCAGGGCGCTGGTATTACGGCTTGGGTTGGCGTAAATGACAGCAACACAAATCCAAATACATGGGCTGAGGCTTCATGGACTGAGATGGCATACAACGCAACATGCGGCGGTTGTGGCAACAACGACGAATATTTCGGGGCTATCGGTGCAGGTCTTGCGCCTGGAACTTACTACTACGCGGTTCGCTTCCGTTTGAACGCCGGCGCTTACGTGTATGGCGGTCACAATGGTGTGAGCGGCAACTTCTGGGATGGCACGACATTCATCAGCGGTGTATTGACGGTTAATCCAGCTCCGGCACCGGCGAACGACGAATGTGCGGGCGCTATTGCATTGACACCGGGCGGCGACTTCGCTGCGGGCGCATTGACGACAACCAACGTGGGTGCTACAAGTACTGCTGCGGCTTCTTGCCAACTTTCTTCAGACGAGAGCGTTTGGTATTCTGTAGTGGTTCCTGCTTCAGGAAGTATTACCATCGAGACAGGTGATGTCGCTGGTTCTCTTTTCGATGACAGTGTGGTAACAGTGTTTTCTGGAGACTGTGCAACTTTGACAGAAATCGATTGTGATGACGACTCGTCAGATAACGGTTTGTTCTCGTTAATTGAATTGACGGGAAGGACGCCAGGTGAGACACTTTACATCAGCGTTTGGAGGTATACCGGTGCTTTCGCTGGCGGCGACTGGGGTCAATTCCAGATCTCTGCTTACGATGCTTCATTGGGTATCGACCAATTTAACAGCAACGACTTTGCAGTTTATCCAAATCCTGTGAAAAACGTATTGAACTTGACCAGCAACTTGACCGATATTACCAGCGTAGCGGTTTACAATCTGCTCGGTCAGCAAGTAGTTGCCAAGTCAATCAACGCTTCACAAGGTCAGATTGACATGTCTTCGTTGCCACAAGGTACATACATGGTTAAGGTAACAGCCAACAACCAAGTGAAGACCATGAAAGTGATCAAAGAATAACGATTCAAATTCTTTATAAAAGCCACCTACTCGGGTGGCTTTTTTTTTACCCGCGATTCTTTTTTTACTACTTTAGAACGGAAATTAAACAACCTGCCTATATGAAAAAAATTACCCTTACTTTGTTACTGCTTTCTTGTTGGTTGATCCAAGGGCAAGCAGTTTCAAGTTACCAGTTTTCGCAAGCCTCTGAGGTTTACAGCGCGGTCAGCGGAACAAACTCTACCGCTGTCGGCGACGACGGAACCGAGAATGACATTCCCATCGGTTTTACGTTTCCCTATGGTGGAACTGACTATACCACGTTCAGCATCAGCACCAACGGCTTTATCAGGCTGGGCGCAGCCATCGGCGGAAACAACTGGCTGAACGCTTTGTCTAATACTGCCGCCCAAGCGCCACTTATCGCAGCTTTTTGGGATGACAACAACCGGAACGGCGGCTCGATACAGTACGCACTTTCGGGTGCTGCACCAGATCAAACGCTGGAAATCGGCTGGAATCAGGTCAATATCGGCAACAACGGGCAACCCAATAACACCGTTTCGGCGTCTTTTAAGATCAGGCTTCACGAGTCAGGAACGATAGAGATTGTTTACGGTCCACAGATGACTTGGACGGGCGGCGTTACGGCTTCAATAGGATTGAACGACGCCACGTCATTCTTGAGCGTGACACCAGCGGCAACGGGAGCAACGGCATCATCCGCAACGGCCAACAACGCCATTTTGGCCACCACGGACATCGCTGGAAACAAATATGTTTTTGCACCGCAGTCATGCAGCGGCACGCCAATTCCAGGTGCTACGTTGGCATCGGCTACGGCCATATGCGCCGGTTTTGATTTGGTTTTGAGCCTTGAAAACGAACAAATAGGGTCGGGCATTTCATACCAATGGCAGTCTTCCGAAGACGGCGTTTCGTTCTCGGACATTGCCGATTCAAACGCGCCCGAAATTACAGTAACCCAAACGGTGGTGACGACTTATCAATGCATCGTGACCTGCGCGTTGGGCGATTCTGCCGTGAGTACGCCTGTGACGGTTTCCATCACGACGACAGGATGTTATTGCGTGCCGGGCTATACGTTCGGCAAGACGGACGGCGACTTGATATCCAATGTGTCCATCACGGGAACCACGCTGTCCAACAATACAGGAACAGTAGAGGAAAACCCTGCATATACTTACTTTACCGGTCAACCGAATTATACCGCAACGCTCGAGGCGGGCACGTCATACCAAATTCAAGTGACGGTAGGCAGTTTCGGACAACAGAACTCTGCGGTATGGATTGACTATAACGATGATGAAGTATTTTCAGCCGACGAGCGCGTGGGCTATACGATTGCCCAGACGGGTTCATTCGGTACGGCCATCTACACCATCCAACTGGGTTGTGACGCGCCTACAGGTTTACACCGCATGCGCGTCCGCGACGTCTGGAATACTGATGGCATCGATATCGACCCATGTGCAACCTATGGCTACGGGGAAACGGAAGATTATGACGTCACCATCGTACCGCAAACCACTTGCCCTGTGGCTACCGATGTATCCGCTACCGCGATAGCTGCTTACTCGGCGCAGTTAGAATGGGCATCTGGCTGTGGTCACGTGAGCTGGGATGTTTTCGTGACGCCAGCCGGCGGATCGATAGGCGCGGCCACGCATCCCAATGTAACGAGTCCTTTAATTGTCATGGGGTTAGATGCTTTCACGAATTACGAGTTCTATGTACTTGCCCATTGCGAGACGACAGGAGACAGTATTTGGGCCGGGCCATTCGCCTTTACCACAGCGCCTGAACCGGTCGAAAACGATGAGTGTGACACCGCATTTTCCCTCACCGTAGGCGGAACTTTTGACGACAACGCGGTGTTGGCTACGAATGCGGGCGCTACGCAATCCCTTGGGCAGCCTACGCCGGATTGTGCCGCGTTCAATTTTGGTGGCGACATCTGGTACAGTATCGTGGTTCCAGAGTCGGGAAGTGTAACAGTAGAAACGCGTCAGGAAACGGGTTCATTGGTTGCCGATACAGGCCTGTCGCTATATTCGGGAGGTTGCGAGTTGCTCACGGCTTTGGGTTGCAGCGATGACGAAGGCGAGGGTGCATTTTCGCTTTTGTCCGTGACTGGTTTGATGCCGGGAACAACTATATATGCCCGGGTGTGGGAATACGCAAACGACGCTTTGGGCACGTTCAAGATCTCTGCATATGACGCGTCGCTCGGTAGCGGCTCGGTCACTCAAAGTGTTTTTGTGGCATACCCGAATCCAGTTCGGAATATCCTTAATGTGGCTGCGCAAACCGATATCTCTCAAGTAAGCGTTTTCAACCTGTTAGGCCAGCAAATCTTGTCTCAGAAATTCAACGAAGCTTCTGGCCAGTTGGACATGACGCCGCTGCCTGCCGGTACTTATTTGGTGAAGCTCACTTCAGGAAATCAAGTCCAGACGGTAAAGGTCATTAAAGAATAACACCAACAATTTGATTTTAAAGCCGCCTTTTGGGCGGCTTTTGTTTTTAAAGTATCTTTGTTAAAATTTTCCCGATGTATTTTTCGCTGATCGTTCCCGTTTACAACCGGCCGGAAGAAATCAATGAATTGCTTGAAAGCCTTTCGCAGACCGATTACAAGCAACCTTTCCAAGTGGTGATTGTAGAAGACGGTTCGTCTAATCCTTGTCGCGACGTCACCGATTCATACAGACTCAAGCTTAATATTTCTTATTATTTCAAGGAAAATGCCGGTCCGGGCGATTCGCGCAATTTCGGCATGGAAAAAGCCAAAGGCGATTATTTCCTGATTTTTGATTCGGATTGCATCGTCCCAATGCATTATCTAAGTGAAGTGGACAAGGCTTTGCGCGAGGATTATTGCGATTGTTTCGGCGGCCCGGACAAAGCGCTCGGCTCGTTTTCGGACGTGCAGAAAGCGATCAACTTCGCCATGACATCGTTCCTGACCACGGGCGGGGTACGCGGCGGTTCGGAGAAAATCGACAAGTTCCAGCCCCGGAGTTTCAATATGGGATTGTCCCGAAAAGCCTTTGAACAATCGGGTGGTTTCGGGAATATCCATCCGGGCGAAGATCCGGAATTGGCCATGCGCCTTTGGCGGATGGGCTTCCAGACACGACTGATTCCGTCGGCGTATGTCTATCACAAAAGACGTGTCGATTGGGAAAAATTCACGACGCAAGTCAACAAATTCGGGAAGGCAAGGCCAATCCTGGACAGCCGTTTCCCAGAGTATGCGAAGTTGACTTATTGGTTTCCGTCGGTATTTATCCTCGGGTTTTATGCTTCGTTGTTACTGCTCATTTTCGCGCAGGATTTTCCGTTGAAAATGTATTTCCTTTATTTCTTTTTGATTTTCTTGGTCTCGACGTTCCAGAACAGAAGCTTTCGCATCGGATTTTTGTCCATCATCGCCGTTTGGCGCCAGTTTATGGGATACGGGCATGGTTTTTTGGAATCGTTCGTCAAAATAAAATTGCGCAAACAGAAACCCGAAACGGCATTCCCGGAACTATTCTTTAAATCATGACCAAGATCATCGGCTTAACGGGCGGAATTGGCAGCGGAAAATCTACTGTGGCTGCGCTTTTTACCGAAAAAGGCATTCCAGTTTATATCGCCGATGACGCCGCAAAAGCCATCTTGGACCAACCGGATGTCACAGCGCAAGTAGTTGCAGTTTTTGGCAGCGGCATCACAAACGGCGCTGTCATCGACCGAAGAAAACTGGCCGCTATCGTGTTCGATCATCCTGAAAAACTGGCGCAACTCAACGCCATTGTACATCCAGCCGTGCGTCGTGATTTTGAAAATTGGGTCGCAAAGCATCGCGATAAGTCGTTTGTCGTCAAGGAAGCGGCCATTTTGTTTGAGTCCGGAACCGACAAAGATTGCGATGCCGTCATTACGGTTGTTGCGCCGGAGGAAATACGGATCGGACGCGTGATGATGCGCGATGGGGTCGGTCGGGAAGAAGTCTTGAAACGGATGCAAAGGCAATGGACTGACGCGCAGAAAGTTGCCTTGAGCGACTATGTCATCGAAAATACAGACCTGCAGTTTACGCGCCGCCAAGTCAATGAAATTCTTAAAAAACTGCAGAAAATTTAAAATAAACAATTCGTGTTAATGTTTGGTTAATGCAATCATTACTCAAATGTTAAAATGATAATTTTGTGTAGATGAACAAGTTATTCTTTAGGCTACTTGTATTGTTGATGAGCCTTTCCCTGATTGGGATTATTTTGGTGCAAGTCTATTGGTTTAACTCTTCGTTCAGGAATAATGATGAGCAATTCCGCTTCCATGTCAAACAAATCATCGGCGATGTTGCGGAAAAACTCCAGAAGCAGGAAGAATTCAGTTATTTCGACAATTTCGAGAAACTGAAAGACAGCACAGGTCGCGATCCGGAAAATGAGGACATTCTTGAAATGTATTATGTCCGGGCCAACCAGCGCACCAAGCAAACCATCATTTATTCCAACAGCATTACAGCCCAGGACTACGGTTCTCCGTTCTTTGATAAAAAAGGGGACAGCGTATTTGGCCGCGGCAGAAGCTACGTCGCCAAACGCACAACCAAGATATACAACCACAACACGCTCGAAAATGCGGGCCTCCAGCATGATTTGATGCCGGATACGCAAATCGAGAGAAGTGGCGAATTGGAATCGCTCAAGAAAGCGCAGTACGAAATCTGGCAGAAAGATATTGCCGTAAACATGCCCATCCAAGAGCGTGTTTCTACAGAGAAATTGCAGTCTTTGCTGGAAGCCAAAATGGAAGAATATGGGGTAAAAACGCCGTTTGAGTTCGGGGTTTACAGCAATGGGCTCGCCACGAAAGTGCGTTCCGAACGCTTTGTTTACGACAAGTACGCCACGTATTCGCATCCGATTTTTAGTGACAATGAAGGCAAGAGCCGATACCAATTACTCGTGTCGTTTCCGCAGAAGAAGAAATTCCTTTTTTCGGAATTGGTGGGCATCACGGTATTGTCTATCGTCTTTACGCTGATCATCATCATTGCGTATTCGAGCGCGCTCAACCAGCTCATCAAGCAACGGCAGATTTCGCAGATCAAGACGGACTTCATCAACAACATGACGCACGAGTTCAAGACGCCAATCGCTACAATCAATCTTGCGCTGGATGCCATCAAAAGCCCGAAAGTTTCATCGAATCCGGAAACCATGGCGCGTTACCTGCAGATGATCCGCGATGAAAACAAGCGCATGCATGCCCAGGTTGAAAATGTCCTCCGGATCTCGAAACTCGAGAAGCGCGAACTGGAAATCACCAAGGAATCCAATGACATCCACGACATCCTTGAAGATGCCATTGAACACGTGAACCTGATCATTGAAGACCGCGAAGGAACAATCAGCACGCATCTCAATGCCACGCGCACGACCGTTTTGTTGAACGATGTCCATTTTACAAACGTATTGGTGAACATTTTGGACAACGCCATCAAATATTCGCCAGAGCGGCCGAAAATCGATGTATATACTGAAAACGTTAAAGATTTCGTTATCATCAAAGTGAAAGACCAAGGTGCCGGAATGGGCAAGGTCGCGCAGAAGCGGATTTTCGAGAAATTTTACCGCGAACACACCGGCGATGTGCACAACGTAAAAGGGCACGGTCTCGGTCTGGCTTACGTCAAAAGGATTGTCGACGATCACAACGGACAAATTTTCGTCGAGAGTGAAAAAGGTAAAGGCAGTACCTTCATCATCAAACTGCCATTGATTAACTGAAACAACAACGATATAACATAAATGCTATGGAAACTGAAAACAAGAAAATACTACTGGTTGAGGACGACCAAAACTTCGGTGCAATCTTGAAAGATTACCTCATTCTCAATGACTTCGATGTCACGCTCGCAAAGAACGGCATGGAAGGATTCGAGAAGTTCAAGAAAGATACCTATGATTTGTGCATCCTCGACGTTATGATGCCATACAAAGACGGCTACACGCTGGCCAAGGAAATCAGGGATAAGAACAAAGATGTTCCCATTATTTTCCTTACCGCGAAATCCATGAAGGAAGATGTGCTCAAAGGCTACAAAGTGGGCGCAGACGATTATTTGAACAAACCGTTCGATTCTGAAGTCTTGCTCATGAAAATCAAGGCCATTATCCAGCGCAAAGCCAACGACACCAAAAATGATCACGTCAAGTTTGAGTTCCAGGTCGGGAAATTCCACCTCAATTCAAAACTTCGTTTCCTGACGTTCTGCGAGGACGAGCCGATCAAATTGTCTCCTAAGGAAAACGAACTGTTGAAAATGTTGGTGCTCCACGAAAACGATTTGATGCCACGTGAACTGGCGCTCACCAAAATCTGGAGAGACGACAATTACTTTACGTCACGAAGCATGGACGTTTACATTGCCAAGCTCAGGAAATACCTCAAGCGTGACGAAGACGTAGAAATCCTCAACATCCACGGCGAAGGTTTCAGGTTGGTCGTGAAGAACAAGGAAAAAGAAGCCCAGAAATAAGTAGGAGAACCCGGTGAAAGCCGGGTTTTGTTTTTATACCGAGTTTGTAAACCAGACGTTTTCCTTTCAATCGAGTTGGATGCCGGCCGATACTTGGAGCTGATTTGCTTTACCGAAATAATCCCGATACGCTTCATTGGTGGCAATCTCAAAAGTGTTGTAGATGTAATGCGCGCCGATAAAAAAAGAAGTCTTTTTCGAAACGCGATAATTCGCCGTAAATCCTAGCCGGACTTCAGTACCGTCCTGATGCCCGAATTTGCGCCCGTCGCTGCGCTGTTTCAAAACCACATAGCCCAAGCCAAGGTCAGGGTACAGCTCGATTTTTTTGGACA
This sequence comes from Flavobacterium longum, assembly GCF_965137575.1. Classification (NCBI taxonomy): domain Bacteria; kingdom Pseudomonadati; phylum Bacteroidota; class Flavobacteriia; order Flavobacteriales; family Flavobacteriaceae; genus Flavobacterium; species Flavobacterium longum. The sequence continues at coordinate 145,146 of NZ_CBCRZJ010000005.1, read as the reverse complement.
CCGCCAGTTTGTAGACGATGGTTCCGAAGAAAGCGGAGTAATTTGTCCGGTCAATGTTCCCAATCTTGGTGTAATCGGTTACTTTATATTGCAGGAATTCGCAACCGGCGAATAGGCTGAAGTTGCGGTAGGAAAACGCGCCCAACGTCAAACCAAGTCCCGGATTGGCGCTGTGTGCGTCCGCGAGCGAATGGTCGCCGAATTGGATCGGGTAAACCAAATAACCCCTGAAAGTCCAGTCTTCCTTCAATCCTTCCGGTGCTTTTTTGATGCTGTCGTTTTGTGCGGATGCCACGCCATAAACCAAAAAGGCGAGGCATGCGAATACTATTTTTTTGCCCATTGTCTGTAGTGTTTGGGAAGTTTGATGACGGTTTAATAATTCAGCGTGTAGGAAGTACTGGTGTTCCCGACAGGAACAGCAACGGATTGCGTTGATTCCACACCGCCGGGACTGCGTACGGTGTACACCAAATCTACCGTCGAATTTTTCAACACCTGGAAATAGGTTTGCGGTTCCGATTGTTCCGCTGATTCGTTGACGTAAACAAAGTCCGCGGCGCTATTGTTTTCGAGATACAGCGCGGTCAAAGTGCCGCCCGATGTGTTGAACAAGTCAACGAGCAAATACGTCAAATCTTCCAGCGGATACAGCACTACGTTGTTGAGCGTGTATTTGTAGTCGGTGAAATCGGCGCGTTTGATTTCCATGAAACGCTTCTCTTGGAAAGCACCGTTCTGGGGAAACCTGATTTCGATCCGGCCGTTTTCCAGGTCGTTAGGTGCGGGAAAAATTAGAAGACTTTCGCCGTTGGCGTTGGTAACGGTATTGGAAATCATGTCGGATGCGCCATTGTCGGAAACCCAAACTTCTACCGGTTGGCCGCCAATAGGGTTGCCCAGTTTGTCAACGATTCTTGTTTCGGATACAAGCCGCGTTTCGGCGTCGTATTCCACGCCGCAGGACAAAAATAGCAGTGGCATGGCCAATAATAGTATTTTTCTCATATTGTTTTTTTGAAGACACCAAAAGTCATAAAGGTTGCGTGATTTGTTTGTTAATGTGGCAAACTATTTCCGCGGGGTCAGCCTCGAAATCAAACCATGTAATGGCTTCGTTTTTCCTGAACCACGTCATCTGTCGCTTCGCGAACCGGCGCGTATTTTTCTTGATGTCGGCTATTGCCGTATCCAAGTCGGTTTTTCCGTCGAAATAGTCGAACAACTCCCGATAGCCCACAGTCTGCAAAGCATTCAGGTTTTTGTGAGGAAGCAATGCACGCGCTTCATCAAGCAAGCCTTCCCGCATCATGACATCCACACGCTGGTTGATGCGGTCGTACATCACTTCGCGGTCTGCAGTAAGGCCGATAACGACGGGCGTGAAATGCCGCGTATTTTCTTTTCCCGACAGGTAACTGGAATAAGGCTTCCCGCTGCCGATGGATACTTCGAGCGCGCGCATCATCCGCTGCGGGTTTTCCGTATCGACGACGGCAAAATACTCCGGGTCGATCCGTTGCAATTCGTCCTGTAAATAGCCAATGCCCTGTTTTTCGTAAGCCTTCGTCAACGCCACGCGCACCGCGGAGTCAATGTCCGGAAACGCATCGAAACCTTTCAAGACAGCATCGACATACAGGCCAGAGCCACCGACCATGACGGCCACTGGGTTTCGCTCGTGCAATAGGGCCAATCGCTCCAATGCTTCTTTTTCGAAATCGCCCACGGTATAAAGTTCGAAAATGGATTTGTTGTGAATGAAATGGTGCGTGGCAGCCGCCAATTCTTCCACCGATGGAACAGCCGTACCAATCCGCATTTCCTTGAAAAACTGACGGGAATCACAGGAAATGATGTCACACCCGAAGTGTTGTGCGAGTGCTATCGCGCGCGCGGTTTTCCCGATGGCCGTTGGGCCAACCACGACAATCAGGTATTTTTTTCCGTCGTTCATTTGTGTAGGTTTTTGCCGCAATGGTAACAAAAATTCGCGCCGTCCTTATGATCGTTGGTGCTGCAATCCGGACAAGATTGGGTATTGGTGTCTGGGCTTTTGCGCGCAATGAATTCCGAGGTCACGATTCCTGTTGGTACCGCAATGATGCCGTAACCCATAATCATGATGATGGAAGAGATGAACTGACCCAGCGGCGTAACAGGCGTGATGTCGCCAAAACCGACCGTGGTCAGGGTGACGATTGTCCAGTAAATGCTTACCGGGATGTTCGTGAAGCCGCTTTCCGGGCCTTCCACCATATACATAATCGTCCCCAGGATGATGCAAAGCACCAAAACCGTAAAGACAAACACCAGGATTTTGGCGCGGCTTTTCCGCAAAGATACTATGAGCAAATTGCCCGCGCCCACGAAATGAACGAGCTTCAGGATGCGGAAGATGCGCAGCAAGCGGATGGCACGCAGCGCCAACAGGAAATGCCAACCCGGAAAAAACAGATCGATGTAGCCGGGTAACGTCGCCAGTAAATCGATGATTCCGTAGAAACTGCAGGCGTATTTCAATGGCGAGCGAACGCTCAGCAACCGTCCGATGTATTCCAGCGTGAAGAAAATCGTGATGATCCATTCCACGACAGACAATATGTTGCCGTATTCGAGCCGGATGCTCACGACGCTTTCCAGCATGACGGCTATGATACTGATGACAATCAGCGCCAATAGGATCAAATCAAACGCTTTCCCCGACGGCGTGTCTGCCTCGTGGATGATGGTATGCAGTCTGTGTCGGAGTTTTTCGGGTATCATCAGCTTTATAAAAGTAGTGAAACTAAGCCAATGAAACCACTTTTACTTTTCTGTTCCTGATGAGATATGTAGTTAAGGCGTGGAGCGTTTCCCTACGGTGCGGCATCGGTACAAGTATATTTTTCAATACGGCGCGGTTGGTGATCTGGTAATTCAGGTCGAAGAATGCGTAGCCTTTCAGTTCGCCGTTTTCCACCAGAAGCGCACACCTTTCGCTCATCGTACGGCCACGGTCAATCAACAACACGCTGCGCCCGACCAACGAAATGTGCGACAGGAATTCGGACACGCGCTCGTTGTATTCTTCCGGGGCGATTTTTCCGATGCAAGCGCCGTCGCATTTCCCCGACGGATAATCGGCGCACGGGCCAACATCGTTCCCGATGTGCAAACCGTTGAGTTTCCGGCACAAGTTGTAGTCTGTCGTGATGCGCGAAATCAGATTTTTGCCTTCCTGCGGCGAGATGAATGCGGCCAGTTCGCTCGGGTTGGAAGAATTTCCGAGGAAAAGATTAAAATAACCTTCTTCATCGGTTTCCGCGGACAAACTCCAGTAGCGGCTGCTGCCTTTGCGCGGCCTGCGGTTATACGCCGGACGGTTGATCCTGATTTCTTCGTATTCCTTGAGTTGCGCCACGAGTTCGCTGCCCGTTTCCTCGAACGTCACCCGGAATACTTCGGCAGTAATTTTCTTGGAAACCCGCGCGTCGCCGGTAAAATGCTGGTTGAGGTGTTTGCGCATGTTGCGGCTGCGTCCGATGTACATCATGGTGCCGTCTTCGCGGTATACGTAGTAAATCCCGGTGCGCGACGGCAGGCTTTCCACCAAATCGAGCAGCTTGGGTTCGATGCCTTTTTCGATTTCAGTCTTGATGAGCTCGCCGATGATGATTTTCTGTAAATCCTTGGTGAGCAGCAATTGGAAGAGCTTCAAAGTCGCCAATGCATCGCCGCTCGCCCTGTGGCGGTCTGCAATCGGGATGCCCAGTCCGCGGACGAGTTTCCCCAAGCTGTACGACGGCTGTTCCGGGATGAGTTTCTGCGCCAATTCTACCGTACACAAGGTCTGCATCTGGAATGGGAATCCGAGGCGTTTGAACTCGGTGCGCAAAATCCTGAAATCGAACGAGGCGTTGTGCGCCACCAAAATGCAATCCTGCGTGATTTCGATAATGCGTTTGGCGATTTCATAGAATTTCGGTGCCGATTTCAGCATCGCATTGTTGATGCCGGTCAATTTCACGACGAACGGCTGGATCGGGATTTCCGGATTGACCAATGTAATGAATTGGTCCACGACCTCGTGGCCGTCAAAGCGGTAAATCGCGATTTCCGTGATGCCTTCTTCGCCGAATTGGCCGCCCGTGGTTTCTATGTCTAATACTGCGTACAAATTGTGTCAAAAGTCGAAAGTCGAAAGTCGAAAGACCAGACAGACGTGTTAGTGTTGGATATAATTCCGCTCGCCAAAGATACTGCTTCCAATCCGAACCATGGTACTGCCGCACGCAATTGCCATTTGGTAGTCTCCGGACATGCCCATCGAAAGAATGGTCATCCCTTGATTTTCGGCGGATGCCCGGTCGAAAATCGACTTTAGGTGCCGAAATTCTTTCTCAATCTGGTGCTGGTTTTCAGTAAACGTCGCCATGCCCATCAGGCCTTTGATGTTGGTATTTTTCAGTGCGCGATAGGCGTCCGAATGCAGCAGTTCGAAAAGTTCGTGCTCGTCCATCCCGAATTTGGTTTCTTCTTCCGCGATGTGGATTTGTAACAGACAGTCAATCGTTCTGTTGTATTTCGCAGCCTGTTTGTCTATTTCCTGTAACAATTTCAGGCTGTCTACGCCATGCACCAACGACACGAAAGCCGCCATGTATTTCACCTTGTTGGTCTGCACGTGCCCAATCATGTGCCACTGGATGTCTTTGGGCATTTCCTCGTACTTGGCCGCCATTTCCTGGATTTTATTCTCTCCGAAAATACGTTGGCCGGCATCATAGGCTTCCATCAAGTCGGCCACCGGTTTGGTTTTCGATACGGCCACAAGCGTCACATGCGGCGGAAGCTGCGATTTGATGTTTTGTATGTTGATTGCAATAGACATTACAATTCGTAGACAACTAATCCGCTCCGGAATTTGGGTTCGATGTACGTGCTTTTCGGCGGCATGATCTGGTGCGCATCGGCAATCGCCTTGATTTCGTCAATGGCCGACGGGAACAGGATGAAGCCGAGTTCAAATTCCCCGTCATCGACTTTCTTCATGATTTCGGTCACGGGCAATTTCCCGGGAAGGTATTCAATCCGTTCGTCGTTGCGCAGGTCAGCAATGCCGAGGATAGGCGAAAGGACTTTGTTGTAGAGGATTTGCGCGTCTAACCGGTCCAGTGGCGATTCAAATCCGCATTTTTCGGTCATGAGTGTCAGCGCGTAGAATTCCCCGTCGAGATACATCCCGAATTCGTGCTTGCGGTTCGGGTGGAACAATTGCTGCGACTTGATTTCGATCAGGAAATATTCCGAGAGTTTCTTCAGGAATTCCGACTTGGAAAGCCCGTTCAAATCCTTGATCAGCCGGTTGTATTCGTAAATCTTCACATTGCTGTCGGCAATCAGGAAACTCATGAAGTAGTTGTGGTTTTCGGCCGACGGTTGCTCATCGTATAGCATTTCCGCGGATGCCGACCGGTGGTGTCCGTCCGCGATGTAAATGTTCCCGATGTCCGAAAAAGTCTTTTGCAGCAGCGCGATGTCGTTTTCATCGTCGATCTTCCACAAATAATGGACGTCTTTCCGCGTGGTTGAAAACTCGAAGTCGGCCAGCGTCTTGGTCTTGCGGTCAAGCCAGTCAGAGAGCTTGTCGTTGTCCGGATATGTCATCAAGACCGGCTCGGTATTGAACCCCGAAAACTTCAGGTAATCCTTAAACAATTCAACGCGGTATTGCAACGTATCTTCATGTCTTTTAATGACATCACTTTTGTAATCGGCAATGCTCGTCCCGACGATAATGCCGGTAAAAGTATGCGTTTTCGACACGATTTTATGGATGTACACCGCCGGCTTTTCATCCTGCACCAAAATACCTTCCTGCTTAAATTCCGCGTATTTCTGGTGCACCAACCTGAACCTTTTTTCAAAGGCTGTTTTTTGTTGGTTGGTGTACGCCGGGTTCAGTACGTGCAGGAAAGACAGCGGGTTGAATTCCAATTGTGCCGCCAGTTCCGCCGGGGAATACTCGTCGTATGACCGAGACGTCACCAGGCTGACTTTGTCTCGCGTGGGCCGGACGGCTTGGAATGGGATGATCTGCGCCATAATAATGAATAATTAATAGTTAATAATTAATAATTGACCGAACCGGTTGTTCATTATTCATTATTAATTATTCATTATTAATTGGAAAACTGTTTCGCCACTTTCTCTGCTTTTTTGCTTTCCGAATAATCGTAGAAACCTTCGCCCGATTTCACGCCCAATTTCCCGGCGCGTACCATGTTCACGAGCAATGGGCAAGGGGCGTATTTCGGGTTCTTGAAACCGTCGTACATCACGTTCAGGATGGCCAGACAAACGTCGAGGCCAATAAAATCGGCGAGTTGCAGTGGTCCCATTGGGTGCGCCATGCCGAGTTTCATCACCGTGTCGATTTCATAAACGCCGGCCACGCCGTTGTAAAGCGTTTCAATAGACTCGTTGATCATCGGCATGAGGATGCGGTTGGCCACAAAACCCGGATAGTCATTGACTTCAACAGGAACTTTGCCGAGTTTTACCGACAGGTCCATGATCAGTTTGGTTACCTCGTCGGTCGTGTTGTAGCCGCGGATGATTTCGACCAGTTTCATGATGGGGACCGGGTTCATGAAGTGCATGCCGATGACGCGCTCCGGGTGCGATACCACGGCAGCAATCTGCGTAATGGAAATAGATGATGTATTTGTTGCCAGAACCGTGTTGTGCGAACAGCATTCATTTAACTGGCGGAAGATATTGAGCTTTAATTCAACGTTTTCGGTGGCGGCTTCCACGACCAAATCAACACCAGTAACACCGTCTTTCAGGTCAGTATAGGTGATGATGTTGCCGATGGTTTTGTGTTTGTCGTCTTCCGAAATCGCGCCTTTGGACACCATACGGTCTAGGTTGGCGGCGATCGTGGCCATGCCTTTTTCGATGGATTTTTCAGAGACATCAATCAGTTTTACGGTAAAGCCGCTTTGGGCGAAAGTGTGTGCGATTCCGTTGCCCATGGTGCCGGCCCCGATTACTGCTATATTTTTCATTTAGGTTTAGTTTTTCCGCGAATTCATAAGTTTTTTAATCCCAAAAACCGCGGTGTTTGTATTTGTTTTTCGACCACGAATTCACGAATTTTTTAGGCTTTGATTCACGAATTTGTGGCGTTTCGTTTTATTTTTTAAAGCAATCGATAATCTGGTGTGCCACCCGCAAAGCTTCCGTGCCGTGTTCCAAGGTAACGATAGGCGAGGTGTTGTTATTGATGGCGTCGGCAAAGGTTTCCAGTTCGTCCAGGATGGCGTTGTTCAATTCCACTTCCGGATTCGCGAAATAAATCTGTTTTTTTACACCCTCGGCATTTTGCAAGATCATGTCGAAATCACCCGGCTGTTCCGGCGCGTCTTTCATCTTCACGACTTCGCATTTTTTCTCGAGGAAATCCACAGAAATGTAGGCATCTTTCTGGAAGAAACGCGACTTGCGCATATTCTTGAGTGAAATCCGGCTCGCTGTTAAATTGGCCACGCAACCATTTTCGAATTCAATGCGCGCGTTGGCGATGTCCGGCGTGTCCGAAATCACCGAAACGCCGCTGGCATTGATATGCTTCACGGGCGATTTTACCACGCTCAAAATCACGTCGATGTCGTGGATCATCAAATCCAACACGACCGGAACGTCCGTGCCGCGCGGGTTGAATTCGGCCAAACGGTGTGTTTCGATAAACATCGGCGTCTCAATCATCTCGCGCACGGCCTTGAACGCCGGATTGAACCGTTCCACATGGCCCACTTGGCCTTTTACGCCAAATTCCTGTGCCAGAGCGATGATTTCCTCGGCTTCTTCAATCGTATTGGATATCGGTTTTTCGATAAAGATGTGCTTGCCGGATTTGATGGCCACGCGCGCACATTTGTAATGCGAAAGCGTCGGTGTCACAATATCGATGACGTCAACGGCGTGGATCAAGGTGGCAATGGTATGGAAGTTTTTATACCCGAATTCGCGGGCAATCTTTTCGGCGTTTTCCTGATTCTCGTCGTAAAACCCAACGAGTTCGTATTTTTCCGACTGCTGTAGCAAACGCAGGTGGATTTTTCCTAAATGGCCCGCGCCCAGAACCCCAACTTTTAGCATAAGGTTGTATTTTAAGCAAAAGTAAGAATTGACAATTGATAATTGATAATCGACAATTGTTTTTTTGGGCATCCTTTCGAGATGTTCCTTCTGCAGTAAACGAGGGCTTGCTTCCGACCGTAACGCAGAAAAATGCATGCGGGTCAAATACCCATTGTCAATTGTCAATTATCAACTAATTTTACGCAAATTCCTGCCCATTGAAAGACACTGCAAAACACCAAGGCCTGCGCAACAAACTCGCTGCTTCACTTAGGGAGAAAGGCATTACGGATGAGCGCGTGCTCGATGCCATCCGACGCATTCCGCGCCATTTGTTCCTCGAATCCAGTTTTGAGGATTACGCTTACCAGGACAAACCCTTTCCCATCGGGGCAGGCCAGACCATTTCGCAACCCTATACCGTTGCCTTTCAGACGCAGTTGCTCGAAGTGAAAAAAGACGATAAAATCCTGGAGATCGGTACCGGATCAGGTTACCAAACTGCGGTGCTCGTGGCCTTGGGCGCCAAAGTCTACACGATTGAAAGGCAAAACGAATTGTTCAAGAAGACTTCTTTGCTGCTGCCTAAAATGGGCATCAAACCCAAACACATGTCTTTCGGCGACGGCTACAAAGGCTTGCCCAACTACGCGCCGTTTGACAGCATCATCGTGACGGCCGGCGCGCCCGACATCCCGAACGCGCTCATGGCGCAACTCAAGATCGGTGGCCGTTTGGTCATTCCGGTCGGCGAAGACGTACAGGTCATGACGTTGCTGATCCGGAAAAACGAAAAACAATTTGAGAAACACGAACTCGGCAACTTCCGTTTCGTACCTTTATTGGAAAACAAGAATTAAATGGTCAAGAAATTACTGCTGGTTTTTTTTCCGATTGTGGCCGCCGCACAAGGCTACACGAGTTATTTCACCGGAAACCCGACCAATATCACAACAACGCCTGAATTCGGTGTCTGCATGATGGGCGGCGCGACGGAACACGACAACGCCATGATTTGGCTACTGGAAAAGGCCAACGGCGGCGATGTGGTGGTTCTGCGCTCCTCGGGCAGCAACGGCTACAACGATTATTTGTATTCGGAATTGGGCGTTGATGTCAATTCGGTGGAAACACTCGTCATTACTTCGGTGGCAGGCGCAACCAATCCGTACGTGCTCGACAAAGTGGCCAATGCCGAGATGATTTGGTTTGCCGGCGGCGACCAGTGGAATTACGTATCTTTCTTCAAAGACAATGCGCTTGAGGATTTGCTCAACGCACACGTCAACATCAAACAAGCCCCGATTGGCGGTACCAGCGCCGGGATGGCCATTCTCGGTGGAAAGTACTATTCCGCACAGAACGGAACCATCAGTTCGACTCAGGCCACAAACAATCCGTTTCATGCCAACATGACCATCGGGCAAGACGATTTTCTTCAGATTCCTTTGTTGGCCAACGTCATTACCGATACGCACTATGATAATCCGGATAGGCGTGGCAGGCATGCTGCTTTTTTGGCCAGGCTGAAAGTCAACAATTCGCGTGTTTTCGGGATTGCTTGCAACGAGTACGTCGCGGTCTGCATCGGTACAGATGGCATCGCACGTGTCTTCGGCGACTATCCCGCATATGAAGAATTTGCTTATTTCATTCAGAGCAATTGTAACCTGGCGACTGATTCGGTTCCCGAGGTATGCGCGCCCAATACGCCATTGACCTGGGACTTCGACGGGCAGGCGCTTCAGGTGTACAAAGTTCCCGGAACGATGCACGGCTCGAACTTTTTCAACATAACGGATTGGAATTCGGGTTCCGGCGGTTCGTGGCAAGATTGGTCCGTACAGTCCGCATCGCTCGTGGGCGTAAATGCAGTTGCGCCGCAGTGTGAATTGGGGATTGCCGACTTTGCAGACGATATTGTATTGTCGCCCGTACCTTTTAGGGATTATTTCGCTATCGCTGGCATCACCGGCGCCCGCGTTTCGGTGTATGATGTGCAAGGCCGAGTTGTTTACGAAAAAGATCACGATGATGCGATCTCGATTGAAACTTCGGAGTTTCCATCGGGTTTGTATCTGATTTCAATTGAAAAAGACGGTAAAATCCTCAATAAAAAAGCCGTCAAGAATTAACGACGGAATTCTTTCTTGATGCGGTCCAGGTCGCGCTTGGTGTCGGCTTCCTTCAGGGATTCGCGCTTGTCGTAGGTTTTCTTTCCACGGCACAACCCAATGTCCAGTTTGGCCAGTCCTTTTTCGTTGGTGAAGAGTTTCAGTGGGATAACCGTCAATCCTTTGGTCTGTACATTTCGCTCCAAAGATTTCAACTCGCGTTTGTTCAGCAGCAGTTTCCGCTCGCTCTTGGCTTTGTGGTTGAATTGGTTCCCGAACGCATATTCCTCGATTTGCGTGTTGATGGCGAAAAGCTCGCCGTTGCTGAATTCGCAGAAACCTTCGGTGATGTTGGCCTTGCCCAAACGGATCGACTTGATCTCGGTTCCCGTCAACACCATGCCGGCCGTGTACGTCTCGAGTATTTCGTACTCGAAACGCGCGCGCTTGTTCAGGATGTTGATCGTTTTCAGCATGGTTGCAAAGATACTACTATTTGCGAATCAAGTTTGCGGTTTTCCCGTAGTTGAAAACTATTTATACGTTGTTGATTTGCAGAAGCTTAATTTATTATTTTAGTCTTGCTAACCTTAACACCTAAAAACATCATGTCAAAAAAACTTCTTCAGCTTTCGGCCATTGCCTTGCTGGTTTTCGCATCTTGTTCGCGTGATGAGTCTTTCGACGATGACATCGTGATTCCGACGGCGCAACGCCAGCCACTTTCCGCACAGGAAATCAACAACAGGATCGACAATGCCATCCAGACCAAAGGCAGTTTCAATTGGAAACAATTTTCAGGATACGAGTTGTGGAGCGCGACCATGCATGGCAACCATATCGTTTCCATCGGGTTTGGCGCATCAGCCAACGATTTTGAGCGCGCCAAATCGCCACGCGCCACGCAAACCGAAAATGACCTGCTCGATTTCATCGCGGCATCCGAAGGCGCAGACCGCAAGGCCATTCTCATCGAGTCCGATCCGTTTCTCAACACCGTGGATGTCGTTATTGAAAAACAGGAAACGATTTTGGGATTGCTCAAGAAAAAGAACATCCGCTACATCGAACCCGGCGACTACCGTTATTTCTCGGTTGGCAATGGCATGATGAAACCTGGCGATCTGTCGGAAACCTCTAGTTCGGTCAGTTCGGGGTCGGGCTGTGGCTATGACGCCGTTGCGCTCGCTGCCGCAGATTACACGACCATCGCCCCAAATGCGAAAGCAGGTTGGAGTTTGTACCAACACAATATTCCGACAGCTTGGAATTACAGCACGGGCGCCGGTGTTACGATCGGCATCGTCGATACGGGATTGTCGCCGGAGCAGACTTTGCTCGGCAGCAGTTTTAACGACGGCTATTCTTCCGGGCGGACGCTTCAGAAATTCGGTGCCTATGTAGACTCGATCTGGCCTTGGTCAACCGGAACCGATGGCCCGAATGACGGCTGCGGTCACGGAACAAGCATGGCGTCGGCGGCTGCGGCACCACGGAATGACAACGGAATGCCGGTTGGTGTAGCGTACAATGCAAATCTGTTAACGTACCGGGCGGCTTCCAATGTTGTTTTGGATGGTTATCACGAACAAAATGGCGTCAAGAACGCCTTCACGGCTTTGGGCAATAACGCATCGGTAAAAATCATTTCCATGTCTATGGGCCATATATTCTCCGTCGGCAAGATTTCGGACGGTGTAAAATACGCTTATAATAAAGGAAAGTTGATTTTCTGTGCAGGCGGTACATCAACAAGTTTCACGAATTTCGTCGGGGTGATTTTTCCGGCATCGATGGCTGAAGCGGTAGCGGTGACCGGTGTTAAGGAAGCTACAACCCTGCAAAAATGCGACGATTGCCACAGCGGAAGCAAAATCGAATTCACGGTCGTGATGCAACGCGCCGGCACCGGAAACACCTCGCCGGTGCTCAGCTATTACAACAATGAGACAGATTATGTTGGCGGTTCCTCCGTAGCCACGGCGACCACGGCGGGTATTGCAGCGCTGGTTTGGGCAAAAAACCCGACCTGGACGCGCGCCCAAGTCCTGGACAAGTTGCGGAGATCCGGTAGCAGTTACCCGAACCGGAATGCGGAGTACGGCTATGGCAACATCAATGCTTTGGCCGCCGTGCAATAACATTTCCAATAGATTTTTATCTAAAGCCGTCTTTTTTAGGACGGCTTTTATTTTATACGGCTAAAATAAAATCCGGATGCTGACATTTGTCACTTTAACTAACGGTTGTTAGTCTTAGTTTTGACCTGTAATTTTAAATCCAAACCAAAAATGAAAAAAATTTTATTGATTGCAGGTTTATCACTTTTAAGCTTTGTAGGACAAGCGCAGGAAAAAGAAAGCAAAGGCCTTGAAGGCGCATGGTTTGCCACTTCTCAGTTTGGTTACCAACAAAGCAAAACCGCCGATGTCAAACATACCAATATGTCTGTCATTCCAATCGTAGGTACTTTTGTTACGCCTTCGGTTGCCGTTGGTGCAGGTGTGGGTTATGTGAACATCAAGTCTGACAGCGACGCAGGAACTGCAGCAAATACCGGAATCCTCGTTGTTGAACCACTCGTAAGGAAATATTGGAACATCGCAGGAAACTTCTATTTCTTTGGTCAGGTGGCCGCTCCGATTATGTCGGGCAAAGAAAAAGAGAGCGATCTTAAAGTAACGCAGTTCGGTGTATCCATGTCTGGTGGCTTTGACTTTTTCGTGACCAAGAATTTCTCAGTGGAATTCTCTTATGACTTGGCCAACTTTACTTCGACCACATTGAAACCAGATAGCGGCGATAAAACAACCGTAAATAACTTTTCGGTAGCCCACGTAGCAACAGTAGATCCGGTTTACGTTGATGCCCTTGGCGGTAGCATGCCAAACCTGACTTCCCCATTATCATTCGGATTTAAGTTTGTGTTTTAAAATTAAAGATTCGGACGAGAGCCGCCATCCAAAAGATGGCGGTTTTTTTATTCCTTTTCCTTGTCGTCGAAGCTGAAATTGCGCAACTGCGGTGCCTTGAAGAAAGTGAAAGCCACGACGCCCAGCGTAATGAAACCGCCGGTTACAACGGCACGGACGGTTCCGAGCCAATGCGCCATGACACCGCTCTCAAAGTCGCCCAACTCATTGGAAGAACTCACGAACATCGTATTTACGGCGGCCACACGGCCGCGCATGGCATCCGGTGTAACCAATTGCAGGATCGTACTTCGGATCACCACGCTCACCGCATCGAACATCCCTGAAAATAGTAACATCAGTACAGAAAGGTAGAAGTTTTTCGATATGCCGAAGATGATGATTGAAATGGCAAAACCGGCCACGCATGCGAACAATTTCTTCCCCGGGTTGGTCTTCAACGGCAAAAATGCGAGCAGGCCTAAAGTGATCAGTGCGCCAACACCGGGCGCAGCGCGCAATATCCCGAAGCCCATTTCGTTGACCTGCAGGATTTCCTTTTGATACACGGGCAGCAATGCCACCGCGCCGCCGAACAGCACCGAAAACATATCCAGGCATTGAGCGCCAAGTAAAGCCGGGGTTTTCCAGACGAATTTCAGTCCTTCGGTGACGCTTTTCAGCACCGGTTCTTTTTCTTTCTTTAAAATCGGTTTTATACCGATGGCCAGCAACGGCACCAAGAGAATCAGCAATAGGATGACCACCGCGAACAGTCCGTAATCAATCCCGACCAGCGCAATCAGGAAACCCGCTGCCAATGGTCCGAGCACGGCACCGAATTGCCACGACATGCTGCTCCAACTCGTCGCGTTCGGATAATGATGCCGCGGCACGACAAGCCCAAACAGCGCAAACATCGATGGGCTGTAAAAGGCGCGCAACACGCCGCCCAAAAAGACGAGCACGTAAATGATGCAGAGCAAAACTTTGAATTCCAAGGATTGTTGCACGCGCGGCAAGGCCAGGAAAAATAGCGCCGCCGAAATGACGATGTAGCCCAATACGCACCACAACACCATTTTCCGTTTTTCGTTATGGTCCACGACATGGCCTGAGAACAGCGAACACGAAATGGCCGGAATCACTTCGGCAAGCCCGACAAAGCCCAGCGCCAACTTGTCTGTCGTGACATGATAGACCCAGTAATAAATAATTGTCGATTGCAGGTTCAGTCCGAAAATAACACCAAAGCGCACGAGCAAGTACAGGTTGAATTCCCTGATTTTCAACGCAGGGTTTTTTCCGAAAAATCCTTTGGTGATGGATTCCTGTTGTTCAGATTCGGTCATGGAAGCGGTTTGTCGCCGTAAATGTACGGTTTGGCATCGACATTTCTTTACAAAATATCCATGGGGAAAAGCGTATTTTTACACCGATGGGCGCATACATTCTCCAACAGGAATTCAAAGGAATCCAATACAGCCGCGAAGACTTGAACCTGAAAGAGTTCGAGCGTTGCATTTTTGATCGGTGTGACTTTTCGGCCTGCAATTTCATCGGGGTAACATTCATCGATTGCCATTTCAAGGACTGCACTTTTACGGGCGCGAAAATCAATCACGTGGCTTTCCGTACGGTCCATTTTGAGCATTGCCTCATGCAGGACATCAACTTTTCGATGTGCGACAAACTCATCTTCGAAATGCACTTTTCCCATTGCGTACTCGATTTCAGCAAATTCTACACATTGAAAGTGCGCTGCATGTCGTTCATTTCCTGCAGCATGATTGCCGTAGATTTCATGAAAGCCGATTTGACCGAAGCCATCTTCGACCATTGCGATCTCTACAAAGCGGTATTCAGCCAGACGGTTTTGGAAAAGGCCGATTTCCGCACGGCGTCGAATTTTTCCATCGATCCGGAAAGGAACAAGATCAAACGCGCGATGTTCGCCATCGGGAATGTCAAAGGATTGCTCGAGACCTACGGGATTGTCGTCTCGGATTAACGCAACGGTTTTTCCATGATGTAGTCTTCCATCAAATAGCCACGGCCAATGTTGATGTCGGTTTTGGCCACGATTTCGAAACCCAGATGCTGGTAGAAAGTGAGCGCCTTGTTGAACCGATTGACGTTCAGGGTCAGTTTTTTCGCGCCGTGTTGGCGGGCTTGGTGTTCGATGGTTTCCATCAGTTTCTGGCCGATGCCTTTGCCCTGCGTCTGCGGAAGGACGTAAATCTTCGGGATTTTAGTGGTGGATTTCTCCGGCTGATCGTGGACAAACGATGCAAAACCCAGCATTTCATCGTTTTCTCTGGCGAGCAGGAAATGATGGCCGTCGTCCAGATTGGCGTTCAACGATTCGGTCGAGTAGAAGCGCTCCAGCATGTACGCGATTTGTTCCGCACTCAAGATGTCGCCGTAGGTTACCGGCCAAGTGCGTCGGGCGATGTCCTGGATAATGTTGAGTTCGTTGGGCTGGACTTCTTTGATTTGGATCATGTCATTCATTCGCTGATGGTTTCTCTTCTCAATTCGGCCCTGGCATGCGCGGTCAAATGTATCCGGAATGCTTTTGCAGTAAGGAAATGGGGCTTTTCACGGCTTTGGAAAATCTCTTCATCATAGCCGTACAGATTTGGTTCAAAGCGGATTTTGTGCGAGAACATCCACAGGTCTTTCTTTTCCTGTCCTTGCAGTTCGTTGACTTCCGCCACTTTTATCTCGACGATGATTTTGTTTTCGTCCCGCAAGTCGCGCTTCATCAGCGGCACTTTCAACCACAATAAGTAAAGGAGGAAAATAATGGTGGCGACGGGCAACACGATAAACAACAGCACGTTCATTGCCCCGAACTCAAAGAACAAAAATGGCGACTGGCGTTCCAACGGCCGCGACGACCGGCTGCACATATCCAAAATGCCAATCGGTACGAAAAGCGGAAACCCAAAGAATATGGCGGCGTACTTGACCATTTTCCATGTCCAGCGCTGGTTTCTGTCCACGAGCGCATCGAGCGCCATGTAGTCTTCATGGGTGAACTTTTCGGTTGCGGTTTCCATCGGAAATTAACCGTGAATGGTTTCCCGCGTGCCGTATTTTGCAATGACCGACGCCTCGAAATCCAGCCATTCGCGCCAGCGTTTTTCCACATCGATGTTTTTGCCGTATTTTCTGGCGTAACCGATAAACGTCGTGTAATGGTTGGCTTCGCTTTCCATGAGTTCGCGATAAAATTTGGCCAGTTCCGGATCTTTGATGTTTTCAGACAATACTTTGAAACGCTCGCAGCTACGGGCTTCAATCATCGCCGAAAAAAGCAACCGTTCCACCAAACCCGATTCGCGGGTGCCATTAGAATTTTGCTTCATGTACTGCGCCAGTTCGCCCACGTATTCATCCTTGCGCTCACGGCCTAGTTTCAGCCCGCGTTGCTGGATGATCTGATGTACCATTTCAAAATGTTCCAATTCTTCCTTGGCCAGCGCCAGCATGTCGGCGACCAAATCTGGATATTCGTTGTTGACCGTGACCAGCGTAATGGCGTTCGTGGCGGCTTTTTGTTCGCACCAGGCATGGTCGGTCAGGATTTCCTCGATGTTGCTTTCCACGATGTTGACCCAGCGCGGGTCGGTCGGCAATTGCAGTCTGAAGGTTGACATAAACGGCTTTTTTCGTGCTTCAAAAGTACAAATTAATTTTCCTTTACGCGGTTTTTCTCGCTTTCGGCTCCGCTGGCATCGTGCTGGTCTTTGGGTTGGAAAGACTTTCCGAAACTGTAGGTGAAGGTCAGTGCGACGAATCGGCTGTCGGGTTTGTTGACCCAACTGGCGTCGGTAAGCCTCAGGTTGTTGATGGTGCCCGTGCGGATCCCGGAATAGAAAATATCGTTGCCCGACAATTTGACGCTGGCTTTGCCGTCCATGATTTTTTTCTGGATGCCCACGCTGATTTGACCGATGTCGCCCAACACAAACTGCGTAGAGACGACTTCCGTCTGATAAAATCCGGAGGCTTCCGCGGTCCAATCTTTTGAAATCTTGATTTGGTTGTTGACCGAAATATACCACCAGTTACCGGCCGCATTCAGTGATTCGGTGTACAATTTACTCTCATATTCACCGCGCGTGATTTCGGTGTAGAGATTTGTCGTCAGCCATTTCGCGAACGGGATTTGTGCGTTCATGTTCCAGCTGTAGTAGCGGCTTCTGCCTATGTTGCCTGGGCGGCTGTAGTATACGCCATCGGTGATTTCGATGGTTTCGTTGATATCGTCTTTTGAATGGCTGTAGCTCAACGTCGTCGAAAAATAGCCTTTGTACCGATAGGATAGTTCGTAGTTCTGCGAAAACGAAGGGTTCAGGTAAGGGTTGCCGGCGTAAAACGTAAACTTATCCAGTGGGCTGACGAAAGGATTGAGGTCTTCGTAATACGGCCGGTTGATGCGTCTGCCATACGACGTTACCAATGAATGATCGCCGATGGAGTCGAGCTTATACTGAACATAGACCGTAGGGAAGAGATTTGTGTATTTTTTGGTAAAGCGGGATTCAGGCTTTTCCGGATTGCCCAACTGGTGGCCTTTCGATGTCGTATGTTCCAATCGAAGCCCGGTTTGGAGTGTCCAACGTCCGTAGCTGGTGTTGAAGTTCACATAGCCGGCCTGGATGATTTCATCGTATTTGAAATGGTTGCTCAAGTCGTAATCAGGCGTTTCGATGCCGCCCGCAATGTTGCGGTAATCGGCGGTATTGTCCGTTTTCGACACGCTCACTTTGTATCCGGTTTCAATAAGGCCATCGTTTTTTATCGGCTGCGAATAGTCGGTCTTGAACGAATAAATATCAATATCCGACGGAAGGTAGCCGGTAGATTCATCTTGTCCGCTCAAGGATTGGTCGGGCTGGTAGATGAAATTCCGGAAGCGTTGGTCGGCTTTGCTGATGTAACTGAGATAATCTGCATCGGCAGTGATTTTGCCTTTCTTGAGATTGTGGCGGAAATTCAGGTTCGCGCCTACATTGCTAAATCGGCTTCGGACGGTATTGTTGGCAATGATGGTCGAGTCAAGCACGCGGTTGGCATCGCTGATGGTGCTTCCCACGTCCGACACCGTACTGCGCGCACGCGAAACGCCGTTGATATTCACCCCGAACGTGGTGTTTTCGGTGGCATAGTAATCAAGCCCGGCCAAAGCGTTGACGGCATTGGCCTTCCCCGTCAGGTCGCTGTATTGGTCAAAGTAACTCTGCGTGGTACCATCTTGATTGCGGAAACGACGGTAAATGTAGAGGTCGTTTTTATTTTGGTTGTGTGCATAGCCGATGTTCCCGAAAATCCGCACATTGTCGTTAAGGTAGTTGATGTTAATGCCTTCACGCGTGTTCGGGCGTTTTCCCAATGAAGCGCGCGCCGAAACGCTGCCGTTGAAACCGCGCGCCTTGGATTTCCGCGTTACGATGTTGATCACGCCCGCGCTGCCGGCCGCATCGTATTTCGCCGGTGGATTGGTCATGAGTTCGATTTGGTTGAGCGTGCTGGCGGGAAGAGATTTCAGGTAGGCTTCAAGATCGGCGCCCGAAAGGTACGTCGGCTTGTCGTCGATGAACACGGCAACGCCCGACTTTCCTTTGTAGGTAATCGTACCGTTTTGATCGACGACGATGCCGGGTGATTTTTCCAGGACATCCATCGCATCGCCGCCGGCTGCCGTAATCATCGCATCCACGTTGACGACGGTTTTGTCGATTTTATTTTCCACCATCGGTTTTTTCTTCTCGACAACCACTTCACCCAGTTGGTTGACGGTAGGTTGCAATGCGATTTCGGGAACTTTGACCTCGGTTTGCCCCGACAGGCGGATTAAGTCGCTCTTGTACGGGACGAATCCAGCGTCGTCTATCGCAATGAGATAATCGCCATCGGCCACATTCAGGAAACGGAAACTTCCGTTGGTTTCGCTGAGCTGTGTCTTGACCAAGTTGGCGCCATCGGCCGATAACAATTGTACGAGCACGGTTTCCGTCGTCGTCGGAAACTTAACTTGTCCATTAATGGTGCCCGACTGGGCCATCGCAAAGGCCGGTAACAGCCAGAGTGCGACCAGTAGATTGAAAAGTCTGATGTGCATTGATTGATGATTGATGACGATAAGTTTACGCAAACAGGAAATCGTTACAAATCGATGGTCATTTGCATAAAAAAACCTGTAGCGTTTTAGGCTACAGGCTATTTCATGTGATGTTCAGCTCTTTTTTAGAACACAAAAATTGCCCGTTCACTCATCATCTCAAAAACCGCTTCCCCGACCGATTCAATCACGGCTTCGTCGTTGATGTTCATCAACACACGGTCAATGTATTCCACAACCGTATCCATGTCCGACTCCACCAAACCGCGTGTGGTAATCGCGGCCGTTCCTACGCGGATGCCCGAGGTAACAAACGGTGATTTGTCGTCAAAAGGCACCATGTTTTTGTTTACGGTGATTTCGGCTTTCACCAATGCGTTTTCGGCTTCTTTGCCCGAAATGCCTTTGTTGCGCAGGTCAATCAACATCATGTGGTTGTCCGTGCCGCCGGAAATGATATTGTAATCGCGTTTCACGAAAGCCTCGGCCATCGCGGTCGCATTTTTTTGCACCTGCATGGCATAACGGAAAAACTCGTCGGACAAGCATTCACCGAACGCCACCGCTTTCGCTGCGATGATGTGCATGAGCGGGCCGCCCTGGTTGCCCGGAAAAACGGCCATGTCCAACAAGTTTGACATCATTTTCACTTCGCCTTTCGGGGTGAGCTGGCCAAACGGGTTCGGGAAATCCTTGCCCATCATGATCATGCCGCCGCGCGGTCCTCGAAGGGTTTTGTGCGTGGTTGTCGTGACGATATGGCAATGCGGAATCGGGTCGTTGAGCAATCCTTTGGCAATTAGTCCTGCTGGGTGCGAGATATCGGCCATCAATATCGCATCGACGCTGTCTGCAATTTCGCGGAAACGCTTGAAATCCATGTCACGCGAATAGGCCGACGCACCCGCAATAATCAATTTCGGACGTTCTTTGGTGGCCACTTCCTGAACTTTGTCGTAATCGATACGTCCGGTTTCCTTATCCACGCCGTAAAAAACGGGTTGGTAGAGTTTTCCGGAGAAATTCACCGGTGAACCATGCGTCAAATGTCCGCCGTGCGACAAATCGAACCCAAGGATTTTATCGCCGGGTTTCAAACAAGCGGCGTAAACGGCCGTGTTGGCCTGAGAACCAGAATGTGGCTGGACGTTGACGTACTCGGCACCGAACAGCGCCTTGGCACGGTCAATCGCGATCTGTTCGACGATGTCAACGACTTCGCATCCGCCATAATAACGCTTGCCGGGATAACCCTCGGCGTATTTGTTCGTGAGTACCGAACCGGCAGCCTCGAGCACGCCGTCGCTCACAAAATTCTCAGAGGCAATAAGTTCAAGTCCGTGGATTTGCCTGTCTTGTTCGTCAAGGATCAGGTCGAAGATTTGTTCGTCGCGTCGCATGTGGTTTTTTCGTTAAATTGCTGTCAAAAATACGAAAAACGTTTTGTACAACGAATGTTAATTTTATATTTGGACACCATTCAAACCAAAAAAATCCAATCCTAGAAAATGCCGATAACCGCCAATAATTCCAGCCGAAAATCATGGCTCGATGTCTCAAATGACAGCGATTTTCCGATACAGAATATCCCGTTCGGGGTTTTCCTCACCAAAGACGATGTGATCACCATCGGTACGCGCATCGGCGACTATGCCATCGATCTTGGCGCGTTGCAGCAACTCAACTATTTTGATGGCATCGAACTCACCGACGACATGTTCATGCAGGACACGCTGAACGATTTTATTTCGGACGGCAAAAAGACGTGGCGTTTGGTGCGCAACCGCATCGCTGATATTTTCGATGAGCGCAACCCGCAACTCCGCGACAATGCATCGCACCGCGAAATCGTCATCTTCAAGATGGACGAAGTGGAAATGCAATTGCCCGTGATGATTGGAGACTATACTGATTTTTATTCCAGCAAGGAACACGCGACCAACGTCGGGAAAATGTTCCGCGACCCAGAAAATGCTTTGCTTCCGAATTGGCTGCATATTCCCGTGGGTTATCATGGGCGCAGTTCGACGATTATTCCGTCGGGCATTTCCATCCACAGGCCAATGGGACAAACCTTGCCGAACGGACAAAAGACGCCGGTATTCGGGCCTTCGCAACTCATCGATTTCGAATTGGAGACGGCGTTCATCACCACCGATGCCAACATCATGGGCGAGAACATTCCCGTACACGAAGCCGCCGATTATATTTTCGGTATGGTGTTGATGAACGACTGGAGTGCGCGCGACATCCAGAAATGGGAATATGTACCGCTCGGGCCGTTCCTGGCCAAAAATTTTGCGACGGCCATTTCACCCTGGATCGTAACGATGGACGCTCTCGAACCCTTTAAGACCAAAGGACCAAAGCAGGAACCGATGCCGCTGCCTTATCTGCAGATCAAAGGAAAACAAGCCTACGACATACATCTTGAAGTTTCCATCGAACCCGAAAACGCCGCGCCCACAGTCGTATCAAGATCGAACGCGAAGTATTTATACTGGAGCATGAGCCAGCAGTTGGCGCACCATGCTTCCAACGGATGCCGCATCAATTCTGGCGACATGATGGGCTCGGGGACGATTTCCGGGCCAACGCCTGAAAGTTTCGGCTCGATGCTGGAGCTTACCTGGGGCGGCAAGAATCCAATCAAGATGAGTGACGGCACAGAAAGGCGTTTCATCAACGACGGCGATACGGTAAGCATCAAAGGTTGGTGCGAAAACGAAAAAGTACGCATCGGATTTGGCGAAGTATGCAACAAATTGCTGCCGCCATTCTCCGGAAAATAAAATAAAGCCCCGAATAGTACGGGGCTTTTTCTTTGGCACATTGCTTGGTTGCGGCCGGAAAACTATCTTTGTACCCGATGCCGCAAGGCTGAACCGTACGTAAACACTTTCCACCATGAACAAAATTACTTCCGCCGTCCTTTTGCTATTGGTCATCGCTGGTTGCAGCGGTGTCAAGCAAGCCCAAAGCGAACTCTCTTCCGGCAATTACGACGAGACTATCGCCATCGCCACAGACAAACTCCGAAACAACAAAGACGCGAAACGCAAACAAGAACACATTTACCTGCTCGAGGAAGCCTTTGCCAAGGCCAAGGAACGCGACCTTTCCGCCATCGCGCTTTGGGTGAAGGAAGGAAATCCCCAAAACTACGAGCAGATTTATGAAACCTATCTGAAACTCAACCGCAGGCAAGAGCAAATCAAGCCACTGTTGCCGTTGAAACTGCTCAACGAAAACCGCAACGCCAACTTCGCATTCGACGATTATTCAGACCAGATCGTGAGCAGCAAGAACGCCCTTTCCAAATTCCTTTACGACAATACCAAGTCGCTTATGAAAAACCCGGACAAGATGATCGTGCGGCGCGCATATGACGATTTGGTCTATCTCAACACCATCAATCCCGGTTATAAAGACGTGTCCAACCTTATGCAGGAAGCGCTCGCCAAAGGAACCGATTATGTGCACGTTTATACCGAGAACGAAAGCAACGTCATGATTCCGTACCGTCTTGAAGGCGATTTGCTTGATTTCAGTACGTTCGGGCTCAACGACAAATGGACGGCCTACCACAGCACCAAACAGAAAAACATTAATTATGATTATGCGATGATGATTGGGTTCAGGCAAATCAATGTCTCGCCGGAACAACTCCGAGAGAAAGAGTTTTCACGCGAAAAAGACATCGTTGTCGGGAAAAAGAAAAAGCTGGACCGCAACGGAAATGTCGTCCGGGACAGTCTGGGCAACGCCATTATGATTGACGATGTGCGTCACGTAACGGCCACGGTCTTGGAAGTAAGGCAGTTCAAATCCTGCCAGGTAACAGCCAAAGTGGATTATCTCGATTTGCGGACCAACCAATTGATCCAGACTTTCCCCATCACGAGTGAGTTTGTCTTCGAGAACATTTATGCCCGATGCCGCGGCGACAAGCGTGCGGTGGAACAGGAATACCATCAGTTTTTCGAGCACCGCGCCGTACCGTTCCCGAGCAGCGAGCAAATGGTGTATGACACAGGCGAAGACCTGAAGGCCAAAATCAAGGACATCATCCAGAGGAACAAGTTCAGGCGATAGTCTTTTCAAAATTAACTAAGCCACGAATTCACGAATTGCCTGTGAGTTCGTGGTTTTATATTTTGTCTTGCAGGGCAATCGCGTCGATTTCGTGGTGCGACGCGTCGAAAACGCATTTCTCGCTCTTGATGACCAGGATTTGCGGCGACTCATGTACAACCGAAAACCGCTCGGCGATGGCGTTCGAGATGTCCCGATGGTTCAATAAGTCCAGAAAATAGGGTTGGAGTTGGCTTTCGTCAAAATTATATTCTTTCTCGAATTGCTTCAATACCATCCGGCTGATGCCACAACGCGTGGAATGCTTAAAGATCAGTACCGGTTGGGCTGCGGAAACCAACGCCAAGTCTGCCAACTGCGCTTTATCTGTTAAATTTATCCAGGGTATCGCAGATTCCATCGTACCTTTATTATTCCCCAAAAGTTTATCGAAAATCCCCATTTCGTCATGTTTTAAGACATTTTGTCTGTGAAAGTTACGGGCAATCCGCCATTCCGTCAGCGGTTTTCCGTTGGAATGTTAATTGACTGGCCCGCCGCAAAATTACACAATCAAATCCCCAAAACTGAAAAACTTATTTTAAAATGAACATCAACAATTTTACAATCAAGTCGCAGGAAGCTTTGCAGCACGCCCAACAGCTCGCGCAAAGCCTCGGCCAGCAGCAGATCGAGAACGAGCACTTGATGCAATCGATTTTCGAGGTCGACGAAAGCGTTGCGCCGTTCCTGCTCAAGAAACTCAACGTCAACGTGCCGCTGTTTAAGCAAGTGTTGGACAGTACCATCAATAGTTTCCCAAGAGTCTCCGGTGGCGATCTGCAATTTTCCCGTGAAGCCGCAAAAACTTTGAACGAAGCGAGTATCGTTGCCAAGAAAATGAACGATGAATTCGTCTCGATTGAGCATTTGGTGCTGGCAATCTTCAAATCGTCGAGTAAGGTCGCCCAGATACTGAAAGACCAAGGTGTCACCGAAAAAGGTCTGATGACGGCCATCCAGGATTTGCGGAAAGGCGAACGCGTGACGTCGGCTTCTGCGGAAGAAACCTATAATTCGTTGTCCAAGTACGCCAAAAACCTCAATGAATTGGCGCGCAACGGCAAGCTCGATCCGGTCATTGGCCGCGACGAGGAAATCAGGCGCGTGTTGCAGATCCTGACGCGGCGCACCAAGAACAACCCCATGCTGGTGGGCGAGCCGGGCGTTGGTAAAACCGCCATTGCGGAAGGTTTGGCGCACCGCATCGTGGACGGCGACGTACCGGAGAACCTCAAGGATAAAATCATTTATTCGCTGGACATGGGCGCGCTCATTGCCGGGGCGAAATACAAAGGAGAATTCGAGGAACGCCTCAAATCAGTGGTGAAGGAAGTGACGACATCCGAAGGCGACATCGTTTTATTTATTGACGAAATCCACACGCTGGTTGGAGCGGGCGGTGGCGAAGGTGCGATGGATGCCGCAAACATCCTCAAACCGGCATTGGCCCGCGGGGAATTGCGCGCCATTGGTGCCACGACGCTCGACGAATACCAAAAATATTTCGAAAAAGACAAAGCGCTCGAACGTCGTTTCCAGAAAGTACTGGTGGACGAGCCTGATACCGAAAGCGCGATTTCGATCCTGCGCGGCATCAAGGAAAAATACGAGACACACCACAAAGTACGCATCAAGGACGACGCGATCATTGCCGCCGTGGAACTGTCGCAACGGTACATCACCAGCCGATTTCTTCCCGATAAGGCGATTGACCTGATGGACGAGGCGGCTTCTAAACTCCGGATGGAAATCAACTCCAAACCCGAGGAATTGGACGTACTGGACCGTCGTATCATGCAATTGGAAATCGAAATCGCGGCCATCAAACGTGAAAACGACGAAAGCAAACTCAAGACGTTAGGGCTGGAACTTGCAAACCTGAAGGAAGAGCGCAACGAGATTTTCGCCAAATGGAAGTCTGAGAAAGATGTCGTGGACAATATCCAGAACGTCAAGACCGATATTGAAAATTTCAAGCTTGAAGCCGAGCGTGCCGAACGCGATGGCGACTACGGGAAAGTGGCCGAAATCCGGTACGGAAAAATCAAGGAAGCGCAGGAAAAGCTAGACATGCTGCAGCAACAACTCGCCGAAAATCAAGCTGGCAAGTCGTTGATCAAGGAAGAAGTCACCCGTGAAGATATTGCCGAGGTCGTAGCCAAATGGACCGGCATCCCAGTGATGAAAATGCTGCAGGGCGAACGAGAAAAACTGCTGCATCTGGAAGAGGAACTCCACAAACGCGTGGTCGGGCAGGAGGAAGCCATCGAAGCCATTTCGGATGCCGTACGCCGTAGCCGCGCCGGATTGCAGGATGTCAAGAAACCGATTGGATCGTTCTTATTCCTCGGAACAACGGGCGTCGGCAAAACGGAGCTGGCCAAGGCGCTGGCCGAATATTTATTCGACGATGAAAACGCCATGACGCGCATTGACATGAGTGAATACCAAGAACGCCACAGTGTGAGCCGTTTGGTGGGCGCGCCTCCGGGCTACGTAGGTTACGATGAAGGAGGCCAACTCACTGAGGCGGTACGCAGGAAACCGTATTCCGTTGTACTGTTGGATGAGATTGAAAAAGCGCATCCGGACACGTTCAACATTTTGTTGCAAGTGCTCGACGAAGGCCGTTTGACCGACAACAAAGGCCGTCTGGCGGACTTCAAGAATACGATCATCATCATGACGTCGAACATGGGTAGCGCCATCATTCAGGAAAAATTCGAAAACTTAAAAGGCGGCGTTGAAGCGGCAACGGAAGCAGCGAAAAACGAAGTTTTGGGCTTGCTCAAGCAAACGGTTAGGCCGGAGTTCATCAACAGGATAGACGAAATCGTCATGTTTACACCACTGACCGATGCAAACATCAAGCAAATCGTCGGCTTGCAACTCAAGTCTGTGACCAAGATGTTGGCGCAGCAGCACATCACGCTTGACGCCACGCCGGAAGCGATTGACTACCTGGCCGAGAAAGGCTATGACCCGCAATTTGGCGCGCGTCCGGTGAAACGTGTCATCCAGCGCGAGGTGTTGAACCAGCTGTCGAAGGAAATCCTGGCCGGGAAAATCACGACGGACAGCATCATTTTGCTGGATAGTTTTGACCGACAACTCGTGTTCCGGAACCAGGCGGAATTGGCGCAGTAAGAAATAGGATTAGATAGGAAGCCCACGTTTTGTGGGCTTTTTTTTTGGTTGTTGGTTCACTTGTTTGTTCGAATTGCTGGGTTGATGAAGATTTTCGTTGCGTTAGGGATGGAAGTATAAATCCTTTTTTGGCCGGCCGAGTGCGGCGGTAGCCGTATATCGAGGCCACCAAAAAAGATTGTAACGGACAGCCCGACGGCGGAAATGGCGTATCGGCGGATTGGCATAGTTGGATCCGCCGGAACGCCCCACTTAACAAAACCTTGCCGAAACTTTAATATTGCCTTGGCAGCGCGTCGCGATTTTGAAGGGTAACTTTATGTAATAACCTTAAAAACCACAGACATGGAAAAGAGAATCGCCATTTTGGCCACCGACGGATTTGAACAGAGCGAATTGCTTTCGCCAAAGGAAACATTGGAAAACGAAGGCTGGACGGCAGAGGTCGTGAGCTTGAAGACAGGCGAAATTAAGTCTTGGAAAGATGGAAATTGGGGCGATTCGGTTGTCGTGGATCGCACCGTTTCTGAAGCCAATGCGTCAGATTACGACGCACTTGTGTTGCCCGGTGGCGTGATCAACCCGGATTTATTACGTGTTAACGAAGATGCCGTGGCGTTCGTCAAGGCATTTTTCGACGAGAAGAAACCAGTAGCAGCCATTTGTCACGGGCCGTGGACGTTGATCAATGCAGATGTGGTTTCAGGCCGCGAAATGACGTCTTACCAATCCATCAGGAAAGATTTGGAGAATGCCGGCGCCATCTGGACCGATGCAGAAGTGGTCGTCGATCAGGGTTTGGTGACGAGCCGTTCGCCGCAGGATTTGCCTGCCTTCAACCGTAAAATGGTAGAGGAAATCAAGGAAGGCGTCCACGCCAGGATGTAAGAATGCTGTAAACATTAGCAAATACGCGAACGGTAAGGTTTCACTTGTCGTTCGCGTTTTTGTTTTATGCTTTTGGAAATTCTAGGAAAGTTAACGCGCAACAAAAAAATATTTCTATCTTCGGCAATTCCAATGTTTTGCATTACCCGATGAAAAAAATACTCATTGTATTGGCGTTCTTTTGCGCGTTGAATGCCGTAGCCCAGGATGATAAAGTTTGGCGTACGCCAGATGTAGATACCAAGCCGGATTTGGCCAAAGGCATGTACACGCTCAGGATGTTCGTGGCCGATAACTTCCAATTTCCGGAACTCAAGAACAAGAAAGTCACCGTATTCACGAGTTTTATCATTGAACCGGACGGCAGCATGACAGACCGCAAAGCATTTTACGTCACGGCCAAGGAAATGATTCCGTCCGAAACGGTAAAAATCCAGACCGAGGAAGAAAAAGCCGCCGAAGCCAAAGCCCTCGAAGCCATGAAAACAGAAGCATCACGCGTATTGGCGTTGTTCCAAGAAAAATGGATACCCGCGCAAGTGGCCGGAAAGCCCGTTCGTTGCCTGTACAATTACCCGATTACTTTCGCGCTCGAATAATCAAAAGACGCGACATCGCAGACAAAAGCCGTGACATCGCGTCTTACGCCGGTCAACTGGCCGTGTAGATCCTGTTGATGGGAATCCCGACACCTTTCTTTAAGATAATGGCATTGTCGGTGACACCCCAAATGGTGGTTTCTACCACTTTCTTGGATTGATTGTCCTCAAAGAAAATACGTGTTTTTCCGTGCTCAAGATTGCCTAAGGCAAGCGCGCGGTTGAGGTCTGAATTGCGTTGTGAAATGGCTTCCCGGTCGTTCAATACATCGGCAGTCGGGAAGTGCAAGGAGTGGATGGATTCCTTTTCGATCTGTTCAAAATGGGCATTCATAATAGTAGGTTTTAAGATTTGTGGGACGATAAAATTAAAGAAATAAATGAACCGGCCAAGAAAAAGGCCGTTTTTTTACCCTGACTGTAAACGATTTACGCCATGCTTACCCTGAATTTTAGCCCATTTCCCGTTCTGGAAACCGACCGATTGGTTTTGCGGCGCATCACCAAAAACGACGCGCCGGCTGTGTTTGCGCTGCGTTCCGACCCCGAAACCATGCGGTACGTGCCGCGTCCGTTGGCGCAAACCCTTGACGATGCCCTGGCGCACATTGCGCTCATCGACGAGAAAATTGAGGCCAATGCCGGCATCAATTGGGCAATCACCTTAAAAGGGAACGATGATTTCATTGGCATCATCGGGAATTTCCGCGTGGAATTCGAAAACTACCGTGCCGAAATCGGGTACATGCTGCTGCCGGAATTCCAAGGCAAAGGCATTGTCTCCGAAGCGATCGAACGTGTCGTGCAATATGGATTCAACGAAATGAAATTACATTCCATAGAAGCCATCATCGACCCCGAAAACATCGCGTCCGCACGTGTCCTTGAAAAAAATGGCTTCGTCAAGGAAGCGCATCTTCGCGAAAATGAGTTCTGGCAAGGTAAGTTCCTGGATACGGTCATTTACGCCATCATCAATCCGAACGACACGAATACCTACCAATAAAAAAAGGTTTGGGAAAACGGACTTCCCAAACCTTTCCACCAAAACAAAATAAAACCAAATTGTGAACCCTTACGGGCTCGGAGTAGTTGGCGTCGTAGTAGTCGTTCCCGAGCTACCAGACTTCTTGTTGTATTGACTTTGCCTACTGTTGTCACGGCTATTGGCACCATGGTCAGGTACGTCATTTGGCCGAACTGTTCCTACCGAATCCGTAGAATTGTTGGTGTTGGTTGTACCTGATTTTGCCCTTCCGTCAATACGTTGTTTATCCTTTTGAACTTTATCAAGGCTGTCCTGCTGTTTTTTCTGCAATTCTACCTTTGTTTTGTCTTTCTTCTGACGCGTATCGGTTTGGCCGGATGCCAGGCCAAATGTAAAGATGGCGCACAGCAATAAGATGATCTTCTTCATAGTAGTTGTGTTTATTAGTATGCGTCAAAGGTAGGTACACACCAGCAGTTGCCGCACCTCTTTGGCGTTTCCTTTAGAGACATTTAACGCCCGCTTGTGAATCCCTATTAATTAATGGTTAAACGGCGTTCGGGGCTTGTTAATAAAAGGCTTTTTGGTTGGGCGTGTCCCTGCGGGCCGGGCTGTCCACTAAATCTTTCGCTCGTGGCCTCGCGAAAGGATATCGTTTCCATCCCTCACGCGGGCAATCGTTTAGCGACAATGTATTTCCATCACCATGAATGTCCCGGATTTCACAAAGGGAAAAATAATTCGTGTATTCGTGGTTTAGAAAAAGTTTCGGACAGAGGGCAAGAGCTCGTGATTGTGATTCGACTGGATTTCGCTGGGCGTGACAGCCAGTAAAGCTCCGTAGTCTACATGTAAAGCCGTTTGGATTGGAGCCTCTTTCTATTACACGAAGCAGCGTCATTGGGATTATCGACTGGATTTCGCTGGCGCGACATCCAGTAAAGCTCCGTAGTCTACGTGTAAAGCCGTTTGGATTGGAACCTCTTTCTATTACACGAAGCAGCGTCATTGGGATTATCGACTGGATTTCGCTGGGCGCGACATCCAGTAAAGCTCCGTAGTCTACATGTAAAGCCTGATTCGATTTGCAATCGAATCGCTTTTTCTATTTAAAGTCCGAATTTACGAGCAAGCTCGACATCGGACTTTAAATAGAAAAAGCCCGCACTTCCGTGCAGGCTTTCCATCCTTAAGTGACCTCGACTGGATTCAAACCAGTAACCTTCTGAGCCGTAATCAGATGCGCTATTCAGTTGCGCCACGAGGCCTTAATGCGGGTGCAAATATAGGGTTTTAGATGAATTGGAAGCAAGAAAAATTTACATTATTTTTCATCGAGTGCGCGGGCGGTGACATAATACCGCCAGGCGATGAGCGCCAGTTGCCACTTTTTCGCTTTGCTCACATCGAGCCCGCGCTTGGTTAACGAGGGCAGGATCAATTTGTTGAGACGTGCAAGGAGCTTAAACATGCGCAAATATAAAAAAGGCTGCGCAAACAGCCTTTTCCAGATTGATGATTTAATTTTGGGGGCTTATTTTTTGGCTTTCGCTTTTTCCTTGGCGATTTCCGCTTTCATTTCGGCGCGGGCTTTTTCAAGTTCGGCTTTCGCTTTGGCCAATTCTTCCCGGGCTTTTTCCATTTCCTCGCGGGCTTGACGCATTTCTTCATCGCGGCCTTTCTGCATTTGATTGCGCTTGGTGTCCATTTCGGCCAATTTCTTTTCAATCTTGGCGCGCGCTTCGTCCATTTTTGGGCCGGCTTTTTCCATGGCAGCATGTGCTCTTTTCATGGCATCGGCGCTGATTCGTTCCGCATCGATTACTATCGCGCGGTCGTCGTCAGAATAGGAGTACGTGTATGTACCGCCTTTTTTTAATACGTCTTCACCATTGATGATGATCGGTTCCATGCCTGCAATCACTTTTTCGGCGTCGGCACCCGTCATGACTTTACCATCTACGACTACGGTCTTTTTACCATCTTTGTCTCTTATGACGACGCTTTTTCCTCTCGGCATCACGCAAGCGAGGTTCTTACCTGATGGAAAGAACAAACTGTCGGATGGATGCGGCGCTTCCGGCCATTCCGGTACTCCCGGCCATTCCGGTGCTTCCGGCGCTTCCGGGATTTCTATGTCTATATCGTCGTCACCGCCGAACGAGAATACAAAATCATCTCCAGGCCCAGGCGCAAAATGTCTTCCAGCACTTGCAATCCTGATGTTGTTGCCGCGTCCGGTGCCAAAACCCATCGCGCCGTCGTCTTTCTTGTAAAAACGAAAGGGTTGGATCGGTTCGTTGCCGCTGACTTGTGTGGTTCCTTTTTGCCCGTTGGCGTCTTTATACGTGGCCTTGATGCACGTGATTTCACCTTGGCTGTTCCGTTTTACCTTTGAGAATTTCAGGGTGACGCCGTGTTCTTTCTTGATGCGTTCGGCTTGGCGCTTGAGGTCTGCGTCCGAGGAGTTCTTGTCTACGATCAATTGTGTTTCATGCTGGAGCATGCTTTCGGTGACTTCGCGTTCCTGTGCCACGACTTTTACTTGGAAATACAACAGGAAAGCCACCAGCGCCGGAACAATCAGGAAATACTTCCAGGAACTGCTTTTCTTCGATTGATTTTTGTTCAACATAACGATTCGTTTTTTGATTAATGATTGATAAAAATGATTGGTAATGTCCACACAATTTTCGTGTGCGGTAACTTTCAACAGCGTGATTTGATAGGATTTCTTGTCGTTCACAAACCGCACGGCCTCGGCATCGGCAATGAATTCCAAGTTTTGCAACATCGCCTTTTTGTACAGCCACACGAAAGGATTGAACCAAAACACGATGCAGAATGCCCGCGCGAACAATACATCCATCGTATGGTTTTGGCTGCTATGCACTTTTTCGTGCGCAATGATGTTGGCCAGCTCCGTCTCGGTGTACAGTGATGAGTTGTACACGATGTAGTTGAAGTAGGAGAAAGGCGCTACGTTTTCGGACGTGTCCACGAACTTATAATCTTCTTGCCTGAACATTTTTTGCCCTGAAAGCGCGCGTCGCAAGGCGTAGAAATCCAAGGTGAAATTGAGCAGGAACGCCGTCAGCCCGAGTACGTACAACCCGCAGAGAATCAGCGGCCAGTCAATGGCGAGTGTCGTTTCTTCCACTACGGGCATCATCACCAGCGGCCCGCCAGACCAATCCATGTTTTGCGGCAACGGATCAATCCAGATGATTTTCCGAAATGTCACGAGTGGCAACAAAACCGAGGTCACCAAACCCAGCAACAAATACCATCGGTTGCTTTTAAAGAATGTCTCTTTGCGGAGCAGCAAGTGATACGCCGCGAAGAACAATGCCAGCAACGCACTCGATTTCAAGAGGTAAACCGCAAGTGTTTCCATACTATTCCTTTTTTTCGATGAGCGCTAAGATTTCCCGGAGTTCCTCGGCCGTAATCTTTTCTTCCTTGGCGAAGAAAGACACGACATTCTTATACGAACTCCCGAAGAAATTCCCGATAGCCGTATCCATGAACTGTTTGCGGTAATCCTCGATCTTTACAATCGGGAAGTATTGGTGCGTGTTGCCGTAAGCCGTATGCGATACGTAGCCTTTTTCCTCCAGATTGCGGACAATCGTCGAAAGCGTGTTGTAATGTGGCTGGTCCTCGGTAATCTCGGCCAGGATGTCTTTTACGAAAGCCTTTTTCAGCTTCCATAAAATGTGCATGATTTCTTCTTCTTTGTTAGTGAGCTTTTGCATGAGGATCAATTGAAAATTTGTAATAAAACAATGATGACGATATGACCGAACCCGGTGACCGTACAGTCAAAACGTTTGGTTAATTAGTAGTAAGGGTTTGGCTCAGCGTACGTTACCAAACCCATTCAAATCCTAACCTAACTCAGGTCAAACGTACAACTATAAATTTAGTTGACAAACTATAAAATTAGTTATTTAACTAAAATTTAAGTTTTTTTGGGTTCGCGGTGTAAAAAGTTGTAGAGGTAAAGTGCCGCCAATGCTGCAATGATGCCCAAAATACCCATGAAAAGCCAGTTGGCGCGGTAGCCAAATCGGTCAATGATTTCCATCCCGATTTTTGAACTGGTGATGTGCGCCAGGCTGAAACTCATGGTATACAATGCCATATATCGGCCTTCGTGGCCTTTCGGCGCACGCCCAATGGCGAAGGCGTTTGAAAAAGGAAACGCAAACATTTCCCCGACGGTCAATAGTAGCAAGCTAATGATAAGCGACCCAATCCAAAAATCGAGCATGAGCACGAAGAACGCAACCGCCATTAGGATGGATCCGGCCAATATGATCTTTACTTTATGGACGTTCTTGCGTTCAAAAACGCTTACCAGCGGCATTTCCAGAAAGAATATCATTACACCGTTCGTGGTCATGAACAGTCCGGTCTGGAATTCGGTCAGGCCAAACTGATCGTGGTGATACAATGGCAGCGTGGTAAATAGCTGGAAGAAAATCATCGCCGTGGCAAAACACGTAAAGAGAAAAATCCAGAACGGTTTGTCGTGCAATACTGAATGGGTCAGGATTTCGTCCGGATGCTTTTTGTCGATGTAGGGCGATTTGGTTTTTTCCTTGACCATGATCCAGAAAATCACAATCGCTGTGATGCATGTGGCGCCGTCTACCCAGAACAATCCTTTGTAGCCAATGGCCATGATGATCAATCCGCCCACGGCCGGGCCAAGGCCGAAGCCTAGGTTTACCGCCAACCGAATCAAGGTCATGGCGCGCGTCCGGGTTTCAGGTGTTGCATACGCGCCGACGGAAACAAACATTGCGGGGCGGAACATATCGGCCACGGTCATGATGGCGAACATCCCGAAACACAATCCCCAGAACGACGTGATGTATTGCAGGCCGAAGAACATGAGCCCGCTGGTGAACAAACTGAAAATCATGATTTTGTAGAACCCAACTTTATCGGCCAGTTTGCCGCCGAGCCACGAACCCAGCATGGAACCGCAACCGAAGCTTACCATGATCCAGCCCACTTCGCCCAGCGAAAAATGCAGGTCTTCCTTGAGGTATTTTGACAGGAACGGCAAGACCATCGTGCCCGCCCGGTTGATGAGCGTCACGATGGCCAAGATCCAGATTTCGCGGGAAAACCCCTTGAAGTTATTGATGTAACGTTTTGATGCGGTTTTGATCATGGAATTTGGCAGGTGGCCAGCAATTTTGGGCAAAGGTAACAAGTTTAGGGTTGCGGCGTAGACCTCTGAGGTTTTTAAAACCTCAGAGGTCTACCTAAAATATTCCCTAATCTCATTTCCTGCTACATCCGCCAATTTCATTTTCGCTATTTTTGCAAGATGAATCTTCGCAGCATATTCCTTTTCATGATGGGCTTGCCGGCGCTTGCGCAACCGCAATTTGACCGCCTGGCCAGCGAGAATTTCCAGCAACAACTCAACAAGGAATACCAGGATGAAAAAGAAAGCCCGCTCTTACCCGAAGACCGGAAGCAGTTCAAAGGGCATCCCTTTTTTCCGATTGACGCCAAGTATTTCGTCGTCGCCGAATTTGTCCGGACCGAAAATGAAAAGCCATTCGCCATGAAAACCTCCACGGCGCGGCTTCCGATGTATGAGAAATACGGGGAAGTCCATTTCAAGATCGATGGCAAACCGTGTAGGCTCAATGTGTATCGCAGTATGGATTTGAGGAATAAAGAAGGCTATGAAGACTATCTATTTCTACCTTTTTCAGATTTAACAAACGGCGAAGAAACCTACCTCGGCGGCCGTTACATCGACTTGCGCATACCAAAAGAAAACCTCATCGCCATCGATTTCAACCAGGCGTACAATCCCTATTGCGCCTACAACCACAAGTACTCCTGTCCGGCCGTGCCGCAAGACAACGTATTAAGCGTAGCCATCCGCGCCGGCGTAAAGAAATTCCACGACTGATGTATTTCAACCTGCATACACATCGGTTCAGCAATGATCCCGAAGTCCTAGAGTTGGTCAACCAATATCCGGACGAGTTCGACGCGTCGATACCACAGTTTTCCGTAGGCATCCATCCGTGGCGCATCGTGCCGGAACGGCTTGAACAAGACTTTGAAGTCATAGAGGTAAAACTCTCTGATAATAAATGCCTTGCGGTAGGCGAATGTGGATTGGATAAACGTATCGAAACCCCGATGGCAGAGCAGATTCCAGTATTCGAACGACAGCTGCAGTTGGCCGAGAAACACCAAAAACCCGTGGTCATCCACTGTGTCGCCGCTTATCAGGAAACCATTGACATCAAGAAGAAATTGAGTATTTCCGTCCCGATGATCATCCACGGTTTTTCAAAGAACACACAGGTTGCGCAGTCGCTGCTCGACAACGGTTTTTACCTTTCGTTCGGGAAATACTTGCTGCGGAATCCGGAGTTGGAGTCGGTTTTTCAATCGGTCCCGAATGACAAATTTTTCCTGGAAACCGACATGATCGACGAAACCATCCGTGACGTCTACGAAATTGCCGCGAAATACAAAGGGATTTCGTTGGATGCACTGCAGGAAATTACAAGCGAAAATTATAGAACTGTCTTTAAACTGAAATTATCTAGCCACTAGCAACTAATCACTAATAACTGAAAAATGGCTGAATGGACCGAAAGGGCGGAATTGCTCTTTACCACCGAAGGACTCGAAAAACTTAAAAATTCCAACATCCTGGTCGTAGGCATGGGCGGCGTGGGCTCATTCGCTGCCGAATTCATTGCCCGGGCAGGCGTCGGCAAGATGACCATCGTAGATGGCGATGTGGTTGACATTACCAACATCAACCGCCAGTTGCCTGCGCTGCATTCCACGGTAGGCATGTCTAAAGTCGATGTCGTCGGCGACCGTTTGCAGGACATCAACCCGGAGCTGAAACTGACCCGAATCAAGGAATTCCTGTCGCCGGAACGCGCCTACGAATTGGTTACCACAGAATTCGACTATGTCGTGGATTGCATCGACAGCATTACCCCGAAGCTTAACCTGATCAAATCGGCGCGCGACAAGAAAATCAAAGTGGTTTCGTCTATGGGCGCGGGCGGAAAGCTCGATGCGTCCAAAGTAAAAGTTTCCGATATCAGCAAGACCAACAACTGTCACTTGGCCACGGCCGTCCGCAAAAGACTTCGTAAAATGCACGTCCAGAAAGGCGTTAAGGCGGTTTATTCGACCGAAATCCAGAAAGAAGGCAGCCTGCGCATGACCGATGGGCAGAATTTCAAGAAATCGTTTTACGGCACGTGCAGCTATATGCCAGGATTGTTCGGATTGTATTGCGCCGAAACGGTCATCCGGTATTTACTGAAGTCGAATGTCGAAGGTAGAATGTCGAACGATGATTAGCCGTTGCCTTGCACTTTTTTCGGCATTTGATATTTGACAAACCCATGAAAAACACTGTAATTTTTGACATGGACGGTGTCATCGTCGATACCGAACCGGTCCATTACCACGCATACCAACAACACTTCAAGGCGCTCAATATCGTGGTGCCCGATGAGATGTACGCCACTTTTACCGGAAATTCCACCCGCAATGTTTACCAGAAACTGAAAGAGTGGTTTGCCTTGGAGGAAGAAGTTGAAAAGCTCATCGACATCAAGCGCGCCTTGTTCAACGAGGCTTTCGACACCAAAGAAGATTTGTTTTTGCTGGAAGGCGTCGAACCTTTAATCAAAGATCTGCATGCCAACGGGATGCAACTCATTTTGGCGTCGTCGTCGGCCAAAGTCACGATCGACCGTATTTTCAGGAGATTCGGATTGTATCCCTATTTTTCCCACATCGTCAGTGGCGAGGACTTCCCGAAGTCGAAACCCGATCCTGCCATTTTCATCGAGGCCGTAAGGTTGTCTGGCGAATCGGCTGACAGTTGCGTGGTCATCGAAGACTCCACGAACGGCATTAGGGCAGCCAAAGCCGCCGGCATCTATACGATTGGATATGACAGCGTGAATTCAAAACTGCAGGACTATTCGCTGGCCGATAAGGTTGTCAAACACTTCGACGAATTGGATTATTCCATTGTCCATTCGCTTTGGTGATCAGGCCACCGCTTCCTTATACACTTGCAGGCAACGTTCCCGCGCCATTTTATGATCCACCATCGGTTTCGGATAATTTTCCGTACCGAATTCCGGAACCCATTTCTTGATGTATTTCAGTTCCTTGTCGAATTTCTTTTGTTGTTCCTCCGGGTTGAAAATCCTGAAATACGGCGCGGCAT
The DNA here is from genome assembly GCF_965137575.1 of Flavobacterium longum. Lineage (NCBI taxonomy): Bacteria > Pseudomonadati > Bacteroidota > Flavobacteriia > Flavobacteriales > Flavobacteriaceae > Flavobacterium > Flavobacterium longum. The sequence goes on along the minus strand of NZ_CBCRZJ010000005.1, from coordinate 107,838 downwards.
CCACACCGCTTCCGGCAGCCCATTGCCAGTTCCCGACGTTGGCCGATTGTTCATAATCGAGTAATTTCTCCGCGAAATAGGCTTCGCCCCGGCGCCAATCAATCAATAGATGTTTACACAGGAAACTCGCCACGATCATGCGTACGCGGTTGTGCATGCGGCCGGTTTGGTTGAGTTGCCGCATGCCCGCATCCACAATTGGGTAACCGGTTTGTCCGGCGCACCATTTCTTGAAATCGGATTCGTCGTAGCGCCATTTGATGTCATCGTACACCGGGCGGAAACTTTTGGTGACGGTATGCGGGAAATGCCACAAAATCTGCATGAAGAATTCCCGCCAGATCAGTTCTTTCAGAAACGTTTTGTTGCTGCTTTTGGCCGCGGCGGCCACAATGTTCCGGATGCTCACCGAACCAAAACGCAAATGCGGGCTCAAGTGCGAAGTCTTGTCGAGCCATGGGAAATTCCGGGTGTTTTCATATTGGTCGATCAAGTCTTTCGCGGTATTGAAAGCCGGGACTTTGACGGCCGATGCGCCGAACCCGATGTCGGCCAGCGTCAAAAAAGGGAAATCATGTCGTGCCACATTTCCGAGTAGCGTTTCAGACGGGTAATGCGCCAACGTCATCTTCCCGAAATGTTCCTGCCAGCGGTTGCTGTAAGGCGTATAAACCACATAGGGTTTGCCGTCGTCCTTGACAATGTCGTCCTTTTCAAAAATCACTTGGTCTTTGCACGTCTTGAATGCCACATTGTTTTCCTTGAGGATTTGGTTGATCGCTTTGTCGCGCTGCCGTGCGTACGGTTCGTAATCGTGATTGGTATAGACGGTTTGGACGTTGTGCGTGGCGGCCAATTTTCGGAATACGGTTTCGGGTTCGTCGAAAAATACCGCCAACGATGAACCGTGGTTTTTCAAGGTTTCGTTGATGCCGGAGAGTAATCCGTAAATGAATGTCACGCGCGCATCGTCTTTGGGCAGTTCAGACAAGATGTTTTTGTCGAAGATGAAGATCGGCAGCACGGGCAATTTGTCATGCAATGCATGGAATAGTGCCGCGTTATCATCCGTCCGCAAATCGCGCCGGAACCAAAAGATGTTAATGGGTTGCGCTTTCATTCGCCGAAGAGTTCAATGAGTTTTTGGCGACGGAACGCAAATATTTTTTCCAGTTTGGGTTTTACCACGATCGGGTGGAGCAGGTTGCCCAAAAAGCCGAACGGCAATTTGTAATGGATGACGTCTTCCATTTCGGTCCCGGCCGCCGTTTCCTTGACGAAGTGTTTGTGGTGCCAGAATGCGTACGGCCCGAAACGCTGCTCGTCCACAAAAAATTCACGTGGCGCGACGTGCGTGATTTCGGTAACCCATTCTATCTTGATGCCCAGCAAAGGCGAGACATGGTAGTGGATGACTTGCCCAGCGAACATTTTCCGGTCATCGCCGGAAAGCGTCTTGAAGCCCATATCGGGCGGCGTGATGACGGCAAGATTTTTTGGATCGGATATAAATTCCCAGACTTTGTCAATCGGCGCTGGAATCGTTTGGACGGCTTTTAAAGTATGCAGGGCCATAATTTTCGTTTCGGTAAAAATACAAAAACGTTTAATGATATTGATTAAAAGTTAAACAAATTTAGGTTTTAATTGCGTTTCCATAACCGATTTTTTAGATGTATTTCGTACATTTGAAGCTTCACTAAACTTATTAATCATGAAGAAAATATGGATTGCTTGTGCTGTCATGGCAGCATTTTCACTCAACGCGCAAGTCAAAACGCCTGCGCCAAGCCCCAAAGCCACAGTAGATCAAGTGGTTGGCCTCACCGATGTTGAGGTCGTGTATTCGCGCCCGAGTGCGAAAGGCCGTACCGTTTTTGGCGATCTCGTCCCGTTCGGGAAAGTATGGCGCGCCGGGGCCAACGCCAACACCACGATTTCATTCTCAGAAGACGTTACCATCGAAGGAAAAACCCTTGCCAAAGGCAAGTACGCCTTGTTCGTCAACCCGAAAGCCGAAAGTTGGGATGTGTATTTCTACAGCAAAACCGACAATTGGGGCACGCCAGAAACCTGGAACGACGCCGATGTCGCGCTCAAGACCAACGCCAAAACCATCATGCTCAACCATCCGGTGGAAACTTTCACCATCGGTATTGGAACGCTGAGCAACGATTCTGGCAGTATCGACATTTCCTGGGAACGCACGATGGTGTCCATCAAATTCGATGTCCCCACTTCGAAAGTGGCTTTGGCATCCATCGAAACTACATTGTCCGGCGGATCGGCTACGGAGCGCGATTATTTTTCTTCGGCGCAATACCTGTATCAATCCAACGGCGACCTGAACAAAGCGCTGACCTATGTCAACAAGGCAGTCGAACTCAACAAAGACAAGGACAAACCATTTTGGTACCTGCGTCAAAAATCCTTGATCCAAGCCAAGTTGGGCGACAAGAAAGGCGCCATCGAAACCGCGAAACTCTCGCTCGCCGGTGCCGAAAAAGCCAACAATGGCGACTATGTCAAGATGAACCGCGACAGCATCGCAGAATGGGGAAAGAAATAACCGACCGAAATGTCGTATTGAAAAAGTAGCCGTGGGTTTTCCTGCGGCTTTTTTATTGGCGCTTCTGGAAAGCGTCGCGTGGCGTGCCATCGTTTACGTAGATGACGCCGCAATACGAAAAACCGTTTTTCACGAGGAAGTTTTGCATCGGCAGGTTGTCGGCGTGCGTATCGACCCGGACGTTTTCCACCAGCGAAAATGCAAAATCGAAGGCGGCCTGCGCGATGCCTTTCGCTTTCCGTCCGGAAGCCAGCCTGTGGATGACGCCATAAGGTTCGTCATTAAGCCATCGGCCTTCAATATGGGTGTAAGTTGGTTCGGGGTGCGCGCCATGACGGAAGAAAAAATAACCGACGATGGCATCGGTAGCACAAATAAAACCACATCCTTGCGCGATGTCATCCTGAATGGTTTCCACCGACGGATAGCCGTTGGCCCATTGGGTCGCGTTTCCGGTTTCGCGCATGATGGTTCGGGCCAGATCAATAACGTCCATGATGTCGGGCAAATCGTCTGTTGTCGCCTTACGGATTTCCATCTGCGTTTTCATTGATGAGCAATCGGTCTTGCCGGAAAATCGTCGCCTGGAAGATCGCAGAAAGCACAATGGCTAGCATCGCCCCGATGAAATTCAACCACAAGTAACCCAGTTTTTCCTCGCCGGTCGGGTAAATGTGGATCGCGAAATAGTAAATCACCAAAACCACGGTCTGGGTGATGAGCGCCGCCCAGAACATCGCCCGCGCCTGGACATATTTCACATAGAATCCGACCAGGAAAATCCCGAGTACGGTACCGTAGAAGATTGACCCGACGATGTTCACGAGTTGGATCAGGTTTTCGAAGAGCGTTCCTACACAGGCGAACAAAATCGCGATGATGCCCCAGACCAACGTAAAGAAACGCGTGGCATTGACGTAGTGTTTTTCGGATTTCTCCACTTTCAGGTTGCGCCGGTAAATGTCTATGGCCGTGGTCGATGCGAGCGCGTTCAGCCCGGAAGCCGAAGAAGACATCGCCGCCGATAAAATCACGGCCAGCAGAAGCCCAATCAAACCTTGCGGCAGATAGTTCAGGATGAAATGGATGAACACGTAATCCTTATCGTTCTTTTCGGCCTTCGCATCCACTTTGCCGATAATGTCGCGCGCCTGTTCCCGCAGGTCTTTTTCCTTGCTCGAAAGCGCCACGAGTTGCCGCCGCAAAATCGGGTTGTCGTAATTCTGGTTCAGGTGGTCGATATAGAGCAGGTTGTATTCTTTTTTCTCTTCCGAAAGCGTGGCCAGTTGCTGTTCAAGCTTTTGGTATTGGGCTTTGTACGCCGACTTTTCCACCAGGATCTTGTTGTTCGGGTTAAAATTCAGCGGTACCGAATTGAATTGGAAGAAAACGAAAACCATCACGCCAATGAGCAGGATGAAGAATTGCATCGGCACTTTCAGGAAGCCGTTCATGATCAAACCCATTTGGCTTTCGCGTATGGATTTCCCCGACAGGTAACGGCCAACCTGGGATTGGTCTGTCCCGAAATAGGCGAGGGCCAAAAAGAAACCGCCAGTGATGCCACTCCAAAACGTATAGCGTTCTTCAGGGTTGAACGAAAAATCGACAATGTCCATTTTGCCGTTCGCGCCCGCAATGTGCATCGCGTTGGAAAACGTCATGTCGTTCGGCAAATAGTGTAAAATCAGGAAGAACGCCACGAACATGCCCGACATGATCACGAACATCTGCTGTTTTTGCGTCACGTTTACGGCTTTCGTTCCACCCGAAAACGTATAGATGATCACCAATATGCCGATGACGACGTTGAGCAGCGTCAGGTTCCAGCCCAGGATGGATGATAAGATGATGGATGGCGCATAAATCGTCAAACCCGTTCCCAGGCCGCGCTGCACGAGAAACAAGATGGCCGCCAGCGAGCGCGTCTTCAAATCAAACCGCTGTTCGAGGTATTCATACGCCGTAAACACTTTGAGCCGGTGGTAAATCGGGATGAATGTCAGGCTGATGATGACCATCGCGATCGGCAACCCGAAATAGAATTGCACGAAGCCCATGCCGTCGTGATACGCTTGGCCCGGCGTAGAAAGGAACGTAATCGCGCTGGCCTGCGTCGCCATGACCGACAACCCCACGACATACCAAGGCGTTTCGTTGTTGCCCAGGATGTAGTCTTCCACGTTCTGGCTGCCGCGTGTTTTCCAGACGCCGTAAATGACAATGGACAATAGTGTTACCGATAAAACAATCCAGTCAATTTGCTGCATCAGGAGAATATTTGCATCAGTAAACAGAAAATCATGATGTAGATGGCATTCATGAGCAACACGAACGTATAGCTCTTTTTCCAATGGGTCACTTTTCGTTGCAGCATAGCATCAGTTTTTGATTGAAATCATATTGGCCATCAGCCGGAATGCGCCGGCAACGCCTTCGGGCAATTCGCGGAAGAAGCTCAAACCGGTGTAAATATAGTGGCCTTTTCCGTATTGGGCCACCAGCAGCGCGCCGTCCTTGGGCTTTTCCCCACGGTCATTGGCCGACAAGATCGCGGTGAACGCCTTGTCCCATTCGTTCGGGTAGTACAAGCCTTGTTCCTGGGTCCAGCCTTTGAAATCCTCAGCGGTAATTTTATTGGGCGTGTTCAAAAGCGCGTGTTGCGGCACCAGGAACCGGACTTCGGCGCTTTCCTCGGTGACGCGGTCGCGCGAAATCTTGAGCGGATAGGGCGCAATGTCCTTGGTCACGAGCGGATCGGTCGTGTTGTATTGCACGATGAGCGTTTTGCCCTGCCGGACGGCGTCCATCAAGACGGGCTGTTTCAGTGCCATTTCATCTACGGTATTGTACGCCCTGATGCCGATTACTATTACGTCGAAAGCCGTCAAATTCTCGGGTGTAATGTCTTTTGGTTTTACAAGTGTCACTTCGTAACCCATCTGTTCGAGGCTTTTATTGACTTGATCGCCGGCGCCCATGATGTAGGCGATTTTTTCATTACCGGTCTTGATGTCGAGTTTCAGGAACCGGGCTTGCGAAGGTTGCAACACCATTTGTTTGGAAATGTGGCCATAGACAATATCAGTCCTTTCCAGATCGTAGCGTTTTCCGTTGACAACGGCTACCGATTTTGCCACGATTTCGTCATTGCTCTTTGGCGCCGACACTTCAAAATACACCATCGCTTCTTCGCCTTTGCGGGCGAGTGAAAACGGGATTTGTGCGGGCGAAACCGTCCAGTCAGCCGGCAACTCCAGCATGGCGTTTCCAGCAACAGCGTCGCGTCCGGCCTTGATGCGCACCGCTACGGTCTTTGTTTTTTTGCGGTTGAACAAGATGACTTTTTCAGCGATCGATGTGGTCACGTCCGGCACGATATCAAACGGTTCATAGACTTCGCCCTTGACTTCGTCGTTGTATTTGTAGACGATGTTGCGCTCGAAATCCAGCGTTGCGCCGTCGATCTCGATGTTGAAGATGACTTTTCCCTGCCGCAGCACGTCCGGTGTCCCGATGTTTTGCTGGTCTGGTACCTGATACATGCCCACGGAACCTTTTTCGGCGAGCCAATACGGTTGCGTGTACGGCGTGTCCTGCGGAATGGTGATTTCCTGTTCGGCCGTGCGCACGACGTTGTTGGCCAGCAGGAACGTATCGGATTGTACGCCGCGCAGCCAGGTTTGCGCCTCCGGGTTTTCGGCGGGCAAAATCGCGAATGACGGCCAAGCCATCTTGATGTTGCTGCGGTTGACGGCTTCCAGTTTGATGTTGATTTTGCTTCCGGGCGTGGCATCCGGGCGTTGCGCGACGGCTTCGAGATACAAACCCGCACAGGACGCAATGATGTTTTTGATTTCCTCAGATTTGATGTTCCGCCAATAATCGTCCTCGAGTTTCCGGATCAATTTGTAGGCTTCCACCAATTTCGGGATGCTGGCCGACGGATTATTGAAATCGTACGTTTTTGCGACCGACAGCAAGATGTCGCCGATTTCCTTGCCGCCCGCAACACGGTTCCAACTGGTGTCGATGCCTTCAAACAAGTTGTTCTTGTCTTTGGCCTGATTGCCTTTGATGAATTCAATGTACTCGGTTTCTTCGCCGCGTGTGCCGGTAGAACCGAATCCTTGCGATTGGTGGCGGCTCCGGCTCAGTGCCGCGATTTCCTGATTGGATTTTCCCAATCCGGCATAGTACGTCCCGATGGACAGTCCGGTCAGGTTTGATTTGTCGGCCTGTTCGAATTTCTCACGACTGCCGTAAAACCACCACGAGGTATTGAAGAAAGCCCGTTTGGGTTGCCAAGTTGAAAAATATTGGAGTTGCTCAGGGTAACTTTTCGCATCTGCGGCTTTGTCGAAGGCTTCCAGGCTGAGCATGGCCGATGCGGTGTGATGCCCGTGCGTCGTGCCTGGCGATCGCGCATCGAACCGGTTGATGATCACGTCCGGCCTGAATTTGCGGATGGCCCAAACCACGTCGGCCAAGACTTTTTCCTTGTCCCAGATTTGCAACGTCTCGTCCGGGTTTTTCGAATAACCGAAGTCATTGGCGCGGGAGAACATTTGCTGGCCGCCGTCTATTTTTCTGGCCTCGATCAATTCCTGCGTACGGATGACGCCCAATTGTTCGCGAAGCTCCGGCCCGATGAGGTTTTGTCCGCCATCGCCACGGGTCAGGGAAAGATAGCCCGTGCGCGCGTGTACGTTGTTGGACAGCCACGAAATGAGTCGTGTGTTTTCGTCGTCAGGATGCGCGGCCACATACAATACCGAACCCAAGAAATTCAGTTTCTGGATTTGGTTGTAGATTTCGGTCGCGTTGGGCTTGGCGGGTTGCTGTGCATTGGCCGTGGCGGCGAGCGTCAAAAAGGCCAGCAGGTAAAAAAAATGAAGCTTTTGCATTTCAGGTTTTTTGCAAGAGCTTCAAATATAGTAATAAGTCGCCGGAGCGAAAGGACTGTAACCCTTTTTTAAGAGATTCCTATTCGTTGGACGAAACCTGCTTGAGTTTCTGGTGGAAATTGTACGGGTACTTTTTCTTGTGGACCTTGATGAATTGCGTCACATCTTCGTCGTCGTAATCCGTGATGAGCACGTTGAATTTGTTGTTGAGCGAATAGCCCATGTAGCCGTTCGGGATTTCCTTGAGGCGTTGCCATTGGTTATCGATCTTGAGGATGTACTCGTTTTTCTGGGCATCGTAATACCCGAAAAGGTTCGGATAATAATAATACCGATAGGAGCAATTGGTCACCGGATCTTTGATCAGGATGGTTTCGCCGTTACCGGTTTGCGGTAGCTGCGCTTTCTGGGCGTAGGTGGTTTGGAGCGTGAGCATCAAGATTCCAATCCAAATGTAGTTCGCTGTTTTCATGTTTCTCGTTTTGGGTTGAACGAATGAACATTTTCGTAAACTATTGATTTGCATCTGTTTGCGTGGATAAAAGTAGGTTTTAATTTTTTACAAAATCGATAAAACGCAAAAAATATCGATAAAAAACGTTAAAATTATTGAATTTGTAAGAAAAAACAGTTTAATATTTGGTTCGGGAGCAAAGTTAACGCGAAAAATATGGTCATAAAAAAAACCATCGATGAAAATGGCTTTTTTCTGTTGAACTACACGAAATGAGTGTTTTTGTCTAGTTGAGTGCGATGTTTTTATCAGCGGCTGGCTTCGGCGGCTGGCGTCTTGAAGTATATTTTTTCGGATACATTTTGCGGTGCTCCTCAATTTTTGAAAAGGGTTCGTCGCCGTCATAATCCGTAATCGCGACGCGGATGCCGTTATACAGCGAATAACCACGGTAGCCAGACGGGATTTCCTTGGCTTTTACGATAGTGCCTTTTTGTTGGTTCGATTCGAAGATGTACAAATTGACCTTGGAGTCATAATAGGCGTCAAGGTTTGGGTAGTAGTAATAACGCGCGCCCATGGCCAGTACAGAGTTGTTGTCTGCGAACTGCGTTTGGATGTCAGTCGTCTCAGAACTCTGGGCCGAAACACCGCCCGCAAGAAGCAAAGTTGCTATTAAAGTGTATAGTGTTTTCATGACAGTGGATTTTAATGCTTTTGATATTCCAAAATTACAGCCGCCGGCAAAGAAACGTCTTACACTTATTGGCGAATCGGTTACATAATTTTTAGCAAATCTGGCTAAATATTGAAGATTAACGTTTGATTGGCTTTTGTTCAAATCATTTGTTGCGGAAAATAAAAAAAGAGGACAAAGCCTCTTCTCATAAAACGGTTGTCGCCATTTGCGGTTACAACAGCAAAATCAGCAACAAGACGATAATGATGATCGCGCCTACGGAAAGGTACACACCATTCTTGGTCGTGGCCAGTTCGGTCTTGATGGCCTTGACTTCTTTGCGAAGCGCTTTGCGCTCCACGCGGGTCATGTTGGACTTGTCCATGCTTTTGATTTCTTCCAGGCGTGCCGTGAGCATTTCGGCGCGGGCGGCCACGGCATCAGTACTGGTCACCGCAGTCATGGCCGGCGGATCTGTTGGGTCGGCGAAAGCCGGTGTTGTCACCGAAGCGAGCGCCAGAAGCAAAAGAAGGAATGACTTTTTCATTTTTCAGGGTTATTGGTTACATACCCTAAAATTGAGAAAACCAATCGCAATCGGCCTTATAGGATTGCCGTTAAAAATTGCAACATTCGCAGATTATTCATAGCCCACGAGCCGTGGCTTGGCCATATCGAAATCGTTCAGCGAAAAATCCTCGGTACTGAAGGCGTTGGTCTTGAACACATCGGTGCCCGACCCAGGAATACTCGGATAGTAGGCCAATGAAATCTGGAATGAGCTAAAAACCAAGTAGTCGTTGGTGATGATGAAACCGCCGCCCACCTGCGAATACGCCTTGCTCGTCCCGAAGCCTTGTCCCGGACCGGCCAAAAATCCAATCGTATAAATCAGGTACGGGTTGAGTCGGAAACCTGCCAGATTCCATGGCGAATAGCCCTGCGTCTGGAAACTCACCACGAATTTCTTCGTCCCGAACTGTTCCACGGGGTTAAATCCGGGAATGCCGTAATTGCCTTGCAGCGTGAGTTGGTCGCCGCGCGAGGGCAGCCTGTTCACGCCATTCGCAACGCGGACTTTCGCAAATTGCCGCAGCCGCCACGTGCCGCATTCGATCAGGTTGGTAAAGTAGCTTGTCTCGAAGGTCAGCGCCGTTTGTTCGGTGTCGCGTAATGAGCGATGGAAAAACGATCCGAGTTCGATATTGGTATTCAAGTAACCCCATTTGAAGTATTTTCCCCAGGCCGCACGCGCGCCGGCATACACGCGGCTACGGTCATTCTTTTCGCGCCAGCCACCCGTAATCCCAAAGACACGGCCAACAGGAACGTCTTCGACGATGCCGTAGTTGAAGATGTATTTGTCTTCCACGAACTGCCGCGAAGCAATTCCGATTTCGGCCAGATACAGCCGCTGGCCGCTGTAAAAATTGATGCTGTCGTACACGGGCGTTGGGCTTTCCAGATAATCGACGTTGAGGTAGCGCAACGCAGAAATCAGGTTGGTCGTCCGGTCGGTTTCGGAATTTCCCCGGAAAATCTGATAGGCATGCCCAGCCCACAAATCGATGGAATTGTATTTGAAGTTCTGGCGCGCATACTGGTTGGCGATGTCGGGCAACGTATCCCATCGGAAGCGTTGGTCTGCGTACGCACCGGCGGCCCATCGTGCGAAAGGCGAGAAGAACGGCCGCTCAATATTGACGCTTTTCGTGTAATTTCCGCGGGTATCGATGTCGTAGGCGAAATCTGTCCTGATGTATGTATTCTTGATGTTCGGAACGATGTATCGCGCGCCGTAAGCGTCTTCGCCGGTGTTGTATCGCTTCTCATAATTCACCGATGCCTGATGGCCCAATCCGATGAAGTTGCGTTCGGTCAGTTCAAAATCGCCATAGGTGCTCGATCCCGAAAACTCAGGGATCAAACTCCAGGAATCGAGTTCGCGGATGTCGATGTCGACAGAATCCGATTTCGGGGAAATCATCACCGGTTTCACCACGACACGCCGTACAAAACGTTGCCGACGGATCAAACGTTCGGACTCGGCCACCAAAAGTGAATCGAGCGGTTGCCCGCGCTTGAGCAAGATCAGGTTTCTGATCGTGAACGCCTTGGATTTGATGTGCACGCTGTTGCCTACTTTAGACAAGTACCGTCTGGGTTTCACGGCCGTGTCTTTCTCGGAATACCCGAACGGATCGAGTGTCGTAATCTTGATGTTTCGGATGATTTTACCTTCAAACTGGCTGTAGTTGATCTTCGCCACTTTGCGTCGCGTGACCTTGGCCGTCTTTTTCTGCTCTTCGATCGGTTCGAAAATCAAGCCGTGAAGCCATTTCGTAAACCCGCGTTTCTGCGAATAATCCTGGATTTTCTTGTACACGCGCGCCGTATCCTTTTGCGTTTTGTTGTCCTGCGCAAAGGCAAGTTGGCAACAGCAAACCAAGAGTAGGGAAAAGGCAATTCGCTTGTACATCAGGAGCAATAGCTATCGAACCCAAAAATAGGGAATTTCATGGCGGTTACGCACGGAAAGCGTAATTCTCCAACTTCAATTGATAGACTTTGGCCTGGCGGCGCTGCAATCTTCGGCGGTGTTTTTCAAGGCTCAAACGCGCCATCAGGTAACTTACCGTAGATTCTGCGCCTTGGTTCAGGTTGACGCTGTGTTCTTCCAAGCCGTCAAAACAGCCGCCCGTACACGGGTTGTAGATGATTTGGCGCAAATGGTTGCTGCCCAAGAACCAATCGAACGCTTTTTCCATCTTCGCACGGTAACCCACATCATTAAATACATTGTAGAAGTGACGCAAGGCAAGTATGGTGTATGCGACATCGATAGGCTGTTCTCCGAAATGATTTTTCTCGCCGCCGCGCACCAGCCAATTCCGGTTTGAAATCACTTTGATTTCGCCGTCGTCAGCGAAAGTTTCCGCCAATAGGAAATCGAAGGTTTTCTTTGCGACCTCGGCATAAGTCTGTTCTTTCGTGTCGAGATAGGCGAGCAGCAACGCTTCCGGAAGCACGCTGTTCGCGTACGTCAGGTAAGGCTCAAACCATTGCCAGTTTGGCGCTGCCTGCGCGATGTACAATTGCGTTAGCCGGTCGGCCAATTTCTGGATTAAGATGCGGACGGCTTTCGAATCGTTGAACTGGTTGTAATGGTACAATCCCTTGATGGCGAAGGCCATGGCGCGCGGTGAATGTATGTTTTCCACGGCCACCATGGCGCGTTGGATCAAATCTTCTGCTTTGAGGCAAATGTCGTCGGGCAAGATGCGGCCCATCGAGATCGCATAACCGAGCGCCCATACTGCGCGGCCATTGGCGTCTTCGAGATTGCAACCCAGATTGTCGTCCGTGAACACTTTTTTGTCGTCCACGTAATTCAGGAAAGTGCCGTCTGGTTGCTGGCAGAATTGGATGAAATCGATGTATGTCCTGATAAGCGGCAAATCTGTCTGCTCGCCGGTCAAATCGTAATGCATGCACAAGGCGATGAGTGCCCGCGCATTGTCGTCCAGCGTGTAGCCGCTTTCCCGGTCGGGCGCGTTGATCTTCGCGAATTGGAATATCCCGAAATGTGTGGTCATTTTTCGAATATGCTCCAAGTTCAACTCCGGAAGTTTGTGCCGCAGGCTGATCCGCTCCGCGAGCCGTTCGAACAACCGGGCGTGCGCCAGGGCAGCGTTTTCCCACGATGTCGGGACGATTTTGTGCATTGCATTGAGCCGTAAGGTGTGGCGCAGTTGCACATCGAACAACAGTTTGTTGACGGCTTCGGCCAATTGCTTCGGGTTTTCGAAATCGACGATCAGGCCCGAGTCGCCACTCAGGAATTCCTTGGCATGCGGAATCGGTGTGGACACGATGGCGCAACCGCAACTCGCGGCATAAGAAAAAGTACCGCTCACCGCTTGGTTCGGGTCTTTGGACGTGAACAGGTAAATATCGGTCAGTTGTAAGTATTCGAGCAATTCTTCCAATGTTACGTATTTGTTGATGAATCGCACATTCTCGCCCAGATTGAGTTCGGCCACTTTGCCTTCCAACATCTTGCGGTAACTTTCGCCGTCGTTCTTGACGATGCCCGGATGCGTTTTCCCGATGATGAGAAACAAAACGTCGGGTTTTGTGCGGACGATTTCAGGTAAGGCTTCCAGTGTGGTCTCGATGGATTTTCCCGGACCGAGCAAGCCAAAGGTGGACAGGACTTTCCGGTTGCCGATGCCGTATTTTTGTTTGAGGCTTTCCTTGTCTGCGTGCGGCACCAAGTGCGTGCCGTGCGGGATGACGGTGATTTTATCGGGAAGTACGCCGTATTCGCTGCGCAGGATTTCGGCCGAACGTTCGGTCATGACAACAATGGCGTCGGTCAAACGGATGATGTCGTGGACGTGTTGCTTGAAGCCCTCGTCGGCGTTGGGCAAAACCGTGTGGAAGACGACGATTTTCTGTTTTTCGATGTCCTGCAGAAATTCCACGAAGCAATCCTTACAGTCTGCATAAAACCCGAATTCGTGTTGCAGTACGACGAGTTCCACTTTGTCGTCCAGGTTGATGATGTTGGACAAAGACTTGAACGCCGTCGGGTATTGCGTGTTTAGGATGTATTTGACTTCCTTGGGGTATTGGTGCTGCTCGTGGTCGTTTTCCAGCGCGCAGATCTTGATTTTGAATGAATCTTCGAACTTGTCGTTGAGCGCGTGCACCAAGTCTTCGGTATACGTCGCGATGCCACATTCCCGCGGCGGGTAAGACGTCACGAAAAGCAACTGCGGCAATTGGCCGTGCGGATTGTTTTTCGGACGGCGGCGCAACACCGGAAAATACGGGTTGCTGAACAGGATTTTTTTGGACTGCGGAGGCGTAACGGTATTTCTCATCGGTTCGTTAGGTTGTTTTATGGTTTTTCAGCAATTCTTCGGTTAATTGAGACAGGCTTACGGAAGCCACGGCAATTTGCTCATCGGCGGCACCGTAATAAATATACAGTTCGTCGCCCCGGATGATGGTTCCGGTAGGGAAACAAACGTTATTCACTTCGCCGCGTTTTTCCCAGTCGAACTCGGGTTCGAAAAGCGGGTAGGGCAGCCGCGCGATTTCGTTGGTTGGGTCGTCGATGTCCAGTAAAGCGGCGCTTGCTACGTAGATAAAGCCTTCAATCGTATCGCGTACAGAATGGTAAATCACGAGCCAGCCTGAGTTTGTCTCGATGGGCGGACAGCCGCCACCGATATAACTAGTTTCGTGCGACGCTGCAGGATCGAGCACGATGTGTTTCTTGAAATCGAGGAAATATCGTTTCCAGAATTCCGGCGTTAAATCGTTCAGGTCGTCCACCATGACCAGTTGGATGCCCGGCCGGATGCGGTGCAGGAACGCCAATTTCCCGTTGATGCGTCGCGGGAAAAAAATCACATTTTTGTCCCAGAGTACGGTGCTGCATTGGTCAAAACGGAAATACTTCAGGTTAATTTTCCCGCTTTGCGTAACCCAGTTCCTGAAATCCTTATAATTCACTTGCGGGACGACAAGGCCGTATTTCCTGAAATGCTTCAGGTCTTCCGACATCGCCACACAGCCCATGGCCTGATAACCGTCGTAGGCCGTATAACTCAGGTAAAACGTACCGTCTATCTTCACGATCCGCGGGTCTTCCACACCTTGACTGTCACTGGCATTGTCTGGGACGAGCACCGGTTGGTCAAACCTTTCAGATACCGTAGTCGGGTCAGACAAACGGCAATAGCCAATAGTGGAATGGTTTCCGCGACGAACCGCCCGGTAAAACATATGGATCACGCCGTCTTCTTCGATGACCGCCGGATTGAGTACGCCTTCGTTTTCAAACGTTCGGTCTGATTTCGAGAGTAATACGCCTAATTTTCTGACGGTTATCATGGGGTTTCGGGCCAATTCCTTTTTCGTAAAATTGACCATTTCCCCCGGCGAAATCCTTATAGAACTTCGGTGAAAGTTTACAACATTCCGCATTAAAAAATCCGGCCAGTTTCCTGAGCCGGGCTTTTTCCGGGTTAGCGTGAGTTACTTTTTCGAGGCTTTCTTGGCGGCTTCTTTCGCTTTCCGCTCGGCTTCTTCGCGTTGTTTCTTTTCGGCTTTCTCCTTTTTCTTGAAATAACCTTTCAGCAAAAAATTGTGTTTGGCCGCTTCCATATTCTCATCCAGCTTTTTTGAACTGGTCTTTAGGTTGGTCATCGTGGCATCGAGGTTTTTCGCGATTTGTTCGTCGTTGATCAGTCTTCCGAGCGTGCCTTGGCCATTGTTGATTTTGTTCATGATTTCAGACAAGTCTTCAGACATGAGGGCGGCGTTTCCGGCCGTGATTTCGAGTGTCGCCAAGATGGCATCGGTTTCCACAGGTTCGTTCGAGCCGATGACTTGCCCATCGCGCACAGATTTGGCCCCGGCAGTGCCGTTCGAAATCGTGACGAGCCGGTCGCCGATCAATCCTTCAGAGCCAATGCCAGCCTCTGAATCGGCCTTGATGAATTGTTGCACGTCTTTTTTTACGATCATACTCACCTGAACCGTCGTGTCGTTGACGATCCGGATGCCGTCGACCGTTCCTACGTTGATACCAGAGAATCGCACGGAGTTACCGACCTGCAAGCCGCTCACGTTGTTGAAGCGCGTGTGCAAAGTGATGACCGGGTCGAAGAGGTTTTGTTGTTTCCCGATGACGAAAATCGCCGCGACGAACAGCAGCAAGCCAATGGTCACAAAAAGGCCGAGGCGTAATTTGAATTTTGGAGATTGTGTATTCATGGTGTTGTTTTGTTTGTGTTGAAGAAAGCGCTCACGAATGGGTCTTTGTCATTCTCGAATTCATCCAGCGAACCGTCTTTGTACAATTCGCCGTCTTTGAGCATCACGAAGCGGTTGGCCACGGTGCGCGCACATTCAATGTCGTGCGTGATGATGATGGACGAGGTCTTGAATTTCTGCTGGATGTCGTTGATCAGGTGGCTGATTTCGTCCGATGTGATCGGGTCCAAACCGGTCGTCGGTTCGTCATACAGCATGATTTCCGGTTCTACAATGATGGTTCTGGCCAGTCCGATACGTTTGCGCTGTCCGCCCGAGAGCTCAGAGGGCATTTTGTCTATGGCATCCGGAAGCCCGACATTTTCCAGGGCGGCTTCCACTTTTTCCCGGATGTCTTCTTCCTTCAGGTCTTTGCGGATGCGGCGCAACGGAAATTCGAGGTTTTCGCGTACGGTCATCGAATCATACAACGCCGCGCCTTGGAACAAGAACCCGACTTTTTTGCGGATTTCGGCCAAAGGTTTAGCGCCGACGCTCGTGATGTCTTCGCCCAGCACATTGATGTTGCCCGAATCCGGGTTCAATAACCGTACGATGCACTTGATGAGCACCGATTTTCCCGTACCCGATTTCCCGAGCACGACCAGATTTTCCTGCTTGTGCAATTGCAGCGACAGGTTTCTAAGCACCGGGTTGCCGCCGAACCCGATACTCAGGTCTCGGATGTCGATCACCGGTTGTGTATGTGTATCGTTTTTTTTCATCGTTATAGCAAGTCGGTGATTTGAACGGCAATAAGGTCTACGACAATCACCAGTAGCGAAGCCATCACTACAGCTGAATTGGCTGCAATGCCTACGCTTTCGGTACCGCGCCCGGCATGGAAACCTTTGAAGCAGCCCACAAGGCCGATGACCGCGCCGAAGAAAAAAGTCTTGATGACCGCCGGAAGCACGTCCATGAATTCCAAGCTTTTAAACGCCTGGTTGACGAACAGCACCAAGCTGACGTCGCCTTTGATGTTCGCGGCCACCCAACTCCCGAAAATGCCCAGCGCGTCGGCGTACAAAACCAGTACGGGCAACATGAACGTGGCGGCCAAAACGCGCGGTACAATCAGGAATTTGAATGGGTTGGTGGATGATACTTCCATGGCGTCAATCTGTTCGGTGACGCGCATCGAACCCAATTCGGCTCCCATGCTGGACCCGATTTTTCCGGCGCAGATCAGCGCGGTAATGACTGGCCCCATTTCCCGGATGATGGACACCGCGACCATGCCAGGCAACATGCCTTCGGCCCCGAAATCGACCAGGACCGGCCGCGACTGGATCGTCAAGACCAGCCCGATGATGACGCCCGTTACCGAAATCAACCCTAAGGATTTGTTCCCGATCTGGAAGCATTGTTTGAGAAATTCGTGGAATTCAAACCCGCGCGAGAACGTACTGCGGAAGACTTGCGCCAGGAATAAAGAGACATCGGCCACTCCCGTGAGGAAACGGTTCACTTTCGCACCGCTTTTTACGGTCGAGTCTGCCATATCCATAGAGCGCTTTCCGGCGTAATCTTTTATCCTGGTCAGTGTTTTCATGCTTTTGGTTCTTCAGGTTTGTCTGTGTCGGGAATGGTATGGGTTTGCGTTTGCGTGAATTGGATGGTAGGCTGGGCCGCGTCGGCTCCGGCTTCGGTGTCCACAACTATGGTCGATGAGGCATTCCCGTGATGGAACAACGGCAGCTGCACGCTATGCCATTTGAAGGTTTTGGGCATGTCGTCGCCCATGAGATAACCCCAAGGACTGAGCCCGTCGATGCGGTCGAAAATCACCTTGAGTATCGCCAGGAACGGAATCGCGAGGAACATACCCGCAAATCCCGCCAAAGCACCACCGGCAATGATGCCAACGATGGACACGATGGCGTTGATTTCCACTTTAGAACTCACGATCATCGGCACCAGGAAATTGTTGTCGATGAACTGGACGATAACGTTCACCGCAATCACGCCGACGACAATCGTCAAATCCGGGCTGCCGGTAAGCGAGGCCACGATGCTGAGCAATCCGGCGCAAAGGATGCCGATGTACGGAATCAGGTTCAGGATGCCCGTAATCGCACCCAACAATATCGCATATTCCAACCCGACAATCATGAATCCGACCGAAGTCAGCACCGATACGATGATCATTTCAATGAACAATCCGCCGACGTAACTCTGCACGGATACTTTCACTTGCGTCAAAATGTCTTTCAGTTTGGCGTGGTGTTTTTTATCGCAGAGTTTCACCAGGAATTTGATGAAGTGGGTTTGATACAAGAGCAACAGGAACGTGTAAATCAATACCAATACGAGGTTCAGCAAGGTATCAGACAGCGACATCAGCGTTGAACCGATGAGTTGTTTCCCGGTGTCGGCAGCGGTGGTATTCAGGAATTTATTCTGTTCGGTCTTGCTGATCTGAAAGGTATCCCGGACGAGTTCCTGCAGGGTTGAGATGTGGTAATTGAGGTTTCGCTCGATTTTTTCCCAATCGCTCATCATGTCGCTGATTTGCAAGGATACGAAGAAGATGATGCCTGCAAAAAATGCCACAAACAACACGACCGAGGTGAGCGAGGCGATGACGTGCGGGAATCGGAGTTTACGCTCCAGGAAGTTTTTGATGGGTTTAAGCAGGATCGAAAAAAGCAACGCCAGCAATACCGGCGTGATGATGTTCTGCCCGTAAAACAAGATGACCCAAATCGCGATCAGACTGATCAGCACGAAAGACAAGCGGGCGTAAAAAGGGAATTTTAATGTTTCGTTCATGTTTTTTGATTTAGTTTCCTAAAGATAACGCTTTTTGGAGGCGCTTGAGTTATCGCAGGAAACTAAGGCAAAAATGGAACTATTCCACCGCCGGTGCTTTACATCAAATACAAAAAATGTTGTACGATTTTACGGTTTTAATAAGAAAAGGTTGCCCAAATCAATCGGTGAATTCGCGGTCCTCGTGGAAGCCCGGCAAGATGGAAATCCCTTTTTGCAGGAGTAAATTGTTCGGGTACGTAATTACCCGGCCTTCCTTGGTGCGCAAATGCGTGTGGAAGGCGCGGATGTCTTCGATTTCGGCCTCGATCGGGAAAT
The DNA here is from genome assembly GCF_965137575.1 of Flavobacterium longum. NCBI lineage: Bacteria > Pseudomonadati > Bacteroidota > Flavobacteriia > Flavobacteriales > Flavobacteriaceae > Flavobacterium > Flavobacterium longum. The sequence goes on along the minus strand of NZ_CBCRZJ010000005.1, from coordinate 89,305 downwards.
CCTTGTCGTGGATCTGGATGACATCGCCAATCTTGAACGGGAACGAAAACAGCAGGATGATGCCCGAAGTGATGTTGCTCAACAGCGACCATTGCGCGAAGAAAGCGACGCCGATAACCGTCAGCATCGTGGAGAGCGTCGCAAAAATATACTCGGTCTTGACGCCCCAGATGATGATCAGTGCGATCAGCCCGAGGGAATTCAGCACCATGAACGTGTATTTGATGACCAGATTCGTGCGGTGTTCCAAAATTTCGCTCGTGCGCGCATACCGGCGGATGAGTTTGGCCGATACCATGCGCAACACCATAATAGTTGCGATGACGACAATCGTGGCCACCGTTTCCTGAAAATAGCCGTCGAGTTGGAGGAAGTTCTTCATGGTTTGAAATTGTTGAGATACGCATATACTTTGTCTACGGGCATTCCCATGACGTTGGCGTACGAACCTTCTATCTTGCGGACGCCCACGAGCCCGATCCAATCCTGGATGCCGTATGCGCCGGCTTTATCGTACGGCTTGCAGGCGTCGAGATAATAGGCGATTTCACCGTCGGTCAAAGGATTGAACGTCACTTTGGTCACGTCGCTGATGGTTTCGGTCTTGGCCGACGTCTTGAAACACACCGACGTAAAGACCTGATGCGTGGCGCCAGACAATGACCGGAGTATGGCCACGGCGTCGTCGTAATCTTTGGGTTTCCCCAGCGCCTGCCCATTGTGCCAGACGAGCGTGTCGCTGGTGACGAGGATTTCGCCGTGTGGCAAGTCATCAAACGCATCGGCTTTTAACCGGGCGAGATAATCCGTGATTTCGGCGGCTTTCAATTCGGGTGGAAAAACCTCTTCTATTTCCCTGAGCCTGATTTCGAAATCCAATCCTAAATCCCTGAAAAATTGCTGACGCCTCGGTGAACCCGAAGCGAGAATGATTTTATACGGGGCGATTTTTCGGTTAAGCATGGCACTTAAGATTATAGGTAAGAACCGCCACCGACAAAATGCCGAAAAGCAGCACCAATTTCAACACCACCGACAAATGATGAAAGTCTTTTTGCGTCTTGGCCGAAAACATCTTTACCGTGAAATACACCAGCGGCGCCACAACCAACGCCAGGGCGTAGCCGGCAATGAGGAACAAATCGAACGAAAAGAAATACGTATAGACGTAATACCCCAAAATCCCGATCGGAAGCAGGCTCAGCCAAAACACCAGAATAGATGTTCTTGCCACGCCGAGCACGATCGGTAAGGTTTTCATGCCTTGGTTGTAATCGCCGTTGACGTCTTCGAGGTCTTTCACGATTTCACGAAGGAAGTTGATGATGAACGCGAAAATCGCATAGTCGATCACCACGCCATACACCAAGCCCATGGCCGCGCGGTTGTCTGGCGTCACGACCGGATACATGTCGAAAATCCCGATGATCAATACGCTTACCGACAGCAGCAGAGCCACGATGAAGTTCCCAATCAGCAAATTCTGTTTCAGGCTCGTGGCGTACATATACAACACCATGACGATCGAGATGAAAATCATCGCGAATGACCATTTGTCGATCACAAACGACAGGTAAGCGCCCGCCGCCACGCCGATGCCGTTCAACGCGAAATAGTAGTTGTACGCCGTAGCTTCCGAAATGGATTCCCCAACAACTACGCGGTGCGGCTTATTCTCAAGGTCGGTGTCGCGGTCGTGGATGTTGTTGATGAGGTAGCCCGCGGCTGCAATGGAAACCGTAGCAAGCACCAATAGCGCAAACTGCCAGTCCTTGAGCGCCAGCGGGATGTTGTACCATTGCAGGAAACCGTATCTGAAAACCACTTGCATCAAGGCAAGCATCAATAAATTCTGGTAGCGGATCAGTCGTAAAAAGTCCATCAAAAAATCAATCGTATTTGGCGTTAAAATATTTCAACCATTTGTGTTGCACCTTCATCACTTGCTCGATCACGTCGCGTACGGCACCGCGGCCGCCGGTTTTGTGCGACACATATTTGGAAATCGACTTGATTTCCGGCGCGGCATCCTGCGGACACGTGGGCAACCCAACGCGTTGCATCACGTGGTAATCGGGAATGTCATCGCCCATATACAACACTTGTTCAGGCTGGATATTGTATGCCTTGATGTAATTCTCGAAAAGGGCGACTTTATCCGGCGCGCCCAGGTATATTTCCGTGATGCCGAGGTTTTCGAGCCTGATCCGGACGCCGTCGTTGCTGCCGCCGGAAATGACACACACATGGTAGCCGCTGTCCACGGCCGCTTTCATGGCGTAACCGTCGCGGATGTTCATCACGCGCAACAATTCGCCGCTGGAAGTCACGTGTACCGAACTGTCGGTGAGAACGCCGTCCACATCAAAAATGAACGTCGTGATGCCGTTCATGAGTTCTTTATAACTTTTTCCCATGCTGGATGATCGATTGGGTTAGGGTTTCGTATAATGTTTTGCGTTGTGCATCATGCAGGAAAGCCAAATGCGTGTCAATCGTTGTGGTATCGTTTCGCGCAGCCGGCCCGGTCTGGGCTTGCTGGGGCGAAAGTAACCTTATTTTATTGGCCGTCTCGGCAATCAGCGGTTTGAGCAGGTCGAAATCCAACTGGTTTTCGCGACAGATGTCGTTCCCGATGGCATACAAGTGATTGACAAAATTGCACACGAAAACAGCAGCCACATGCAAAGCCTTGCGCTGCGACGAATCGATGGTTTGCACCACGCCCGAAATCGCCGAAGCGGCTTGGGTCAGCAACGCATAATCAGTTTCATGCATGGCTTCAATACAAATCGGTATTTCCTTGAAATTGACCGGCTTATTTTTAGTAAAGGTTTGCAGCGGATAAAACACGGCGCTCCGGTTTTTGCCGTCGATGACATCAATCGAGACGCTTCCTGAAGTATGCGCGACGCACTTCCCAGAAAACGGCAAATCCGCTGAAACTTCCTTGATGGCGCCGTCGGTGACCGAGATAATGTACAGGTCCGCATCCACAAGATTCTTCAAATCGCTGGTGATTTTCTCCTCGGGCACCAGATGCGCCACCTTTGATTTGTCGCGGGCAAAAACCTGTACCAGTTCAGTGGCTTCGGCGGCCTCAAAAGCCGCAATGAGATGTTGCGCCACGTTGCCCGAACCAATAATGCAGACTTTTACCATGGCGTAAAATTAAAAAAAACGACCGCGAATTCACGAATTAAGTTGGGTAATTCGTGAATTCGCGGTGTATCGTTTTAAAGATTATCGTTTTAGGGAAAAATGACCGCGGTATTCTTCGATGTTTTCGCCGGAGAGCACGAACCAATAGTCGTCGGAAGGCAAATCGCGCCCGGCGAACGTGCCGTTCCAATTGTTGTCGCTTTCGGTGATGGTTTTCAGCAAGCGGCCGTAGCGGTCAAAAATCTGGATTTTGTATTGTGGCGTCCCGATGCTGGCCTTCACTTCCCAAGCATCGTTATAACCGTCGCCGTTCGGGGTGAAAAATTTCGGGAAAATGTCGTAATCTGCGGTGTCGTTGCACTTTTCAACCAGCAACTTGAACGACACGATTTCGTGGCATCCGCCAGCGCCGGTAATCCTGGCATAAAGCGTTTGGTTAATGGCCGTATTGGCGTATTCGCCCGAAACCGGGTTGTCCTGATTTTGGGCATCTTCTTCAGACTCGTAGTATTTTACGGTACAATTGGCAGGTTGCCCAGACAGGATTTCAGCCGTTTGCGCATCTAGGTCGAAGGTGGCGCGCGCATCGCGGATCAGGCCGTCACAAGCGGTCAGGTCTGAAGGTGTTACCGCAACCGGTTTTTCGAATGCGGCCAGCGCGAAGTGTGCGATCGCGCTGCATCCGCCCGGTGCGAGGCTTTTGATGCTGGCGTACAACGTCACCGAACCGGCGCTCAACACATAGTTGTCAGGCAACGGATTGACGAAGTTCTCGGCATCAGCCAACGATGCGAAATACGTAACGCTGAAATCTGTCGGTGACTGCCCGCCCAGTAACGCCGCCGTGTTGGACGACAACGAATAATCCTGCGATCCATCGACACAAAAAGTCTGCGTCGCGATTTGCGTGACCATCGGTGCAGCACCAATGGTGATTTCTTTCGTCCGGGAAATCGAGCCGCCGTTGTACGATGCGGTAACGGTTACTGTATAGGTGCCGGCATTGTAATGGTGCGATGGCGTGGCTTGGTTCGATACGGCTGATGCGTCGCCGAAGTTCCAAGATAAGGCCGTCGGCGTAAACGAAGCCTCGAAAGCAAAACCCGTATTCGCGCCGGCGCAGAGGTCATCAGCCGACACTTTGGTGTACAAATACGATTGGTTGAACGATGGCAATCCGAGCATGCACAAGCGACCACCCAGATCGAAACTATTGATGGTCAGGTTGCAGCCTGTACTGATTTTGTCTGGATTGTTGATGACCGACAGTTTGTCGTTTTCGGCCATGGCGATGTAGATTTTTCCGTTCGGCGCCAATTGCAGTGCACCCGGGCTTTGCGGAAGTGTCGCCAGCAGGATTTTGGAGTCGGCGATGTTGTCTGCCGTCAGGTCAAACTGGAGGATTTTCTTTTCTTCTACCGCCGACACGTAAAGTATTGTATTGTCGGGAGAGAATTCCGCACCATAAACGCTGGTGTCGTTGATCAATTCGCGGGCGTTGGTCACTTGACCCGTTGTCGTGTTGAAATCGAACAATTCGGCCTTGTTCAGGAAGGTGTGGCAGGCGACTATTTTAGTCCCGTCGGGCGAGACTTTCAGATACCCGATCGCGTTGGCATGGTCTGTATCCGCTGGGATTTCGCAGCCAACAGTGCTCGTAACCTGGATTGGACTCAAGCCTGACGCCGTGACTTGCACCGCGTAAAAGGCGTTGCTGTTGTAAAGGTGTGTTACGATCCAGACGTCTTGCCCATTGGCGTGACGGATGACCGACACTTTTTCGCAGACCGAATTATTCAGCAAGATGTTCTTGGCCGTGACTTCACCCCAGCCGCCGTTGGCCGCGGTATCCACAATAGAGTAGCGGAAGCCGCCGTCGGTCTCGAATGGGTTGGTCGTAAAGATGTAATAGATATTTTCGGTGCCGGGTTTCTTGACGATCACTGCGGCCTGTGCGCTCGAGAAATCGCCGAACAATCCTGCGCCATTGGGCATGGTCACATGGAATTTGTTCCAGACCGTCATGCCATTCGTGTAGAACAACAAATTGCCTTGGGCGTCGCTGATGCTGGTAGAACCTTCTACGGCGTTGAGTTGTCCGTCAAAAACAGGTACGGGATTACCGGCTGAAAAATCCAGGCCGGCTTTGTTGCCGAAATACCAACGGTTGGTTTCTCCCTGGCCGTAGGCGGCTGTCATTATTAGGGAGACGATAAGCGGTTTTAAGATGGAGTAGAGCTGTTTCAAATGAGGGGCGTTTTTGAATTGCATTTCCAGTGACCAAAAGTATTTATTGCCTATAAAGCCCTACTATTTTCTAGACAATCTGCATACATACTCGATAAACTACAGGTTTTGATGCATTTTACCGATGGTTTTGAGGCGGAATCCTAGCATCGTGTGGGTTCAGATCGCTTAAAAATCGATTAAATTCGTGGGTTTTAACAGCAGGGGAAACCAACATTTTTGCCTACTTTTGCCTAACTTTTTTAGAACACAAATTCCCCGCAACATGCTCAAGAAAATAGGCGCGTTCTTTTTTTCGACCCGATTGATGGCTTTCCTGTTTATTGCTTACGCCGCCGCCATGGCGCTGGGCACGTTCATCGAAAACGACTACAACACCGCCACGGCACGCATCCTGATTTACAACGCTTGGTGGTTTGAGGCCATCATGTTGCTTTTTCTGGTAAACTTCATTGGCAACATCAAGCGCTATGATTTATTGAACAAGAAGAATTGGGCTACCTTGAGTTTGCACGTGGCGTTCATCTTCATCTTAATTGGAGCGGGCATTACCCGATACATCAGTTATGAAGGCATGATGCCGATCCGGGAAGGCGAAGCGTCGAACCAGATTTTTTCCGAGAAGCCTTATCTTTCTGTGTTGGTCGATGGACAATACAAAGGCGAATTGCGCCGTCGTTCGTTTGAAGAGCCGTTGTTGCTCTCGATGGCCACGCACAATGATTTCAAGATGTCCGAGGAATTTGCCGATATTCCGTTTACGATTGAATACAAGGACTTCATCATGGGCGCGACAGAAGCCGTGCAGCCCGATCCTAAAGGCGTACTGTTCCTGAAAATGGTGGAATCCGGAGGCGGCACGCGTCACGAACATTTCCTCATGGAAGGCGAAGTCGTCAACATCCATAACCTACTTTTTGCACTGAACAAACCCACGAAAGGCGCCGTCAATATTACAGCCGTCGGCGACAAATACACCATCGACACGCCGTTTGAAGGCATGTTCATGCGCATGGCCGACCAATTCCGTGGCCGCGTGGCGAAAGATTCCGTGCAACCGCTGATGATGCGGTCGCTTTACAACGTTGGCGGCGCACAATTCGTTTTCCCGGAATTGCCGGTCAAAGGAAAAAAAGTGCTCAAATCCAACGGCGATTGGAAAGAGAAGAATGGCGAAGATGCACTTGTGGTAACGGTAACTTCCGAAGGAAAGTCCAAGACCGTGACGCTCAAAGGCGCGCGTGGCAAGGCTGGCGAACCTTTCATCTTCAAGCAGGGCAACCTCGAATATACACTCGCCTACGGCAGTAAGGTGTATCAATTGCCGTTCGATGTCAAGCTCAATGATTTCATCGCCTCGAAATATCCCGGTACCGAAAAAAGCTATTCGGCCTTTGAAAGCCGTGTGACCGTATTGGACGGCAAGGACAAGTTCGATGCAAGGATTTACATGAACCACGTGCTGGACCACAAAGGTTACCGTTTTTTCCAAGCGTCGTTCGACCCGGACGAAAAAGGAACGGTACTTTCCGTAAACCACGATTTCTGGGGAACGAACATCACTTATGCAGGTTATTTCCTGCTGTTCTTCGGGCTGATGGCAATCTTGTTCACGAAACATTCCCGTTTTGCCGACCTGAAGCGCAAACTAGAAAAGGTCAAGGAAAAGAAAGCCAGCCTTTTGACGATGCTTTTGCTGCTGATCGGGCTCAACGTCTTTGGGCAACAAACGCCACACGGGCACGGCGCGGCGATGCAGAAACCGCCTAAACCAACCGATGCACAAATTGACGAATTCCTGGAAAAGACGAAGATCGATGCCGGCCACGCGGCCAAATTCGGGCGTATGGTCATCCAGGACGAAGGCGGGCGTATGAAGCCCGTGAATACCTTTTCATCCGAATTGCTTCGGAAAGTCAGCAAGAATGACCAGTTTCGCGGTATGAATTCGGATCAGGTGTTGCTCTCGATGCTGCAATTCCGCGATGCATGGCTACAGATTCCGATCATGTACGTCAAGAAAGACAATGACAGTTTGCGCGGCATGCTGGGCATCGGCGACCAGAAATATGCACCGTTCCTGAGTTTTTTCGACGATCAATTCAATTACAAGCTCGAACCTTTTCTCGATGCGGCGTATAAAGCGCCGGTGCCGAACCAGTTCCAGAAAGACATCATCGACGCCGACCGCAAAGTTAACCTGATGAATTCAGCCTTGACCGGCGGTATCCTGAAGGTTTTTCCGGTTCCGGATGACAAGAACAACAAATGGGTGTCGTATATGGAACTCGAGAAAATCCCGCTCACCGGCCGCGACACGCTCGTGAAAAGGTTGTTGCCGGTGTATATGGCATCGCTATCGCAGTCCATCCAAAGCAAAGATTATTCGATGACCGATGTGTATCTGGACGGCATCAACAAATTCCAGAAAAAATTCGGGTATAAAGTCATGCCGTCGGAACAAAAAATCGACTCTGAAATCCTATACAACAAATACGACGTCTTCAAGAAGCTGTATTATTTGTATATGATTACCGGCGTGCTGATGCTGCTTTTGACGATTGTCAACATCTTCGTGAACAAACCCGTCATGCGGTTCATCATCACGGGTTTCCACATTTTGATCGGGTCGTTATTCGCCTTGCACACCTTGGGCTTGATGGCCCGTTGGTACATTTCGGGCCACGCGCCGTGGTCTGATGCTTACGAATCCATGATTTATGTGGCTTGGGCGACGATGTTCTTTACATTGGCTTTCGACCGAAAATCAAAACTGACAGTGGCTTCCGGTACGTTCGTGGCGTCGATGATCCTGATGATTGCGCACTGGAACTGGATGGATCCGGCCATCGCGAACCTACAGCCGGTCTTGAATTCGTACTGGTTGATGATCCACGTGGCGGTCATCGTGGCGAGTTACGGGCCGTTTACCCTGGGCATGGTGTTGGGCGCGGTATCGCTCATCCTGATGCTGTTCGTGAACGACAAGAACCGCGAAAAAATGGACCTTCACATCAAGGAGATCACCTATATCAATGAAATGGCCTTGACCATCGGTTTGGTCATGCTCACCATCGGGAACTTCCTGGGCGGCCAATGGGCCAACGAAAGCTGGGGCCGTTACTGGGGTTGGGATCCGAAGGAAACCTGGGCGCTCATTTCCATCATGGTCTATGCGTTCGTGATCCACGCACGCTTGGTGCCGGCTTTGCGCGGGCGCTGGACGTTCAACTTCATGTCGGTCGTTGCATACTATTCCATTTTGATGACCTATTTCGGGGTGAATTTCTACCTCTCCGGATTGCATTCCTACGCCAGTGGCGATAAAGTGGTAACCCCGACGTTCATCTACGTGTCGGTGGCGTGCGTCTTCATTTTGGGTGCGGTTTCATTCTGGCGTGAACGCAAAACGAAAAAATGATGGATTTTCAACCCGCACCAAAACCAGAAGTGAAGCCATTGGCCATAGTAGGGTTGGTGCTGGCCGGTTTGCCGCTCCTGATTTATCCGTTCGTGTTGTTGGCCAATATCATGTCCTTGGCCGGACACCGGTCGCCCGATACCTCACTCTGGATGACATTCATCTCGAGTTTGTTCCTGATTTTATCCACACTGTATCCCGTACCTTACCTGATTGGCTTGATTGGGTATTGGCGCACGCGGCGCAATATTTACGCGGCGTTGCCTTGTCTGTATGGCGTTCTGGTGCTGGCCATCATGGCGCTATGGATGTGTTCGGAATAAAAAAAGCCCAGTGTTACTGAGCTTTCGTTATTTGTAAAAAGAATGGCTAAACCTTTCCTAACACATACAATTGTTCCATGGTAGGCGATGGGCTACCGCCGGCGGGTTCGAGTGTAATCCCGAAGGCTTCCGCGTCGGCCGTGGTAGACACCGTGAAGATTTTGTGCGTGTCGGCGGTGAAGTTTTCCAGCAATCCGATGCTTGACGGCGTAAGTTGCGGCTGCAATTTAAGCGACCAGACCTGATAGACTTTTCCTTCCGGCGGCTCGGGAAGTCCCGAAGCATCCACGTACACGGCCTGCGTTTCTTTGTTCCAATAAATCTTGGCGACGGCATCCGGCGCAGCGGTTTGCCCGGCGAGCGGTACAATCGTGTTTTTGCCGTCGCGGACAATGGCCAGAATGGTTTCCGTGCCTTTGTTACGCGTGTCCAGTAAGTTGATCGAATCTTTCAGTTTCTTGTTCTGGTTGTCGATGTTGACGATGTCCATGTTGGCCTTGTTCCATTGCATGAAAGCGTAGCCGCCGCCGGCCAACAGCAGGATTGCAGCTGCCCAGCCCGTCCATGCCGCCCAATTGGTTCGGCGTTCGAGTTTGACTACCGGCGTTTCCGGTTTGTATTTCAGTTCGAGGCGTTGCTTGATCTTCTCGAAATTCTCGGCCGATAGGTAAGGCGAGAAGCTCGTGGACAAATCGACAATGGCTTTTTCTATCGCCACGATTTCCTCGTTAACTTCCTGATGCTCCCGGGCCATTTTGGCGACTTCTTCATTTTGCGCGTCGTCGAGCAAGCCGTACACGTACAGTTCCAAAATGCCCGATGCGATGTATTCCCGTGGTTCCATTAATTAACTTGTAAATAGTTGCGTAAATCGTTGATGCAATTGCGGTTTTGCGTTTTTACCGTGCCGAGCGGTATTTCCAGTTCATCCGACGCTTCCTGCTGGGTATAACCTCTGAAAAAGAGCAGTTCGATCAATTGGATGCATTTTGGCTTGAGTTTCTTCACGAATTCCCTGATGCCGATTACGTCGATCATATTGGTCGTCCGGCTGTTGTCATCGAGCAGATGTACGAAATTGTCCGCCGACAGGTTTTTCTTGGTGTTGTTAAAACCTTTTGAACGCAACTTGTCAATGGCGGCATTCCTGGCGATGTTGAGGATCCAGGTGTAGAAACGGCCTTTGGATTCATTATACGAATCGATGTTCTTCCAAATCTTCACGAAGGTTTCCTGCAGGACGTCTTCGGCTTCTTCATGCTCGCGGATGAAATTGGAAATCACGGCGAAAAGGCTTTTCGAATACATATTATACAAATGCGTAATTGCTTTTTCATCCTGGTTGCGGATGAGTACGAGCAAATCGTCCTGTGTCATAAGCTTGTGTTTTCCACAAACATATTAAAATATTCTTGATAACTTATTATAGCGATAATCTCAATAAACCAATCGTTTAGTACATTGTTCCCGCAAATGCTTGATGTTCAGAAGGATGAAAAATTACTGTTGATAACAAATCCACACATCTAATTTTTGTAAGAAAAGACATAAATAAATAGCAAAAACGTGTATTTTATCGATAAAAAGTGCATTTTATCGATAAAAAATTTTTTCATATCAAAGCGGTTAGATAGCTTTGGTCCTGAAAAACAGCGGTAATGATTTCCGTATGAAGGTGACATAATGGATGCGTCAAAAAAAGCATTAACCATGAAAACACGATTACTATTAACAATCAGTTTGTTCCTCGTGCTGTCTCAATCGATTGCAGCGACTGATTCGGCCCTACCGCCAACCACCCAAATCCAAGGTTGCGGTTCCACTTTACCGACGCTCGATACGCCGATCGTGGCGAACATCGTGGCCGGCGCTACATCGTACCGGTTCCGGGTGTCCACAATCCTCCCGACAGCCATCGCGCCGTTGCAGATTTATACGAGCAATACGCGTACGTTTAAATTGACGCAGTTGGCCAACTTTGGTTTTGCGCGTACGTACAGTATTGACGTTGCCGTATTTCATAATGGCGCTTGGCAGGAATACGGGCCGTCGTGTACAATTTCGAGTCCGACGCCGATGAGCCAGATACAAGGCATTTCCTGCGGACTGACGATGGCTTCGATCACAGACCCGATTTACGCGAACGCTGTTCCGTATGCGCAAGGTTACCGTTTTAGGATTACCAACTTGGCCAATCCGGCTGAAGTACATATCGTGGACCGCAACACGCGGGAATTCAGGCTGAATAATTTTCCGGTCAGTTCCGGCGCGACCTATATCGTGGAAGTGGCCATCAAGGATTTCGACGGCAGTTATTTTCCTTTCGGTGCCACGTGCAGCATTACCTGTCCGATACTTTACACCAAAATCATGTCGTCTTTGTGCGGCCGCACTTTGACCACGTTGGCAGATTATCTCTACGCCGATTTGGTTTCGGGTGCATTGGGTTACCGATTCAAGATCACGACGATGACCAACACTTCTGAAGTGCAAATTCTGGACAGGCCGGTGCGTTATTTCCAAATGACGATGCTCTCGAGCGTACAATACAACACACCATACAAAATTGAGGTTTCGGTGAAAGATCCGTCCGGTACGTACTTGCCTTACGGGCCATTCTGTACCATTTTCACGACGATTGTCCCGACGCCGAAAATCCAGCTTTCGCAGTGTGAGTTGGTCGGGCCGAGCCTGTCGGAATTGATGTATGCCGATAACTATCCGAACGCAACACATTACCGTTTCAAACTCGAAAACGTCCAGTTGGGTTACGTCCAATACATTACGCGCACGCAGCGTTGCTACAGTTTGAATATGTTCACCGGATTGCAATCCAACACGGCTTATACCGTAAGGGTTTCCGTGAAGCTCGACGGCGTGTTCACTCCGTATGGAAAACCGTGCGACGTAACCACACCGGGTGTTCCAACGCGCATATCCGACGGAAATACCCACGAAATTGCGTTTGCCCCGTCGGTTTACCCGAATCCGTTCGAAGATTATTTCAGCATCGATGCCGTGTCGTCGGCCGATCAAATAGGGGTGAAGATATACGACATGACCGGCAGGTTGCTTGAATCGCACCGTACCACGGGAGAAGCGTTGCCAAACCTTCAGCTCGGACAAAATTTTCCGCCGGGTGTTTATAATGTAATTCTGACCGAGGGCGAGGAAGTCATTTCCCGCCGCGTCATCAAGAGATAGTTGTTTTTTGGTTTTAGTTAGTTGCAAAGTAGAAAAGCCTTTTCAAAATCTTGAAAAGGCTTTTTGTTTTGTCTTATGTTAGGCTAAACCTTGATGTGACCCCAGTTTTCGCCGGTACGGATGCGGTTGATTTGCATCTCGCTCACACCGAATTGCTTGGCCAGCATTTTAATCCGCGTCTTGCGGTTCGGGTCCTGCAACCGTTTCTTGATGTGAATGACCTGCGTACTGGTGAGTTTCAAGCCTTTGCCATAGCGTCGTTTCACAGATCTTGCCCTGATCACATGCGGGCTTTTGTTGTAGTGCGCCAGCATTTCTTCTTTCGTGGCCCAGGCAAGGTTGGAAACTTTGTCATTGTCGCGCGTGTGGTCCAGGTGCAACACAAACACTTGATCGTCGGACGTTTTCGGGATGAAAAACTCGGCTACCCATCTGTAGATGAAATAGCAGTGGCATTTCGGTTTTCCGTTGTTATAGGTCTTGTACGCAAGGGTCGGATAGCCGTCGGATCGCGCGCCTTTAAGGATTCGCCCATCGCTGAATTCTTTAGAAAAACTCAACAATCGGCCATAGTTGGAAACGGCATATCGCCGCTTTGGGGGGACTTTCAAGGGTATTTCCCTGAATTCCTCACCGGGGTATAGTCTGAACATAGGAAATAAATTTGGGTTATTTCACTCGCTCCGCAAGATACGAAATTTAATGGGTTAACGGCATTGAACAAAGATTAAATCCTTCTTAAGGTAAACATAGGGTGAACATGCCCTCAATTTTGTGATAAATTGTTGCGACGCGTCAGCATGATTGCTAATTTTGATGGAAAACCAACCGCATGAAGAAGTTTTATCTTTTCGTTTTATTATCACTTTCGGTACAAAGCCAAACGTTCCAATGGCTCAATGTGGCCAGCATCGATTTAAACCTGAATCCGGATATGGTCGGTTATCCGGTAACGGTAGATCTATCGGGAAATGTCTATTTGGCAGGATTCAAAGGCAATCCTTATGTTTACACCGATATTATGGGCGATGTGCTGTTCCATAAATACGATAACGGCGGCGCGCTACAATTCGAGAAGTTGCTCACCGGACGGGTAAATGTCTATGACATGGCGTGCGATCATCAAGGGAATCTGTTTATGGTCATTGGCTATATCAACACCATCACCATCGGCGATACAACCTTGTCGACCACAGCCCAGGGCGTCCAGCCGTTGCTGGCCAAATTTGATGACGCCGGAAATTTACTCTGGCATTATACGCCCGTAATTACGGGCTCTTTTGAACCGTACTTCCGCGCCCTCGCAACCGATGGGCAAGGTAACGTTTACATCGGCTATGATAATTTCATGGATTCCTACATCCAGAAACTGTCTCCGGACGGGCAGCCGCAACTCACCATTACCAATGAACAGGCAACGCTGCTTTCATCGGTTGACATCGACACAGAAGGCAATATTTATATAGCGGGTTCGTGTGCAGAGACCAACGCCCAATTTGCCGGCACGCCATTCCCGAACGACCTTGCTTATGATGGATACATCGTGAAATATACGCCGGACGGCACCTGCCAATGGGTACGTTACATCCAAGATTTTACGTGTTCACTGCCACAAGTTAAGGTCAATACGCCCGATCAGGTCTATTTCGCGTCTGCGCTGAATGTGGCCGCGGTATTCGGGAACATCACGGCGCAAGGCCCGGGCGCCGGTTTTGGAGACTTTTTCGTATCGAAATTGGATGCCGCCGGGAACTTCCAATGGGTGGCCGAAGTGCCCTCTGGCAATACAGGAACCGTATCACTGGGCGGCCGTGATTATATTGATGTGGATGCGCAGGGCAATGTGGTTTTCGCGGGAAGTACGCGCAATTCGATTGCTTGGACCGAAAGCATTGCCACGCTAGGGCAGGGGTTCTCCAATGACGGCATATTGCTCAAATACCATCCCGATGGCACGCTGCTTTTCGCCAAGACGTTTGGCGGCGCAAGCCACGATCGTGTGGATGGGGTTGCGTTCGATGGCAACGGCGGCATCGTCGTGTCGGGCATGGCACGCGGCAACGCGACGTTCGATTCCTTTTCGCACGAAGTGCCGGGCCTAACCCTTTATCCTTATATCGGGAAAATATCGGCGGTACTAGGAAATCCGGAAGTTTCCGACAGCGACATCGTGCTATGGCCCAATCCGGTGCAAGCAATGTTATACCTGTCGGGTGAAGACGTTTCGGGCGTGATTTACAATATGATTGGGCAGAAAGTAAAGGAATTTGACGCAGTGCCAGGCCAGCCCATCGATGTATCTGCATTGCCGTCGGGTGTTTACCTGCTCAACACAAGCCAAGGTTCGGTTAAATTCATCAAATCCTGACCTGATTTTACTATCTTCGTGTCCATGAAAAAACCATCTGCAACCCTGATCTTGGTGCTGACGGTAGGCTTCGCGGCTAATTCGTCGGCACAGAAAAAAAACAAGGACATGAAAAGCATCCACCAATTCACGGTCAATACGCTCGAAGGGAAAACCTTCGATTTCGCCAGTCTGAAAGGCAAGAAAGTCATGGTGGTCAATACGGCTTCCGAGTGCGGACTGACGCCACAATACAAAGACCTGGAGGCGATTTACAAGAAATATAAATCCGAAGGTTTTGTCATCGTCGGGTTTCCGGCCAACAACTTCGGACAACAGGAACCGGGCACGAACGCGGAGATTGCCACATTTTGCGAGCGCAATTACGGTGTTACATTCCCGATGATGGCCAAGATTTCCGTCAAAGGAAAAGACATGGCACCGATTTACCATTTCCTGACCGAGAAGGCAAAGAATGGCGTGCAGGATTCCGAAGTGGCGTGGAATTTCCAGAAATACCTGATCGATGAAAACGGCTATTTGGTGAAAGTCATCCCGCCGCAGACATTGCCCACCGATGCAGCCATCATCGACTGGATCAAATCCTAAATGGCCGACCGCAACAATTTCCCGCACATCTTAACGGCTTCTTCCACGCTGCTGGGGCTTTGCTTCGTCGTGCTGACGTCGCTACGGCTTTCTGACAGACACGAAACTTCAATCATCGACGAATTGACGGCCGTTGCCATATTGATGTTCATGACCGCGAGTTTGCTGTCGTATCTATCGATGCGCAAAACAAATGAGCCCGCGCGTTACTACGAAAAAATCGCGGATATCGTCTTTTTGACGGGACTGGGTTTTCTATTCATCATCACGGTGTTCATCACGTTCAACGTCATCCGCTAGAGGAAGCGCTGCATGAGCGTGACGTTGAGGTAACGCCCGAATTTGAACCCGATTTCCTTGAGCTCGCCCACTTTCTCAAATCCGAATTGCTCATGGAAGGCGATGCTTCCGGCGTTGTCGCTGTCGATGTAACCCGCCATGGTGTGGATGTTTCTCTTCCGGGCGATGTCAATCAGTTCGGTAAGCAGTTGCCGCCCAATGCCTTTTCCGGTCATTTCCGACGCCACATAAACCGAATGCTCCACCGAATAACGATAGCCGACTTTGGGTTTGAAAATGCCAAAAGTCGCAAACCCTAAGACATTCCCGTCAAATTCCGCCACCAATACCGGATCGCCCGACAGCTGTTTTTGTTGGAACCAATCGAGTTGCTGGGCCAATGTCCGCGCCGCTTCGTCATAGATAGCGGTCGAGTTTACGATGGCATGGTTGACGATTTCGAGAATGGCCGGCACGTCTGTCAGGGTTGCGGGCCTGATGGAAACATCCATAGTCAGGGGTTTTTCCAAAGATAAAAAGTTTGCTTGTTTGTGCGGCTTATTCGCTTTTGAATGTTAAATTTGTTATGCCGCATGGCCCATAAAATAAACGAATGATTTACCCGAAAATACCTTTGGCGCAAAGCATCATCCAGATTTGCCAGGCCAAAGGGCTTGTCAATGTCGTGATTTCGCCCGGATCGCGGAATGCGCCCTTGACGATTGGCTTCACCAACAATCCGCACTTTACGTGTTACAGCGTGCCCGACGAACGTTGCGCTGCTTTTTTTGCGATGGGCATTGCGCAGCAAACCGGGAAACCGGCAATTGTGATCTGCACTTCGGGTTCGGCGCTGCTCAATTTTTATCCCGCGTTCGCAGAAGCGTTCTACAGCCAGATTCCGCTGGTGGTGATTTCCGCCGACCGTCCGCCGCACATGATCGATATCGGCGACGGGCAAACCATCCGTCAGGAGAATGCACTCGCCAACCACTCTTTGTACAACGCGAACTTGACGCCCGAGGCATCGGCGGAGAACGACGCCGAGATCAACAACGCCATCAATAAATCGTTCACCAAAAAAGGGCCGGTGCACATCAATGCGCCATTTGAGGAACCGCTTTACGAAACCACGCGCAAACCCATTGTGGACGCCACGATTTCGGCCATCGCAAAAGTCCTGAAATCGATTCCCGTGGACGAACTTATCGTACACACGAATATCTGGAATGCGGCCTCGCGCAAGTTGGTGCTCGTCGGGGTGAATGAACCTGATGAAATCGACCGTGAAATCCTGGACAAACTCGCCGCCGATCCGTCTGTCGTCGTTATGACAGAGTGTACGTCAAACCTCCATCAAACGTCATTCGTACAGCACATAGACCGCATCATCACGCCTTTTGCCGCCAAGGATTTTTTAATGTTCCAACCTGAAATCCTGATTACCTTCGGAGGCATGGTGGTGTCCAAGAGGATTAAATCGTTCCTGCGCCAATACAAGCCGGAACACCATTGGCACGTCGATCCGCTCCGGGCATATGACACCTACGGCAGCCTCAGCAAGCATTTCGAATGTACACCGAACGAATTTTTCCAGTTGCTTTTGCCGTTCACCAAAGAGGTCGCGAGCGCGTACGCTGGGAATTTTGAGAAAGTGGTCGGCCAAAGACAGCGCAGGCACGACGCGTTTGTACAGTCCGCGCCGTTTTCGGATTTTTCTGTGTACGGGCATTTAATCGCGACGTTGCCGGAAAAAAGCCAACTCCAGATATCCAACAGCGCGGCCATACGTTATGCGCAGTTGTTTCCGATTAACCCCACGATACAAGTGTTCTGTAACCGCGGCACCAGCGGGATAGACGGCAGCACGTCTACGGCTATTGGCGCGGCCATCGGGAGCGGGAAACCAACCGTGCTCATCACCGGCGACATCGGGTTTTTCTACGACAGCAATGCGCTTTGGAACAATTACATCCCGAATAACTTCAAGATCATCCTTGTGAACAACGGCGGCGGCGGGATTTTCAGGATTTTGCCGGGCCATCAGGAAAACGCCACGTTCAATACTTATTTCGAGACGTCGCACGGCCTTACCGCGAAACCGCTGGCGGATTTGTTTGGGTTGGATTATTATTCGGCGACCGACTTTACATCGTTGGAGCGCAACCTTCCGGCGTTTTATGCGGCCAACAAAAGGCCTTGTCTTCTGGAAATTTTTACCCCGGAAAAGGAAAACGACAAAATCCTGAAGAAGTATTTCGAGCATTTGGCCTAACCGCGAATGATTTCGCCTGCTGGAAATTGGCCTTTTTAACCGTACCTTTGCGGCATGATTCACATCGGAACAGACAATACGCTTACCATTGCACGCCAGACCCAGTTCGGGCTTTACCTCGAAGACCGGGACGGCAACGAAGTCCTTTTACCCAACAAATATGTCCCGAACCAATTTGAAATCGGGCAGGAAGTGACGGTGTTCGTCTATCTCGATCACGAGCAACGCCCGGTAGCCACAACACTCGAGCCGCACATCTACATCAATGAGTTTGCGTTGTTGCGCGTAAACCACACCAATGAACTCGGCGCATTCCTGGGTTGGGGTTTGGAAAAAGACTTGTTCGTGCCGTTCCGGGAGCAGGCGCGCAAAATGGAGAAAGGCAAGCGCTATCTGGTATATCTGTATCTCGACGAAAAAACCGGAAGGCTTGTCGCCTCGAGCAAGACCAATCAGTTCCTGAGCAACGACAACCTGAAAATACAATTGGGCGATGAGGTTGATTTGATCATTTCCCACATCACCGAAGCCGGCGTAAACGTCATTGTCAACGAGCGTTACAAAGGATTGCTCTACAAGAACGAAATTTATGACGACGGCATCAAACCCGGCGACCGCATGATCGGCTACGTCAAGAACATCCGGCCAGATAACAAACTCGACATTTCCCTGCAACAACCGGGTTACGAAGGTGTGGCACCAAGCTCTGAGAAAGTCCTCGAAGAACTCCGCGCCAACCGAGGTTTCCTGCGCCTGAATGACGATTCACACCCCGAAGACATCAAAAGTGTACTCAAGATGAGTAAGAAAACCTTCAAGAAAGCCATCGGGTTTTTGTATAAGGAAAAGAAGATTGAGATTAAGCCAGATGGGATTTATTTAATAGATTAAGGGATATTTGACAACGGAAACGTCCATATTGTCCAAAAAAAAAGGTTCAGCTTGCTGAACCTTTTTTTTATCGATCATTAATTGTCAATTAATTTCCAGTTTTTTCCGCAACGCGCCATCAATCGCGTCTTTGTTCACCATCACTGAAATCGCCTTCAGTTTCAAGTACGGAAGGCTCATGTAGATGAATCCGCCATTTGCGGTGTTGCTGCCCCAGGAATTCTTCACTTTGTAATAAATGTTGCCTTTTTGGTCTTTCAATTTGCCGACGATGTGCATCAAATGGTCATCGGTGGTATTGAAATTCTCGAACTCACGCTGGCGGAATTCCTGTGTCACGTTTTTCTCCGGCTTGATTTCGGTCAGGATGGCTTTCGCATCGGCGTCGTTTTCCGGTATGACCGCAACACCGGTTTGGCCGGAAAACGTCTTTTCGCTCACATCCGCATCGAGCGCAACGGTGTAGCCTTTGGCGAGCGCATCGTCCACCACTTTCACGAATTCATCGAGTGGGATGTTGTAGAAACTTCCGTAGGCGAAATTATCCGGAATGTCCAGGATGAACGTGCTGTAGAATGGCCGGTGTGTAAAAGAAGTAACCGTCACATAATCATTTAGTTTGAGCCCGGTCATCGCAAGAAATGATTTCGGTGTATAAGTCTTGCCTTCGTAGACAAATTCGGTGACGTCTTTGCCCATATTCGCGTCCAGTATCGCCGCGACTTTTTGTTGCCAATCGGCCTCTGGTTTCTTGGCGTTGGCCTTGACCAACGTTTCGAGTTCCTGCACCATCTTACTGTGGTTATAACTTGTTTGCCCGTTGCTCAAACCTGAATACGCAGATTGCGGGACAATGCCGAAATCCAAGGCGCTGTTGATGACGTCGTGGTTGAGCCCGCCTTCGCCAAACTGCGCGTTTCCTTGTCGCATGATGTAATTCCAGGCTTTTTTCGGATAGGTGTGGCGCACATTATACATTTCAGACAAGTCTATTTTCTTTCCGCTCGTACGGATGATTTCGGCTTCCAGGAAAGACGTCGAGGAAAAGCTCCAGCACGTGCCGGTCTGGCCTTGCGAAACTACCGGTGTGCAGGAAATATCGGTAACGGTTTGGAATTCATACTTTTGGGCATTGCCCGATATCGCGGCCAAAATCATGGCGCCGGACAGCAAAATCCTTTTCATGTTTTTTTGTTTAGAATAGAAACGTAAATGTATTATTTTTACGGTAAAATCAAGACCGCATGGCCGAAATTAACTGGAAAACCGCGAAGGAATTCCAAGACATCACCTACAAGAAATGCAACGGTGTGGCGCGTATTGCCTTCAACCGTCCGGAAGTCCGGAATGCATTCCGCCCGAAAACCACCAGCGAATTGTACCAGGCATTTTACGACGCACAGGAAGACACGTCTATCGGCGTTGTTTTGCTGTCTGCGGAAGGCCCGTCGCCTAAGGATGGCGTGTATTCGTTCTGCAGCGGCGGAGACCAGAAAGCCCGTGGCCACCAGGGTTATGTGGGCGACGACGGCATGCACCGTTTGAATATTCTGGAAGTCCAGAGACTGATTAGATTCATGCCGAAAGCCGTGATTGCGGTCGTTCCGGGCTGGGCGGTCGGTGGCGGACACAGCCTTCATGTGGTGTGCGACCTCACGCTGGCCAGCAAAGAACACGCGATCTTCAAACAAACCGATGCCGATGTGACGAGTTTCGACGGCGGTTACGGATCGGCCTATCTCGCGAAAATGGTCGGGCAGAAGAAAGCCCGCGAAATCTTTTTCCTCGGCAGGAATTATTCGGCGCAGGAAGCATTCGAAATGGGTATGGTCAACGCCGTGATTCCGCATGACGAACTCGAAGCCACGGCGTACGAATGGGCGCAGGAAATCCTAGCCAAATCGCCAACCTCAATCAAGATGCTCAAGTTTGCCATGAATCTGACCGACGACGGTATGGTTGGGCAACAGGTGTTTGCCGGCGAGGCCACGCGTTTGGCGTATATGACCGATGAAGCCGTGGAAGGTCGAAACGCGTTTTTGGAGAAACGGAAACCGAATTTTGAGAAGAAGTGGATTCCGTAGGCAATGAATAATGAATAATTAATAATTAATAATGGATAACGGCGGGCGAATGCAAGAATTCACGAATGAACCAATTGACACCAGAAATTTGCCACGGTTTGAGGCGGTGCCTTTTGAACCGCTGCACCCGAAATACTGGACGGTGCTGCTCGTTAGCTATGGTATTTTCTACTTGATTTTAGGATTGGGTTTGGGTGCGATGATTTATTTCGTCGATGAAGTGGCAGCGCATGCCCTATGGCCGGTGCTGGGTTACGTCGTTTTGTTGCAACTCAATTTGCTGCTGATGCGTATCGGGTTCAAGAAGAAAGGATTCGCATTCAGGACGCATGATGTGTTGTTCCGCAGCGGCATCATCGCCACCTCAACCATCGTTATTCCGTACAACCGCATCCAGCACGTGGCGTTGCACGAAGGTATGATTTCACGTATGTTCGGGCTGGCCAAGGTGGAAATCTTTACCGCAGGCGGCAAGGAAAGCGATATCGAGATTCCCGGCATTGCCAAAGCGCACGCCGAAGACATCAAGCAACTCCTGATGGGCAAAATCCAAAAGCAACTCTGATGACGCCCGATTTCCGACAGCCGCAACGGCAATCGCCCATTGGCGTGATTGTGATGTTTGCCGATACGGCAAGGCATTTCGTGCGCGGCCTCGGTCCATTTTTCGTCATCTATCTCTTAAAACCCAACGCCATGAACGGGCTTGTCGTTGCTGGAATCGCGGCAGCGCTGTTCATCACCATTTGCATCGGCGCTTTCCTGCGTTGGCGCAACTTCACGTTTTACCTGGACGACGCGAACGAAGAATTCGTCATTTCCGAAGGCGTGTTCAACAAATCGCGCACGGTCATCGCGCTTGACAAAATCCAACAGGTCAACATCACGCAGTCGCTCATCCAACGCATCATTGGCGTCCACGGGCTCGAAATCGATACGGCCGGCAGCCAGACCGAGGAAGCCAAGATTAAAGCCGTGACGCATCCGCTGGCCTTGGCACTCAAGTCGGAATTGCTCGACAATGAAAAGCGTCAAGTGGTTTCGCCAAGCGCCGACGTCACACCCGAATCTGTCGAGGAGAAGCCTTTTGTTTCCATTGGGCTGCTCAGCCTGATTAAAGTAGGCGTGACGTCCAACTACATGAAGACCTTCTGGCTGATTTTTGTGTTCATCGTGACTTTGTACGACAACCTGCGCCATTTCTTTGACGACGAAGTGCTCGACCCGGACAAGTTTGACCAATACGTCGGCAGGCAGTTGGCAACCAATACCATCGCGATGTTGTTCCTGTTTTTCGTCGTGCTCATTTTGCTCATCAACTTGGTGCGCACGGTCGTGAAGTATTTCGGATACCGGATTTCGCGCCAGCGCGGTTCCTTGATGTTGTCTTTCGGATTGATCAACACCCGCAATACGATCATCAAACCCGAGAAAGTCCAACTGGTGACCATCACGAGAAATTACTTCCAGAAGAAACTCAATGTGCTCGGCATACAGATCCGGCAGGCCACGAGCGGGCAGGAGGAACACAAAAGCCAGCACATCGACATTCCCGGCTGTAACGAAGCCGAGCGCGACGGCCTGCTCAAGCTGCTGTACGGCGTCGTGCCCGAAAAAGGACTGATGCTGCGTCCGAACTGGCGTAAACTGGTGTTTTCAATTTTCCTTGCCATTGTATTACCTTTAACTGCATTTTTCATCGTGGCCGCCAAGGTGCCAATGGTGCAACAATTTGCGTTTCTGGCCGGGATTTACGCCGCACCGATTTTCCTGGTACTGTTTTTCGGCTTCAGGAACTACCGGTTGTTTATCGGGGAGCGGTTCATCATCAAGCAAAGCGGCGCTTGGGACATCAGCCATGAAATCGTGGAACCCGCCAAGATACAGGCCATTACGACCTCACAATTGTTCTGGCACAAAGGCATCGACATCGGTTACCTGACCTTGCACACTGCCGGCGGCAACATTTCGTTTGCGCTCGGCAATTTCACCGTCATCAAGCAGCACGTGAACATGTGGCTTTATGAAATGGAATCGAGCGATGTGAATTGGATGTAATCAATTGAAAATTGACAATGTACAATTGACAATTTTGAGAACATGGATAAAACAAGAAACAATAATTATTTGATAGTCGGCCTAATTGTCAATTATCAATTATCAATTGTCAATTAAAATGAAGCACTGGATCGAAGCCGCGCGCCTGCGCACCTTGCCGTTATCGGTTTCCGGGATTATCCTCGGGAGTTTTTACGCGATGTCTGAATCGATTTTCAACTGGAAGATCGTGTTGTCGGCCTTGGCGACGACCTTGCTGTTACAAATCCTTTCGAATTTCGCCAATGATTACGGCGACGGCATAAAAGGCACCGACAACAACGAGCGCATCGGACCGAAACGCGCCATCCAAAGCGGTACGATTTCACCTCAAGCCATGAAACGCGCGCTTTATTTGACGTCGGTTTTGACCATGTTCGCGGCCGTGACCTTGATCTATTTCTCCTTTAAAGACAGCAACCTGATATATACGTTGGTCTTTTTGACACTCGGCGCACTCGCCATTGCATCGGCCATCCGTTACACCGTGGGCAATACGGCTTACGGGTACCGCGGCTACGGCGATGTGTTCGTGTTCGTGTTTTTTGGGCTGGTTTCTACACTGGGCGTGAGTTTCATGATTTTGAAGGAAATCGATCCGCTGCTGGTTTTACCTGCAACGGCCATCGGCTTTTTGAGTGTCGGCGTGCTGAATCTCAACAACATGCGCGACGAAGTCTCAGACCGAAAGGCCGGAAAGAACACGCTCGTCGTCAAGATCGGTGGCGAAAAAGCCAAGATTTATCATTATTTCCTAGTGGTTTCCGCGATGGTGTTGTTCGTCGTCTTTACGATCATCTTCGATTTTTCGAAAGACAACGATCCGGAACATTTCAACTTTGACCTGTATTTTTTCCTGCTGATTTACATTCCGCTCCTCAAACATTTGGGTCGGGTCAGAAAGGCAACCGAACCGCGTATGCTCGATCCTGAACTGAAGAAACTCGCCATCAGCACATTCCTGATTTCCACGATTCTGGCCTTGTCGCTCATTTATTTCTTTTCAGACATCATCGTCCAGATCGTCAACGCAACGTCCAATCAAATCAACCAATAGCCATGAAAATTACTTATTACGGCCACGCATCGCTCGGGATTGAAGTCGGCGGCAAACACCTGATTGTCGATCCGTACATTTCCGCGAACCCGAAAGCCGCGCACATAGACATCAACACGCTCCAAGCCGATTACATTCTGGTCACGCACGGCCACGGCGACCACGTGCTCGATGTGGAAGCCATCGCCAGACGCACCGGCGCCACCATCGTTTCCAACGCTGAAATTTCAGACTACTACGCGGCCAAAGGTTTCACGACACACCCGATGAACCACGGCGGCAGCAAAGTCTTTGATTTCGGCAAGGTGAAATACGTGGCGGCGATCCATTCCAGCTGCCTGCCCGACGGCACGTATGCCGGCAATCCGGGCGGTTTTGTCATCGAAGGCGAACACAAGAACATTTACATCGCCGGTGATACGGCCTTGACCATGGACATGAAACTCATCCCGATGCGCACGAAGCTCGATCTGGCCATTTTACCGATCGGAGACAATTTCACGATGGACATCGACGATGCCATTACCGCATCGGATTTCGTGCAATGTGACAAAGTAATGGGCTACCACTACGACACGTTCGGCTACATCGTCATTGACAAGGCAGACGCCATCCGGAAATTCTACGACAAAGGCAAGGATTTAATGCTGCTCGACATCGGCCAATCCATCGATTTGTAATTTTTCAGGAGCTGATCCGGCTGTCCACTGTATCTTTTGCGCCGCTCCGCTATGCAAAAGGATGCCGTTTCCATCCGGGCTAGGGCTACCGTTTTCCCGTGAAAGCAACGTATAAAAAATACATCCTTCAGTTCAAGCGTCCTTCGGGCACGTCGCGCGGCGTGATGACCGAGAAAGAAACCTATTTCCTCATCTTGGAATCCGGCGGCAAACGCGGCATTGGCGAGTGCGGCCTGCTGCGCGGACTGAGCATCGATGACCGTCCGGATTACGAGGAGAAACTGCAATGGGTTTGCGGCAACATCCATTTGGGCGAAGCTGTGTTGTGGGAAGCGATGATGGCGTTCCCATCGATCCAGTTTGGGATTGAAACCGCATTCCGCTCCTTGGAAGCCGCCAATCCGTTCGTGCCTTTTCCGTCCGCTTTTACAGATGGCACGCAACACATTCCCATCAACGGCTTGGTCTGGATGGGCGATGCCAATTTCATGCGAACACAAATCGAGCAAAAGCTGGCCGAGGGTTTCCGTTGCGTCAAACTAAAGATAGGCGCAATTGATTTCGAAGCAGAGCTCGATTTACTGCGTTCCATCCGCGACAGGTTCGACACCAAAACCATAGAAATCCGCGTGGACGCCAATGGCGCATTTTCCGCAACAGATGCGTCAGAAAAAATCGATAGGCTTTCCCGGTTCGGCATCCACAGCATCGAACAGCCGATAAAGCCGAATCAAATCGAAGCCATGGCGCAATTGTGCACAGAAACGCCCATCCCGATCGCACTCGACGAAGAACTTATCGGCATGTTCGCCATGTCCGGAAAAGAAAAACTACTCCAGAAGATACAGCCGCAATACATCATCTTAAAGCCCAGTCTGGTAGGCGGTTTTCGAGGTTGCGCCGAGTGGATTTCGTTGGCAAAAAAATACGGAATCGGTTGGTGGATTACCTCGGCGCTGGAGAGCAACATTGGCCTGAACGCCATCGCGCAATGGACGTTCCTACAACAAAACCCGATGCCGCAAGGTTTGGGCACCGGCGCACTTTACACCAACAATTTTGACAGTCCGCTTACGGTTTCAGGCGGTGAACTCCGCTACGACAAAAGCTTGTCGTGGGGATTTAACTTTTAGGCCGGGCCATGTAGGCATTCAGTGAAGCGCGCGCCTGCTGGCGTACTTTGTCCTGAAGAAAGTCGCTCCAGCCGAGTAATGCGCCTTTCCAGCCCAAGGCTTGTCGCGCCCATTTGTAAAAGTCAAAGTCGTCGTGTTGCCGGTAAATCAACCCGTCGCGGAATTCGAAATTCGAGGAAATCTTGTTGGTAACCGTAAGCCCGGTCTTACTGAACAGGTATTTTGCCGTCCATCGGGCCGATCCGGTTAGCGCATCGGCATGCACATCACCAAAGGAAACATCGAGATTTCCGCCGCTTCGCTCGAGCAGCATTTGCCACATCGCACACACTTCTTTTGCGTTCAATGTTCCGAATGCCGGGTCCGAAAATACGGCTTCCGGATGATAACATGCCGCCATGGCCGTACCGTTATGCGCTGCGAACGCGGTATAGAAGTTATTTAATAACGTTTGATTTTGGTTTCCCATCTGTGGTGTATTCATCCAGCCAATCTAGTGATTTTAACTCAGACATCTGGTTGTTTTCGTTCATGGTCACGCGCAATTCCTTGTTGGCGATTTTCTTTTCATAATTCGCCTTGAAACGGTAAATGTTGGCCTTGTTCTTTTTGTCGTGCACGACTTCAATGAACGTCACGCCTTTGAAATCGCCGTATTTCAACTGGAAGTTGTGGCAGGTTTTGGTCAGCCTTTCGGGCGTAGCCTTCGCAATGACTTTATCGGTGGCTTCTTCGGTCGTAAAAGGCTTGAATCGCGATGTATTGCAGGCCATCAACACGCGCCGGCCGAGTTCGTAAGCTTTGTCTTTCTGGACGAGATTGATTTTTTCGGGCGCCACTTTCGCCACTTTCGGTTCTTTGGGTTTGGCCGTACTCGCCGTTGCATTTTTCTTGGATTTACAGCCGCCAAGCGCCAAAAGGCAAACCAGCACCAATATGACGTATTTCTTCATAACGATTCCATTAAGTTAAGTTTCAGCAATAGGTTAGGGTCGGGGCAATTCGACCGGTAAAAATCCAGATCGGTTGCACTACAAACGCCCGGATAGTCGCCAAAATTGCCTTCGATGTCCTTAATGATCTGGAAATGCAGGTGCGGCGCGTAATCGCCGTTTACGGAAGCATCGCCCAAGGAGGCCAATACTTGTCCGGCTTTGTAGGTGTCGCCAATCTCCAATTCTTCGATGCTTTTCACGGACAAATGCCCGTACAAGGTATAGAACCGAATACCGTTGATGTCGTGTTCCAAAATGATGGTCGGGCCGTAATTCCCAAGACCGACGTTGTACGCGAAACTGTGGACTTTGCCATCCAGCGCCGCATGGATTTCGGTTCCCGCCTTCGCCCACAAATCAAGCCCGATATGGATGTCGCGCGGCGCAGATTCTTCATCGTTGAAAATGCCGCTTCGGCGGTACAGGTTCCGGTGTTCCAGATAGCCGCCGTAGGCCACCGATGCTGTATTCTTTTTCACGAAATCGTCGAGGAAATCCTCGAAAGCATCGGCTGTGGCGCCAACAGGCACGTCTGGGTTGTTCACGGACAAATCCACCGGGATGTATTTTCCGTCAGCCTTGATTACGAATGCGGAAGGCCATGTTTGCAATAGTTCTGCGAGCATTTTTTTGCGTTTTGACTATCCAATATAAATAAAAAAACCAACACTTTTGGTGCTGGTTCCTTTACTTTAAAGAGAATTTAACGCTTATTTCTTCGCGTCGACCTTCACTTCTGTTTTCTTGTCTGCGTCTGTCGTGGTGACGTTGACACCGTCTTTAGATACACTTACCGAAGTGCCGTCGGCTTCTGCTTTGGCTGTCGTGTCTGCCGGAGCGGCAGGGGCTGCTTCCGGAGCCGGCATTTCAGTGGTTAACGTGTCTTTCGCCGTAGCGCCGTCTTCAGCCGGTTTGTCTTTCTTGTCGCAAGACGCGAGTGCCGCGATGATGGCTGCACCCAAGAGAACTTTTTTCATGATAAATTGTTTTAAGTTGCCGCGCCGCTACCAAAGCGCGTGCCATAAAAATATCCCGCGGGTCACGGGATTGAAATTTTAGTAAAGCGCCGGATATTTCCCCGGATTGGCTTCGTGCATCATGGCGTAGACCTTCTCGTAAATGTCTTCGGCCGAAGGTTTCGAGAAATAATCGCCGTCTGTGCCATAGGCCGGACGGTGCGCTTTTGCCGCCAAGGTCTGCGGTTTGCTGTCCAGGAAACCATAGGCGTTTTGTTCGTCGATGATCTGTTGCAGGATGAAAGCCGATGCGCCGCCCGGAACGTCTTCGTCGATGACGAGCAAACGATTTGTTTTGGCGATACTTTTCGCGATATCGTGCGCCGTATCGAACGGCAGCAAAGATTGGATGTCGATGATTTCACAGTCGATGCCCACTTGTTGCAGTTCATTCGCGGCTTGTTCCACCAATCGGAGCGTCGAGCCGTACGACACCAAAGTGATGTCGTTGCCTTCGCGGATGGTGTCCACCACACCGATCGGCGTCTTGAACTCACCCATGTTCGACGGCATTTTTTCCTTCAAACGGTAGCCATTCAAACATTCTACGATGAGCGCGGGTTCGTCCGTGTCCAAGAGCGCGTTGTAAAACCCGGCGGCTTTGGTCATGTTGCGCGGTACCAATACATGAATGCCGCGGATGGCATTGATAATCATGCCCATCGGCGAGCCGGAATGCCAGATGCCTTCGAGCCTATGGCCGCGGGTACGGATAATCAGCGGTGCTTTCTGGCGGCCGCGTGTCCGGTATTGCAAGGTCGCCAAATCGTCGCTCATGATCTGGATGGCGTACAACAGGTAGTCTAAATATTGGATTTCCGCAATCGGACGTAAACCGCGCATGGCCATGCCGATGCCTTGCCCCAGAATGGTCGCTTCGCGGATGCCGGCGTCGGCCACGCGGAGTTCGCCGTATTTTTCCTGCATGCCTTCCAAGCCTTGGTTCACATCGCCGATGTTGCCCGAATCTTCCCCGAAAATCAACACTTCAGGACGTTTTGAAAATATTGCATCGAAGTTGTCGCGGATGATCAATCGGCCGTCCACATCTTCGGCGTCGCTGGCGTACACCGGCAAAACTTCCTTCACGGATGCTACGTTTTTATCGGATTCCGAAAACAGGTGCGAACTGAAACGTGGCTGTGTCCTTTCGGTGTAATCCGTAATCCAGTCGGCCAATTGTTTCTGGCTGCTTTCGCCAACGACCATGCGCAGCGCCTTGCGGGCAGTTTGCAAAATGTCTTTGCGGATGGGTTCTTTGCTGTCTTTTAAATCCGTTGCGAACTTGTTCAGGAATACTTTATTGGCGCTGCCTTCGGCAATGTTTTCCAACAAGGTAACCAATTCAGCCTGTTCGTTTTTGATGCTTTCCAGAAAGGCATTCCAAGCGGCTTTCTTGCCTTCGAGCACCTGTTTCTTGATGTCGGCTTCCATTTGGTCCAAGGATTCCGCAGTAGCCAAATTGAACCCGATCATCCATTCGCGCATTTTCTTGATGCAATCGAAATCGGCTTCCCAACCCAGTCGTTTTGCATCTTTGTAACGTTCGTGCGAACCGGATGTAGAGTGGCCTTGCGGCTGTGTCAATTCATAGACGTGGATCAAAACCGGCACGTGTTGTTCCCGTGCGATCTGGCCGGCCTTTTCGTATGTAGAAACCAATTCAGCGTAATCCCAGCCTTTGACACGGAAGATTTCATAGCCGTTGCCGTGTTCGTCGCGTTGGAAACCCTTGAGGATTTCAGAGATGTTTTCTTTCGTGGTCTGGTGGCGTGCGTGCACCGAAATGCCATATTCATCGTCCCAGACACTCATCACCATCGGCACTTGCAATACGCCGGCCGCATTGATGGTTTCAAAGAACAAGCCTTCTGAAGTACTGGCATTCCCGATGGTGCCCCAAGCGACTTCGTTCCCCAAAAGCGAGAAATTTGTGGCGTTGTTGATGCCAGAAACTTTCCGGTAAATCTTGGAAGCCTGCGCCAATCCCAGCAGACGTGGCATTTGACCTGCGGTAGGCGAGATGTCGGCGCTGGAATTTTTCTGTAGTGTGAGGTTTTTCCACGAACCGTCTTCGTTGAGGCTGTGCGTGGCAAAATGCCCGCCCATCTGGCGTCCGGCAGACATTGGGTCATGCGCCAGATCGGTGTGGCCGTACAACCCCGCGAAGAATTGTTGGATCGTCAGATGCCCAATGGCCATCATAAAGGTCTGGTCGCGGTAATAACCCGAACGGAAATCGCCGTTGCGGAAGGCTTTGGCCATGGCCAGTTGCGGCACTTCCTTGCCATCGCCGAAAATCCCGAACTTTGCTTTCCCCGTGAGCACTTCGCGGCGTCCGAGCAGGCTGCATTCGCGGCTGGTCATGGCAATCTGGTAATCCTTTAATACTTCGGTCTTGAAATCTTCAAAAGTAAGGGCTGCGGTTGTGGCGGCTGTCATACGCGGATTTTTTAGGGTCGATTCTCCAAACGTTTTGGTTCGGGTGCCACAAATTTAACCAAAATCGGTGCGTGTGCAAACTACATCGTTGTAAAACCGATGAAAGCCGCCGGATTGTCGGCTAACGGAAATGTCTCAAAACCACTTGCGCGTGAAAAGGTTCACCAGGATTTTCGGGTCGAGCGTGACGATAAACCGGATGCGCTCGCCGTAATTGTCCTGCAATTCCCAGCCGTTGCTGGAATAAACCGGGAAATACAATTCGAAATAATCGGTCACCAAATTCAGGCGCACTCCGCTGTCGTAGAGGAATTTTGCTTCCGCATTATGGTTTTTTACGAAGCCTGCATCGGCATACACTTCCACCCAATTCCAGACGTTGATGCCTGCGTTCAATGTCGTGATCCATTGGTTGGCGAACGGGACTTCGAGTTTGGATTTGAATCCGCCTTCAGTCAGGATCAATTGCTGGCTGAACAAACCGGAACTTTCTGAACGTCCGTAATAGTTGTTGTCGAAGAGGTAATCTGTCGGGCGGTCGAGCGCGAAACTGAAATAGTCGCCGGAAGTTTTGTTGTAGAGGAACGTCCCGGCGTACAGTCGCAGATCGAGTTGCCGGTTGTTGCGGAAGAGTTTGCGGTAGCCCATTTCGACGGACGTTTTTCCAAAGTCCGAAGCCGCCTGAAAATCAGTCGTGAAATTGAAATGGCTCGCGATTTCGGTCTTGGAATTGGAATATCGGGCGTTGAACACCGCATAGTTCTCGGTATCACCGGTAATGATGTAATCGGTCGGTTGCCGGTCTACGATGACTTCGCGCAAGGTCACGAATTGCTTGCGGTTGTCGCGGAAATCGTTTTCCCGGATCCGGAATTGTACAGACGGCGTGACTTTCAGGTATGTCGCATCCGGCGCATAATGGAAATACGAACCGGTCAGGTAGTATTTCACATGATACAAACGGCTGTCGCGGATGTATTGGTTGAAAACCAGTGCCGTTGCACCCGAAAGCGATTGGGTTTTGCTGGAATACATCGGGTTGATGTCGTAGGCGAAAACCTTGTCCAGGATGGTTTTGTTGTAGAACCGGATGCCGGGTGTCAGGCCGTCGTATAAATTGTATGTCAGCGTCGGGACAAACAAGATCTGATTGTAGGCCGGATCTTCCAAATCCTTGAAGAACGTAAATTTTATCGGACGGTTGAGTTTGAAGCCTTCGAGGTTGCGCCAGTTGTTGCGCAGGTTGAATTCCGGGACTTCGTTGTCATAATTCAACACGAGTTTGTCGGCGCCGTTGCGCGCAAAGGTGTACACACTATCGGGTTTGGCGTCGTCCAGCCAATGCTTGAACACGACCTTTCCTTTTTTTACGCCATAAACAGGCATCGGGACAGAAACGCCCGTGCGGTTTTTCAAGGTGAAACGGATCGAATCCTGCGTTTTCGTGACGTCGTCGAATTTGTAGTCGATGATGTCTCGCGTGTCCACAACCGTCTTGAAGAACCAGTCGATATTTTTCGGCGCGTTTTTCCGCAAAATGTTCTCGAAGTCGGCGCGATTGGTTTGGCGGGTTTTGTTCAGCGCGAGGAATTCCTGCAGGCTTTTCGATAACGCATCGCCGCCGAGATAGGCGTCCAAGTATTTAAAGCTAAGCCCGGCGCGGTATTTTCCGGCGATCTGCGCATTGAACCGGATCAGGGAATCCTTTGCCATCCCGATGGGTTGGTCCAGATTCTTTCGCGCCATCAACATGTAGAAATAGTTGTATTGCCCGTTGAACGGTTCTTTCATCAGCGCATAGCCTTTGAGCAATTTCAGGGAAGACAAGCCGCCGGTCATTTTCACGTGCGGATAATACGTGTCGATGTAACGCATCATCAGGAACATCTGGATGCCGTCGAAAATCCAGTTGTCGGCGCGCGGATCAAGCCTTAATTGCTGCTTTAGGTATTTGTCGGTATAGGTTTTCAGGAATTTAAGCTCGTAGATGAATTCGTTGGTGAACACATTGATGAACGACGGCAACTGGTTGAGCCCGTAAAACGGGTTCTGGGCATAATCGGCTTGCGATACGATGACTTTCCCAAACTCCGGTTTCCCGAGATTTGCCGATACAAAGCGCACCACATTATCTACGACAATCGCTTTCTGGATGTCATCGATTTTCTTGCTCTCGATGCTGTTTTGTACTTCCACCAAATCGTTCTTGAAACTGGAGAAATTGGATTCCGTCTCAATAAAAATGTCGTATTTCACGCGATTTTCCCCAGACAAACGGTAACTTTTCAACCCGTCGGATTCCTCGGCAGGGATGACATCCAAGTCGGAAACGACACGCACCGTCGGGGAAACGGCGAGCGTCACTTCGAAATCGGTCGTGCCATTGGCGCAATCGTCGAGGTTTTCGTTGCTGTATCTGGCAAACCGATGGTCGTCATACCGCGCCGGAATCAGGAAACAGTCGCGCAACCTGATGTTTCCCTTGCCGTCGTAACCATAACCGGTAAACCGGCTGTCGGGAAGCTTGAGTTCATACACGAGCGAAAGGGAAATTTCCTGACCGGGCAAGATTTTTCCGGTAGCGATTTCCACCAAATCAGGATGATCGGGCGTTCGCAACCAAGCCACGATCTGGCCATTGCCGTCGATTACGGAATGCAACGCCGTGTCGCCGCGCTGGTCTGCATTGGCGCGGTAGAAACTTCGGGAGAATTCGTCCGAAAATCGCTTGGAAAGCGGCGTATCTTTGCCGGAATAGGCGTTGTTCCAATCGTTTAGTACGATAGACCGCAACGTATCATTGGAATCGTTCCGGAAAACGAGTTGTTGCCGTACATGCAACGTCTTTCCGTCCAGTACTGCCGTGATGGCCGTGCGGTGTTGCGCCGAAAGCGTCAAACAAATACAGGAAAGCAGGAATGTCAGGCAGGGCTTCAATTCTTTTTCAGTTAGCAGGAAACGCATAGATACGGATTTTCCGCCACTATAGCCTTGCGACAGACGTTAAAAATTCGGGCTGAGGTTGTATTTCTTGTAGAAATTATCGAGCACTTCCACGACTTCATCGGCAGTGTCCACGATTTTTATCAACTTCAAATCGTCCGGCGACACGTTGGCGTATTTTTCCACAAGGATGTCCTTGACCCAATCCATCAACCCTCGCCAGAATTCGGTACCAACGAGAATGATCGGGAACTTGGCGATTTTCTTGGTCTGGATGAGTGTGATGGCCTCGAACATCTCGTCGAGCGTGCCGAAACCGCCGGGCATGATCACAAATCCTTGCGAGTATTTCACGAACATGACCTTGCGCACGAAGAAATAGTCGAAATTCAGGTTTTTGTCCTTGTCGATATACGGGTTAAAGTGCTGCTCGAAAGGCAATTCGATATTCAATCCAACCGACGTTCCGCCGCCTAGGTGCGCGCCTTTGTTGCCCGCTTCCATGATGCCCGGACCGCCGCCGGTGATGACACCGTAACCCGCTTTTGAAATCTTGAAGGCGATTTGCTCGGCGAGTTGGTAGAAATGATTGTCGGGCTTGGTGCGCGCCGACCCGAAAATCGAAACGCACGGGCCGATCCTGCCCATGGTTTCATAGCCGTTCACGAATTCGGACATGATTTTAAAAATTGCCCAGGAATCGTTCGTCCTGATCTCATTCCAGGTTTTCTGCTTGAGCTTGTCCTGGATGATTTTATCTTCGTCGTTATCGAAATCTTCTAATCTCACTTGAATTATTTTAAATTTTAAATTTTGAATTTTAAATTAAAGATTGTCGAAATCATTTAAAATTTATAATTCAAAATTCATAATAGATTTTTAAAAAGCGGGCTAAGATAATTCTTTTTTCAAAAATTTCGCGGTATAACTTTTCTTGTTGCCCGCAATTTCTTCCGGCGTTCCAACAGCGACTACGGTGCCGCCGCCTTTGCCGCCTTCCGGTCCCATGTCGAAGATGTAGTCGGCGAGTTTGATCACATCCATATTGTGTTCGATGATCAGCACCGAATTTCCTTTGTCGACCAGTTTGTTGATGACTTCCATCAAGACGCGGATGTCCTCGAAATGCAGGCCTGTTGTGGGTTCGTCCATGATGTAGAACGTGTTGCCTGTGTCTTTCTTGGACAATTCGGTGGCGAGCTTGATGCGTTGGGCTTCGCCGCCTGAAAGCGTCGTACTTTGTTGCCCGAGCGTAATATAGCCCAACCCGACATCTTGGATCGTCTTGATCTTGCGGTAAATCTTCGGGATATTCTCAAAAAACACGACGGCTTCGTCTACGGTCATGTCTAAGATATCCGAAATGTTCTTGCCTTTGTAACGGATTTCGAGGGTTTCTCGGTTGAAGCGTTTGCCTTGACAGGTTTCGCATTCCACATACACATCCGGCAAGAAGTTCATTTCGATGGTGCGCACGCCCGAACCTTCGCAGGTCTCGCAACGTCCGCCGCTTACGTTAAAGCTGAAACGACCGGATTTATACCCGCGGATCATCGCTTCCGAGGTCATCGCAAACAAATTCCTGATTTCGCCCCAGACTTCTGTATAGGTTGCTGGGTTGGATCGCGGTGTGCGCCCAATCGGGCTTTGGTCAATATCGATGACTTTGTCGATGTGTTCCAATCCTTCCACTTTCTTGTACGGCGCCGGTTTCTTGACACCGTTGAAATAATGGGCATTCAGGATCGGGTAAAGCGTCTCATTGATCAGCGTCGATTTGCCGCTGCCCGATACGCCCGTGATGCAAACGAGTTTCCCCAATGGAATTTCGATGGATACATTTTTCAAGTTGTTTCCGGTGGCGCCGGTCAACTTCAATGACTTGCCATTGCCCTCGCGGCGTTTCTTCGGCACCGCGATTTCTTTTTCGCCATTAAGATACTGCGCCGTAAGCGTATGGTGTTTCAGGATTTGTTTCGGCGTGCCTTCACTGACGATTTCCCCGCCGTGTTTTCCGGCTGCCGGCCCGATATCGACTACATAGTCGGCGCGTTCGATCATGTCCTTGTCGTGCTCCACCACGATGACCGAATTCCCGATGTCGCGCAATTGTTCCAGCGACGCGATCAGTTTTTCGTTGTCGCGTTGGTGCAGCCCGATGCTGGGTTCGTCCAAGATGTAAAGTACGCCCACGAGTTGTGACCCGATTTGCGTGGCCAGCCTGATGCGTTGCGCTTCGCCGCCCGACAACGATTTTGAACTGCGCGCCAAGGCCAGGTAGTCGAGCCCGACGTTCATTAAAAAATGCAATCGGTCGCGTATTTCCTTGATGATTTCCGAGGCGATGGCTTTCTGTTTGTCGGTCAGGTGATTCGGCAAGTCATCGAACCAGGCCGTCAGGTCGGCGATGTCCATGTTCGACAATTCTGCGATGTTCTTCTCGTTGATCTTGAAATACAGCGCTTCCTTCTTTAGGCGCGTGCCACCGCATTCGCCGCACGGCACTTCGTCCATGAAATCTTTCGCCCAACGCTTGATGGATACCGAATCGCTTTCGTCGAACTGGTTCTTGATGAAGTTGGAAATGCCTTCGAATTCAATCTTGTATTCCTTCGTGACGCCCGCGATTTTCGATTCGATGTCGAAATAATCCTGGCCGCCGAACAAAATGACTTGCATGGCATCGGCCGGAATCTTCTCGATCGGGTCGGTGATCTTGAACTTGAATTTCTCGCCGATGGTTTCCAGTTGCTTGAAAATCCATGAATTCTTGTATTCGCCCAGCGGCGCAAAACCGCCTTGTTTGATGGACCGTTTCGGGTCTGGGATGATTTTCTTGAGGTTGATTTCGTTGACCGTGCCCAATCCGTTGCACACCGGGCACGCGCCTTTTGGTGAGTTGAACGAAAAATTGTTCGGCTCCGGATTCTGATAGGAAACGCCGGAGGTCGGGCACATCAAATTCCGGCTGAAAAACCGCGTCGCACCCGAATCCTGATCCATGATCATCAGCACATCGTCGCCGTGATACATGGCGGTGTTGATGCTTTCGGCCAGCCGTTTCTGGTTGTCTTCGGAATCATCGATCACCATGCGGTCAATGACGATTTCAATATCGTGCGTCTTGTAACGGTCGAGTTTCATGCCCGGCGTAATATCCTTGATCTCGCCATTGACGCGGACTTTCACAAAACCTTGTTTGGCAATTTGCTGGAACAACTCGCCGTAATGGCCTTTCCTTGCCCGGATGACCGGCGCCAGGATGTTGATGCGTTTTCCTGTGAAATTCTGGGTAATGAGGCTTTTGATCTGGTCGTCGGAATAGCTGACCATTTTCTCGCCCGTGACGTAGCTGTGCGCATCGGCGGCGCGTGCAAATATCAGGCGCAGGAAGTCATAGATTTCCGTAATCGTGCCTACCGTAGAACGCGGGCTTTTGCTGGTGGTTTTCTGTTCGATGGCAATAACCGGAGACAATCCGTCGATCTTGTCCACATCGGGCCGTTCCAATCCGCCCAGGAATTGGCGTGCGTAGGCCGAAAATGTCTCGATGTAACGGCGTTGCCCTTCGGCGTAAATCGTGTCGAACGCCAACGACGACTTTCCTGAACCTGAAAGCCCGGTAATGACAACTAATTTCTCTCGCGGAATGGTAACATCGATGTTCTTGAGGTTGTGCGCGCGGGCACCCAAGACTTCGATGCTTTCGTCAAATGTTGGCATAGAATGGTAAAACGCAAAGGTACGGTTATGTAGTGAAAGAAGAAAGTGGCAAACCGAAAGAAAAAAAGCGTTGTGTGTAATTTAACGAATGGCCGATGGTCGAGGAAAAAGAAGCAAGGCCGCTGCGCTGAAATAAGAAAGAAGCGATAGCGTAGGAAAAGGCTAGAAATTCAAGAATGAGAGATTACCCGACCAGAAAAAAAAAGCGACTTGACAGTTCGTGAGATTTAACAAGACATCCGGTTTTCCCGCCATCGGATGACGAGATTTTTGTCGAGGGAATTCCCATGCACCCCTTCCCATAGCCCGAAGCTACTTTTTTCAGGATTAACGTCGGTGCGGGAAAACCGTAAATTTTCATAAAATGTTGCCTTTAAACCAGCAAATGTAAGGCGCTATTCAATCACCATTTCCTTGAATTTCTCACGGTAACTTTCCAGTATGGCCAGCTTAGGCAGAAATCCGACGTACTTTTTGTTGTTGACTACTGGAAGTAGTGCGGCGCCGGTATCCTCGAATTTTTTCATGATTTGTTCGATGCCGTCTTCATCGAGTGAAACAATGGCTGCCGGCTGCGAGATGACGTCGGCCAACGGAGTGAATTTCACACGGAACGAATTGAAAATCATGGGGCGTATCTGTTCAAAATCAATCAACCCGACGAGCTGGTTCTTTTGGTCGGTCACCGCGAAGACTTTTTGTGGCGTGGTCGACAAAAGATCGATGACGTACTCTAAACCGTCTTCGCGCTTGATGACTTGCCAATCGGTTTCCACGAGGCTCAGTATGTCAATGTTTGACAGGATGTTCTTGTCTTTGTCGCTCGTGAAGACGTCGCCTTTGTCGGCAAGATGCTTCACGTCCATGGAATATTTCTCGAACTGGCGCGATACCGCAAAACTGATCGACGAAACCATCATCAGTGGTACCATCAGGCCATAGCCGCCGGTGATTTCACCGATGAGGAAGATTGCGGTCAGCGGCGCATGAAACAACCCGCTCAGGATGCCGGCCATGCCCACCACCGTAAAATTGGCCACCGGAATCGGGTGCGTGAAACCCAGCAGGTTGATGGCTGTGGCCAGGGCAAAGCCGAGGTATGAACCCACGAATAGCGATGGTGCAAAATTGCCGCCGTTGCCGCCGCTGCCGAGCGTTATTCCCGTTGCAAACGATTTCAACATGACCGCAGCACCTATGAACGCCAGAAAAATCCACGGGTTACCTTGAAAACGCTCCAGCCAGGTATTGTCGAGCAATTGCTCCGGATGTGGCTCGGCGAGTGTCTTGATGCTTTCGTAACCTTCGCCGAAAAGTGTCGGGAAGAAGAAAATCATGATGGCCAGCAGCGATGCGCCGAACAACGCCCGTTTGTAGGCCTTGTTGCGGATGCGGTTAAAAAAATGTTCCACCTTCCGGAAATTCCGCGCGTGGTAAACCGATACAAATCCAGCCAAAATTCCCAACAAAATGTAGTAAGGAATGTTCCGGTAGTCGAATTCGAGTTGCTGTTTGAACGACAACAAAATATCTTCGTTCAGCAATACATTGGAAACCAAGGCGCCGGTGGCCGCCGAAATAATAATCGGGATGAAAGCCGAAATAGTGATATCGGTCAGGATGACTTCGATGGCGAACAATACGCCGGCAATCGGGGCGTTGAACGCTGCGCCGATGCCAGCCGCGACACCGCACGCCAGCAAAAGGATGCGGTCTTTCTGCGACAGCCGGTACCGTTGCGCATAGTTGGAGCCGAATGCGGCACCGGTGATGACAATCGGGGATTCCAGTCCGGCCGAACCGCCGAGACCGACCGTCAAGGAACTCGTCACGATTTGCGCGTACATCTGTTTCCGTGGGATGAAGCCGCCTTTCTTGGCCACGGCATGCAGGATTTTGGAACTGCCTTTATCAATGTGCCCGTCAAGAAGGTTGCGTACGACGAAAACCGTCAGCAAAATGCCGGCGATCGGGAGTAAACTGTTGATGTACGGCAATTTCAAGTATCCGTTGATGAGGTTGGCCCAGACGAAAATCTGGTGCGCGAAAGCCTTCAGCACGATGACCGCTGCCGCGCAAGATAACGCCACGATGACACTAGAAATGTAGATGAAATGCCGTTCGTTCAGCAACTCCTTGAGCATGAAGAAGAAATTTTCGACATGCCTGAAGATCTTGCGGAAGGCAATTTTCAAGAAGGGCGCTTTTTTGTTGGACATTTTTAAAAATGTGAACTGCAAAGGTAATTCTTTAACCGCAAAGGCCGCAGTAAAAGTCATTCAGCCGTCTTTGCGGCAGGTTAGAATCCGGCCGCAGTATCGTCGCCGCGATAGTCTGCACCGCCTTGAAGCCTGCCATCCGGTAACACCAAAATAGCGTCCACTTTTCCAATAATCGGCATGCGCTTGTCGTTGAACTTGTACCCTTTTCGCGTTAAGACTTGCATGGTGTTTGGCCCTATGGCGCCCGGTTCGTAGTTGATTTCGTCGGGCAGCCATTGGTGGTGGAAGCGCGGCGCATCAACGGCCACCTGCATCGCCATCCCGAACTCATAGACGTTTAAGATCGTTTGAAGCACCGATGTGATGATGGTGGAACCGCCCGGCGAACCGACGACCATAAACAGTTTTCCGTTCTTTTCGACGATGGTTGGCGTCAAGGAAGACAACATTCTTTTTCCCGGTTCTATGGTATTGGCTGTGCCGCCGGTAAGCCCGTAGGAGTTGGCCTGGCCCGGTTTGGCACTGAAATCGTCCATTTCGCTGTTGAGGAAAAAGCCGAGTTCGGCGCAATACAGTTTTGAGCCGAATCCGCCGTTGAGCGTCGTGGTGGCGGAAACCGCGTTCCCGAATTGGTCTACGATGGAGTAGTGCGTGGTTTCATTGCTCTCGAGTGGGTTGATGTAGCCACGCTGGATTTTTTCGGACTTGGTGGCTTTCGCGAAAGTAAAATCGCCCATACGGCTTTTGAGATAGGTCGTGTCCAGCAACTGTTTTTCCGGGATGGCCACGAAATCAGGGTCGCCGAGATAGAAACTGCGGTCTGCATACGAGCGGCGTTCGGCCTCGACCAAAACCTGGATGTAGCCGTCTGAGTTGAACCCGAAGCCATTCAGGTCATACATTTCCACCATTTTCATGATTTGGCCTAGACAGATGCCGCCGCTGCTGGGTGGAGACATGGAAATCACGTTGAGGTCTTTGTAGGTAAATTGCACAGGATTACGCCATACGGCTTCGTATTGCTGTAGGTCTTTCATGGTCATCAGCCCGCCTTTGGCTTGCAGATATGCCACGAGGATTTTTCCGGTTTCGCCGTCGTAGAATTCATCGCGGCCATTCGTAGCGATCAATCGCAGCGTTTCGGCCAATGCCGGATTCTTGATGATGTCGCCAGCCACAAAGTTCTTTGCGTAAACGCTGGATTCCCCGTTCATTTTCACCAGCGCGGTATGTGCCGAATTGAGATGGCTTTCGTCGTGTTTGGTAACGACGATGCCTTTGTCGGCCAGTGCGATGACCGGTTTCAGGATTTCGGCCATTGGCAAGGAACCGAACTTTTTGTGCACTTCGAATATGCCTGCGATTGTGCCTGGAACCGCGACGGCCAGCGCGCCTTCGGTGTTTTTTCCGGGGATGATGTTGCCGTTTTCATCCAGGAACATATTTTTTGTGGCGGCCAAAGGCGCTTTTTCGCGGTAGTCCAGCGCGCCTGTTTTGCCGTCTGCGGTGCGGTATACCATAAAACCGCCGCCGCCGAGGTTTCCGGCGTACGGATAGGCTACGGCCAGCGCCATTTCGGTAGCAATCATGGCATCGAAAGCATTGCCGCCCCGCTGCATGATGTCGCGCCCGATCTGTGAGGCTTCTTCGCGCGCCGACACGACCATGGCTTTTTGCGCCAGCAACCCGGTCGGGTAAGACGGGGTTTGTTGTGATTTGCAGGCGAACAGCAAGCAAACCGCGATGAGTGATAAAAATCTTTTCATAGGTTAAGTAGTTTTTGGTTGGCCATTTCCTGTATATCTGCGAAGAATTGGGTGAATTCAGTTTCGAAGGCTTTGTAATGTTGTTCAAGTTCTGCCGTAGCTGCCGACATGTTGGACTTGTTTCCCAAGCGCCGGTCCATATTGAACAGGATTTGGCCGATGCCTTCAACGGAGGCATACGTCACCAGCCAGTTGTGCGCTTTCATGATGGGCAAAATGTGTTTGGTGCGGTCAGTAAGCAGGTGGCGATTGTCGTCGAGCAATTGGTAAAATGACGCGGCGTAATCTTCCAGTTTTTCAGTGGAATAAGAACTCCAGTTATGGGCCAGGAAATGGTCGTAGAATACATCGAGGATGACGCCGGCGTAATGGTGGTATTTCTCGTGTAGCCGCTTGGTGCCTTGTCGGAACAAAGGATGCGCGTCTGTAAACGTGTCTATGGCGCGGTGCAATAAAATGCCTTTTTGGATGTCTGGCAAAAACGATTCGTAATCTTTCCCGCGGATACCGTCGGCCATGAAGTTCCCGATCTTGACCAAGTCGTTGTTGCCGGAAAGGTAGATGTGGGCGAGGAAGTTCATAAGTTTAAGTCGAAAGTCGAAAGTCGATAGACAAAAGACGTGTTGCTCAAATATACGAAGTCTGGTGGAAACTTTCCATCGGGAAAATGTGCCACGTTATCGAAAACCTGCATTTGCCCCGTGTTAAATACGTTAACTTTTTATCTTTGCGTGAACTTATTTTGAAAGCGGAAGCCCGCGTTAGCGATTGCAGCGGTTATCCTTTTGCGAGGCGACGAGCGAAAGATAGTAGCGGAAAGCGCGGCCGGAGGCAACGCCCATAACACAAAACAAACCTTTATGACTTTAATCAAATCCATTTCAGGTATCCGCGGCACCATTGGCGGAAAAACCGGCGATAACCTGACGCCGATCGATGCGGTGAAATTTGCGGCGGCGTACGGCACGTGGCTCAAAGGCTATTCGGCCAAAGAAAAACTGACGGTTGTGATTGGCCGTGACGCGCGCATTTCGGGCCCGATGATCCACAACTTGGTGGTGAATACGTTGGTTGGGCTGGGTATCGATGTGATCGATCTGGGCTTGTCAACAACACCAACCGTGGAAGTGGCCGTACCGCTGGAGAAAGCCGACGGCGGTATCATCTTGACTGCTTCGCACAACCCGAAACAATGGAACGCCCTGAAGTTGCTCAACGAAAAAGGCGAGTTCCTGAGCGGTGCCGAGGGCGAGAAAATCCTGCAGATTGCAGAAAACGAAGCTTTTGACTTTGCCGATGTGGACAACCTGGGCGAAATCACCGAAAACAATGCCTACATGGACATCCACATCGACGAAGTGCTCGACATGCATTTGGTGGACGTGGAAGCCGTGCAGGCCGCGAAATTCAAGGTGGTCGTGGATGGCGTGAACTCGTCGGGCGGTGTGATCATCCCGAATTTGCTGGAGCAAATGGGCGTGGAGGTCGTAAAATTGTTCTGCGACCCGACCGGTCATTTCCCGCACAACCCCGAGCCGTTGAAGGAACATTTGTCGGACATCTGCGATTTGGTCGTGGCCGAAAAGGCCGATTTGGGCATTGTCGTGGATCCGGACGTAGATCGTCTGGCGTTCATCAGCGAAGACGGCGAAATGTTCGGCGAAGAATATACTTTGGTGGCCGTAGCCGATTACGTCTTGAGCCGGACGCCGGGGAATACGGTTTCGAACATGTCGTCATCGCGCGCCTTGCGTGACGTGACCGAAAGGCACGGCGGCTCGTATGAAGCCAGCGCGGTAGGCGAGGTGAACGTGGTGGAACTGATGAAGAAAAACAAAGCCATCATTGGCGGCGAAGGCAACGGCGGCATCATTTACCCGGAGCTGCACTATGGCCGTGATGCGTTGGTGGGCGTGGCGTTGCTGTTGACGTACTTGGCCGAGAAACGCATGAAATTGTCTGAATTACGCAAAACTTATACGGCGTATTTCATGAGCAAGAACAAGATTGAACTCACGCCCGAAATAGACGTGGACAAAATCTTGGTGACGATGGCCGACAAATACAAACACGAGCAGATTTCAACCATCGACGGTGTGAAGATCGACTTCGCCGAGAATTGGGTGCATTTGCGCAAATCGAACACCGAACCGATTATCCGGATTTATACCGAAGCGAAATCGCAGGCCGAAGCCGATGCGTTGGCGCTCCGTATCATGGACGAAATGAAAGTGATTGCCGGGATTTAAGATTTCGAGACTGTAAAATGCAAACCCGGTTAGCGCCGGGTTTTTTGTTGGATTTCCAGGAGGAATGCGGTTTGTGCCGGGTTGACTCGCTGTACGGCGTCGTCGGCATTGAACCAATCTGCCTTGTCCACTTCGGGCACGGTTATGATTTTCCCTGATTTCGGCGGCCATTCCATCTCAAAAGTGTTGCTTGCAACGGCGTTCGCATCGATATCGCCTTCGACCGCCCACGCCAAAATGGTTTTCCCCGATTTTAGTTTTACCGGATTCAGCGCGAAAAATTCGCCGGCGATTTCGTGGCCGGTTTCTTCTGCAAATTCGCGGACGGCGGCGTCCAGCGGATTTTCGTCGTCGGTAAATTCCCCTTTAGGGATAGACCATGCGCCCACATCTTTATTTTTCCAGAACGGGCCGCCGGGATGCACGAGGAAAAATTCCAGTTGGCCGCCGCTTTCCCGATACACTAAAATTCCTGCCGATTGCTTCATAGGATAAAGCTAGCCAGAGATTTCGACGTGCGCAAACGTTATCGCACTTTTGATTTTTGATTATCTTTGGCCAAATTTTCAAGCCATGCCTGCCACAGCCGCTGTTACTTTGGAGCAATATTTCAAGCCTTTCCGAGAGCAAATCATCGGGATTGACCAGACTTTTTCATCGCCATTCGGGGAAAAGAAAATCGTCTACACAGATTGG
The DNA here is from genome assembly GCF_965137575.1 of Flavobacterium longum. Lineage (NCBI taxonomy): Bacteria > Pseudomonadati > Bacteroidota > Flavobacteriia > Flavobacteriales > Flavobacteriaceae > Flavobacterium > Flavobacterium longum. The sequence continues at coordinate 45,444 of NZ_CBCRZJ010000005.1, read as the reverse complement.
ACGGCATCAGGCAGGTTGTACCGGCCGATCGAGGAAAAACTCATAAACGATTTCGGGCCGTTCGTCGCCAATACGCATACAGAGACAACGGTTTCCGGCACCGCAATGACCATGGCGTACCACGAGGCAAGACACATCATTAAAAGGCATGTAAACGCCTCGAAAGAAGATGTGCTCATCACCGATGGCAGCGGCATGACCGGCGTCATCAATAAGTTCCAAAGGATTTTGGGCCTGCGTGTTCCCGAAAACCTCAAAGCTTTCACGGCCATTCCGGCAGAGAAACGGCCGGTGGTTTTCGTGTCGCACATGGAACACCATTCCAACCAAACCTCTTGGTTGGAAACAATTGCGACCGTTGAAGTCATTCCGGCCTGTAGCGAAGGCTTGCTGTGCCTGGACAGTTTTGCGGCATTACTCGATAAATATAGAAACCACACGTTGAAGATCGCTTCGATTACGTCTTGTTCAAACGTCACGGGCATTCGTACACCTTACTACGAAGTAGCGAAACTCATGCACCGCGCTGGTGGCGTTTGTTTCGTGGATTTTGCCTGTTCGGCGCCCTACGTGAACATAGACATGCATCCGGCTGATCCTGAAGCCTACCTGGATGCGATTTTCTTTTCGCCACACAAATTCTTGGGCGGCCCTGGTACATCGGGTGTATTGGTCTTTAACAGCAAATTGTACCACAACATGGTGCCCGATCATCCGGGCGGCGGCACGGTAAGTTGGACCAATCCGTGGGGCGAACACAAATACGTGGACAGCATCGAAGACCGCGAAGATGGCGGTACGCCTGGCTTCCTGCAAACCATCAAAACGGCGCTTGCCATCCGGCTGAAGGAACAAATGGGCGTAGAAAACATCCTGCAACGCGAGCATGAAATCGTTGATTTTGTATTCGATGCTTTTGGGGAAATCCCTAACCTTAATTTGTTGGCAGGGCAACACCGCAACCGATTGGGCGTGATTTCGTTCTACATCGACGGGTTGCATTTCAATCTCGGGGTGAAACTGCTCAACGACCGTTTCGGCATTCAGACGCGCGGCGGTTGCAGTTGCGCCGGCACGTACGGGCATTTCCTGTTGCACGTTGACAGGGAAACATCGCACCAATTAACGGATAAAATCACAGCAGGCGACCTGATCGAGAAACCGGGTTGGATCAGGATGTCCATCCACCCAACAACCACCGACGCCGAAATCAAATTCGTGTGCGACAGCATCAAATCCTTATCAGCGCATTTCGCGGATTGGGGCAAAGACTACACGTACGACAAATGCACGAACGAGTTCACCCACAACGCAGCAACATCGGTAGAAAATAAAATGGTCAGCGATTGGTTTAGGCTTTAAGCTTGCCTTCTGTTTTCCAGCGTTTGTGCGTCCAGAGGTAAAATTCGGGCGCTTCCTTGATTTGTTTCTCCACGCGTTTCATGAATTCCTCCGAAATCTGAAAATCCGGGATTTGCTGCGGGTTTTCAGCCAATGCTTCGAACGTCGCTTCATAAAAACCGCGCTTCACCTTCCGCACCCGTAGGAAAACCAGGTTCATATCGTACTTCTTGGCAAGGGTTTCCGCACCGGTATGGATCGGGCTGTAAATACCCATAAAGTTCGTCCAATGTTGGGCTTTCGAGAGCCGCGGCGCCTGGTCACTGGCAAAACCATACACGCCGAGAACACCTTTTTCTTTATTGGATTGGATAACGGATCGCGTTTCTTTGGTGGTGATCAATGCGGCCTTGAACTTAGAGCGGATGTCACGTACTAGTTTGTCGAAATATTTATTGGCGATTTGCTTGTAGATGGCATATCCGCGAAACGTAATCTTGCTGTTCATGGAAATGACCCACTCGTAGCTGGCGTAGTGTGCACACATCAGGGCGATGTCTTTTCCCTTTTTTTCAAAGTCAAGATACAAGTCCAGGTTGGCAAACGTGAACCGACGTTCGATTTCGGCTTGTGAAATACTCATCGTCTTGATCATCTCCAGGAACATATCGCACAAATGCCGGTATGATTTCTTCTCGATGGTAAGGCGTTCCTGCTTTGTTTTCTCGGGAAAAGCCAGCTCCAGATTTCTTCGAACCACACGTTTCCGGTACCCGACGACATGGTAAACGAGCAGGTAAATCCCGTCGGAAAGTGCGTACAACAATCGGAACGGCAATATGGAAATCAGCCAAAGCAGCGGATAAATAAGCAAGAAGAAAAACAGTTGCATCGGCGAAGTTTTGTGCAAATATAAGGCAAATGCCAATTTTGCGTTGTCGGTTCACAAAAGCTGGCGAAAGATTTTTAAATTTACGTTCCAATATAATTTTATGGATCTCAACATTGCCCTTATCCTGATTATCGCAGCCAACGTCGTCTTTAGTTTTATGGGATTCGAAAATATGTCGCTGATGCGGCGTTACGATTTTCACGTGGGTAGCATCAGGGCAGGCGAGCAAATCCGGATGTTTTCGTCCGGTTTCCTGCACGCAGATGTTCCGCACCTGGCGTTCAACATGCTGACCTTGTATTTTTTCGCCCCGATTGTCGTCCTGAACATGGGTAGTTGGTCATTTCTTTTGGTTTACATTGGGAGTTTGCTCTTCGGAAGCTTGCTGACGTTGTATTTCCACAAAGACGATTTGTACTACCGGGCGTTGGGCGCTTCGGGTGCGGTAACCGGCGTAGTGTATTCGGCTATTTTGTATGCGCCCAACATGGAAATCTATGGGTTTATTCCCGGTTATATCTTCGGGCTGGCTTATCTATTGTTCTCAATTTACGGCATGAAGGCCAAGCGCGACAATATTGGGCATGTGGCGCATTTCGGCGGTGCCATCGGCGGATATGTCATCACGCTCTGCAAAGCACCGTATATGTTTGTCGATAACCAATTGACCGTGATTGCTTTAGCGATTCCCATCATCATTTTGTTCGTTATGGCCAAGACCGGAAAGCTCTAATGGCACAGCGTTTGACAAGCGCGCCGAAATTTTTAACAAAAACACTTCCTATGAAATCAATGACCCACACCGCAGCATTACTCATCGCGTTCGTTACCTTCAACGTCTCGGCGCAGGAACAAAAGCCCATTCCGCAAATCAATGTATCCGGAGAAGGCAAGGTAAAAGTAGTTCCAGACCAAGCGATGATTTCCGTTTCCGTGGATACCAAAGGCAACAAAGCCGCCGACGTGAAAAAACAGAATGATGAAACCGTAGAGCGTGTCATCCAAGCCATCAAAAAACATAAATTGCCAAAGGAAAACGTGCAAACCCAAAGGATTTCCCTGAACCCGGTTTACGATTACGAAAAGAAAAAATACAGCTACAACGCCACACAGACCATAGAAATCCTGCTCAAAGATTTGAACCAGTACGACGCCTTGATGGAAAGCCTCGTGGACGCCGGTATCAACAGGATTTCAAACGTTGAGTTCCGCTCGTCTAAAATCGAACAGCACAAATCCGAGGCACGCAAGCAGGCCATGCTGGAAGCCAAGAAAAAGGCCGACGATTATGTCTCGGTATTGGGGCAGAAAGTAGGCAAGGCGTTGACGATTTCCGATAATACGCAGGTATATTATCCGCAACCGATGTACGAAATGAAAGCGATGGCCATGGGCGGCAGTGACGTTGCACCTCGCGAAACACTTGCGGTAGGAGAAATCTCGGTGACGGCCAACGTCAGTGTAAGTTTTATATTAGAGTAAACTTCATAAACCCACTCCGGTGGGTTTTTTTATGCGCTTCACTGTCAAATCATTAGCGATATTCACCAAATTTTACTCTTTTTTTCTTTGGAACCCGACATTCCTCGCCTATATTTGCGCCCTCCGGGGAGATACTCAAGCGGCCAACGAGGACGGACTGTAAATCCGTTGGGTAACCTTCGCAGGTTCGAATCCTGCTCTCCCCACAAAAACACTAAAGCCAAAACAACAAGCTTGCTTGATTGTTTTGGCTTTAGTGTTTTTGTGAATTTCCCTTTTCAGGATCACGGAGCGCAGCAGAGTAATCCTGAAAGGGAAATGAAGCTTGCTTGATTGTTTTGGCTTTAGTGTTTTTGTGAATTTCCCTTTTCAGGATCACGGAGCGCAGCGGAGTAATCCTGAAAGGGAAATGAAGTTTGCTTGATTGTTTTGGCCTTGGTGTTTTTGTGAATTTCCCTTCTCAGGATCACGGAGCGCAGCGGAGTAATCCGGGGAAGGGAAATGAAGCTTGCTTGATTGTTTTGGCTTTAGTGTTTTTGTGAATTTCCCTTTTCAGGATCACGGAGCGCAGCAGAGTAATCCTGAAAGGGAAATGAAGCTTGCTTGATTGTTTTGGCCTTGGTGTTTTTGTGAATTTCTCCTCGCGACCGCGAATTACTTCTTATTTTCTAACGCTTTTCCGCCCATCGGGAACGGCATCATCGGCTGTTTCTTTTTGTCGAGAAGTTTCGCCACCTTTTGTCGCAAGGCCTCACCACTTAGGTCTTTCGCTACCACGACACCATATTGGTTCAATACGAATGTGGCCGGGATGGATTCCACTCCGTACTTTTGGGCAATCGGGTCGTCCCAGTATTTGAGATTTGAGATTTGCGTCCAGACCAAGCCGTCTTTTGCAATGGCTTCTTTCCATTTGGCAGCATCCTTATCGAGGGAAACACCAATAATGTTTAGTCCTTTGTCGTGGAATTCTTTGTAGAGCGCTACCATATTCGGGTTTTCCTTTCGACATGGCGGACACCAAGAAGCCCAGAAATCGATGATTGTTACCGCACCCAAGGATTCGCTCAAAGCCACGTTCTTGCCGGTGGTATCCGGCGCCGAAAAATCAGGTGCTTTGCGACCAATATTTATAGACTTTAATTCTTCAAGTTTTTTCGCCACATTTTTGCCTACAATCGTCTTTTTTAGGGATGAATCTAAATTGTCGAATCGTGTCCTGACTTTCGCAATGTCGGCGTCAGGATATGACATCGCTGACTGAATTAAAATAACCGATATGAACGATTTCGGATGTTTGTCGGTGTAGTCTTCCTGAAGCGCCAGCAGTTCTTTGTTGATATCATTCTTTAGCGCGCGATTTTCCCTGAACAACCGATTGATTGTAGCCGTGTCTCTCTTTGCACGCGCTTCTTTCATGACAATGTTGTTGGCCTTTTGAAAATCCATCACTTTTTGTTGGATGGCTGCTGTCTTAGAGCCAAATGCGGTGAGCTCATCGTTGTTGTACGTGCCGCTTACTTTATTGAGCGCAACATTCTCCTTATTGACTTTAATACTGATGTCTCCTTCTTCAACGATCACGAGCGATTTTCCTCGCACACTATCGATTGCAATCTGATACAATGCAGGTTCTGCGGCTTTTCCCTCAAAGGTAAAGTGTCCGTCCTGGACTTTGGCACTGTCAACGGTTACCAAAAAGCCGAGCGATTGTTGTTGTCTTTCCAAAATGACGCGGGTTCCGTTCGGAACACCATCAACGGTGCCATGAATGACGTAACCTTTGCTACAAGATAAAAGCAGTACAGATAGGGACAGGAGTGAAAATATTTTCTTCATTTTAGTTTTTTTATGCCGTGCAAAATTACCAAAAGGTTTCCACGGCCACGGGTTATTTTTAAAAATTATTCCTAAAATCGGCGGACGAATTCTCCACAATAGTTATTCTCGATAAGGTCAGTCCGCTAGGGCAAAAGTTCTTTGCCGAGGATAAGTACGGCCATCGACAAGACAAACCATGCAAAACCCTTTTTGAGTTGGGTTTCGTTGATGTAGCCAGCACAATAAATGCCGATGAAAATCCCGACCACCGACAAGGCTGTAAACGACAACAAAAAAGACCAATCGATCACGATGTTGCTCAAGCTGCTGGCAAAACCGACAAGTGAATTGATGGCGATGATGACCAGCGAAGTTGCCGCTGCTTTCTTGATTTCCATTCCGCCCACGTACAACAGCAAAGGCGTGAACAAAAAACCGCCGCCCGCGCCAACCAAGCCCACTAATGCGCCCGCCAGAAACAGTTGAACCGAAACCAAGACCGGGCTGCGATTTGGCTTCGTAAGGTTATTGTTACTTTTTGGCTTGCGCAACATTGACAAACCGACCGGGAAAACAATAACGGCGAAAACCATCATCAACAAGCCGTTTTTGGTCAAGGTGAAATCCGGAGAAACGAAAATGACGTCCGGAATAGCACCAATCGCAAACTTCCTCACGAGAAAAACGCCCGCCAACGATGGAAGCGCGAACATTACGCCTGTGCGCAATGCCACCAAACCTTTCCGATGGTTCTGGATGGTGCCAAATACTGAAGTCGTCCCGACGATAAACAACGAATAGGCCGTAGCGCTTACTGCGTCGAGGTGCATGATGTACACCAAGACCGGAACCGTCAAGATGGAGCCGCCGCCGCCCGTCAGGCCGAGAACCAGCCCGATGACCAATGCAAAACCATAACCTAAATAGTCCATAAAGTAGGAGTGTGGCGCAAAGGTAACGATTCCTTTGTCGTGAATCCTTCGCGAAGAACAGAAGTTTTGGGTGGGGAAACGTTAGAAAAGGATAAACTTTAACATTAATTACAGTTTTCCTTTACCAGCATAAAAATTAGGTTTTCAGATTAATAGCTTACATTTGTCGCATAAAATCCCCAAAAATGAGAAAGCTCTACATCGCTTTAATGCTGTGTATGGCCGTGTTTGCCCATGCGCAAGTGGTCATCAACGAACTTGATGCGGACACGCCGAGTACCGATGATAAAGAATTCATCGAACTCAAATCGGCAACCCCAAATTTTTCACTCAACGGTTATGTTCTCGTGCTGTTCAACGGCACCGGCTCCAACGCCAACAAAAGTTATTACGCCATCAGCCTGAATGGTTTAACGACCGATATCAACGGTATCGCAGTGGTGGGCAACGCTTTGGTGTCACCGGTTCCCGATAGGATTTTCAGCAACAGCATCATCCAGAACGGCCCTGATGGCGTGGCGCTTTATCTAGGCTCTACATCCGATTTCCCGATGAACACCATGGCCACGGCGACAAATTTGGTCGATGCCATCGTACACGACACCAGTGATGCCGATGCCACCGAGCTGATGGGGTTGTTGGGTGTTGCGCAACAAATCGACGAGAACGGCAACAGCCAAGGCACGTCGCAATCCATCCAACGAAAAAATGATGGCACGTACGAAATAAAGACGCCGACACCCGGCGCCAACAATGACGGCACGGGTTTCCTTTATAACGGACTGACCATTACAACGGCCGCGTTGACCTATAATGAAGGCGATGTGTTCAACATCACTTTTACCAGCCAGACCAATGTGGTGGCCGATGTAAACTTTACATTCTCGCTTCAAAATGGGAGTTTTGACACCTCCGATTATGCCGCGAACCTAAGCGTGACGATTCCCGCCGGAAGCAATACCGCCACGCGTACGGTGACGTTGATCGATGATGCCGTGGACGACGGTGACGAACTTGCCATCATTAAATTCGGTACGCTTCCCGCGGCTTTTAACCGCCTGAACGACAACATCGAAATCAGGGTAATCGACAACGATTTTACGACGCTGCCCTGGGGTACGCCGCTCAACCCAACGTTCGGAAACGTCACGAGCACTGCACCGGCAGGCTATTATGATTCGTTGGAAGGCAAGTCGGGAACTGAACTGAAACAAGCCATCCAGGACATCATCGCCAACCCGGCGGTCGTGCGTGCACATACGTATGGCGACATTGAATACATCCTGCGCGATGCCGACCAGAATCCGCTCAACAGCAACCAAGTTTGGCTGATGTATGTGGAGCAAGGCAGGGCGAAATATAAATTCCAGTCCACGGCCAGCAATGTCGGCACCTGGAATCGTGAACACATCTTTCCGCAGTCGCGCGGTGGTTTTGCCGATGGCACGAGTTCATTGCCAGACGGCATCAACATCTGGGCGCCGACAAATGCCGATGACATCATGGCCGGCCACGGCGATGCGCACCATATCCGTGCAGAAGACGGTCCGGAAAATACCAGCCGCAGCAACCGCGATTATGGCAGTGACTACAATGGCCCAGCGGGAAACCAAGGCAGTTGGCGCGGCGATGTGGCCCGGGCGTTGTTTTACATGGCCGTTCGTTACAATGGGTTGACGCTCGTCGATGGTAACCCAGCCGACAACATTGTAGGGCAAATGGGTGATCTTGCATCTTTACTGGTTTGGAACGACATCGATCCGTCAGACGATTTCGAAATGAACCGCAACAACATCATTTATACGTGGCAGCAAAACCGCAACCCATTCATCGATTATCCCGATTTGGCCGATTACATCTGGGGCACGCAATCCGGACAGCCGTGGTTTTCGTCGCTCAGTACTGGCGATACGCAAACCCTTCAAGTAGGCTTGTGGCCGAATCCTGCACAAAACGTCCTGAATATCTCGGGCATTTCCGCCGATGGGCAGATTACGATATATGGCATTAGCGGTGCCGAATTGTACAAGTCGGGATTTAGCGGCAATACGGCCATCAACTTAAATCTTTCATCCGGCCTGTATCTCGCGAAAATCGAGTCAGGCGGCCAATCGGTCGTGAAGAAAGTCATCATCAGATAAAAAAAGAGCTGCACATGGCAGCTTTTTTTATGCGTGTCCGGCAACCCGGGTCACGTTTTTGTCTTCGCCTTTGGGGATGACGTCTTCCATTCCGAATTTCTCCAGGTCGGCGAAACGGTCTTCCACATCATCGGCGAAATCCCTGATCTTGTTTAAAAGCGAATCCAATACGCCTGTTTTCTTGGCGATGATCCCGATGACGACTACGGCCGCAACTCCCGCTGCGATACCGATGGCTACATTCTTTCTCATGATTTTATTATTAATTGTTAATTACTCATTGACAGTCAACTACCAGTCATTTCCCCACCGTTTATGTGCAGAATCTGGCCGGTCATGTACGATGCGTCTTCACTGGCCAGAAAGACGTAGGCTGGCGCAACCTCGGAGGGCTGCCCTGCGCGCTTCATCGGTGTATCTTTCCCGAATTTTTTCACTTCCGATGGTTTGAACGTCGCCGGAATCAGCGGTGTCCAGATTGGGCCGGGTGCCACGCCGTTGACGCGGATGCCTTTTTCGACCAACATCGCCGACAGTGATCGGGTAAAAGTTACGATGGCGCCCTTTGTACTGGAATAGTCCAACAGATGTTTGCTGCCGCGATAGGCCGTGACCGAGGTCGTGTTGATGACGCAATCGCCTTTTTTCATCAGCCCGGTGGCTTGTTGCGTGACGAAAAAGAACGGGTAGATGTTGGTTTCAAACGTCTTGCGTAATTGCGTGGCCGAAATTTCCTCGACCGAATCATCCGGGAATTGCATAGCGGCATTGTTCACTAAAATGTTCAGTTGCCCAAATTCGGCCTTTACTTTCCGCACGGTATCCTTACAGAACTTTTCCTCTTTCAAATCACCTTTCAACACCAGGCATTTCACGCCCTCAGATTCAACCAGTTTCTGCGTTTCGGCGGCGTCTTTGTCGTTGGTTCGATACACAATGGCCACATCGGCACCTTCGCGGGCAAAATGTACCGCGACACTGCGTCCGATACCGCTGTCGCCGCCAGTGATCAAGGCTACTTTCCCCAAAAGCTTATCGCTGCCTTTGTAAACCGCACGGATGATTTCAGGTGTTTCCATCAGATTTCCTTATTGGCTGCTTCGTCGTTGACGTAGGCTTCGGCAACCAGCGAAAGTTTCAGGTCAAGTTCTTTCTCTTCTTCCAGGTTTTTTTCCAGCAACCGAACGACATCTTCTTCCCGCAAGGTCAGCGCGAAAGATCGTAATGTGCCGTATGAAGCTATTTCTGCGTGGATGACATGTTGCACCCAGGCAATAATGGCCGCATCACGCACCGGTCCGGATTCGGTAAGGGAAAGGATTTGCCGGCTTTCGGCGATTAAACATGCTACGGATTCCGATTTCTTTTCCTCGGGCTTCACACCGACGCTTTCAAAAACCTTCTCGATGCGGTCCGTATGGATTTTCGTATTGGCGGCATGGTGCGCCATAAGCCGTATCAGGTCTTTAGAAGCGATATCATCCAATAATGCGATAAATACCTGGGCCAAGGCGTTTTCGGACCAATAAATCGTTTTGAGATAGTCTTCGAAAAGGGTCCGCAGCGCGGTGACTTCGTCTGTGTTTTCGGGCGTTTTGAGGTGCAGTTGCATGACTTTGGGATTTAACCAATAAAAGCCTTGGCTCGTTCTGGTTTTCCAAAGTTCCGTAAGTTGGCCGGGAGCTGGCTTACACAATTCCCGCGATTTATTATAAGGTTACGCCTTGAAGTAGATTTTGAATGTCGTGCCTTCGCCCGGTTGGCTTTCTACGGCTATACTGCCGCCCATGGCCTCGATCTGGTTCTTGGTCATAAATAGCCCGATACCGCGCGCTTCCGGATTTCCGTGGAAGGTTTTGTACATCCCGAATAGTTTGTCGCCATAGCGTTCCAGATCTATACCTACGCCGTTGTCTTTGACTTTCAGGACGTTTCCATCGGCATCGGACGTCCAATCGGCGGAAATGATGGGTTTTCTCTCCGGATGGCTGTAACGCAGCGCATTGGCGAAAAGGTTGTGCATCACGCTTTCCAGATAGGCCGCATTGTAAACTACGAAGACATCGTCGGGGATGTTGTTGCTGATGACGGCTTGTTTGGCTTCAATCTGTTCGGACACGGTTTTAAGCGCGCTTTCGGCATACAGCCTGAGGTTGAGTTTTTCGACCGACAACGACACGTTGGATTGGATGTTCACCAAATCATTCAAATGGATCATTGTATCATTGAGCGACGTGGATACCGTCTTGAGCATCATCACGAATTCGTTGCGTTCCTCGTCTGATTCGGCCGTATCGAACAGCGTCACGATAGACTGGATGTTGGCCGCATGCGAACGCAGGTTGTGCGAGACGATGTACGAGAAATTCATCAGGCGTTTTTTCTGCTCATTCACCAGTTCGAGCGTATCGTTGAGCTCTTGTTCGGCGATTTTGGTTTTTGTGATGTCGATCATGATGCCTTTGAGCACGACCGGAACGCCGTCTTCCCTGACGACGTTGACGATGTCGCGGAGCCAGATGATTTCGCCGTAATTGTCGATCATGCGGTATTCAAAATCGTATCGGTCTTTGATCAGGGAATTTTCCTGGCAGAAATGCACGGCGGCATCGCGGTCTTCCGGATGGATTTTTTCCGCCCAGAACGTTGGGTTGTGCAGCCATTCCGATACCGGGTAACCTGTGATTTCTTCTGCTTTTTTGTTGACGAACGTAAATTCGTAGGTGTCGTAATCGCATTCCCAGACAATGCCGTCGATCGTGTCAACCAATGATTCTATATGCTGTTGCGACTGGCGGATGATGCGCTCGGCTTCTTTTTGCGAGGTGATGTCTTCGGTAGAAATGATCACGCGCGCCAAAGAATCTTCATAGCCGCGCATGACACTCCAACGCAGGAAAATGTCTTTGTTGCCACCGATCGGGTCGAGGATTCGCGTATTCATTTCGGTAAAAAGATCTCCGCGGACCACGGCTACGAGTTGTTTGATGAAAGAATCCAGCGAGGCGTCGTCCAGAATAGGGTTGAGGTTGGCGGCCAGCAAGTCTTCACGCGTACATGGCGCATGTAACTTCAAGCATTGGTTGTTGATGTCGATGATGCGGACCAGCGAAACGCATTCCCGGACCACTTCCGGATGTGCGTCGAGCCATTCCTGGGCATTGGCCGCCGTCAGGTCTTCGAACCCGGCCAGGTACGTCTTCGCGGCAGAATAATCTTCTTCCCAAAGCGCCACCGGCGAATTCTCGAACAAACTCCGGAATCGTGTTTCGGTTTCGCGCACCTGGGCTTCGGCTTCCTTGCGCGCCGTAATGTCTTGTGCAATGGCGATTTGTGCGGTTGGTTTTTCGCCCGGTTTCCATAGCGGCGATGCGGTGACATCGGCCCAGACTATATTTCCATCTTTACGGACGTAACGTTTTTCCAAGGAGAAGTTGCTGATTTCCCCGGCAATCAGTTGCTTGATGCTGTCACGGCCTTTCGCCACGTCGTCCGGATGCGTGATGTCGTGGATGTTCTTGCCGATGAGTTCTTTGCGCGGATACCCGAGCATGCGGCTGTATTGTTCGTTGCAGTCAATGACGTCGCCCGTATCTGACGCCACGTGGACAATCCCGACCGCGGCCTGATCGAAGATACTCTTGTATTTAATTTCGCTGTTCAGCAGGCGGCGTGTCTGGCGCATGACTTCCAATTGCAATTGTGCAGGTTTCCGCAAAATCACCACAATCAAAAAGCCGAAGAGCGCGGCGGGCAAACTGCCCACGGCCAGGAACGGCAGGAGCGGCATCCAGAAATTGGCGCTGGCCTGCCGGCTAACCACGTAAAGCTTCCAGTCGGTGTCGGGAATCGTCACGAAATCATAGTACTTGTCACCGAATTCCTTTTCAGACGAAAGGAAATATTCCGTTTTGCCGTTGAGCGTATTGCGGTGCGACAACTGGAAATAGTACTGTGAATCGTCGAGCGTATGGATGCCGGCAATCTTCTCGAAATTTTCAATCCGGATTAATATCCCTGAGAAACCCCAGAATTTTCCGTTTTGGAATACGGGAAGCCGCCCGATGATGCCGATGCCGCCTTGACGCAATTTGAGCGGGCCGGCAAAATACATCTTTTTCTTGGCGATGGCTTCGAGCGCGAGTTTTCGGTTTTCGTCGGATTTTAGGATGTTGTAACCCAATGCCGCTTCGTTGCCTTCCAACGGATAGACTTGTTTGATTACACCATTAGGAACCAATTGCACGGCGTCGATCGCCGGGTTGGACGTCATCAGCTGCCGGCCCACGAGATCGAAGTTCTCCGGAACGCCATCGTCATTAATAGTAAGGGCCAAAGTGAGCGCCGCCGTAGAAGCATTTTTGAGGGTTTGCTCCACATTTCCGTACACCACATTCAAGAGGTTCGACATTTCGCGGCGGTCATTCTCGCGCAGGATGAGCGCACGTTGGTACACCATATAGGTGACAATCGCCTGCATGAGGATGAAAACGATTACCCCGCTGATGATGGGTCGGGCAACAAACCAGGATGTAAATGCACTTCGTTCTTTGATGGCGGACATTGGGCGTTTAGGCTTTTGAAAATCAGGCGTAAAGATAAAATAAGTTTACGAATGTGGAAATATCTTACTAAATTCTCTCAAGCCGTTAAAAATGGCGGTGTCCATCGGTATTTAAATGAAAACAAAACCAAATCGTACGTTTGCCTTGATGCCAAACTGTTCGAACAACGCCGTCCGGTACGCAAGGAACTTCAATAAAAATTGTATTGTCGCAATCTTCGGAAGTAATTAAAAAAGCCCCGATCATTCGGGGCTTTTTTAGGTTTTAAAAACTCGTATCCGGGAAAAATTCGTCGTCGAGTATTTCTTTGTCCGGTTGTTTTTCATTGGCTTCTTTGGCGAGTTCGGTGTCGAGGTCTTGCACGAGCATCCAGAAGCCGCCTTTTGAGTTGGTGTTTCTGTCCATAACGCGGATTTTAGATTTGGTTGATGTCGTAAAATTAGCGTCAACCCGCGGCCAGTCACAATTTTTCCGTTCAATGGCAGGGATTTCTGACGAACTGACGAAAATGTCAAATCCGATGTTTTTCGTCGAAAAAATGTTAATTTTTACCGAAGCCCAACGTGCCGAAACCAGTTGAAAATGTCAATAGCCGTTCAATTTGCTCAGGTAAATGGAGTCTTTTTGGCGCTGCGTCTTTTTGTGATCGTAGTCGAAAATCGCCGATTCCCAATCACCGTAACCGCTGTTGGGTAACACGATGAACTTTTTTCCGAACAACGCCGCATTTTCTGTGACGCCTTGTTGCCGTCCGTTTTCGTCTTTCTTGTCGAACACCGCAGAAAAATCCGAAAGATTGTCACCGAGCAACAACACAATGTCATGCGTCTCGGCCACTTTCTGGCGTCTCGGTTCTTTGCTCGATACGGTTTCGCGGACAATCACGTGCGCCTCGTCGGCATACGGGAACCCGAATTTCTTCAAGTTGGCCACCGTTCCGGGTTTGTCCTTGACGCTGCGGTTGGTGATGTAAAACACTTCGATGCCTTTGGCTGCCGCGTCATTATAGAATTTTTGACTCCCGAACATTGGTTGTGCGTTTCCCTTAGACGTCCATTCCAGCCACGACGACTGCTCGTAAGATTGTCCTTTTTGCGCCATGGTCACGGCATAGGGAGAATTGTCCAACAGCGTTTCATCAATGTCACTGACGATGGCGAGCGGTTTGGCATGCGATTCTTTCAGCGCGGCATCGATCTGCATTTGCGCGATGTTGTATGCCTGCTGGCATAAGGCGCTGTACTCGGCCGCACGTTGCTGGAATACGGCGGCATACAATTTCCCGTTCAATTCGATATTCCCAATAGTTGACTGGCGTACGGCCTGTTGCGGCGCTTTACACGAAAAAGAGGCGAGTAACAAAGCAATGACAGCAATTTTATATGTTTTCATGGCGAAGGTTTGCGCAAAGATACGCAACGTATCGGTACGTGAAAATAAAAGCCTTTTGATTCCCTTCACAAAGATTATGATTCCGTTACCATTCGGTGCGCGGCATTCTGGTTAATTTTAAAAGAAAACCTTATGCACACCCGAATCATTATTACTTTCCTTACATTTTTTGTATGGTCTTGTAAAACATCCCCGGATCAACCCCAAACCATCGCAGCGACTACAATTGATCAATTTATTAAATCGCACCCTGATTTTTCCGCCTATGGCAAAGATCTGGAAACGCTTTACAAAGAGCGGCAACAACGATACATTTGGTTCGATGGAGAAGACCGCAACGACCTGGCCGATGTCTTGTACAACCGTGCCCGCCAGATTGAGCGCGAGGGCATTCCCGTGGCGTTGCCCTATCGTGTCCAATACGAAAAACTTTTCAACGATGATAAAGCGACGCCGGAGCATGATCTTTTGCTGACGGCGATGTATCTCTTTTACGTCCAGAAAACCCAGGCTGGGATCGATCCTGCCAAGAGCAAGCAGCTGGGCTGGTTCCTGCCGCGGAAAAAAGTCGATTTTGCCGACTATCTCGATGAACTGATGGCCGATGAAAATGCGCTCGATGAACAACCGGCGATGTACACAAACCTTCGAAAAGGCCTGCAACGGTACCAGGAAATGAAAAGTAAAGGTATCGCAACAGATGCTGCCGGGGTTTCGGTCGATCAACGGATCAAAGCCATTATCGTGAATATGGAACGTTGCCGCTGGCTTTCTAAAAGCGAAACCGATATACCTGAATACGTCGCCGTGAATATCCCATCCTATCGTATGCGTTACGTCCGCGACGGAAAGACTGTGTTGGAGTCCGACGTCATCGTGGGCGATGAGGCCAATAAGACGGTTGTGTTCAGCGGGAAAATGAGTTATCTGGTGTTCAGCCCTTACTGGAACATCCCGCAGAGTATCGTCGAGAAGGAAATCAAGCCCGAACTGGCCAAAGACAAAGACTATCTCGAAAAGCGCAATATGGAATGGTACGGCAAAGACCGATTGCGCCAAAAACCGGGTGCCGACAATTCACTCGGACTCGTAAAGTTCATGTTTCCGAACCAGAATAACATCTATTTGCACGACACACCCGAAAAAATCCTGTTCAACAAAGAAGACCGCGCGCTGAGCCACGGTTGCGTCAGGGTGCAGAAAGCCCGTGAACTGGCAGTGAAAATCCTCGATGGCGACAAGAACTGGACACCCGAAAAAATCGATCAAGCCATGCACGCCGGGAAAGAGCAAGAGTATGCGCTGGATCGGAAAATTCCGGTCTATCTCACGTATTTTACGGCGGTGGCAGACGAAAGCGGGAATGTGACGTTCTACGACGACGTGTACAAACGGGACGATAAGGTGATACAATTTTTATATTGAAGGAAGATTGCCCGTTATTGAGGCGCGTCCGCGAACGGTAAAAGTGATAAAATGAACTTTTACAAGTATTTCGTTCTATAAAATAAGTAAATCATCGACTTTTGTAAAACTTCCGACGTCGAGCGAAAAATTGGATTAAAGTTTTGTTAAATTAGTAATTCAATCCCTACTTACGAAACCAAACCCAATTCCATGAAAAAAACGCTGTTTATTTTCACGATGTTGGCGTGCCTTTGCGCTGAAGGTCTGGCAGGCCAAGAAAAAAGAGAAATTTTTGGAAGTACACTTCGCATTGTAGAGTCACCCGAACCCGGAGATTTGCTGTCAGGCCAAGATTCGGGCAAAGCAGAACTGTTTAATTACAATCCGGTTCTCGGTGCGAAAGTCCAGCTAAAAAAGAGGTATAATCACATTTTAGAAAAAGAATCATCTCTGTTTGTGGTTTTCCAATGCGCCGAAAAAAAGGATGTACCATTGATTTCATTAAGCAGGGGTTCGCACAAAGTCACGATTACAAATCAGAAAATAGTAAGCGAGGAAAGCCTTACTATAAATAAGGGTAATCCGTTTACGGGAATGGTACTTGGCTATTTTAATGTCGTCAATTCTGTGCCATCAAGAAAAAAAGGAAACTTGGTATTTGAAGATTTGTTGACAGCGGGTGAAGAAGGAAAAACCAAGCTTTTGGAACTCATTTATATTCCGAAAATGCTGGAGCCGCTCCAACGCGGGATTATAGAAAGTTATTTGTCCATTGCATACGGGATATCAAAGGAGCCAGGAGAAAATTACTATGATTCGGAAGGTCGTAAACTATGGGAAGCTAAAGACAATTCTAATTTTTCCTTTCGGGTAACCGGTGTTGGCCGCGATGATGCGCTGGGTCTTTACCAAAAACAATCCTGCAATTCTGAAAATGATGGAGTATCGCTTGCGGTGGGTCAACTTGCTGCATCAAATTATGAGAACACATCTAGTATTGGTAACAAAGACTACTTGATTTGGTCCGATAATAATG
The DNA here is from genome assembly GCF_965137575.1 of Flavobacterium longum. Taxonomy (NCBI): domain Bacteria; kingdom Pseudomonadati; phylum Bacteroidota; class Flavobacteriia; order Flavobacteriales; family Flavobacteriaceae; genus Flavobacterium; species Flavobacterium longum. Next base: position 28,435 of record NZ_CBCRZJ010000005.1, on the reverse strand, counting down.
GTTCAGTAAAACTGGATCAAGTGCAAGGCCAGGCCGTAGGGATGAAGCGCTGTTGGAAAATTAGTCCTGGGCAACAGTCTTTTCGTACGCAACTCATCGTAAGACAGGATAAGATATCATTGCATAGTCCAAGCCAACCAAGTCAATTTGCATGGCTTGTAATAGACACACTAGGTAATACAACACCTGATTATCGGCACGCCATCTATAAAAAGGGTCGATACGATGGCAAAGCAGTAATTTTTGATGACGTTACTTGGTCTCGACCGGCAACTTTTACCTTCATCAACGCACCGGATTTCTTCGTGGAGAAAGAACTTGAGCAGCCTGCGTGCGGAGCAGATGGAAAAGGGCGCTTAAAACTTTTTTTTCGCGGTGGAAACCAACCTTTTAAGGTGCTAATAACTGGCGACAATATTACGAGAAACTTACACTTCAATGAAAAAAATGGAACCGTCGAAGACCTGCCTGCCGGCAGTTACGTTGTGGAATCAGTTGACGCTTCTGGTCGTCGGGTCCAGGATCAATTTACAATTGCTATGTCTCCTGCCACTAACGTCATATTGGCCGACAAATGGTATCTGGAGGATTCGGACGTTAGTATTTTCCCGATTATAAGTTCTGATGAACCTGTTTCTTGCAGTTGGAGTTTCAACAACTCGATTGTGTCAAATGAGCGGGAACTCAATGCTACGCTACCAGGAAACTATACTTTGATTGTCAAAGACCTATCGGGTTGCGAGCGAGACTACCACACGACCGTTTTAAAGGCGAACCCGCTTGCAAAAGACAATTGGCAGATATCGCCAAATCCAGTGCTGGCTTCAACTCCTTTCCAAATAAAGTTCTCGCTACAGGAAAAATCCGCAGTGGGGATAAGTATCATTGATATCAATGGGCGCGTAATCAAATCTGTGAATTTAGGAGTTATTTCGCAATACAACTACTCAGACTCGCTGCCTACCTCGGGAACTTACCTCATAAAAGTGATCCGAAACGGAGAACCGCAGTACAGGAAACTCATCGTTAATTAGAACCCCGACCAATATGAACGAGATTAAAAAGCCATCGGCTGTACGCAGCGCATTTGTGAATTTTTTCCGCGGATTTACGAGTATCGTTATCATCCAGTCAACGCTTTTGTCCACGTCACAAGAGATGTTGTCTGACTATTTTTCCTGCGACTGGTCCAAACCGTTATGTTATAAGGGGAGCGATCTTAATGCTGGAATGTATGAAAGTCAATCCGATATCCAAGAACACTCAAATCAACATACCGATGCTAAAGTGCAAAATGCCGGGGGCAAAACAGCGGGCCACCATTACCAATTTGTAGGCGCGCGCAGGGATAAATTTGATTCAAATCTGCAGCACGGCTATATCGGTACCGATCTGCAAAATCCTCTTGACGATGCGCGAGACAATATATTTACGGTTGATCTGGCACATGTACCGTCTCATGACGAGGTTGCTTTTCTGGAATACGATTTATACGGGATTCAAGATTATACTGCCGTTTCACGAAGCATTAATGACCGTTTGGCCATAGGCGGTTGTCTTATCAAATTTACTGACCAATGGACAAGGCAACAAGAAGAAATTAATCCATCGTGGCTTCACCCCGGAAAAAACAAAATTAAATTCGGTATTCCGGGTGGAGGCAATTTTCGGTACGAGGTAAAGAACATCCGCATTGTCTTTAAGAGCCGGCCATCGATGCATTCGATGTTAGTGATCCAAAACCCGCCAGTGCGTTACGTGAAAAACAACGAAATATATGTAAAAGGGTTTACGAAATCACCGAATGGTAAAGTGCAGGTTATGCTAGAAGGAAATTCACTGCAAGTTTCCGATGGAGAATTTGAAGGCGCAATTTTACTAAATGAAACGGTGAAAAGCAGGGGATTTATAGTATTAAAGGCATTTGATGAAAGCGGTCTTATCGGACAAGAAATAATTAGTGTGAGCGATCTGGTTGAGGCTGATAAATTGGTTACGCCTGAACCATTCTACGAAACGAAACATGCCAATTTTAGCGCAGGCAAATCGGGTAACTTAACTTTAGGGCAGGCAACTTTAGAGATTCCTGAAAACTCCCTTGACGCCAACAAGCAGATCAGCGCGATGCAACTTCGGAAAGCCGATGTGCCGCCGTTGGCATCCGGAATGATAAACGTGACGAAAGGCAATGCGTTCAGGTTTCTTCCCGACGGAACACAATTCAATAAACCCGTAGCACTTTCTTTGCCCTATGATGTGGCATTGATCCCAAATGGATACACGGCACAAGACATCAAAACCTATTTTTTTGACACGCAACTGCGCAGTTGGGTTGAGCTCAAACGAGACTCGGTAATTGAAACGCACCAACTCATCAAATCTTCGACAACACATTTCACAGATTACATCAACGGGATTATTCAAGTCCCGGAAAGTCCGCAAACGGCCGCTTTTACCCCAACTACGATGAGCGATATCAAAGCTGCGGATCCTTCGGCCGAAATTACACTTATTGCGCCGCCCACCGTTTCCCAAAAAGGAGATGCCAATATAGGCTATCCGTTTAAGATACCGGCAGGCAGGCAAGGCATGCAACCCCAAGTTGGGTTACAATACAGCAGTCAGGGAGGCAATGGCTGGGTTGGATTGGGCTGGTCCTTAAGCACGCCTGCCATCACATTGGAAACCAAATGGGGCGTGCCTTTATTGGATCCGGTAAACGAAACCGAGATTTACATGCTCAACGGTGAACAACTGATGTATCCCAAGCGAGATGGTAAGGACTGGATGCCAAATAGACATTATGACGACCAGTATAATGTTATAGATATGGCAAGAAATTCGAGCGGCTCTCGATTTTTCACGCCACGGAAACAAAGTAGTTTTTCAAAAGTTGAGCGACTTGGTAATTCTCCGTCCGAATATTACTGGAAGGTGACAGATACCAATGGAACAATCAGTTGGTATGGCGCGGACACATCCGGTAATTTGCAATCGGATGGAGCGGTTGTCAGGAAGGCAAACGGTGATATCGTCCATTGGGCAATCTACAAAGTTCAAGATCCTAACGGGAACTACATGAAATACAAATACTCCTCGGGCGAGGTTACAGGCATGGCGGCTCCAGACGAGAATCTAAACGGTGGACATTATTTCTATCTTAAGGAAATAGAATATACAGGCCGCGGAAACGTCCATGGGCGTTATCATATATTGTTTTTGACAGAACGCGATTTTAATGCTTCTGCACCGCCAAAAGTCGATGTTTCCCTTAACGGGCGACTAGGGGTCAAGCAGGTAGATCCGTACCTGTTGAAAGAAGTAAGGATTTTGAATCATGACCATCTAGTCAGAAAGTACAAGTTGTATTATACTGAGGGGCGTTTTTACAAATCCCTTTTAACCGCCGTAGCAGAAGTGTATCAGGAAGGAGAAAGTGCGGAAGTCGAATTTTACAGGCATACTTTCGAATACGACGATAACGTTGGGTCGGAAAATGTACTCTTCACTAGAGACAAAGATCCTGAGATATTCGAAGTGGACCCGAGGTATGACGATCGTAACTTATTTGCACAATATATTAATACATCTCGTATAAATTCCACACAGTGCATCGAATATGGATTCGACGTCAGGCCCTCTTTGGGTTTTGAATTTCGATTGTTCAAGCATAGTGACAATCCCGTAAGGTTACTTACGCTAGGATGGACATATGGAAAGTCCTTTACAGATGACAAAGGGATTTTAACCATGGCAGATATAGACGGCAATGGTTTAGAAGACATTGTTTACAAAGACGAAGAAGGGCTAAAGTATTTACCACATATTATAACGGAGCCGGTCGGTCATCACGAGTTTTTGGCGCCACGGACGATACATGGCATTGCGAATTTTTTACGATCTTCAGGAACAACAACAACCATGTTCCCTGATTCTTTTGACGTAATGTGTCGAAGGTACTTTGCTGGAGTCAAGCGATTTCAGACACAATCCGACACACCTGTTTATTTAACAGACGGAAATGCGGATGGTCTTCCCGACTTGGTACGTAACGGCAAAGTTTATTTTAACTATATAGACCCCGTAACCAATGAGCCCACATTCGCAACTTCGAGCGACCGCACACCAAACATGCTCGTTACCGCTGAGCAGCCCGAAGAGGATGTTGAACAGCCCGACCCAAGTTCACCTATCACCGAGTATGATGTTGTAAAAGTTTGGGTTGCACCACAGTCTGGAAACATCAGGATTTCGGATTATGTCGAAATTGTAGACGGTACGCCGCAAAGTAGTATTCATTATTCCATTGAGACAGCGTTGGATGAAAGCGCACCAGCTAATTGGGAACCGTTCAGAATTTACTTAAAGACAATCACGACAGCCAATTTCGGCAACATAACCCTAGGGTCCTATGTAAATCCAAATACTGAACTTGGGCCCGGGGAAACCATGGGAGAAGGAGATCCGAATTTAGGGATGAAAGTTTACCGAGGACAACGATTTTATTTCCGGATTCACAAGAATGTATCCGGACCAAATGATGTGTTTAAGTCTAATCCACACATCACTTATCTCGCAATTTCAAACACAAATCGTACCACAGATCAAAATGGCATTGACATCATAAATTCAGACTATCAGGCGTCATTTGCATTGAGCGATGACGATGAAGTTACCCTTGAATATGAGGGTGTCGCGAAGTTCGAATGGCCAGACCTACAAGTTCCAAACTTGTCGGACGATGTCATCTTTAAGATTATAAAATATGAGTCAAGCAACTCAAATCCGTTAGACATTGACGAGTTTGAGATTTACAACATGCAGTATAACGCCGATCTTAACCCAATAGTCGTTTCGGAAAGTGGTAATACTATCAACGGAATTGACATTACACAATTCGGATTTGAGATACCAGATAACAAAACCGTATCATTTAAAGTATTCGTGAAAGCGAACTCAAATGTGGACTGGACCCAAATACCATGGAGGCTGAACTTCACTTATACACCAACAGAAGATGCGGCTTTGATGGGGGCTAAATCTTTCCAGAAGATATTAATCCCTGAGTACAGCATATATCCACGATATCAACCAATGACATCCCCTGAAGCTGCCGGAGCTGACGGATATTTGGAGTTTGCTTTCCAAGATATAGAGCAGGTTTGCAATAATAGCCCCGTAACTTGGCATACAGCCAGTGGTAACGAAAACTATGCAGCTGGTTTTAATATGGATTTCGGGTCAGCGTCCGCCAATCTCCCTCACGGTTTTACAGGCAACGAAAATGGAGAATTTCGTATGGTTGTAAAAACCGGCGGTAAAATCAAGGGTATGCAGACATTGAGGATTGAGGACGGCGCAGTGAGTAGAGAAGGAAATCCGATGGTGTTTTGGAGCGGTGATATACAAGATCTTCAGGAACCGGTCTATGTGGCACTAGAAATTTATATTGATGGTGCTGACAATTATGAGATTTACGAGAAATATGTGACAGCCTTGGGCTTTCAGGGCAGCATGCAAGGATGTCAGACTCCTGGAAAGATAGGTTTCAATTGGAACGTTGAAGTTTCCAATCCACATTTTTTTTATTGTCAAGCGCCTGTAATAGTGTACTATAATCCCACAAAATATCTCGGTCCGATGAACAACAATTGGGGACAATTTTTTTACAATCCAAATCTTGACCCCAACGAGAATGCCGCGGTGGATTCCCTTGGCCTAAAACTCTTGAATAATGACATAGTCAATAGCCCGATTGCCGACATGGGGGCAGCTGCAATAAGCGATGTAGGATTAAATCCGGCAGACTGCGCAGGTGACCCAGATTGTATGCAGGATCAGTTTGAAACCGTTGTCACTTTGCCGTCTGAAAATACAGATTTTGAAGCCAATGAAGGCGGTGACCTAGAAAACATGACAGTGTTGGAAGACAGCATTGATCCAGAATCCGGCATTTATCAGATGCCATTGTGGCCTGGAATGGCGTACACTATTTTGAGAATTGTGAACGATGAGCCAGTTTGGGAGGATAAATGGATTGGGTTGGGTGATGAGAACTATTCTTCACCGGACGCCATGCGGTGCGGCGATTTCAGCCAATCATATTTTGCAGCCACTTTTCCGGTGGACGATAGTGACACAGTTGAACAATCTCCTAATTCCTTCACGGGAATGTGGGCTATTACAAAGAAGAATCGGAGTGCAAGTCATTCCTATACTGCGGGGTATGGTTTACTTAATTTTAGTAAGAGTACGTCTGATTATTCCAACTTAAAGACGGACTTCTTCGATATTAACGGAGACGGCTATCCAGACATCTTGACTGGATTGTTTACCCAAAAAACGAACATGACCGGCGGACACAGTCTGCCTTCAGAAGATAGCGGCTTCGGCATAATTAACAATAGCGAAAACAAAAATTTTGGATATACACTTTCGAAGAGGTTTCTTAACGCAGGCAGAGGTTCGAAAACCGACGTGGAATCCGATGAGGCCACGAGTGATTTCGACATTGGAACTCCTTCTTCCCGTATTGCTGTCACTCAGTCGCTAGATGGGAGAAACGAGAGTCATCAATTTTTCGTTGACGTTAATGGAGATGGTCTTACAGATCGCGTGATTCGGGAAAACGGGACTTATAAATTTAAGTTGAATACAGGTGTTGACGACCCATCTACGGTTGGCACAAACAGCTATCAGAATTTACAAAGCTATAAGTCGAGCCCATCGGATATGGCATTTAGCGGCGGTGTGACCTTCAATTTCGACAGTGTTTTCGAGAGTCTTGACCTTCCCATCAGTTTTGAAATTAATGCTGGTATAAGTTCCTCCGGTGGAAATACCTCGAGCACCTTTACGGATTTGAATAACGATGGGCTGCAAGACTTAGTTGTACTGCAAGACGGACACGCGGGGGTACTTTACAACAAAGGGAACAAATTCGCTCCCGCGCAGACCATCAGATGTAGGGTAGATCAAAACGTGACGAATGCACCAAGTTTGGCTGAAGATACCAGAAACTTGGCAATATCGGTCGGGGCAACGATGTCCTATTATATGGGAATGCCAATATTATATGCGCCAATAGGTGTCGTTTTGGTTCCTGTGTTTCATTTCAAATGGGGTATTTCACTTTCTGGTAACGCTAATCTCAACATTTCAGACACCAATACCGCTTTTAAGGATTTTGACGGCGATGGTTTTGTAGATATGCTTATCCGCGATGGCGAGCAAATAGATCTTTTCACCTCAAATGCCCAAAAATGCAATTTACTTACTGGTGTAAGCAACCCGTTGGGCGGCGATTTCACCATTAATTACAAGTATCTGGCACCGTCTTATGACAACCCGCACGCCAAGTGGGTGATGTCGTTGGTTCAAGTGAACGACGGGTATGACAAAGTGAACGACGGGGAAGACTCATACATAAAAAGCTTTAACTATTTTGATGGGAAGTATGACCGCAGGGAAAGGATGTTCTATGGCTTTGGAAGGGTAGAAACAATTGACGAAGGAACCTCAGACAATGGGTATCGCAAGTCCGTCCAAGAGTATCATAACGCCAATTACTTCCTTAATGGCCTGTTGAAAAAATCCTATTTAGAAAACCATGCCGGAATGAAACTTTCGGAGACCGAGAACGTCTATCGAATCGCCACCCTAAACGCTACTAATACTGGATTCACCGGTAGTTTTATTGACTACAATCTACAGGATCAGTTTGACGTCGGGGGTACCGAAGGACGTCGGTCTGCCGGTGTCTTGTTGACAGATAGCTATACCAGAGCTTATGAATTTGGAAGCACCCCGGTTACCTCCCAGGTATTTTTCGAATATGATAATTTGGGGCGCGTTATCCATTACCAGAACAAAGGCGACTTAGCCATTGCAGGCGATGAGTATGACGTCAATCTAACCTATCACGACCTTTCGACCCTGAATATTTTAAACGTGGCAGCCACCCAGACCGTTACCACCGGTGGTGTCACCTATAGAAGCAGAAGCACCCAAGTTGATGATTACGGCAACGTGACGCAAGTAACCGCAGACATCGACGGCAGCAACAGCGCTGTAACGACACTAACATATAATGAGTATGGCAATATTACCGATGTCATTCTCCCGCAAAACAGTAGCGATCCTGCCAATGGAAATGGTCAGTCCATGACGTATCATTTTGACTACGACGAATACTTCAAGACAGTCACCAACATAACCGATGCATACGGCTATCAGTCATCCACAGACTTCGATCTCAACATCGATAAACCGCTTAGTGTAACAGATCGTGCCGGCAATACCATTACATACACCTATGACTTGTTCGGCCGGACCAGATTCATCACCGCACCCAAAGAGCAGCCGTTAAATGTACACACTATTGAATTCGAATATTTTCCATACTATACTGATTTCACGGGTAACCCAGCCTACGCTAACTGTGATTTCGAGAAGCAGTACTTCATGCCGGTTGCCCTGACGAACCATTATGATTCGTTTCACCCTGACAACCCAATCCAAACCGTAACCTTCATGGACGGAATGGCGCGCGTGGCGCAGGTAAAAAAAGACATAGAACTGAAAACGGCGAATAACGGAAAGGATGTTTACTATGAAGCCATGTCGGTGTCGGGGAAAGTGTCTTACGATGAATACGGACGAAGTGTGCTTCAGTACCATCCTTACGACGAATTGAAGGAATGTAAAAAGCTTTTGAGAATCAACGAGCATGCCTCGCCATATTCAACCGAAACTGCGTACGACGTCGCCGACAGACCCGTCACGATTACAGTTGACCCTTCAGGGCTGGCCTACCAGACAACCGTTAACTACGCCATCGATACAAATCCAAATGGCGAAAATTCGTTGGTCACTACCACGACGGTCGATCAGAATGGTTCCCAATCGGTGATTACAAAGGAATATGCAGACATCCTCGGTCGGAAACGCTTCGTAAAAAATGTAAGTGCCGCTTTAGGCGATTTGGTGACGCGGTTCGATTATGACGCCATCGGCCAGCTGTTGTCCTATACCGATGCCGAGAACTTCCAGACGAGCTACACCTATGATCGTCTCGGTAGGAAAACCTCGGTAAATAACGTGGATCGCGGTACTACGAATTATTGGTATGACAATGCCAGCAATCTTATCCGGACCCAAACAGCAAACTTGGCTGCCATCAGCCAGTTTGTGGACTACCGGTATTACTTCAACAGGCTTACCGATATCCATTTCCCTGATGTGGGCGGCGCACCAAATATCGCCAACGTGCATTACGAATACGGTGAATCCGGCCCAGCCACCGGGCAGGTCATTTGCCAGAGCGATGCCACCGGAAAACAGGAATTCGAATACGGCGTCATGGGCGAGATCATCGGAAACTGGCGTATTGTGGTGGGGCCGAATATTCCCAAGCGGCTTTTCCATACCCAATTCGAATACGACAGTTTTAATCGGACGAAGTCCATCACTTATCCAGACGGCGAGCAAGTGACCTATGGCTATGACTTCGGTGGTAACTTGAACCGCATGACGGGAGAACTAAATGGTTCGCCGTTGGATTATATCGAAAAGATTCAATATGACCGTTATGAGCAACGCGTATATGAAAAATATGGCAACAAAACGGAGAACTTCTATACCTACGATGAGGTGCTGCGAAGGTTGAGTAAGTCGGTCGCCAGAACGTCATTTGGCCAAAATATGTTTGACAATTCTTATTTGTACGACAAGGTCGGAAACGTATTGATGATAGATAATTCCCTCTCTGTCGCTACATCGAATCACTTTGGAGGAAGTTCGCTTCAAACCTTTACTTACGACGATTTTAACAGGTTGTCTGGCGCGACGGGCGCATTCACAGGAAGCCATAACCAAATTGGTTACGGCAATGACGAGGACGCCACCTATCAACTCAGCATGCGCTACAACAACACCCACGGCATTGCATTCAAAGAGCAATCCCATGAGAAAAATGGGTTAACGGTCGCATCAAATACCTACAACAATGAATACAAATACGTTACAGGCCACCGTCTGGAAAGAGTAGACGATTCATGGTCCGGCGCCTGGGAAGATTTCCTATACGACAGCAATGGAAACATAACCCGCCGCACTACCGCGGAAGTACAACGCGATATGTATTGGGATGAAGCCGATCGATTGCGCGTTGTGGCCGACCCGACCAACATGCACCATTACATTTACGACGCCGCCGGCCAGCGCGTGCTCAAGGCGAATACCGATATCGAACTGGTTGACGTCAACGGCACGCTGCTCGACGAGCCCAATGTAACGGTCAACAGCTACATGACCTATCCGAACCCGTATGTTGTCATTGAGCCGAACGGCAGGTACAGCAAGCACTATTATGAGGGCAGCCAGCGCGTGGTGAGCCGCATGGGCGCGCCAGACCTGACGGCATTTGACGTTGATACCGAAGACCCGCACGGCGCCGAGGTTTGTCTGCCAACCGACAACGACAACCTGCGTCAGGCACAAATCAAGGACCTGAAGCACTTGCTGGCGAAATCGCCGTTTTCTAAAATCAAGTTCCGTGAATTCAAGCCTGTTTTGCAAGATACACTCACAGACGATGAAGAGGCCCAGCAGCGTGCCGAAGACCCCAACGGTCCAGACCCACAATTGGCCCAAATATACTTTTACCACCCGGATCATTTGGGTACCAGTTCATTTTTGACAGATTTTAATGGCAGCGCGTACCAGTTTTTCATAAATTTACCTTTCGGCGAAACCATGGCCGAGCAAAAGCCGATAGCCTCGGGCTATGAAACGCCTTACAAGTTCACCGGCAAAGAGCTCGACGAGGAAACCAATATGTACTACTTTGGGGCGCGGTATTACGACCCGAAAATTAGTATTTGGATGAGTGTGGATCCGTTGTTTGAGCATGCGCCTAATAAGACGCCTTATCATTACTGCTCCCAGAATCCGCTAAATAGGGTTGACCCAACGGGGATGTGTGATGACCCGAATTGTACGCATGGCACCCTTAGAAAGGGTTGGGATGCCTTTGGAAGATTTTTAGGTTTGTGGGGAAAGGCCCATAAGGAGCCACAAGTTATTACATCGCGCCAGAACGAAGTGGTGGCGGGGCCGATTACGGCTGGTGTAACAGTGGGTGAGATTGCGACCGTGCAAGGTCAATCGGTTCTGAGTAGAGCCGCAGTTTCGGAAGCAGTCAGAAGTGTTGGTCGCTTTCTCGCGTGTACCTCGGCTATGACAGTATCCGTTCTTGCGCTGATTACCCTCCCTGTTAGTGATACAAGACCTCGAGAAGAAGATGTTAATGTATATTTATACCGGTACATGAAAACGGCAGGAGGAATGCCTTTACTTGGAGAAGGAGCCAATAGGCTGGGACTTAGGCCGACGGACATTGTTCCAGGTGAAGGAGATATATTGGAGCCATTCGGTCAAACAGGATTATCCACTACTCCAGGTATCGGTCCAATTATTCCAACAGATGTCAAAAATCCTAGCAAAAGTGCAACTTTGTACAGGATAAATGTAAAGGCGTTACCCGGTTTTGGATTGTTTCCCAGGCCTATAAGTGACGGGTACACTCGCATTGTGCCAGCATTACCGATGACGCCAGTACAATTAGATACAGCATTAAAAGCAACAGCACCATTATGGCAGCCCGTAAAACCTTAGAAAATTTCCAAGCTGAATTATCGCAAAAACTGTCTTATCCATATTTAAATAATCTAGACACAGAAACATTTAAACTTTTAGGTGTAGAAATATTCACTGAGTTGGATGTGTTGAGACGGAGTAGTTCTTTTGTAGATAGAGAGAAACTAAATAAGTTCGTTAATAACTTATTTTACCAGCAGTCAGAGTATTTTTTCGAAGGAGAAATTTATGAAGTCCGATTTTCACTGGTTACTGAAGATATTATCGGATTCTCCACACCGCCAACTTTTTGGAGCACATCATTAGATGTGTTTTTGAAAAAATGGGACTATTATTTTACGGTCGAGAATCTATGACAACCCAATCACTTCCCAATACAAAACTTCCCAAAGATATTTCCCAACAACTCATCGTTGCTCACTTGCCCGGTGATTTCCCCGAAATGATACAACGCCTGCCTAATGTCGATTGCCATCAAATCGCTCGAGAGGTTCATTTCCAGCCCGTGCTTGACTTTTTGGATTTCCTCGAGCGCTTTCAAAAGCGAATCGTAATGCCGCGTATTGGTCACAATCGTTTCGTTGTTGCGCAGCGCGCCGGTGTTCACGAACGACAAGAGTTGGTTCTTGAGCGCATCGATACCGGTTTTTTCCTTGGCTGACAGCAGGAGCAAGGTCGTTGGTCGCTGGTCATTGGTCGTCGGATTGCGGACGACTGCATTCAAATTTTTGGTCAATTTAGACTTTTCGTCGTCCGACAGTTTATCTGATTTATTGATGACGATAATAATAGGTTTGAGCGGAAACTGGTTCTTGATTTTACCAAATTCGGTAATCAGCCCATCGATTTCTCCATCGACCGTCGACCGATGGCCATCGACCAAATACACGACAACTTGCGCCGCTTCCATCTTTTCGAACGTCTTCTTGATCCCGATGCTTTCCACGACGTCCTGCGTATCCCGGATGCCGGCCGTATCGATGAACCTAAAACCAATCCCGCCAATGGAAATCTCGTCTTCGATTGTGTCGCGCGTCGTGCCCGCAATGTCAGACACGATGGCGCGTTCCTCATTCAAAAGTGCATTCAACAGCGTTGACTTGCCCACATTCGGTTCGCCCACAATGGCTACCGGGATGCCGTTCTTGATCACGTTGCCCACCGCGAAAGAATCAATCAACCTTTTCAACACCAATTCAATCCGGTCGAGCAGTTGGTGGAATTGCGTGCGGTCGGCAAACTCCACATCTTCTTCAGAAAAATCCAGTTCCAATTCAATGAGCGACGCAAAATTCAGCAGCTCTTCGCGCAACCTTGCAATCTCGTTGGAGAATCCGCCGCGCATTTGCTGCATCGCCACTTGGTGCGCCGCTTCATTGTCCGACGCGATTAAATCGGCCACGGCTTCCGCCTGAGACAAATCCAGCTTGCCGTTTAAAAAAGCCCGCAGCGTATATTCGCCGGCCTGCGCCATCCGGCAACCGTTGCGTAATAACAATTGTATGATTTGTTGTTGGATAAACGTCGAACCGTGGCAGGAAATCTCCACCGTATTCTCGCCCGTGTACGAATTTGGCCCTTGGAATACAGATACCAGCACTTCATCGAGCACCTTCCCGCCGTCCACGATATGTCCCAAATGCAGCGTGTGCGACCGTTGCTTCAGCAAATCCTTGCCTTTCACAGACCGGAACACTTTCGCGCCAATGGTTACCGCGTCCGGCCCCGAAAGCCTGATCACGGCAATGGCACCCGCACCTGAAGGCGTGGCCAGCGCCACAATGGTATCGTGTAGAATCATGGCGCAAAGGTAAAATACAATTAATAATTAATAATGGATAATTCATATTTCTTGGATTTGGGCGTGCCGCTCGTAACCTCGCGTCGCGCTTTCCGCAGTACGCGGTACTTTGCTCCAATCGCTCACGCGACCGTAACCGAAGCAGCCAGAAATAATGAAACAGCGGGAAAGCATTTTGGTAATACAGACGAAAAAAATCAAAACGCTGCGTAAACTGACATGTGTTATTGTCCATGCCAATCATTCTTCTTACATTTCTAGTTAAAATCTAGTATGATGAAAAATGCACTCGCTTCCCTGTTTTTTCTTTGCACATTGGTCGGATTTTCGCAAAATCCAGGAGTGCGTTACGAAGCGGAAAAGTTGTTTCCCGAACTGTTTCAGATGAAGCTGCCCATTGCCATTCCACCCATTCAGTTTGTTCCCGAAAAGGAAATCTACATGAAGGAAAATCGACTGAAAGTTGAACAGGGCAAGGGCTACCGCATCGTTTTTAAAAACAAGAGTGTTTATCTGGGAAGCGTGTTGAGCAACTACGGCGCACATGAAAAAACGGTCTCCATCAGCTACGGAAAAATTGATTTCCCCAATGGCGACAGCTATCAAGGCCATTTTTTTGAAGGCCATCCGGTGCAAGGTAATTACACCTATGCCAATGGCGATTCAGCCGAAATCATTTCCGCCGACCGTGAAGGTTGCTGCAATTACAAAGGGAAATCAACCAACATTTATTATACGTTCAAAAATGGCGCGAAGCTCACCGTCAAGCCGCCGCAAGTGGAATATCAGGCGCCCGACGGAGCAAAGGTCATTTCCAGCCTGACGGCAGACAACCACTTAAACGGTTATACAGAATACACCACAAAAGAAGGCTACTCGTATAAAGGGGAATTGGCCAATAAAAAACCGGTAAAAAAATGGGAAGTAGAAAATGCGGACGGTTCTTTCCTGGCGGTTTTCAATTTAGATGGTATCACCGGCTTCATCCCATATAAAAATGAATCTGGTCGCGTGGATTGGGGTGAGTTTTACCTCGGTAAATTGATCAGGCCATTGCGGTATTTGGCGCCTTATACGTTCTGCGACCAAGGCGACTGTCAAAACGGAGACGCAATCATCGACGTAAAAAAAGACCCCGAAACCGGATCGAACTTCAAAATGTACGGTGTTTTCAGCAATGGAAAACCTTCTGGAGATTTCACCGCCGACAAGGTCGATGAGAATGGTTATAAATACACGATCGTAGGGCCAATCGAAAATTATAGGTTCCACGGAAAATGCACCAAAGCGTATCTTGATTATAAGATAGCCTTTACCGGAACCTTCGCCAACGGATTGCCACAATCAGGAAATCTTACCGTGAACGACAAATTGATTGCTGTGAAAAGTTTCAAGAACGGCAAGTATCTCGGGAAGCAAATTTTCCCGAGAAGAAACGAATACTCAAATAATTCAAGGTTTTATGAAGGCGAGTTCAGCAAATACGGCCAAATCGAAGGCGCCGGAACCGTTTTTTTTGAAACCGGATACCGGTTAACGGCCTCCAATTGGAAAGACGGGCAATCTTCTGCATGCACTTTTACCAGGCCGGACAACTACACCGAAGATGATTTCTATTGTGATATCGCTACCGGCAGCTATTTCAGGAGTTTGGGCAACGCGAAAGAGCAGGCCTACTATGCCAGTTTACGGGATCAGGAAGAACAACAGAAACAACAAGACGCCGCAAAAGCAGCACAGTCTGAAACCCAATGCGGGCAATGTAATGGGCTGGGCGTCATAAAGATTACCTGTCCGATGTGCAAAGGCGCAGGTTACCGTAAAGACATGGTCACTTATGACCGACATACCGGCAACACCGGCGGCTTGGCCAAATGCAGCCATTGTGCGGGAACAGGCCAATACACCGTGATGGGTTGTTCCAAGTGCGACGGGAAAGGCTTCGTCAAAAAATAGCACATGAAACGCTAAGCCAGTAGGGCAAAATCAACAATAGTCGCAGAAGAATTTTTAAGTCATGATCCAAACCACCAACCCGTACAATAACAAAGTCGTCAAGACATTCGACGAACTTACAGACCAGCAACTCGAACGCAAAATCTCCAACGCCCATAAAGCTTTTCAGTCTTGGCGTGAAACACCCATAAAAGAGCGGGCGGCGCTGCTGAAAAAAGTGGCCGGACTCATGCGCAAACGCAAAAAGGAACTCGCCGGGCTTATCACACTCGAAATGGGCAAACTCATCGGGCAAAGTGAAGCCGAAATCGAAATGTGTGCGTCGGTATATGACTATTATGCGAAAAACGCCGCCGCATTCCTCAAAGACCGCCCGATGAAAGTGGACGACGGCAAAGCTTTCGTGCGCCTCACGCCAACCGGGATTATCCTGGCTATCGAACCTTGGAATTACCCGTTCAATCAAGTCGCGCGTTTGGCCGCGCCCAATATTGCGGCGGGGAATGTCGTGATGCTCAAACATGCCTCCAACGTGCCGCAGTGCGGCGCCATGATCGAGCAATTGTTCAAGGAAGCCGGCGCGCCCGAAGGCGTTTTCACCAACCTGTATTTGTCTGGCAAGCGCATCGCAAAATTGGCCGAAGATCCGCGCATTACGGGAATGTCCCTGACCGGGAGTGAAGCTGCAGGTTCGAGCATGGCCGAAGCCGCGGGCCGGAATTTAAAGAAATCGGTACTCGAACTCGGCGGCAGCGATGCGTTCATTGTCCTGGACGACGCAGATGTTAATGATGCTGTGGAGAAGGCTTTTCTCGGCAGGTTCGGGAATATGGGCCAAGCGTGTACGTCGGCCAAACGGATTATCGTCCTGTCATCAGTCGCCGATGAATTCCTGGAAAAATTCAAGAACAGGCTTTCCAATCTTACAATTGGCGACCCGATGGATCCAGCCACGGAAATTGGTCCGATGGTAAGCGAAGAGGCTTTGAAAAATCTTGAGAAACAGGTCAATGCAACGGTAAAGCAAGGTGCAAAAGTGGTCATCGGCGGCAAGCGCATCAAGCGCGAAGGCGCATTTTTCGAGTTTACGATCTTGACCGGCATCAAACCTGGCATGACGGCGTATCAAGAAGAATTGTTCGGGCCGGTGGCGTCGTTCTACAAAGTGAAAGACGAAGCGGCAGCGATCACATTGGCCAACGATACCGGATTTGGCCTTGGTGGCGCTGTTTTCAGTAAAGACAAGGCTAGGGCAGTGCGCGTCGCGTCGCAGATCGATACCGGCATGGTGTTCATCAACCGCCAGTTGGCGTCCCGGCCTGATTTGCCGTTTGGTGGTACGAAACGTTCGGGGTACGGCCGCGAACTGTCGCCGCTTGGCATCGAGGAATTCGTGAACAAAAAGCTGATTTTTATCCCGGACTGACCTGCGGTGAGCGAGGCCGCGTTAGCGATGGAGCCAAGCACCGCGTGCAGGCGAGAGCGCGGGCCGAAGGCAACGCCCAATAAAAAACCACTAATCCGCGAATGAAAGCATTCGGGAATTCGTGGTTAACTAATAAAAAGCATCTTACTTCTTCGCGGCTGCCGCCAAATCTGCAGGGTTTGCAGCAATGGCAACGCCTGGCAACTTCACCGGCGCACCGATCTGCGCGAGGAAACTTCCTTGGACTTCACCCGTTTTATAGGTCGTGAAACCGATACGGTACAAGCCCATGACCAAAGATTTCATTGGATCCGACGGGTTGCTCGTGATGCGCATCAGGGAATTGTATTTGCTGCCAGATGGCTGCGCCGGCATTTCGCTGGAATCGTCGTTTTTGTCGATGGAAACCCATTTGGCCGACTTGGCTTTTCCAGCCACATCTTCGAGTTTCATGATGCCTTCGGCGCGCTCAAGCGTTACCCAAGTGTCAAAAAAGCTCTTCGTGTCTGCGGCATTCTCGGTGTACATCGGCGATACGTAATCTTTGTCTCCCGGTTTCATGGAATCAGGTACCGGTGAAATCATGCGCACCCCGATTTCAGGAGCCGCAATCGGGATCCAAACGTATACGTAATACATTTTCTTGCCGTTCTTCACTTCATCTGGTGCAGCACCCGGCTTGATGTAGCCGTAGTAGCTTTGCAAGTCGGTGTAAGGGACGCGAATTTCCTTGCCCATGACACTTTTCTTGGCGAGGTCAGCGCCGAATTTGTCTAGTTTCTGCGCCGTGGCAGTCATTCCCAATGCGAGGCAGATGGCACCCGCGAGTAATCTTTTGTTCATTGAATTTGGTTTTGGTTGTTCCTACTCGTAAGGCTTTTCGGATACCGCCGCATCTTTTTCGTTGCAGATGTAATACTAGCGAATTTTGGCAAACGACAAAACAGAAATGGATAACTTAACCATAAAAAAACCGCAACAGGATGTTGCGGTTCGGTCTATGAAAATTGAAATCGTTAGTTGTTGAGCATGACCGGCATCACGAGCATGGTCACGGTTTCGCCATCGTCAAGGCCGTCAACCGGTGTCAGGATTCCGGCGCGGTTCGGCATTGACATTTCCAGCATGATCATGTCTGAATGCAGGTTGGTGAGCATTTCGGTCAGGAACCGGGAGTTGAACCCGATTTGCATGTCGTCGCCTTGATAATCGCAGGTCAAACGTTCTTCGGCCTTGTTTGAATAGTCGATATCTTCTGCAGAGATGTTCAATTCTGCACCGGCAATCTTCAACCGGATCTGGTGCGTGGTCTTGTTGGAGAAAATGGCCACACGACGCACCGAACTTAGGAACTGCGAACGGTCGATCATCAATTTGTTCGGGTTTTCTTTCGGGATAACCGCTTCGTAATTCGGGTATTTTCCATCGATCAAACGGCAAGTCAACACATAATTATCGAAAGAGAATGTCGCATTCGAGTCGTTGTATTCAATCTTGATTTCGGCGTCAGAGGCACCCAAAATACTTTTCAGGATGTTGAGCGGTTTCTTTGGCATGATGAAATCGGCCACTTGCGAGGCTTTCACATCGGCGCGCGCATACTTCACGAGTTTGTGCGCATCGGTTGCCACGAAAGTTAATCCTTCTGGGGAAAACTGGAAGAATACGCCCGACATCACCGGACGCAAATCGTCGTTTCCTGCCGCGAAAATCGTCTTGCTGATGGCGGTGGCCAAAACGTCTGCCGGAACCATCGTCGTGGACGGATCGTCGAGGCTGACCGATTTCGGGAATTCCTCGCCCGGCGCGTACGCCAGCGCATATTTGCCGGAATTCGAGCTGATTTCTATCGTGCTGTTCTCTTCAACGGTAAAGGTCAGCGGCTGCTCTGGAAACGTCTTGAGGATTTCCAATAAGAGTTTCGCAGGAACGGCAACGCTTCCTTTGCTTTCCGAGTCGATTTCGAGTGTGGCCGACATGGTGGTTTCCAGGTCAGACGCCGAAACGGTCAGGGTTTTATGGTCAAGTTCGAAGAGAAAATTGTCAAGGATCGGCAACGTGTTGCTGCTGTTGATGACACTTCCCAGCACTTGCAGTTGCTTTAAGAGGTAAGAACTCGATACGATAAACTTCATACGATAGGCCGGATGGCAATTTTTTAGTTTAGATGTTACAAATATATCCTAATCGCCCAAATATCGAAATTAAATTTATTAACACTAACGGGCGTAAATCCTGCGCCGGACAAGCGTAAACAAAACCCCGAGAACCACGAGCAGGGCTACTGGAAGCCCGACCGTTAGGATTTGCGTCCGGGTGTAATTTTCGGCCACGCGCTCTTTGTCGAGCACCGGAAGGCTTACTTGTTTGTTGCGGATGTTGATAAGTCCGTTATCATCGAGCAGGTAGTTTACGCAATTCATCATGAATTCCTTGTTGGCGTAGAGTTTCCCGGTTCTTTGGTCATAGCCCAGTTCTACAGGTTGAAAGTTTTTGTCGAGTTGGTTCCGGATGACGTCGCCGTCTGAAATCACGATCATTTTGTTGGCTTTCCCGACTGGCATGTAATTTTTGTCCGTGAACGGAAGCACGCGATTTTGATACACGGAACGGAATTTTCCTTCGAGCAAAACCGCCAACGGAATGTTGCCTTTCCCGGTGAAATCCTTTTGTTCCGGACGTTCCTGAACCATGCGCAAGTCAATCGGTAGCGGCGTTCCCATGACTTTCGAATAGGGCGAAGATTGCAGCAAAACCGTTTTTTTGATGTCGTTATTGAGCAATTCGATCCCGCTCGCGTATTCGAACTTGATGCCGTCCAGATTGCTCACGATCGGGTTTTTCGAAGCCGGATACACCATCGGGGAGTAAAACCACGGATATTGCTGGTATTGCGTAGCGCTGCCCGGTTCGCCGGTAGCGAGTACGATGGGCGTGGCCATGATGTCCTTGACCAGGTCGGCATGGATGCGCACGCCATATTTAAAGAATAGGTCGTTCAGGTTCAGGTCGCGCGGGAAAGCCAGCGACTGGCCGTTTTCGTTGTACAAGCTGTCCATTTCCATGTTGACCTGATCGATGAGCCAAATGGTTTTTCCGCCCGACATCACGAATTGGTCGAGTACTTCTTTTTGTTCGTCCGAAAATGGCGTAGTGGGTTTGGCGATGATGGCCAAATCGTAATTCTTCTTGAGGAAAGCCAATCCCTGATTTGGTGCGAGCGCAATCGAATCAAGTGGGAAAGGCGAGATGAAATAATTTTCACGGACGGTTTTCAGGAAGTCGCCAATGAGCGCATCGTGCAATTCGCCATTGCCTTTGATGATGGCGATTTTCTTTTGCTTGGCCTTGGTAACGGCGTTGAACGCATACGAAAAGGCGTATTCCAGGTGTTGGACCGAACTGATGACATTGTCGTCGATGTCGGCGCCCATCATGTTTTTCAGCAACGGGATTTTCGCACTCCGGTTTTTGTACCGTACAATCGCCCATGGCATTACGACTTCCTGTGTTTGCTTGCCCTTGTCGTTTACGGTGATGCTCGCCGCCCTGAATCCGCTTCCCATGAACGAATCATCGAGTGCTTTGTTCAAATCCTTGATCTGGTCTATGCTGGCCAGTACTTCTTTTTCGTCTTTTTCGGACAGCACCGGGTTGTCTATCTTGAAGATGTCATAGATCAGCGCTTTTTTGTCCTCATCCGAAAAATCTTCATCGAACGGGTTGACGAACGAGAATTTGATGTTGCTGTTGATGGCGCGGTACTCTTCCAGGATTTGGTTGGTTTCGGTTTGGAGTTTCTTGAATTCGCCCTTGAAATTACCGGCCAAAAGCACTTTGATTTCCATCGGGTTACCCACTTGTTCGGCGATACCATGCGAGGCTTCGGACAAGGTGTATCGCTTGTCCTGAGTAAGGTCAAAACGACTAAATATCTTGCTTCCGATGACATTCACCAACACCAAGACGATCAGTGTGATAAGCAACTGCTTCCGATTGTTCTTTACACTGGTTCTCATCATGATCGGGCGGCTTTGAGTTTGTACACGGTCAGCGATAGAAATAATACCGCTAGACTGGCGAAATACAAGATGTCGCGCGTATCGAGCACGCCGCGGCTCATGCTACGGAAATGGCTGTCCATCCCGAGCCACGCAACGGCATCGCTTGCACTTTTGAATAGGCTCGCGGCGCCTTCAAACCCGTAATAGAACAGGAAACAGACGAATACCGACAGGATGAAAGCCACGATCTGGTTGTCGGAAAGGGCAGAGGTGAAAATCCCGATGGCCGTATAGGCGGCAATCAGGAAAAGCAGCCCGAAATACGACCCGATGATGCTGCCCAAATCAACCTGCATGGGTGACAGTACGAATCCGGAAACTATCCAGACATAAACCAATGTCGGGACAATCGCCAAGACAATCAGCAGGAACGAGCCGAAGAATTTTCCGGCGACGATCTGCCACATCGTCAAGGGTTTAGTGACTAGCAACTCAAGTGTTCCTTGTTTTTTTTCATCGGCAAAACTGCGCATCGTCACGGCCGGGATAAGGAATATCAAAATCCAGGGCGCAATGGTGAAAAACGGTGTCAGGTCTGCGAAACCGCTTTGCAAGATGTTGTATTCGCCATCGAAAACCCAAAGGAACAAACCGTTGAGCAACAGGAAAATCGCAACGACGAACCAGCCGATGGGCGAGCCAAAGAAGGATTTTATTTCTTTCAGTAAGATAGATTTCATGTGTCGGACTTTGAACGACGAATGTCGAACGACTGCAAAATTATTAATTGTTGATTATCGGCCATTAATTTAGCACTACAAGTTTATCGACGCTCCAGGCTTCCGGTTTGTCGCTGAACAACTTTTTCGTGAACGTCCAGACATCGTAAAACAACTCAGACCGCCGGTAATTTTCAAGGTCGGCTTCGGTTTCCCAATAGCTGTAGGTGAAAAAAACGCACGGATTGTCTTTGTCGCGATACAATTCGAGTAAACGATTTCCCGGTGCATTTCGTATTTTTTCCTTCATCAATTCAAAATTGTCCAAGAATGCCGGGACGTTTTCGGGGTGAAAGGTGAGTTTTACGATTCGGACGAACATGCTAGTGGCTGGTTGTTTGGTTAGGGATTAATGAAATTAATGGTGACGACATCCCGATAACCCAATCCCAAAAGGCTCGATGCCGTGCCGACGGTATTCGGGTTGCTGCGGAACACGGCAATTTCCAAGAAACCCGCCTCATTGAAAATAGCGAGTTTGGTGCCTTCGTAATTTTTTACAGGATAGGCGTTTGATGTGGCGATGTCTGAATATTTTGTCCTGATCTGCCGTATGTTTCCGCGGTCGCCAATGCGTCCGCGCTCGTTGAGGATGATTTCGTAGTTGCGTCCTTTGGCTGTCTCGGCGAACATTTGGGCGCTGATGTTGGTCACCACATTCCCGAAATGATCGATGTAAACCACATATCCTTTGAGCGAATTCTTGTCGGCGGTAATCACGGGCTGCAATTCGGTAGGTTGCTTGATTTCGGTGATGTCTTTGCCTACCACGTTCAGCGTACCGCCTTTGGCGATATGGCACGCCACTTTTACAAATACGTCGAGGTCTGTGAATGCGCCGGGAAACCTATCGTGGATGTTGATGGCGACCATTTTTTCGGGGAGTATCTTCTGCATAACCAAACCCATGATGCCGTTGTCTGCACAAACGAAATAATGCCCGTTCCACTGGATGGCCACATGGCGGTTTTCCTTGTTCATTTCGGCATCCACACCAATCAGGTGCACAGTGCCTTCGGGGAAACTGGCATAACCCGCGCCGATGACATAACTGGCTTCGGCGGTGTTGAACGGGTCGATGTCGTGCGAAAGGTCAACAATCGTGGCTTCTGGATATTCCGACAAGATTTTACCCTTTAGTGCGCCAACGAAATGGTCTTTCCATCCGTAGTCTGTCGTAAGGGTGATTATTGACATAATTTTGTGAATAACTATTCGCCGGACTTGCCCCGATTTTACTAAATTTGAAATGCAAAGCTACGCATATTGCGGCTAACTTTAAACTAAAAAACTGCTCCGTTTGAACGAAAGAATCATCGAACTTGTCGATATCGCCCCGAAAGAATTCTGGGGTGCACAAGATGCCCACCTGGAAACCATCAAAAAATACTATCCGAAGCTCAAGATCGTAGCACGCGGCACGACCATAAAGGCCTTTGGCGAACCGGAAGTACTCGACGAATTCGAGAACCGGTTCAACCGCCTGATGCAACACTTCAACCGTTACAACCGCATAGATGACAATGTCATAGAACGCGTCATCGAAGGCGGTTCGCAGGACGAGCAGCGCATGCCGGATCACGACAAAATCCTCGTGCACGGCGTGGGCGGGAAGATGATCAAGGCGATGACCCCAAACCAGCAGTTGCTCGTGGATACACTCCACAAGAATGACATGGTGTTCGCCGTTGGGCCGGCTGGGACCGGAAAAACCTATACCGGCGTCGCGATGGCCGTAAAAGCGCTCAAGGAAAAATCCGTGAAGAGAATCATTTTGACGCGCCCGGCCGTTGAAGCGGGCGAAAACCTTGGCTTTCTTCCAGGTGATATGAAGGAAAAGCTCGATCCGTACATGCAACCGTTGTACGATGCGCTGCGCGACATGATTCCGGCGCAGTCGCTGGAAGATTATTTGTTGAAAGGCATCATCCAGATTGCGCCGCTGGCTTTCATGCGCGGCCGCACACTGGACAACGCTTTTGTAATCTTGGACGAAGCGCAAAACACGACGCACTCTCAAATGAAGATGTTTTTGACCCGCATGGGTAAGAATGCAAAATTCATGATCACCGGCGATCCCGGCCAGGTTGATTTGCCTAGAAGTGCTATGTCTGGATTGAAGGAAGCGCTACTCATACTGAAGAACGTCGAAGGCATCGGCATCATTTACCTCGACGACAAAGACATCGTACGGCATAGGCTCGTCAAGAAAGTCATCGACGCCTACAAGAAAATCGAAAATCAGGGCTAGAACCTTTGCAGCATACGGAAAGACACTACAGCAAAAGTGTCTTTTTTGTTTACCTTTGCGCGCTCAACAACACAACAATGAATACCATTACTACAACCGATTTTCATTTCCCGGGACAAAAATCCGTTTATCGCGGCAAGGTGCGCGATGTGTACAACATCAACGACGAAAAGCTCGTCATGATCGCCACCGACAGGCTTTCTGCTTTTGACGTCGTGATGCCGAAGGGAATTCCCTACAAAGGGCAAATCCTCAACCAGATTGCTACGAAGTTCATGGAACTGACTGCGGATATCGTCCCGAACTGGCTCATTGCCACGCCGGATCCGAACGTGGCCATCGGTCATTTGTGCGAACCTTTCAAAGTGGAAATGGTTATTCGCGGTTATTTGTCAGGTCATGCGGCACGAGAATATGCAGCTGGGAAACGGATGCTTTGTGGCGTTTCGCTTCCGGAAGGCCTGAAGGAAAACGACAAATTCCCGTCGCCTATTATTACGCCGTCCACCAAAGCCGATAACGGTGCGCATGACGAAGATATTTCCCGTGAAGAAATCCTCGCACGCGGCATTGTATCGGAGGCAGATTACCTCGTTCTGGAAGATTACACCCGAAAACTCTTTCAGCGCGGTACCGAAATCGCAGCGGCGCGCGGCCTGATCCTCGTGGACACGAAGTACGAATTCGGTAAAACCAAAGACGGCAAGATCGTGCTCATCGATGAAATCCATACGCCGGATTCGTCCCGGTATTTTTATGCAGACGGTTACGCGCAGCGGCAGGCGAGTGGCACCGAACAAAAACAGTTGTCTAAAGAATTCGTCCGTCGATGGCTGATTGAAAATGGTTTCCAAGGGAAAGCCGGACAGCAAATACCGGAAATGGACGATGCGTACATCGGCACGGTATCGGCGCGCTACATCGAGTTGTATGAAAACATCATGGGCGAACCGTTCGTGAAGGCCGATATTTCAGACATCTCCAGTCGCATCAACAAAAACGTCACGGCGTTCCTGTAAAATCGACGATAAAAAAGACCAAGCCTTTCGTAAATTCGAAGGGCTTTTTTTTTGCAGCCCGTGTTAAAAGTATGTTATAAAATCTTCAGGTTGTAACATTTAAAAATGCCCAACGTCTAGTCGGCATCATCATAAATCAATTATCAATCATTAAATCTTAATCAGATGAAAAAATCAATCATTTACCTCGGACTGGCGCTAATCACCTTTTCTAATGTGGCCTTGGCGTCGAATGAAACCCCAACAACCGTTTCGGCTTACCCTTCTGCAACACCGCTTTGCAACGCCATAAGCAAGGGCGATTTTGCGACCGTCAAGAAATTCGTCGAATACGGCGCAGATGTCAACGAACGCTCCAATGACATGACACCGCTTATGATTGCCGCGCGCTACAACAACATTGAAATCATGAATTATCTGTTGTCTAAAGGTGCCGACGTCAATTTCAGGAACGAAAACGGGATGACTGCTTTAAAATGTGCGCACGCTTCCAACGCGAAAGAGGCCGAAGCGTTACTCCGTGAAAAAGGAGCGAGAAAATAAATTAAGGCGCCCATTCGGCGCCTTTTTATTGCTTCGCCACCATCAAAAGTTAATTTACTGTTAATATTTAGTACTTTGTAAAACATACTACCTGCTTTTGTATGTATCTTTGTCCAAGAAATCATCATCAAAAATCAATCATCATGAAAAAAATTCTTTTTACCCTCGCAACAGTATTGGTAGGCTTAGGCCATGCAAACGCTGAAAACAATGTGGCTTCAGAAGTGGATGCCAGTGCAAAAGTAAACGATACGGCCGTGGTCCGGCCAACTTCAGTAACAGGCGATGAGCAAACGCTCGTCATCACCGAAGATCTCAAAATTACAGAAGCCAGCGTTGACGTCGTCGCGCCGCTGCTTCCGGGCAAATCGCAAGAGGAAATTATCGCCGACGATAACCTCGTCATTGAAGGAAGCGCCAAGGAAATCTTTCCGCTTGATTTCAAAAAAATCGAATCGGCCAAAAAGAAACTGCGGAAAAGCAACCTCAAGAAAAACCGAGAATCGCTATTGGGCAGTTTGTAAGCGTTCAGGCAAAAAATAAAAGCACCGATTCATCACCGGTGCTTTTTTATTTATGTATGCGTTGTTACTTAAAATAGGAAAACGACTCGTCGCTTTTGATGTTCAGCAAAGATTCGTAAATCAGTCTGATGACATTTTCCACGTCGTCACGATGCACCATTTCAACGGTGGTATGCATGTAACGCAGGGGCAGCGAAATCAGGGCAGAAGCCACGCCGCCATTGCTGTACGCAAACGCATCTGTATCAGTTCCGGTTACCCGAGATGAAGCCAAACGTTGGAACGGTATCTTTTTCTTTTCGGCCGTATCCAAGATCAATTCACGGAGGTTGTTTTGCACGGCTGGTGCGTACGTGACCACCGGGCCTTTGCCAATCTGGATTTCGCCTTCTATTTTCTTGTTGATCATCGGCGTGGTCGTGTCGTGGCAAACGTCGGTGACGATGGCTACGTCTGGCCGGATGGTTTTCGTGATCATTTCGGCACCGCGAAGGCCCACTTCTTCCTGTACCGAATTGGTGATGTACAAACCGAAAGGCAGTTTCTTTTTATTGGCCGACAGCAATCGCGCCACTTCCGCAATCATGAACCCGCCCATGCGGTTGTCTATGGCACGGCACACGAATTTGTTGTCGTTTAGGATCATGAATTCGTCCGGATAAGTAATTACGCAGCCCACATGAACGCCCAGTTTCTCGACTTCTTCCTTATTGCTGCAGCCGATGTCGATGAACAGGTTGTCTATCTTCGCATTTTCTTCTTTTTCCCGAAGCCGAGTGTGAATCGCCGGCCAGCCGAAAACCCCTTTGACAATGCCTTTCTTGGTATGGATGTTTACGCGTTTAGATGGTGCAATCTGGTGGTCTGACCCGCCGTTGCGGATTACATAAATGAGTCCGTTGTCCGTAATGTAATTCACATACCAGGAAATTTCGTCGGAATGGCCTTCAATGACCACTTTGTATTTCGCATCAGGATTGACGATGCCCACGGCACTTCCGTAGGTATCGGTGATGAACGTATCTACGTAAGGGCGCAGGTAATCCATCCATATTTTTTGTCCTTCGGCTTCGTAACCCGTTGGCGATGCGTTGTTGAGGTATTTTTCCAAGAATGCCAGCGATGACTGGTTGAGTATCGGTTTGCCCATAAGTATTTTTTCGCTAAAATAAATTATTTGGCAACATAGTTGTGCAAAGAATCCATATTTTTGGCCCAACAAAATGAGTATGAAGAAAATCCAAATTACTTTATTGTTTTTGTTCGCAAGCCTCGGCATCGCTGCACAAGACGTCAAGCAGGACAGTCTTAGCGTCGAGGAAAACGACACCTTAATCACCAAAATGATCGACCTTGAAGAGCTCGTGCTCTATAAAGATAACGTCGATGCAGAATCCAAAAAACAGTTCCTTCTATTGCAAAGCCGCGTGTATAAAACATACCCGTACGCAAAAATCGCGTCAGAACGTCTGGTGGCTTTAGACAAGAATATGGCGAAAATGAAGACGTCGAAAGAGAAAAAGAAATACTTTAAAATTGTCGAGAATTACATAGAAGGAGAATTTACCGACCGTCTCAAAAAGCTTTCCCGCAAACAGGGGCAGGTGCTCGTCAAGCTCATTTACCGGCAAACCGGACACAGCACGTTTGATTTGGTTAAGGAGTACAAAAGCGGCTGGAAGGCATTTTGGGCCAGCAATACCGCCAAACTTTTTGACATCAACCTCAAGGAAAAATACGATCCGTACCAAGTTAATGAAGACTATTTAATCGAAACCATTTTGGTTCGCGCCTTCGAGAACGGACGTTTGGTAAAGCAAGAAGCCGCTTACCCGGTTAACTACGATAAACTCAATGAGTATTGGATTGAGCGCGTCAAGCAAAACAAGCAAGCAAAGAAATAGTTTGATTTTGGCGTGTCCCTTCGGGTCGGGCTGTACGCTATAGTCCTCGCGCAGCCGGTTTTCCACAATAGAATAAGTACTAAAACAGCGTAACTGCTGTTTTTTTTGCTTTCTGCGCTGTGGGCTGCCGCTTCCATCCCTCACGCGTCGCCGCCTAAAATTTATTCTGGTCTATATTATTTGTTTCCAAAAGGTTATCGGAAAGCTTGAAAAAAAAGCGCAGTTTTCAGTTTGGAAATGCGGAAATGTGCGCTATATTTGCACCCGCAAAAACGTTCTATCAGGTTTGTTGAAAAAAATATTTGCAGGATACAAATAAAGATTATACTTTAGCCGTCCTGCAAAATTTTATCGATTTACCGGTTTTTAATGAAGCTTAAAAAAGAGAAAAATAATTTTCTCAAAATATTTGTGTAGTTAAAAACAAGTCGTACTTTTGCACCCGCTTTGAAGCGCAAGCGACGGGGCGAGAATAGGAAAAAGTTCATAGACATATTGGATTGACAGCACTTACAGGAGACTGTAAGAAGCTAAAGAGTAAGGAAAGAATTACGTTAGAATGATTACCTT
>NZ_CBCRZJ010000004.1:0-340095 GCF_965137575.1 Flavobacterium longum | reverse complement strand
TAGGGATGGAGGCGTTGTCGGAGCTCTTGCCCAAGACCCCAAAGGTTTTGAAAACCTTTGGGGTCTGCAAAGCGACCGCCGAAAGCCCGACGGCATAATGCAATGGCGCCGGAACGCCCAAAAAACTAAAACCGCTCCTATTGTGCAACACGCGCCAATCTCCTATATTTGCGCCTCAATTTAATGACAATGATAAAGATTACGCTGCCAGATGGCTCGGTGAAGGAATTTTCAAGTGGCGCAACACCCATGGATGTTGCCATGAGTATTAGCGAAGGACTTGCACGGAATGTAATTTCGGCATCCTTTAATGACACGGCCATTGAAACGACCACGCCGCTCACGACCGACGGCAAACTCGTACTTTATACCTGGAACGATGCCGCGGGCAAGAAAGCGTTCTGGCATTCTACGTCGCACGTCATGGCGCAGGCGATTCTGGAGAAATATCCGAATGCGAAACTCACCATCGGGCCGGCGATTGAAAACGGCTTCTATTATGACGTGGATTTCGGCGACCAGACGATTGCAGACAAAGACTTCAAGGAAATTGAAGACCGCGTGCTGGAGATTGCGCGCGAAAAACATGAGTTCAAGATGCGTTCATCGAGCAAGGCCGATGCGCTGGCCTTTTACAAAGCAGAAAACAACCCTTATAAAGTAGAACTGATCGAAAACCTGGAAGACGGTACGATTACCTTCTGCGACCACGCCACATTTACCGATCTATGCCGCGGCGGACACATCCCAAATACGGGTTTGATCAAGGCGATGAAAATCATGAGCGTGGCCGGCGCGTACTGGCGTGGCGACGAGAAAAATAAGCAACTTACCCGCGTGTACGGCATTTCGTTCCCGAAACAAAAAGACTTGACCGAATACCTCGAGCTTTTGGAAGAAGCCAAACGCCGCGACCACCGAAAACTCGGGAAAGAGCTGGAATTGTTCACGTTCTCCCAAAAAGTAGGTCAAGGGTTGCCGTTGTGGTTGCCGAAAGGCGCCGCACTGCGCGATCGTTTGGAGCAATTCCTGAAGCGCGCACAGAAAAAAGCCGGCTACGAACAAGTGGTTTCGCCACACATCGGGCAAAAGGAACTGTACGTTACATCTGGGCATTACGCGAAATATGGTGCCGATTCCTTCCAACCAATCCATACGCCGGCCGAGGGCGAAGAGTTTTTGCTCAAGCCGATGAACTGCCCGCACCACTGCGAAATTTACAACAGCAAACCTTGGTCATACAAGGATTTGCCAAAGCGATATGCCGAATTCGGAACCGTTTACCGGTACGAGCAATCGGGCGAATTGCACGGATTGACGCGTGTTCGCGGGTTTACACAGGACGACGCGCACATTTTCTGTACGCCGGACCAGTTGGACGCCGAGTTCAAGAAAGTAATCGATTTGGTGTTGTACGTTTTCGGGTCGCTTGGGTTCGAAAATTTCACCGCGCAGATATCATTGCGCGATCAGGAAAACCGCGATAAATACATCGGCTCCGATGAAAACTGGGAGAAGGCTGAAAACGCCATCATCAATGCGGCCAAAGACAAAGGTTTGAATACCGTCGTGGAATACGGCGAAGCGGCGTTCTATGGGCCAAAACTCGATTTCATGGTGAAAGACGCACTGGGCCGCCAATGGCAATTGGGCACGATTCAGGTCGACTACAATTTACCGGAGCGTTTCGAGCTAAAATACAAAGGATCAGACAACGAACTGCACACGCCGGTGATGATCCACCGCGCGCCGTTTGGTTCCATGGAACGATTCATCGCGATCTTACTGGAACACACCGCAGGAAATTTCCCAATATGGCTGATGCCCGAACAAGCTATCATCCTGTCTCTTAGCGAGAAATATGAAAATTATGCGAAAAAAGTTTTGGAATTGCTCGAAAATCACGAAATTCGCGCCCTAATTGACAATCGCAACGAGACCATCGGCAAGAAAATCCGGGAAGCAGAAACGCAAAAATACCCGTTCATGTTGATTGTCGGTGAGGAAGAAGAAAAGTCCGGAACCGTATCGGTACGCCGCCACGGCCAGGAAGGCAAAGGCAACGTCACGGTTTCGATTGCAGATTTCGCCGCGATGGTAAATGACGAAATCAACAAAACGTTGAAGACATTCGTTGTTGCCGATTAGTTATTGTAATAAGTATAATTTAAAAATTTTTAGTCATAGCAATTAGAAACAACCGAGGACCAATGCGTGTCGAGAAGAAAGACGCGCACCGGATTAACCACCACATCCGCAACACGCCAGAAGTAAGGCTTGTAGGCGATGGCATCGAGCCAGCCGTGTACAAGATTGCCGACGCTTTGCGCATGGCCGACGAACAGGAACTTGACTTGGTCGAGATTTCCCCGAACGCCCAGCCGCCGGTATGCAAAATCATGGACTATAAAAAGTTCGTGTACGAGCAAAAAAAGCGCGACAAGGTTTTGAAGGCCAAATCCACGCAAGTGACCATCAAGGAAATCCGTTTCGGGCCGCAAACCGACGAGCATGACTATGAATTCAAGAAGAAAAATGCCGAGAAATTCCTGAAAGAAGGATCAAAACTCAAGGCGTTTGTCTTCTTTAAAGGCCGTTCCATCATTTACAAGGAACAAGGACAAATACTGTTGCTGCGTTTGGCCACAGACCTTGAAGAACACGGAAAGGTAGAATCGTTGCCTGTGCTTGAAGGAAAGCGGATGATCATGTTCATTGCGCCGAAGAAAAAGAAATAGTTGCTAGTGGCTAGTTATTAGTTGCTAGAAGAAGAAAAAAATAAGTTGATAGTTTTTAGTTTTTAGTCCCTAGAAAAGTCGAAAGTATTCGGCCACAACCAACATCTAGCCACTAGCCACTAACCACTAGCCACTAAAAACAATAAGTAGTAATAAATAAATCTTAGGAAAAATGCCTAAAATGAAAACCAAATCCAGCGCCAAGAAACGCTTCAAAGTGACCGGCTCTGGAAAAATCAAAAGGAAACACGCCTTCAAAAGCCACATCCTGACTAAAAAGTCAAAGAAGCGCAAGCTTGCCTTGACGCACTCGGCGCTGGTTCACCAGTCTGACGTGAAAAGCGTTAAGGAACAATTGAGGATTATCTAAGACAGTTGCTAGTGGTTAGTTGATAGTTGCTAGATAGATTTTCTAACAACTAAAAACTAACAACTATAAACTAAATCCTCCGGTTTAAACATTTAATAACCCTGAAGTACGGCCACTAAGTTCCTCGATTATCAAGGACGCCTGCCTCAAAAAAAAGTAAATTATGCCAAGATCAGTAAATTCAGTTGCCAAAAGGGCACGCAGAAAAAAAATGATGAAACAGGCCAAAGGTTTCTTCGGCCGCCGCAAAAACGTTTGGACAGTAGCCAAGAACGCGGTAGAAAAAGCAATGCTTTATGCCTACCGTGACCGCAAGCAGAACAAGCGTAACTTCCGCGCATTGTGGATTACCCGTATCAACGCGGGTGCCCGTCTGGAAGGCATGTCTTATTCTCAGTTCATGGGGTTGGTGAAAAAAGCAGGTATCGAACTCAACCGTAAGGTTTTGGCCGACCTCGCCATGAACCACCCAGAGGCTTTCAAGGCCATCGTCAAGAAAGTAAAATAACGTTTTTGTCCAACCATTACTACTTATTATAGGAAACCCGTTCGAAAGAGCGGGTTTTTTAGTTTCTCGTTCTTAGTTGCCAGTTGCCAGATGATTTGAATTCCCTGAAGTTGGCACTCCAACTCATCATTTTTTATTTGGGCGTGCCGGCGCGTTAGACAATTGGCTCCGCTTACTATGTTATCGTCGCGCCGTCGGGCTTTCCGCTATAGTCCTCGCTGCGCTGCGGGCTGCCGCTTCAATCCCTCACGCAAACCCATCTTTCCCGGAAATCCATCTTCAAAAGAAGTCAAACTTCATTGCCGGAAGACGGCAACTTCCGAGCATGCTGACTTTCGGGTGTTAAAAATTTACTTACAACCACAGTCATTTCAGCGGTTTGTTTTAACTATGTCATCCATAAAAAACAAAACTCGTGAAAAAAACAACACTCTTGCTTTTCCTCGCATCGCATTTCGCATTCGCTACCGTAGCGCCCATCACCGAAACCGAAAAAAATTTCACCACCATCAAACTCTGGGGTTTCCTTAAGTATTACCATCCGCAGGTGGCGAAAGGCAAATTCGACTGGGACAAGCAATTGTTCGACATCCTCGACAAGACCAAAGCCGCACAAGACAAAGCATCGTTATCCGAAATGTATGGCGATTGGATTGACGGCCTCGGCCCAGTGCCAACTTGTAGCGCATGTGCGAAACCGTCCAAAAATATCCATTTCGACAAGAACTTCGATCTGGGCTGGACCCAAGACCAAAACTTGTTCACCGCCGCGTTGTCGGCCAAACTCAAACAGATTGAGGAAAACCGCCACCAGGGAAAATCCCATTATGCAGGTGCGCACCGGCAAGTCGGCAATGTGGAATTCCGCAACGAAAATGACTACAAAGGGCACGATTGGCAAGACATGAACATACGGTTGCTGGCTTTGGCGCGCTACTGGAACCAAGTGGAATATTTCTCGCCCTACAAATACATGACAGACCAGAAGTGGGACGACGTGCTCATGGAAATGATCCCAAAGTTCATCCATGCCGCGTCTGACCAACAATACCGCCTGGCCATGCTCGAACTGGTCGTAAAACTAGATGACAGCCATGCCAACCTGATCACCATCAAAACCAACGAGTATTTCGGGTATTACTGGATTCCGGCGAAATTCAAAATCATCGACGAAAAAGCGGTCGTCACCGGGTTTTATGACGATTCACTGGCCGCAGCGAACGATCTTAGGATCGGCGACGTCATTGAAAAAGTAAATGGCGAAACGGTAGCCGACATCGTCAAAAGGCAGTGGCATCTCATCAACGGGTCAAATCATCCTACGAAACTGCGCAACACCTATTATTGCATCACCAACGGCCAGACAGACAAGGTTAACCTGAGCATCAACCGCAATGGCACAACTGCCGAAAAAATGGTGAACCGCTATCGGCGGGACAGCTTCAAACCCACCATTGCGGCAAGTAAGAAGCCTTGGAAAATCATGGCCGGCGACATCGGTTATGTGGACATGGGCAATCTGGAATTCGACATTAAGAATGTAGACCGGATGATGGATTCGCTCAAGACCACGAAGACCATTATCTTCGACATCAGGAACTACCCGAAAGGGACGATGTATTTGATTGCCCGTCACCTCAGCAGGCCTGACGCGCCGTTTGTTCACTTTACCGAGCCAGACCTAGACTACCCGGGGAAATTCGTCTGGCGCAAGGAATTCTTCAACGGAATGCGCGCCGAAAAAAACTTATACGCGGGTAAAATCATCTTGCTCGTGGATGAATCCACACAAAGCCACGCCGAGTTTACGGCCATGTTGTTTCAAACCGCCAAAAACGTCACGACCGTCGGGAGCCAGACTGCGGGCGCCGATGGCAATGTGAGCGAGGTGTTGTTCCCTGGCAACCACAAAAGCTACCTTACCGGCCTTGGCGTTTTTTACCCAGACGGCACCGAAACCCAGCGCAGAGGCATCCGGGTAGATCTGGAAGTTAAGCCTACGATTGCCGGCGTCCGGGAAGGCCGCGACGAAGTGCTGGAAAAAGCCCTGAAACTGGCGGCGCAGTAGCCGTCCGAGCAAAATACGTATTTCTCCGTATTGCCGCGACCAACCTGATGTTGCAACTTTACACCAGTAAATATCAAAACAAAATCTGGCCGAAAGGCCAATGGAATCCCGCCACGTGCGGGATTTTTTTTTCACCTATGTCATAATTTTTTCCCAACGCGAAAACCGTCCGCGCCAAACCATCGTAAATGGGGCAATACTAATTAAACCATTAAACATGAAAAAAGCATTCAACATCTTGTTTGGCCTTGGCGCCATGGCTTCGGCATTCGTTTTCACCGGTTGCAGCAGCGACGACGACAATGACCCAATGACCTCCAAGCCCGATTTGGAATTCTACGGACTGACGGCGGCCAATGGGCTGGTGAAGTACAACGCCAACAATGCCGCAACACCCATGGGCAACATGCCTATCACAGGCTTGCAATCGGGCGAAAACCTATTGGCCATAGACTTCCGTCCTGGAACCGGCCAACTCTACGGATTGGGCAATTCCAACCGCCTGTACATCATCAACACCAACACGGGTTCGGCCACGGCAGTGGGAAGCGCACCTTTTACCCCAGCAATTTCGGGCAGCATGGTCGGGTTTGATTTTAACCCGACGGTTGACCGCATCCGTCTGGTGACTTCGAGTGGGCAAAACCTTCGTTTGAATCCTGAGACCGGTACGGTAGCGGCTACGGATGGCAATCTTAATCCAGGCACGCCTAACGTCGGCAGCGCCGCCTACACCAACAATATGGCTGGCGCAAGTTCAACTGAATTGTTCGTCGCTGACTTTTCAACGGGCATGCTCTACAAACAAAATCCGCCGAACGATGGCACTTTGGTAGCCGTCGGCGATTTGGATTTGCCAGCTATGCCAATGGGCGACGTCGGCTTTGACATCGCACCCGAAAGCAACATCGCGCTGGCCAATTTCAAGGACGGCAGCATGGATCATCTGTATCAAATCGATTTGATGACCGGTAAAGCCAAAGACTTGGGTATGCTGGGCACGGCCATCATTGGGCTCGCCATCCCAACGCAAAAAGTGGCTTATGCCGTTGACATGGCCAACAACCTGCACATCTTCAACCCGAACATGCCGGGAACAACAACCGTGAAAGCCATCACGAACCTGCAACCGTCAGAGAACGTTCTCGGGATAGACATGCGTCCGGTAAACGGCCAACTCTTCGCCTTGGGCAGCACCGGCAGGCTTTATGCGCTGAACACGGCCACCGGCGCAGCTACGATGGTTGGTTCGGGCCCATTCGCGACGCTTGATGGCACCGACTTCGGGTTTGACTTCAACCCTACCGTTGACCGCATCCGCATCGTGAGCAACACCGGCCAAAACTTGCGCGTCAACCCGAACGACGGCACGCTTTCGGCTACCGACGGCATGCTCAATCCGGGCACGCCAAACGTTACTGCGGCGGCTTACACCAACAATTTCCCGGGCGCGACAACAACCGTCTTGTTTGACATAGATTCCACAACCGACATGCTCTATACGCAAACCCCGCCAAATAACGGTACACTCGTGGGCGTTGGTGCACTTGGCGTAGACGTTACGGCTTCTAACGGTTTCGATATCGGCGGCACGTCGAACATGGCCTATGCCATCCTGACGGTTGGCGGTAACGCGAAAGTGTACATGATCAACACCACAACCGGTGCGGCCACAGCCATGGGCGACTTCCCGGCCTCGGTGAAAGGTTTCGCACTCGGGTTAGGATTCTAACTGCCCTTAACCCTGATGCAGCCCGGCCTCGTGCCGGGTTTTTTTATGGCCACATTTGTCCATTTATTGACTACATTTATTCGGACATACCAATTAATTTCGCTTAAGACTGTAGTTATAATCCTTTATCTTCAAGATGAAAAAAACAAAGATCATCTTTCTCGTCCTACCAAAAGTACACTTGCTCGATTTGGCCGGTGCTGACCAAGTTTTCTATGAAGCCATAGACTACGGCCTGCCCGTTGACGTGGTGTATTGTTCTTACACGGATGCCTTGGAAACATCGACTCTTCTTGGTTTAGGCGCCCTAGAGCATTTCAGCGAGGTCGATGTAAACGAAGGCGATTACGTTATGATTCCCGGTGCCGAGACATCGCTGATCAACGGCCCGGAAATGGCGGCGCAAAAAGACTTGTTCCAATGGGTGATTGATGCCTGGCACAAAAAAGCAAATCTCTGCTCTATTTGCACCGGCGCTTATTTTCTGGCCATGACCGGACTGCTCGACGGGCGCAAATGCACCACACATTGGAAACACACGGACATCCTGCGCAGGAAATTCCCAAGGGTAAACGTGCTCGATAACATCTTGTTTACCGAAGAAGACCGGCTATTTACAAGCGCGGGCGTCACGTCGGGCATCGACCTCGCGTTGCACATTGTGGCGAAACTCAAGGATGACCATTTGTCTTATAAGATTGCCCGCGAACTCGTGGTGTATAACCGCCGTTCGGGCCAGGACGCACAACAAAGCGTCCATTTGAAATACCGAAACCACATCCACAGCGGCATCCATAAAGTTCAGGACCGGCTACAAGAAAGCATCGACGAGAAATTACTGCTCGACGACCTGGCCGACATCGCCTGCATGAGTACGCGTAATATGACGCGCGTATTCAAGAAGGAAACCGGCATCACCATCAACGACTACATCAATTTACTGCGAAAGGAAAAAATCAGGGAATTGCTCAAGAACCCTGACTTGTCACGCCGCGACATCGCCCGGCATTGTGGGCTGAAAAGCGAACGGCAAATCAGCCGCATCATGAAAGCTTAAACAACCCATTGATAGAAGAAGAAGAACATTCCGGTTCACGCCGGCTGAACCTTTATTGCCCATACTCATGGAATACGACATCCGAAAAGCACGCCCAACAGACATCGATGACCTTATCAACCTGTGCGCAGCGCACGCCGCCCATGAACAAGCCGATTACAGCCCGGACGGAAAGGCCGAAAACCTGTCGCGCGAACTGTTTTCGCCCCATCCGAAACTGCGCTGTCTGGTTGTCGAAACTGCAAACGGCATCGTGGGTTACGCGACATTCACCAAAGATTATTCAACATGGGATGCCGCCGAATTCGCCTACCTAGACTGTCTGTTCCTACAGCCCGAGGCGCGCAACTTCGGGATTGGCGAGGCGCTGATTCGGGAAATCGCAAAAATCATGGTGTCTGAAAACTGTTTGCTCATGCAATGGCACACGCCACCGTTCAACACGCGCGCCATCAAGTTCTACCGCCGTATCGGGGCGACCTCGAAAGAGAAAGTCCGGTTCTACCTTGACGAAAACACCCTTAAACAGTTGGCATCATGATCAAATCCGTCATCACTTTAGCAACACTATTCCTGACTTCGATGGCATCCGCCCAAACCACGCCCGACATCAAACACATCGCACTCGATCTGTCTTTTGATTGGGCGACGAAAACCGCCTCCGGCACGGCCAATATCACGTTGAAGCCAGGGGTTGCCACCGACGTGATAGCACTCGACGCAGGCATGCTCACCATCCAATCTGTGACAGTCAACGGAAAAGCAACGGCCTTTACGTATGACGGCGGCGACAACAACGACGGACTGAAAATCGACCTCGACCGGAAATACCGACCCGACGAAAACCTAACCATTGCCATCGCGTACCACACCAATTACATCAACGACACAGACCCGAACAACATTTGGGGCAGCAACGGCAAAGGCTTGCGGTTCTTTTCACCATCAGATACCGACCCGGGTCGTCACCAACAACTTTGGTCATTCGGCGACCCGGAAGGCAACAAATATTGGTTTCCGTGCAACGAAGCGCCAAATGATTTGTACACGTCCGAAATCAAGGCGACGGTGCCCAATCCGCTGATGGTCATTTCCAACGGCTCTTTGGTTGGCGCGACCCAAAATAAAGATAACACCACAACATTCCATTGGAAAACGGACACGCCGCACACCCTTTCACGCACCTTGATCGTTGCCGGCCAGTACGTCGTCAACAGCCAGTTTTATCAGGACATCCAATTGGATTCTTACGGCTATCCGAATGAAGTTCAGGCCACCGAAGATTCTACCGTGCGGTTGGCCGACATGATGCGATTCTTCTCCGAAAAAACGGGTGTAAAATATCCGTACAACCAATATTCCCAGGTATTCGTGCAGGAACTTCCGGGATTTTTGACAGGCGCGGCCACATCGGTCATCACCGAAAATATGGTGGACGACTACGGCACACATGCAGATTACTTCTATCTCTGGGACTTGACCGAGGCCGAAGCGCTCGCCCGGCAATGGTTCGGTAACACGATTCCTGCGGCTTCGTGGCGCGACGGATGGCTTACCCAATCCTTGGCACACTACCTTTCGGGATTGTACGACGAGCACAGAAACGGACGCGACGAATTTCATTTGTATGTCGTGAATTTCGATCAGAACACCTATCTGAACGACTGGAAATCCGATGTCCGGCGCGCCATTGTCACCGATGAATTCACCGACGCCACGACGCTCTTGGGAGACAACTATGCCACCGCACGCGGCGCTTTGGTCCTGCACATGTTACGGCACGAAATGGGCGATGAAAAATGGTGGCAAGCGGTTTCTGAACTGGCAAAAACATACGTCTGGAAACCAGTTGCCACCGAAGATTTCGAGCGCATCTGTGAGAAAGTGGCGGGCCGACCGATGGATTGGTTTTTCAGACAATGGTTATACAAAGCCGGGCATCCGGTGTTCAACATCGAAAAAAAATACGACCGTAAAAACCAAATACTCACGTTGACGGTCAAGCAGACGCAACAGAAAAGTACGCCTCTGGACCAGGACTATTTCGAGGGCAACATCGCGATTGAAATCGACGGCGATATTCAAACCATCCGCATCGCCGCAACACCTGAAAACACTTTTTCATTCCCGCTGCCATCGGTGCCCAAACTCGTCCATTTCGATTACGGCAACATCTGGATCAAGGAAGTGACATTCGAAAAAACGCTCGCCGAATGGCTATACCAGTTTGACAACAGCACCGACATCATGGCCCGCAACGAGGCGCTTTTTGAATTGGTCACCATAGTCAAAGACCCAAAAACAACGGATTCGGATGCCACAAAAATCCTAAAGTCGCTTCGCGGTGTCATCGCCGGCGACAGCTATTGGCGGTTGCGTTTCATCGCGTTACAACAGCTTCAGGGCATCATGACAGGCAACAACAAACCCGTAAAATTGGATCAGGCCACACTTACGATGCTGCAACTCGTGATGGGCCACGACATGCCCTGGATGAAAACCGCCGCCATCACTTTTCTGGGCCAAACGCGCAATCCTGAATACGATGAAATTTACCTTGCCCAGTTGCACGACGAAAGCGACCGCGTGGTGAATGCCGCCGCCGTTGCGCTCGGACGAAGCAAAAGCCGGAAAGCCTTTGATGCATTGGTGGCATTGAAAAACCGTCCGTCTTGGAAAAGCCAAAGCCTGATTTCGGCGCTCAATGGTTTGCAGCAATTGGGCGATGCGCGCGCTTATGAGTTTGCATTCGATGCCTTCCGGGACAAATCGTTGCCGCACTGGACACTGGCCGTGCCTACTTGGGATTACCGGCTGGCCGCCGCCGATGTGTTGCAATCGCTCGGCAAGACCGACGCAGCGTATGATGTTGTCTTCGAACGATTCCAAAAATCAATTGAAGCACGCAACACCAATGACATCTTTTACAACACACAACTCATGATGCGGCTCGGCAATCCGCGCGGTGCGGCATTTTTCCCAATCCTGAAAGCCCGTTTCGCAAACGACGCCAACGCCATGCAGGCCATTTCACAACTAGAACAATCCTTTAATACGAAACCATGAAAAAATCAGCCATCAACCCCATGCCCGAGTATTTCGACCGTTACATCGATCTGGCCGACGACGTGCCCGTACTGGAAGCGCTCGCCGTCAGTTTGTATGAAATCGACCACCTGAAAATCGCGGATTGGAAGGCCATGGGCGACCAAGTCTATGCGCCCGGAAAATGGACAGCCAAAGACATCATCCAGCACATCATCGACACCGAACGGATTTTCGCTTACCGCGCGCTGTCGTTCGCCCGTCAGGAACCGCAACGCATGTTGTCTTACGACGAAGATTGGTATGGCAACCACACCAACGCCAACCAACGCAGCATTGCGGATTTGGTGGATGAATGGCGCGCCGTGCGGCTTTCTACGATAGCGCTTTTTCGCTCGTTTACGCCCGAAATGATGCTGCACAACGGAAAAGCGTTCTCCGGGACGTATTCGCCGCTGGCCATCGGGTTCATCCTTGCCGGCCACCAACGTTGGCATTTCAGGGTTTTCAAAGAGAAATACTTACCTTTATTGGGCAAGTAAATGCTATGGAAATCAACACGCTCGACGGCGTCACTACCTCCGAAATCGCCGACACGTTCAATGTAGCTTTCTCAGATTACGTCGTGCCATTGACGTTGTCCGAAGCTGACGTGGCCTCGAAAATACTACTGGAAAACATTGCATTGCAATGCTCGGCAGGTGCTTTTTCGGATGGAAAACTCGTGGGTTTCATACTCATCGGCACCAACGGAATCGTCGCTTACAATGCGGGAACCGGCGTGATTCCTGGTTGCCGAGGGCAAAATCTCACGCGAAGGATGTATGATTTCCTATTGCCGCGACTGGCCGAAAAAGGCATTGTGCAACACCGGCTGGAAGTCATCGCAGCCAACGTGAAAGCGATTCGGGTCTATGAGCAGATGGGGTTTAAAACATCCCGGAAAGTCACTTGCTTCAAAGGCAAAGTTGCAACGGCGCGGAACCATGGTGCGACCATCAGGCGAATCGAATTCAGTGACATTAATACTCCGGAAAATTTTTGGGATTTCGTTCCGACCTATCAGAATGCGTCGGATGTGATGTTTCGGATGCCTCTTTTGCACGGGACTTTCGGCGCATTCGACGGCGATCTTCTCGTGGGTTATGTTGCTTTTGCGACCGCCAGCCTCAGGATTAAACAATTCGCCGTGGCTGAAAATTACCGTCGCAAAGGCATCGGCCAACAGTTGTTTGGACACGTACAACAGCTTGATTTGTCAAAAGACGTTTCGGTCATCAACGTTGACGATGCGAGCGGAAGCATCGAATTCCTGAAAAGCATCGGATTGACAGAAACGGTCAGCCAGCTTGATATGCAATTGTTTCGCGCCTAATGTTTCTTGATTTTTCTACTGGA
Organism: Flavobacterium longum; assembly: GCF_965137575.1. Classification (NCBI taxonomy): domain Bacteria; kingdom Pseudomonadati; phylum Bacteroidota; class Flavobacteriia; order Flavobacteriales; family Flavobacteriaceae; genus Flavobacterium; species Flavobacterium longum. The sequence goes on along the minus strand of NZ_CBCRZJ010000004.1, from coordinate 327,179 downwards.
AGACTTCTTCCTTTTCGCCGTCGAAACTCGCAAAGACCATTTTCGGGTGCGAATCCTGGTGGCACATATTCCCGCGGCTGTCAATGGCGATGGCGCCTGCGAAACCGTCATACGGTTTGAGTTCGTCAAAAGTTTTGGCGAAGGCGTCTTGAAGCGGAAAACCGTCGGTGACGCGCGTGACGATTTTGGCCGCCGTCGCATTGCTGACGATGTCTTCGCCCACGCCGGTCAAACTTACGGCGCACAAGGCATTGGCGTAATTGCCGGCCACGGTTGCCGAATCTGAAATGCGCCCTGGAATCTCGAACCCTTTGCCGCCGGTGGAAGTGGCCGCAGCTAGTTTCCCGTTTTTGTCGATGGCGACACAGCCTACCGTTCCCGAACCGTTTGATTTCAGTTTGGCTTCGTATTCGGCGCGGCGTTGCGGGATTTCCGTGGAGAATACTTCGAAGCCGTGTTGGCGTGCGAAGTTCGTTGCGCCTTCACCACCAAGGACGCGGTCGTCGAACGGCATGAGTTTTTGCGCGACTTGTATGGGGTTTTTGACGTCTTCGATGTTGATGACACCTGAAAATTTCTGGGTTTCGCCATCCATGAGAGACGCACTCATCCTGATTTTCCCGTCGCTCTGGATTTGCGACCCGATGCCGGCGTTGAAGAGTTCGTCGTCTTCGAGCAACGAAACTGCGTAAACAACCGTTTCTACGGCCGAATGGGTTTTCAGATAGTCATGTGACGCTCTGGCGATGCGCAACAATGCCTGCTGTTTGGCGACTTTGGTTTCGTGGCTTTGCGAGGACTCGGAAAAAAATCCGCCGTGGATGATGACTTTCATCGTACTGTTCTTTCGGAGGCGATGTCTTCTTTCGTAAAGGTCAAATTCTCGGCGTACTGTGAAGACTTGATCGTCATTTTAAAGGTCTTGAGGTCAAACGTGTCGTAAATACTCATGACGTGCGTGACCAAATGGTTGATGGAAATCGGTTGCCCGAGTTCAATTTGCGTGAGGTTCGTGTCCTTGATTTCGCGCCCATCGACCAAAATCACCAGTCCGGATCCGATGGCCTCCATTTCTGTATTGTGCTTGATCAAAAGCCCCGTGTCTTCGCCCAAACCGATGCCCAGTGTCCGCGGATTGCCCACGACGGCTTGGAACAAACGCCCGATGCGGCCGCGTTGCACGAAATGAGTATCGATGACCACGCCGTCGATCAGTCCGAGACCGGAGGTGATTTTGACTTCGCCTTTCAACAGTGCTTCCGAACTGCTGCCTTGGTAAATCATGTTGTTGGAAGCCGCCGCGGCGCCCGCAGAAGTCCCGGCGTAGATGAAATCTTCGTTGTGGTATTTGTCAAGCAAAATGTCGTGGAAAGCCGTCCCGCCCAGGATTGACGTCAATCGCAACTGGTCGCCACCGGTGAAAATGACCACGTCAGCGGCACGCAAACGCTCTATGATGTCTGGTTGCGAAGCCATTTCGCGTTTGTCGATGTTCATCACATCCACATTCAATGCGCCCAAATAATTGAACGCCTTGACGTACTCCGGCCCGATTTCCTTCGGGATTTTGGATGCCGTCGTGATGACTTCGATTCGTGATTGCTCTTTGTGCTTCGCTTCGAGAAGAATGCGTTTTAAAATGCCGGTCTCGAAGAAGTTGAGGTTGTTGGCGACATTCTTGTCAAGATCGGTCTCGGTGAAACTTCCTTTGTCAACTGCCCCCCCGATAATGATTAACTTGCCTTTGATGTTCATGCGCCAAAAATAACCAAAAAGATAAAAACACCAATTTTACGCGCTTTTTTTTCGATAAAATGTGGCGTTAAAAAAAGTTGGCCGGAAAATCCTTTAAATTTTGTTTGATTGGGTAAAAACCATATTTTAGTGAAATCTATCACAATGTTTTAACGCAATCACTAGAATATTTTCTGCACCCGCGGGATTTCCATTTAAAATTCGAAATACAAACTCCTGAAAACAAGACATTATCCAAATAAAACCATCCGTTATTTATGAAAATATTGAAGATCCAGGTCCTGAAAGGGCCAAATATCTGGAGCATCCAGCGCAAGAAACTCATCCAGATGCGCCTAGACCTCGAAGACATGGAGCAAAAACCCACCGACAAGATCGAGGGTTTCCGCCAGCGCATTGAAGAACTGATGCCTTCACTGATCGATCACCGATGTTCGGAAGGCGTGCGTGGCGGCTTTTTCCACCGCATCGAGCGCGGCACCTGGATGGGCCATGTCATTGAACACATCGCACTCGAGATTCAGACGTTGGCAGGCATGGATACCGGTTTTGGCCGCACGCGCGAAACCAAGACGCCCGGCATTTACAACGTCGTCTTCAGCTACATGGAAGAAAATGTGGGCGTGTATGCCGCCGAGGCCTCGGTGCGCATCGCCGAAGCGCTTATCGCCGGAACGCCTTACGATTTGGATGCCGACATCCAGAAAATGCGTGAAATCCGCGAACGCGTCCGACTCGGCCCGAGTACGGGCAGTATTGTGGAAGAAGCCGTGGCGCGCGACATTCCTTGGATCAGACTCGGAACAAATTCACTGGTACAACTCGGTTACGGCATCAATCAGGTGCGGTTTCAGGCGACCATCACCAACAAGACGAGCCACATCGCCGTTGACATCGCCTGCAACAAGGAAGAAACCAAGCGCATGCTCGAAATGGCATCGATTCCCGTAGCCAGCGGCAGCATTTGCGTGGACGAAGAAGATTTGGAACACACCATCAAGAAAATCGGCTACCCAATTGTGCTCAAACCGCTTGACGGCAACCACGGCAAAGGCGCGTCCATCAATGTGACCAATTGGGAAGACGCTGTAGAAGGTCTGGCGCACGCCAAAAAATACAGCAGGCGTGTCATCGTGGAACGCTTCATTACCGGATTTGACTTCCGGGTGCTGATCATCAACAACAAACTGGTTGCGGCGGCCAAACGCGTTCCGGCGCATGTTGTGGGCAACGGAAAAGACACGATCCAGCAACTCATCGATACCACGAATCTCGATCCGCGACGCGGTTACGGACACGAAAATGTCCTGACCGAAATTACGGTTGACCGCGATACGACCGACTTGCTCGAAAAACTGAATTATACGTTAGAAACCGTCCCAAAAGCGGGCGAAACGGTGTACCTGAAATCGACGGCCAACTTGTCTACGGGCGGCACATCGGTTGACGTTACCGACATGATGCACCCGGAAAACATCTTTTTGTGCGAACGCATTTCGCGCGTCATCGGGCTGGACATTTGCGGGGTCGACATCATGGCCGAAAACCTCACGCAACCGCTCAAGGAAAATGGCGGCGTTATCCTAGAAGTCAATGCCGCACCGGGTTTCCGGATGCACTTGGCGCCATCGGAAGGACTGCCGAGAAACGTGGCTTCGCCCGTGCTTGACATGCTGTATCCGCCGGGCAAACCGAGCCGCATCCCGATTATTGCGGTAACCGGAACCAACGGCAAAACCACGACCACGCGACTGATTGCGCACATCGTCAAGAACAATGGCTACAAAGTCGGGTTTACTACGTCCGACGGTATTTATGTGCAAAACCACATGATGGAAAAAGGCGACACCACCGGGCCGATTTCCGCGGAATACATCCTCAAAGACCCGACGGTTGAATTCGCCGTACTCGAAACGGCACGCGGCGGCATCTTGCGTTCCGGGCTTGGTTTCGGGCGTTGCGACATCGCCGTGATCACCAACATCCAGGAAGATCATTTGGGATTGAGCGACATCCATACGCTGGACGATTTGGCGCGGGTGAAAAGCACCGTCGTGGAAAGCGTAAAGAAAGACGGCTGGGCGATTCTCAATGCCGAAGACGAGCAATGCGTGAAAATCGGGAAAAACCTGCACTGCAACGTGGCGTATTTCAGCATGGATGAAGACAACCCGCTGATCAAGCAAATGTGTAAGGAAGGAAAAATCGTTGCGGTGTATGAAAATGGTTTCATCACGGTAAAGAAAGGCGAATGGAAAATCCGGGTGGAACGCGCGTTGCACGTGCCGCTCACCATGGAAGGCAAGGCGAAATTCATGATCGCGAATGCGTTGGCCGCCACATTGGCTGCCTACCTGCACGGCTTCCAGACCGAAGACATCAGCCTGTCCTTGCGCACGTTCATTCCGGGCGCCGCGCAGACACCGGGCCGCATGAACATCTTTACGTTCAAGAAATTCAAGGTCATGATCGACTTCGCGCACAACCCCGCCGGTTACCGCGGCATTGAGGAATTCCTCAAATCGGTGGATGCGAACAAGAAGATCGGCATCATTGCCGGTGTAGGTGACCGTCGTGACGAAGACATCCGCGAATGCGCAACGATTGCGGCCCGTATGTTCGACCACATCATCATCCGCCAGGAAAAACACTTGCGCGGACGCACCGAGGACGAAATCAATAACCTGATCCTCGATGGCATCGCTGCCGCCGGAAAACCGGTAACGCATGAAGTCATCACCAAGGAAGTGGATGCCATCAAGCATGCCATGAACATTGCTGAAGAAGGCACGTTCATTACAGCTTTGAGCGACGTCGTGGACAATGCGATAGACATCGTCCAGGAATACCTTGACAAGGAGAACGAGCAGGCTTTGCTCTGATGAAATAAAACTGTAACCGATACCGCCCCAACCGGCGGTATCTTTTTTTTGTAAAACCATGACAATTGCCGTAACGAAACCGGCTGCCAACCGACATAGTTCCGGCGCAAGTCATTATATTTACGCACCAATTTTAGATTTATGAAGAAACTGCTTTTGGCCTTGGGCCTTTTCGTATCGCTGGCGGCGTCGGCGCAGAAACAAATATCGCTCGAAGACGCGGTGATGCAACAAAACCGAATGTTCAGGGCCGACAAAATGCTGAACTTCCAATGGATTCCAACCACGAATAAATATGTGTTCTTTGGTGATTCGGGCCGCAAACTCATGACGGCTTCCACGGCCAACGCTGCGGCTTCGGAGCTGGTTTCACTCGCCGATCTCAACAAAGCGCTCGGATCAGATTTCAAGTCGTTCTTCGGCATCGAATGGAAAGACGCCAATACGCTGCTGATGACCGACGGGCTCAAATTCTACGAGTTCAACATCAATACGAAATCGGGTAAAAAAATACTTGAACTGCCCGAAACCGCAGAGAATGCCGAACTCGATAACACCAAACAACACATCGCCTTCACCGAAAAGAACAACCTGTACATTTTGAAAAACGGCCAGCGCGTGGCGGTCACGAGCGAAACCAATGAAGCGATCGTATCAGGGCAATTCTTCGCGCGCAACGAATTCGGGATTTCAAAAGGCACGTTCTGGTCGCCCAAATCAAACTATCTTGCTTTTTACCAGAAAGACCAGACCGATGTGGCCGACTATCCGCTGCTGGACATTACCGCGACGCCGGGCAAATTGGAGAACATCAAATACCCGATGATCGGGCAAAAAAGCGAACGTCCAAAAGTTGGCATCTACAACCTTACGACAGGCAAAAGCGTTTATATTTCGCCACGCGGCAATACCGACGACTATTTGACCAACCTGTCTTGGACACCGGATGAAAAATATGTGTTGATCGCCGAACTGAACCGCGGCCAGAACGACATGCACCTGAATGTGTACGACGCCACTTCCGGCGCGTTTGTGCGCACGATTCTCGAAGAAAAAAGTACGAGATGGGTCGAGCCGGAACACGCGGCTTATTTCCCGTCGGCCAAATCAAACAACTTCATTTGGTTTTCCGAGAAAGACGGCTTCGACAACATGTATTACTATTCCATCGACGGCAAACTCCTCAAGCAACTGACCGCCAATAAGTTCGTCGCCAAGGATATTTTAGGGACAAACCCAGCGGGCACCGAAATCTACTTTACCGCCACTGGCCCGAACCCAACTAACCTTTTGGTGTATAAGGTTGACCTGAAAGGAAAGCAAACACTCCTCACCAAAAACGAAGGCACGCACTCGGTGGCCATCAGCCCAGACGGCAATTACATTTTCGATGAATACACCAACCGCAGCACGCCTTCAAAGTCGTTGCTCATCGACAAATCCGGCAAGGCCACCACGCTACTCGAAAGCAAAAATAAATACGACGGTTATACTCTTGGCACGTCCGAAGTGAAAACCATCAAAGCCGCCGACGGCACAACAGATCTGTACACACGCCTGATCAAACCGAGCAACTTTGACCCCAACAAAAAATACCCGGTCATGGTCTATGTTTACGGCGGACCGCACGCGCAAATGGTAACCAATACCTATCTCGACGGCGCCAACCTCTGGATGTTCTGGATGGCTGAGCAAGGCTATCTTGTATTCACCGTGGACAACCGAGGCTCAGAAAACCGTGGTGTGGCGTTCGAAAGTGTCATCCACCAACGATTGGGCTACCACGAAATGGAAGACCAACTCAAAGGCGTGGAATACCTGAAATCGTTGCCGTATGTGGACGCAAACCGGCTCGCCGTACACGGCTGGAGTTACGGCGGTTTCATGACCACATCGCTCATGTTGCGCAAGGCCGGAACGTTCAACGTAGGCGTGGCCGGCGGCCCGGTGACCGATTGGAAATACTATGAAATCATGTATGGCGAGCGCTATATGGATACGCCTGCCGAAAACCAAAAGGGCTTTGACGAGAATTCCACGCTGGGCTATGTGAAAAACCTCAAGGGCAAATTGTTGCTCATCCACGGCACGAGCGATGATGTCGTGGTCATGCAACACAACCTCGCGCTCATCAAGAACTTTGTAGAAGCCGGCAAGCAAGTGGATTTCTTCGCCTACCCGATGCACAAACACAATGTGTTGGGCAAAGACCGCGTGCACCTCATGCAGAAAGTCCTGGGCTATATCATGGAAAACAACAAGTAATTTTTTTCCCAAAAATAGCTAGTCATCCCGGAGCATTTCGTTCCGGGATTTTTTTTTGGAGCACGGGAACCTGCTGCAGGCAGTCGCTTTTTTCTCCGCTACGCTGCAAAAAAGAGCTCCGACAATGCCAGCATCAGGGCTAGGCCGCGGTGGTTGCCGGGTGTGCGGCGCATGGTGGAAGTTTGGGTTATCGCCGATTGTTTTAATCGTGAAAAAGATGACTTGTTGCGCCGCCGCTGCGCGGCGGCGCCAATCAGCCAAAAGGCAGGCGCATCAAACTCGCTACCGGCTAGGAAACTGTACAAAACGTGACATTCAAATCGGCAGCGCGGCAAACTCACCTGTATTGAAAGCAAAGATGAAGACAGCACTGCGAATGATTGGCTTGTTGCGCCCTCGCTCCGCGAGGGCGCCAAACAGCAACCACAGGCGCGCTAGGTTTTCCCACTGCACAACATGTTTTGGCTTGTTGCGCCCTCGCTCTGCTCGGGCGCCAAGAAAAAGCCTCGAGCAAGCCGGAACACCACGAATGACTGGATTTCGCTTCGCGACATCCAGCAGCGCTCCGCGCTGATAATCAGAAAGGTTCAAAAGAAAAAAGCCTCGAGCAAGCCGGAACACCACGAATGACTGGATTTTGCTTCGCAACATCCAGCAGCGCTCCGCGCTGATAATCAAAAAGGTTCAAAAGAAAAAAGCCTCGAGCAAGCTCGGGCTTTTTTCTTTTGAACCTTTTTGATTCATTCGTGACCATGACTGGATTCGAACCAGCACGCCTTGCGGCACCACCCCCTCAAGATGGCGAGTCTACCAATTTCTCCACATGGCCTGGTGACTCAAAGACTACCGTCTTTTTGTGTGACCCGACTGGGGCTCGAACCCAGGACCCCAACATTAAAAGTGTTGTGCTCTACCAACTGAGCTATCGAGTCAAAGCGTTTTAGAAATGTTCCCTTGGAATTTGTGACCCGACTGGGGCTCGAACCCAGGACCCCAACATTAAAAGTGTTGTGCTCTACCAACTGAGCTATCGAGTCAATGTCATTTCTTCAACGCGGGTGCAAATATACGGTCTTATAATTTATTTTTCAAAGCAATTTTATTTTAAATTTGGCTTTTTTGCAGATTCGCATCCAAACCCTTAAATCATAAGGATTTACTTCATGGGAAAAATTATTTTGTCGGGTTATATGGGCAGCGGCAAGTCATCGGTGGCCAAGCGGTTACAGGAAAAAATGGGGTTGTCGCTACACGACCTTGACCAGACAATCGAAACCAGCACCCAACATTCCATTGCGGAACTTTTTGCGCAAAAAGGCGAGATTTATTTCCGGAAACTGGAGCACGAAATATTAAAGGAATTGCTCCGCCAGCCGCAACCTTTCATCCTGAGCCTTGGCGGCGGCACGCCTTGTTATGCGAACAACCATGAATTGCTACAGGCCAATGGCATCCACTGGGTTTATCTCAAAGCATCGCCCGAAACACTCCTTGACCGAATTGCAAACGATAAAACCGAGCGCCCGTTGCTTTCCGGAAAAAAACATTCAGAATTAAAGGATTTCATCGCACAGCACCTGTTCGAACGCAGTTCTTTCTACAACCTCGCCCCATACAAAGTTTCCACGGACGGCAAAACGCCCGACGAAATCGCAAACGAAATCATTCTATTGTTAGCTTAGATAGGCGTAATCGCCTTTGGCATCGAACACGACGTTTACGTGTTCCTGCAAGGAAGTGCTCAGTGAAATGCCTTTAAAATCCGCTTTCACGGGATATTTTTTGTGGTTCCGATCTACCAAAACCGCTGTCTTGAATTTGGTGAGCGGTACGTCGAGGAAATGACGCACGCCGTAAATCAAAGTGGTTCCGGAATTCAGGACATCGTCCACCAAAACCAAACCTTTTCCGGAATAATCGCTGGCAGGAACAGACGTGGTAATGGCACCTGCCGGGTGCTGCTTGTCGATTTTCACTTCGCACAAGACGGTTTTGATTTTTGATACCGCCTCTAGGTTTTCGGCTAATTTCTGTGCGAATACAAATCCGTTCTTGGAAATCCCCGCAATGACAATCACCTTTTCGTCCACGAAAGTCTCGTAGATCTGGTAAGCGATGCGCTTGATCTTGTGTTCGATCTCGGAATGGTTGAGGATGATGTTCTTGGCCATGGCGTGGGTTTGCCTCAAAGATACAGATTTACCGCTTTTGAAACATCATCTTTGCAAGCATTGGATAAGACCGATAAAATCTACGGCAAGACGCGCAATGATAAGGCCTTTCACCAAGTCGTCCTCGCGCTCTTCCGGCGATTTCATACCCTTGGCAGGTTCGGCTTGGAAACGGTCATACTGGATGGATACAGCGGTGGGCTTGTTCTTCTTCACCCGGAACTTGTACTCGGTGTTCCGCGGCAAAACGGGCGAAGACAAATACAAAAACGCGGTTCCGGCTTTGGCTTCCGGGAATTCAAACTCCAGCTTATCGTTGATGGAAACCGTATCGCGCGAAGTCTTCGTCAGCAAAACGACTTTGGTGTTTCGTACAATGAAATCACGGTCGTGCGACGGCGATTTCAGCGTAATCTTTCCGCGTACCGTAGGCTGCGCAAACAAACCGACGCCCAATAGCAACAGCGCCAATACGTAAAACTTTTTCATGTCTTTTGTTTCTTTTTGCGTGCCGCCGGGAACAAGACGTTGTTCAGGATCAATCTATAACCCGGCGAAGTCGGGTGTAAATCCAAAACCGTTGGTTGGTCGCCCACACGGTGCTGGTAATCTTCAGGATCGTGGCCGCCGTAGAAAGTAAAAAAGCCTTTCCCTTTCTGGCCGTGGATGTATCTGGCCTCGCCGTTGATTTGGTTTTCTCCCAAAATCAACACGTTAGACTTGATGAGCTCGCCGTCAAAGGCGGTGGTCTGCCCCATGAATCCTTTTACGAGTTGTGTATGATTCTGGCAGAGCATGCTCGGGATGACGTCCCATTTGGCCGAAAATTCCATTAGGGTGAAATAATCTTTTTCCATGGGCAACTGGCGCTTTTCGGTCATGTCGATATCCGAAAATTCGTAGCGTTCCGGGCGGCGCTCCAACGTGTAATTCTTGAACGCGAAGGATTGCGCATAATCGATTTTTGATTGGTAATTGGCATCTGAGCCATCGCCGTCGAACATCGGCTCACAAATGTCGACACCTTCCGCCGCGAGTGCAATGTCAAAACTGTCGGTGGCCGAACACATCGCGAACATAAAACCGCCGCCAATCACAAAATCGCGGATTTTTTTGGCTACGGCCAATTTCTCCTGTGAGACTTTTGCGTAACCGAGTTCGGCGGCCAGCGCTTCAGATTCACGTTTTTGCTGTATATACCAAGGCGCATTGCGGTATGCACCGAAAAACTTTCCGTACTGGCCGGTGAAATCCTCGTGGTGCAAATGCAACCAATCGTACAAAAGCAATTGATCGCTTAAGACTTCTTTATCGTAAATGGCGGTAAACGGGATTTCGGCGTAGGTCAAAACCAAGGTCACCGCGTCGTCCCAAGGCTGTTTGCCGGCCGGCGTATATACCGCTATTTTCGGTGCCTTTTCGAGTACGACAGCTTCCATATTTTGCGATGGGCTGGAAATTTCATCCAGGATCTGCTGTTGTTCGGCATCTGAAATGACTTCAAAACTAACCCCGCGGATCTGACATTCTTTACGGATTTCCGGCGCGTCGGGCAACAGGAATGCGCCGCCGCGGTAGTTGAGCAGCCAACTGGCTTTGTACTGCTTCTCGAGCGCCCAATACGTAATCCCGTAGGCTTTCAAGTGGTTGGCCTGCGTGGTTTCGTCCATGGGCAACAAAATAAACGACGCCCGCACCGATGTTACCACCAGCACAAAACAAAACAAAATGAGTTTCCTGAAAGCCATTATCCTGCGGTCATCCCGATGAAGTTGAAGCAAATATAAACGAAAAACCTTAGTGCGGCTGCCAATAAATCTTTCAGTTTTGTTAAAAGATTCAAGGGTTCGGGCGGCCGTTAGTATATTTAAGGAAAACCAAATTCTTACGCATGGCTTTTTTCAACAAACAGACCGCAAAAAAAACCTGGCAAATCGTCAAGGACACTTTCACCGGATTTGCCGATGACAAAGGATTGAAGCTGAGCGCATCGCTATCCTATTACACCATATTCTCGCTCGGGCCGTTGCTGCTGCTATTGATTTCGCTCGTGGGATTTTTCCTGGGCGAAGAAGCCATCAAAGGGCAACTTTTTGCCGAAATAAACGGGCTTGTCGGGAACAAAGCCGCGTTGCAGATCCAGGAAATCATCCAGAATCTGGAATTGTCCGGCAAGACAACATCGGCGGCCATCATTGGCATAATTACGTTGGTTGTGGGCGCGACGACGGTGTTCGCGGAAATACAGGATTCCATCAATATGATTTGGCGCGTGAAGGCAAAACCCAAGCGCGGCTGGCTGAAACTACTGAAAGACCGGTTGCTGTCGTCATCGCTCATCATCGGGCTTGGATTTTTGCTGGTTGTCTCACTGGTAATCAACGGCGCATTACAGGCACTGAACGACATGTTGAAAAATCACTTCCCAGACGTCACGGTCATTGTGTTCAACGCGTTGAACTTCGTGATTTCATTCTTGGTGATTACCACTTTGTTCGGGGTAATTTTCAAGGTGTTGCCGGATGTCAAAATCCACTGGAAGGACGTTCGTGCGGGTGCATTTTTCACGGCCATACTGTTTATGCTGGGCCGATTCCTGATTGGCCTTTACATTGAGCAAACCGGCACCGAATCTACGTACGGCGCGGCCGGGTCGGTCATCGTCATTCTGGTTTGGGTGTATTACACCGCGGCCATCATGTATCTGGGCGCCGAATTCACACGCGTGTACGCCGACCACATCGGGCTCAGGATTGAACCGGCAGACTACGCCGTGTACGTAGAATCTATTGAACGGGAAACCGAACGGAAGACGATTGATACTGGTGAAAAAAAAAGTTCACTTTAGATTGAAAACTGCGTTTTCAGTCTAAGCCTTTTCCGCTGTCCTGATTGTTCACCTGTCGGTGCGACTTACTTTGCACCGCGGCAAAGTAACAAAACGCGGCGGCGCATGAAAATTCGCTAAAAAACTGGCTGCCTTCGCTAAACCGCGGAGAACTCGCTATCGCTCAAACAACCCGCAGTTCTTAACGCTCACTCGCTCAGTTTTTCTTTACGCAATTTTCACGTAAGCCGCACTAAGCGGAATGGGTTGTTGTTTCGGGCTCGCTGACGCAGCGCCCGAAATCAAAACGTTTCCAAAATTGGCTTCCGGTTAGGGAAATTACCATCGTTTCCACAATGGTTTCGGTTTGGTTCTTCGGCCTACGAACCCAAGTCGTGAGAAAACAAGGATAAAGCTGAAGCGGGAAATACCGTAGAGTGACGACGTCAGGAGGAACGGCTAGGTATTGGAGCGAGGCTTTGACGTAGTTTTCAAGACTGGTTCGTCAGCCTTGACTTTTTGGTTCTTTTGCGTCAAGGCAAAAGAACTTCTTTTTGTTTCTTTTTGGAATCAAAAAGAAAAAAAGCATCGGTTTGGACAAAGTAAAAAAGAAAAACAAGCCTGCGGCCAGCACAAACCCCTAGCCCGGATGGAAGCGGCATCCTTTTGCGCAGTGCAACGGAGCAGAAGATACAGCACTAATGAAAACAAAGTGGGTTGAGCTTTGTTTGAAATTATTACGCGAAGCGATGCCGGAATAGCTCCTAAAAATTAAAACGGAACATCGTCATCATCGTTCGCACGACTGGCGAAACCACTGCCGAACGCCTCGTTGGCCGACGGTAAATTCTTGGTCAGGAACGGGTTGTCTTCGTGGTTCATTTTGGATGGTAAGTCATCGTAATTGCCGCCATAATCGTCGAGGTTGTCGAACTTACCGAGGCTGCCCACGAATTTGAGGCGGATGTTTTCGAGCGAGCCGTTACGGTGCTTGGCGATGATGAATTCGGCTTGGCCTTCGGTGGGTGAATGTTCGTCGTCATCCCATTCGTCGATCTTGTAGTATTCCGGACGGTAAATGAACGACACGATGTCGGCGTCCTGCTCGATGGCGCCCGATTCACGAAGGTCGGACAGGAGCGGACGCTTGCTCGAACCGCGCGTTTCCACGGCACGCGAGAGCTGCGAAAGCGCAATGACCGGCACTTCCAATTCCTTGGCGAGCGCCTTGAGGTTTCGGGAAATGGTCGAGATTTCCTGTTCGCGGTTGCCGCCGCCTTTGCCCTGGCCACCGGCGGTCATCAATTGCAGGTAATCCACGATGATGAGCTTGATGCCGTGTTGCGACGAGAGACGACGCGCTTTCGCCCGCAAGTCAAAAATGGACAGCGATGGCGTATCATCAATGTATAACGGTGCTTTTTCGAGGTCTTTTACCTTGATGGAAAGTTGTTCCCATTCGTGTTTCTCGAGTTTGCCGGTACGGAGCTTTTCAGAAGACAAGCCGGTTTCAGACGAAATCAGACGCGTGATGAGCTGTACCGATGACATCTCCAGGGAAAACAACGCGACCGGATGCCCGAAATCGATGGCCACGTTGCGCGCCATGGAAAGGACGAACGCGGTTTTACCCATACCCGGACGTGCCGCGATGATGATCAAATCGGACGGTTGCCAGCCCGAGGTGACTTTGTCGAGCTTCTCGAAACCGGTCGCGATGCCGGAAAGGCCTTCTTTGTTGGCAATTTCCTCGATGCGTTTCTTGGCCTGGATCACGAGGCTTTGTGCGGTTTCGGACGAGCGCTTGATGTTGCCCTGCGTGACTTCATACAGCCGCGATTCGGCCTTGTCGAGCAAATCAAAAACGTCCGTGGTTTCATCGTAGGATTCCTCGATGATTTCAGACGAAATCTTGATCAGGCTGCGCTGGATGTATTTCTGCAAAATAATCCGCGAGTGGAATTCGATGTGCGCCGAAGACGAAATCTTCTGCGTGAGCTGGATCAGGTAAAAATCACCGCCGGCGAGTTCCAGTTTGCCCGCTTTCTTGAGCTGGGCCGAAACCGTTAACAAGTCGATGGGCTGCGAATCTGTGAATAACTGGAAAATCGCCTCGAAAATGTACTTGTGTGCGTCTTTGTAGAAGGCGTCGGGCTGCAGGATGTCAATGACTTCATCAACGCCTTTCTTGTCAATCATCATCGCGCCCAGAACGGCTTCCTCCAAATCGAGCACCTGCGGCGGCAGCTTGCCTTTCTCGAGGTTGATGATCGTCGTCTTTTCGACTTTCAACGGGTTGATATTCCTGAAATTTTCCATGGGGCGAAAATAGCGCTATTTGTAAAAAAACACCGTGCGGAGTTTTAAAGATAACGTGTTTATAACTTTTTAAATTTTGTTGACAAGCACAAAAAAATCCGAAACCATTGGGCTTCGGATTCCTGATGAGTTTGTAAGAATTTACTCTTTGAATTCGCCCATTTTACTGTATTTGTCCATCCTTTGCATGACAAGTTTGTCTGTTGATAAATCTTTCAGCTCGTTCCATGCCTTCAGGATGTACTGCTCCGTGGTTTTGTAGGCCGTTTCGCGGTCGTAATGGGCGCCGCCCAGCGGTTCCGGGACAACGTCGTCCACGAGTTTCTGTTTCTTCATATCTTCAGAGGTCAGCTTCAGCGCTTCTGCCGCTTGCTCTTTGTAATCCCAACTTTTCCAGAGGATCGATGAACAAGATTCCGGCGAAATCACCGAATACCAAGTGTTTTCGAGCATGTACACGCGGTCACCGACACCGATGCCCAATGCGCCGCCCGATGCACCTTCACCCACGATCACGGCAATGATTGGGGTTTTGAGGCGAATCATTTCCAAAATATTCCTTGCGATGGCTTCGCCTTGGCCGCGTTCTTCGGCTTCCATGCCCGGATAGGCGCCCGGGGTGTCAATGAACGATACCACCGGAATGCCAAATTTCTCGGCCATTTTCATCAATCTGAGTGCTTTGCGGTAACCTTCAGGACTGGCCATCCCGAAATTGCGGTATTGGCGCGTCTTGGTATTGTGGCCCTTTTGCTGGCCAATGATCATGAACGATTGCCCGCCGATCTTGCCCAATCCGCCCACCATGGCTTTGTCGTCCTTGAAATTCCGGTCGCCGAACAGCTCCAGGAACGTGTCGCCGCACAACGCCTTGATGTAATCCAGCGTATATGGCCGGTTCGGATGACGTGACAACTGCACGCGTTGCCATGCCGTGAGGTTTTTGTATATTTTCTTCTTGGTTTCTTCGAGCTTCTTTTCGATTTGCTTGCACGTGTTGGTCACGTCCACGTCCGATTCCTGCCCGATAATCTGGCACTTGTCCAGTTGGTCTTCCAGTTCCTTGATAGGCAGTTCAAAATCTAAATATTCCATTAGTTTTTCTTTGGAGTTCGAAGGGCAAAGATAAAGCAATTGAATTAATAATGAATAACGAATAATGAATANTTGGGCGTGCCACCGGCTCCGCTGNCGCTCCGCCGCTGTCGCGCTGTCCGCTATATCTTTTGCTCCGCTGCGCTGCGCAAAAGGATGCCGCTTCCATCGCTAACGCAGGTCAAAACCACTGATTTCTCCCTTTATTCATTATTAATTTTTAATTATTAATTGACATACATAATATTCTTATGTATATTCGCGTTACCTAATAAACTTATGTATCATGATTTATTCATCGGAACTCATCAAAGGCACGCTCAAGACCATCGTGTTGAAACAACTCGAAAAGCAGGGCCGGATGTACGGATATGAAATCACCCAGAAAGTGAAAGAGCGCACCGGCAACAAAATCCAAATCACCGAAGGCGCGCTCTACCCAACGCTGCATGCGCTGGAAGCCGACGATTTGGTTGTCGTGGAAACCGAGCACATCGGGAAACGCATCCGGAAATACTACAGCCTCAGCCCGAAAGGACAGTCCAAGATCGACGAGAAAATCTCGGAACTGACGGATTTTATGGAGACGATGAAGTTTTTATTGGATATCAAGCCAGTTGTTAGTTGATAGTTGCTGGTTGATAGTGGCTAGTTGTTAGTTGATAGTTGTTAGATAAATTGACTGGCCGCAGACTGGTTCCTATTCCTTAAGCTTTAACTGTAAATATTATTGAAACAAATAACTATCGGCCAGGATCGATATCTAGCCACTAACAACTAGCAACTAAAATGTACACCCTCACCGAACAACAAATCTCCTTCATCGCCAACGACATCCGGACGCGGGGAATCGGCATGGTCAGCCTGCAGCACGACCTCTTGGACCACATTTGTTGCATCATTGAGTGCGAGCTCGAGCCCGGCGGTGATTTCGAGCGCTTCTACCCGACCGTGATTTCCCGATTCTATCAACAGGAATTGCGTGAGATAGAAGACGAAACCGTCCATTTATTAACCAACAAACATTTGTACACCATGAAAAAAGCCATGATTTACAGCGGCGGGATTTCCGTCGGATTACTTACTGCAGGCGTCATTTTGAAATTCCTGCACTTGCCCGGCGCGGCCATTCTGCTCGTTCTCGGGATTTTTATATTGAGTTTCATTTTCCTGCCGCTGATGTTTACACTCCGCGTAAAGGAAAAACAGGAAAAAAGCAACCGCATGATTTCGGTCGTCGGCGGCATTTCGGCCATGCTCATCACACTCGGGACTTTGTTCAAAGTGATGCATTGGCCAGGCGCCAACGTCATGTGTATGCTGGCCCTGCTGTTGATGATTTTCGTATTTATCCCGGTGTATTTCTTCGCCGGCATCCGCAACCCGCAAACCAAGGTGAACACCATTGTCTCGAGCGTGATGATGTTTGCCGGATGTGTTTTGATCTTGACATTGATCCGGGCGCCGCACGCCACACGCCGCGAATACGTCCAACAAACCCGGCAGTTTTACATCAATGACCAAACCGTGAAGAACGAGAAACGACTGGCCGATGCCATCACCGAAAAAGACCCGGCGTCGGAGGAAATTTACCAGCTGTGCGAAGCGCTGAAAACCTTCCTGATCCAAAGCGAAACCGGGCAACCTAAAATTGATACTGATTTCGACAAATCGGAAGCACTCATCCAAGACACTTGGGCCAATGAACACCTCAGCCGTGCACCCGAACAGATGAAAAAACTTTCAGAACTGGAAACTAAGATCAAACGTTACAATAACGCCGAAGGCATCGCTTTCCGTAAAGTCGATACGAATGTATTTGATTTGAACAACCGTGTGCAAGCTACGTTGATCGGGTTGAATCAAATTCAGTTGACGGTGTTGCAGAATCGACGGGAATTGGTGGCGATGAAGTAGAAGTTAGTTACTAGTGGCTAGTTGTTAGTTGCTAGATATTGCTCCTTGCCTCGAGCAAATTGTTTCAAAGAATATTTGCGGTTAAAGTTTGAGGAGAAGCAGTCAGTCTGCGGGTAGACAATTTATCTAACAACTAACAACTAGCCACTAACAACTTTCTCAAAATAATGCTTAATCACGCCATTGGCAATCACCGTGGCTAAGATGACGCCCGACCCGATGTAAAACGGCAGGCTCATTTTTTCATCGTCGCCAATGATGAAGTACGCGAGAATGATGCCGTACACCGGCTCCAGGTTCGTGGTGAGCATGACCGTGTATGGCGTCAACCGCCGCATGACGTGGACCGATGCCGTAAACGCATACGCCGTGCACACCGAGGCCAGCAGCACGAGGTACGTCCAGTCTTTCGCGGACAATCTGAAAAAAGAAGCTTGAAACAAATCTTCATAGGCCAGATAAATCGAGATCATGGCAAAACCTGCCGCGAATTCGTAGACCGCAATCGCTGTCGGGTTGTATTCCTGGATGAGTTTACCGTTGAAAATCGTAAACATCACACCCAAAAATACCGACAGCAATGCGTACAGGATTCCGGCCAAAAAATGGATCTCGACCTGCATGATCGTAAACAATCCGGCGATGATGATCAGCCCGAAAAACACTTCGTACCAAAGCATTTTCCGTTTGTAGAAAATGGGTTCCAGGATGGCGGCGAAAAAAGCGCCCATCGAGAACATCGCCAGCGTCACCGACACGTTTGACACTTTTATCGCCTTGAAGAAAAACAGCCAGTGCAGCGCGATGAGAAAACCGACCAACACCAACTTTCCGATGGCTTTCGGCGGCAACGACAGATTCACGCGCGCCACGCCAGCAAACAGCAACAGGAAAACAATGGCCAAACCCATGCGGTACCATACCAGCGGCGCTTCGCCAATCGAAATCAAATCGCCGAGCACGGCCGTAAAGCCCCAAATGAAGACAATCAGGTGAAGATTGAGGTAGCTTTTGAGGTTACCGCTTTGCATTTCTTAGCAGGTAAATTGCGAGTATCCCAAAAACCAGGTTCGGGATCCAAACGGCAATGATTGGCGGGAAAGAAGATTTCTCAGCCAACGTCCCGAAGATTTTGTCGAAGAAAATAAACGTAAAGGCCAGAATGATCCCGATGGCGAGATTCACGCCCATGCCGCCGCGTCGCTTCATGGATGACACAGCCACGGCAATCACCGTCAGGATAAACGCCGATACGGGAATACTGTATTTCTTGTACAAGACCACTTGATACACTTTCACGTTCGCGTTGCCACGCGCCTTTTCCTTGTCGATGAACTTATTGAGTTCGCCCAGAGACAATGTTTCGGCCATGTAATATTCCGGCGTCAAATCGTCCAGGTCGAATTTGAAAACGGTGTCCTTCTTCTCACCCGAAAGCAGCACGTCATTCAGTTCGCCAACCTTTCGTTTGGTGTAATGGTACATCGTGTAATTTTTCTTGGCCGGATTGTACCGCAATCGCTGTACAGTAAGTTTTTCTTTGAGCTTGTCGCCTTCGAATTTCTCCAATGTAAAATTGAAAGCCGTTCGCGAGACTTGGCTCATGTTCGAGACATAGATGTATTCGCTGTCGCTGATCTGGCGGAACAGATTCGAGTTGTCGCGCGTTTGCTTGTTGCGGTTCAGGTAGGCGTAACGGAAATCGTTGAAGCCCTTACTGGCTTTCGGCACGACGAAAAAACCGAGCATCAGCACAGATACAGACACGATGGTCGCGCCAATCAAATACGGCCGCATGAACCGCGTAAAGGAAATCCCCGAACTCAAAATGGCGATGATTTCGGTGTTGTTCGCCAGCTTAGACGTAAACCAGATGACCGATAAGAACAGGAAAATCGGGAAGAGCAAATTCGCGAAGTAAATCGTAAAATTCAAGTAATACAGCGCAATCTCGCCAAACGGCACTTTGTGCTCAATCATCCGGTTCACCTTTTCCGAGACGTCGATGACGATCCCGATCGGGATAAACATCAGCAGCATCACGCTAAAGGTGACGAGGTAACGGCGCAGGATGTATTTGTCGATGATTTTGAGCATAGTTGCTAGTTGTTAGTGGCTAGTGGCTAGATGATCCACCAATCCGAAGCATTATCCTATTTACCGAATTTCTGGTTTATATATTTTCTTATCAAAATCTGAAGTATGCATTTTATGGAACAACTCCCGGTTAGTCAAAACATCTAGCCACTAGCAACTATCCACTAGCTACTAACAACTAGCTACTAACAACTAGCCACTACAATCGATTACCCATCTGCCGCACCATCTTATCCTTCCACTCGCGGAAATCTCCGGCTAAGATATGTTTTCTGGCTTCACGAACCAACCAGAGGTAAAACCCGAGGTTGTGTATTGTGGCAATCTGTTTCCCGAGATATTCGTTGGCCGCGAACAAGTGACGCAGGTACGCCTTGGAATATTCGGTGTCCACAAAGGTGTAGCCGTTCTCATCGAGCGGCGAAAAATCGAATTCCCATTTCTTGTTCTTGATGTTGATCGTACCGTGCGCCGTGAACAACATCCCGTTGCGGGCGTTTCGGGTCGGCATCACGCAGTCGAACATGTCAATGCCCAGTGCGATATTTTCCAGGATATTAATCGGCGTGCCCACGCCCATGAGGTAACGCGGTTTGTCCGCTGGCAGGATTTCGGTCACGACCTCGGTCATCGCATACATTTCCTCGGCCGGTTCGCCCACAGACAATCCGCCGATGGCATTGCCCTGTTGGTTCGTGTTGGCGATGTATTCTGCAGATTGCCTGCGCAAGTCCTTATACGTTGAACCTTGTACGATTGGAAAAAAAACTTGCTCGTAGCCATATTTATAAGGCGTTTTCTCCAAATGTGCGATGCAGCGCTCCAGCCAGCGGTGCGTCATGTGCATCGAGCGCGTCGCATAACGGATGTCGCACGGGTACGGCGTACATTCGTCAAAAGCCATGATGATGTCGGCCCCGATCGTGCGCTGGATTTCCATCACATTCTCCGGCGTAAAAAAGTGGTACGAGCCGTCAATGTGCGACTTGAACTTCACGCCTTCTTCCTTGATTTTCCGGTTCGCCGACAACGAATACACCTGGTAACCGCCCGAATCGGTCAGGATGTTCCGATCCCAATTCATGAACTTGTGCAAACCGCCGGCCTGTTCCAAAACCTCCAATTGCGGACGCAGGTACAAATGGTAGGTATTGCCCAAGATAATGTCCGGGTTGATTTCCTCTTTCAACTCGCGCTGGTGCACGCCTTTCACCGATGCCACCGTGCCTACCGGCATGAAAATCGGGGTTTCAATCGGGCCGTGATCAAGTTGCATAATGCCCGCGCGCGCTTTCGAGTTCGGGTCGTTGGCTAGTAATTCAAAAGTCATGTGCTACGTATCGGCGATGGTTCGCGGCGGCAAAGATAAATCTTTGGGTTTTTGCTCCTTAAGATTTCGGGTTTTATTTAACAATTTGATTTTTGGGCGTGCCGGCATCGTGGCCTCGCCGTCGCGCTGTCCGCAGTACGCGGTACTTTGCTTCCATCGCTCACGCGGTAGCCGCAACCGTACCGCCCGTTTCGGCTTTCGTCAATAATTTAGTATGTTTGTTTTACAACCTTCTGATTTTGAAACAGTAAAACGGCATGACTTTCAACCTATACAACAGCCTCATGCTCGCGGGCATTACCCAAGGCATCGTATTCGCACTCGTGGTGCTGTTGTCCAAAAAATACCGCGTAGCCAGCACGATCTTTCTGGCAGCGTTTATTTTGTCGTTTTCCTTAGATAACCTTCAATACTATCTCGAAGATGTCGGGCTCATCACCGAAAGGCAACTCAATGAAATCTATTTTCTCCCTTTCGCATTCCTCTCCGGCGGCCTGCTGCTGCTCTTTGGCTTGTCTTTCCTGAACGCTGAGTGGCGGTGGCAAAAAAAACACCTTTGGACATTTGCGCCATTCGGTGTGGCGCTGGCCTATTCAACAACCTTCAAAATATTGGCGCTCTCCGGCATTGATGTTTATCGCCTATCGCTCTTCGCCCACATGGAGCGCGACATAGAAGTGGCTTCCATCGCTTGTGACCTGGCCATCTTAATATTTTTGTTCCGGCGCGTCAGGCGAACGGAAAAAAACAGCCAAACGCCTGACGTTATCCGCACCGCATGGCTCAAGAAAGTCATTTTGACCCTGTCGGTGCTTTGGGTAATCTGGCTCTACATCACGTTTCTCGATTATGTTTACGATACAGAATATTGGTACGGTGTCTATCTGGGCATGACGGCCGTGATTTACTGGACCGGTCACGTAGGGATTTACCGCTTCGGCGAACCTGAAAAAAAGAGACCGCGGCCAGAAGCCAAAAAACCAACACTCAAAAACGAACACATCGTCGCGCTCCAGAAATTGTTGGTGGACGACCGTCTGTTCCTCAAACCAACGCTCACCCTAGATGAACTCGCCGAATCATTGCACCTAAGCAAAACACATTTGTCGCGTACCATCAATGCAGAACTGGGTATGGGTTTCCCGGATTACCTCAACATGCTCCGCGTAGAAGAAGCCAAGTCGTACCTCACAAACCCCGACTACGCACATTACACGCTGGTTGCGATTGGGCTGGAAGCCGGCTTCAACTCCAAAACCACGTTCAACACTGCCTTCAAGAAAGTGACCTCGCTCACGCCTTCAGAGTATCGCGCAACGGCCGGAAAATAGTCGGCTTTTTGCCATAACGCAACAATCCGAACGCCGAGATTGTCCATTCTTACTAGTTTCGGAATAAACGCCCCGAACCCGATTTTTCCGCACTAATGCTTCATCTTTCGCATTATGAAGCAGATTTTACTATGGCTACTTTTGGTGGCCGAGATTTCATTCGCCCAAGTTGGCATCAACACGACCACGCCCAGCCCGGCCTCGGTACTCGAGGTAAAAAGCTCGTCGAACAACGTCAATTTTGGCGGAATGTTGCCACCGCGGGTCACGGTTGCCCAGCGCAATACCATTCCCATTACGGCTGCCGATGACGGCATGCTCATCATGCTCGCCGACGGTACCACGCGTTGCCTACAGATTTACAACGGCATCGCCGGCACTTGGGAAAATATTTACTGTCTCAACAACGCGCCGGTGGCTTCATCGGTCTCGTTTTCTGGAACGCAAACCAGCGGACAGACACTCACCGGTTCATTTTTGTATTCCGATACAGAAAGTGATCCGGCTGGCACACACAGCTACATATGGTATCGCGCGGACTCGGCCGCCGGGCTTAATGCCGCACCGATTGCCGGTACTACCGCCTTGACTTACATGTTAACCGATACCGACATCGGAAAATTCATCTGCTTCGAAGCGACACCAGCAGCATTGAGCGGAACATCGCCGGGCATTGCGGTCAGAAGCCCATACAGTGGCGCCATTGCGGCCAAACCAACCATCATTTCTTTTGTTCAGCAGAACCAGAGCAAGAATGAAAATGCTGCCCCGAACACGATCAATTTGACATTCAGTTTCCCGAACGTCTCGACTTCGCCCGTCAGTGTCACCATTGCGTCGAGCGCATATGGCCGCCTGACACAAACCGGACCGCGTACGATTGTAATCCCGGCCGGAACGGCGTCACCCTATACCACAACCGTTTTTAATGTTAACAACAATGTAGCGGACGACAACAACGTCACATTGACTTTCTCCATTACGAATGTTACCGGCGGATCCGGCGCAAATTCCATCGGAACGCCAAATACAGACACGTGTACGATTGTTGACGATGAAATGACGCTCAGTTTCGCGGAAAATTTCTCCACTTTCACCGGAACGGGATTCGATCCGCCGCCAACCGCAGGCAGGCTCGACTCCGACGTTTGGAAAATCCATGGTGATGTGGCCCAGACCAACTGGGGCGGAACGCACACCACCGGAGCACCGGCACGCGGCATCAGTACGGGCAACGTAGCCAACAATACCGCAAACTTCGGTGCGTATTCATTTAACGTGTCGGGCAATCGTATGCTGGGATTAAAAGCGGGCGGTGACACCTATTGGGGTGGCATCAAACTGCGCGTTCATAACACCACAGGCGCTACACTCACCAATTGGACGGTAAGCTATACCATGTACCGGTACAACAATTCGGTGGCCGGAAATTTCAGCATCGGCATGTCTTATAGTACCAATGATACCGCTTATACCGCAATTGCAGCTACGGCAAATGCGGCTACCGGAAACGCAAATGCGTGGACTGCCTATACCTACAATGTCAACGTGACGGCAAGCGTGGCCAACAATGGTTATCTGTATCTATTCCTTGAAGCGGTGAACGATCAGGCATGGCAGTTCGGCGATGAATTCGGAATCGATAATGTCACCGTATCTGGTCGCAATTTCTAAGAACTTAAACTTTCAAATATGAAACACCTTTACGCATTTGCATTTTTTTTAGCGACAGGCGGCGCGATTGCACAAGACCCGGCCATTGCGTGGCAAAAAACCATTGGCGGCTCTCAGGCCGACGTGCTCACTTCCTTCGAACCTACGCCGGACGGCGGCTACATTCTCGCTGGCTACACCGCTTCGGACGCTTCGGGTGAAAAGACTGAAAATTCCAACGGTGCACTCGACATTTGGTTGGTGAAAGTAGACGATACCGGCAACATCCAATGGCAAAACACCATCGGCGGCAGCGGTGATGATTTCGTGAATGTCGTAAAACCTACATCAGACGGCGGCTACATCGTTCTGGCGGGTTCAGACTCCAACATTTCCGGAGATAAAACCGAAAATTCGCGTGGCGGGCTAGACTTTTGGATCCTGAAATTGGATGCTTCGGGCAACATTGTCTGGCAAAAAACCTATGGCGGCAGCAACCCAGACTTTGATACGTATGGCCAGCAAACAGCCGACGGCGGCTACCTCGTGGCGGGCTATTCAGATTCGGGTGCCACCGGCGACAAGACTGAAGCCAGCAACGGCCAGCGCGATTTCTGGATACTCAAGCTCGACACAACCGGAAACATCACCTGGCAAAATGCCATTGGCGGTAGCCTGATAGACCGTGTGCAGGCAGCGGCACAGACGGCCGATAGCGGCTACCTCATCGCCGGATTTTCGTCGTCACCCCTATCGGGAGACAAAACCGAAGCCAACTATGGCGGAACTGATTACTGGGTCGTAAAATTAGATGCAACCGGCAGCATTGTTTGGCAGAACACGATTGGCGGGAATGCTTCGGATGCTTTGCGAGATATGATCTTGACCGCGGACGGCGGCTATTTGATTGGCGGCTATTCGCTTTCAGGCATTTCAGGTGAGAAAACAGAAAATTCAAATGGCGATTACGATTATTGGCTGGTCAAACTCAATGCGGCGGGTACAATCCAGTGGCAAAATACCATCGGTGGTTCGGGAACCGATTATTTGCGAGACATCAAGCAACTGGCCGACAACAGTTATGTCGTGGCCGGCTATTCCAATTCAAACGCATCCGGCGACAAGACCGAGGCGTCCAACGGCGGCTATGATTTTTGGCTGGTTCGGATCGATGCCGGTGGGAATGTGACCAGCCAGAATTCTATCGGCGGTGACGCAGACGAATCCGGGCCATACATCCTGCCGCTCCCCGGCGGTGACTTTATGATGGCGTGCGCTTCGGCCTCAGGCATTTCAGATGACAAGACCGAAACCACACGCGGGCTGGAAGATTACTGGCTCTTCCGGACATCCGGTGCGATTTTGTCTATGCCTGCAAACAGGTTGACCGACATCAGGTTGTTTCCAAATCCCATGAAAACAGATTTTACGATTTCCCTCGATCGGCCTTATGACAATATCCAACTCAAGGTTACCAACCTATCCGGGCAAATCATCCATCGCGCGCGATACGAAGGCATGTCAGAATTAACCGTAGCGCTCACCGCGCCATCAGGGATTTACATGATCAGCGTAGATGCCGACGGCGGCAGTGCGCACTTCAAATTAGTCAAGGAGTAATAGTTTTTTTGGTTAGAGAATGCCCCGCTTCGGCGGGATTTTCTTTTAGTAGCGCGGCCAAAGTAATCCACAACTCTTGATAACTTTCGTTTGCCAACCGCCGAAATAAAAACTACTTTTGCGGCAGTTTAACTTAATCGTTTCAGATGACATCTAACCCTCAACAACTCAACAACATGGTCATCCAGGTGCGCCGCGACATTTTGCGGATGGTGCACGCCGTAAACTCCGGGCATCCGGGCGGTTCTCTGGGCTGTACCGAATTTCTGGTGGCGCTCTACCAAGTCATTATGGACCGCAAAGATGCGTTCGATATGGACGGTGTTGGAGAAGACATCTTCTTCCTTTCGAACGGCCACATTTCGCCAGTATTCTATAGCGTTCTGGCGCGTAGCGGGTATTTTCCCGTCAGCGAACTGGCCACTTTCCGGCACATCAATTCCAGGCTGCAAGGCCACCCGACCACACATGAAGGCTTGCCGGGCGTACGCGTGGCGTCGGGTTCACTGGGGCAAGGCATGAGCGTGGCCATCGGTGCAGCATTGGCAAAAAAACTCAACAAAGACAACCATATCGTGTACAGTTTACACGGTGACGGTGAACTGCAGGAAGGACAGAACTGGGAAGCCATGATGTATGCGGCCGCCTATAAAGTGGACAATTACATCGCGACGATTGACCTCAACGGCAAACAAATAGACGGTGCTACGGATGAAGTCCTGCACATGGGCAGCATCCGCGCGAAGTTTGAAGCGTTCGGCTGGGATGTGGTCGAAATCGCAAAAGGCAACGACATGGACGCCATCATTGAAGGCATGACCGATGCAAAATCGAGAACCGGAAATGGGAAACCGGTTTGCGTATTGTTGCACACAGAAATGGGCCACGGCGTAGACTTCATGATGCATACGCACGCTTGGCACGGCAAGGCGCCTAATGACGCACAGCTGGAAACTGCGCTGTTGCAGAATTATTGCGAAGGAGAAGCGGATTATTGATTTGAGACTCGTATCTGGGCACTGTCAGCTAAACATTTGAGTCGCCTGATGAATGGTTTCAAATAAAAATAGTCAAATTACAATAACAGTGGATGTATTGATGGTCAAATAAAACATCTGGCAACTAACCACTAACAACTATCAACTAAAATGAAATACGAAAATACAGGAAGTAAAGACACCCGTTCAGGCTTTGGCGCCGGCTTAACCGAACTCGGGCAAACCAATGAGAACGTCGTAGCACTTTGTGCAGACTTGATCGGATCGCTCAAGATGGACGATTTCAAGAAAAACCATCCGGAGCGCTTTTTCCAGGTCGGGATTGCCGAAGCCAACATGATCGGCATTGCGGCCGGCTTGACCATCGGCGGGAAAATTCCTTTCACAGGAACGTTCGCAAACTTCTCTACAGGCCGCGTGTATGACCAAATCCGCCAGTCGGTGGCCTATTCCGATAAAAATGTAAAGATTTGCGCCTCGCATGCCGGACTTACTTTGGGTGAAGACGGTGCCACACACCAAATCCTGGAAGACATCGGCCTGATGAAAATGTTGCCTGGCATGACGGTCATCAACACTTGTGATTACAACCAGACCAAAGCCGCAACCATTGCCATCGCCGAACACCACGGCCCGGTTTACCTGCGTTTTGGCCGTCCGGTCGTACCTAACTTCACGCCTGCCGACCAAAAATTCGAAATCGGGAAAGCGGTATTGCTCAATGAAGGCGGCGATGTCACAATTGTGGCTACCGGCCATTTAGTTTGGGAAGCTTTGGTGGCTGCCGAAGCGTTGGAAGCGCAGGGCATTTCCGCCGACGTCATCAACATCCACACGATCAAGCCGCTCGACGAGGAAGCCATCTTGACATCATTGCGCAAAACACGTTGCGTGGTTACTGCCGAAGAGCACAACATCTTGGGCGGATTGGGCGAAAGCGTGTCGCGCGTGTTGGCGCTGCATGAACCGGCGCCGCAAGAATTCGTGGCCGTGAACGACTCTTTCGGGGAATCGGGAACGCCGGAACAACTTATGGACAAATACAGGCTCAATAGTGCGGCCATCGTGGAAGCCGTACATCGGGTGATGAAAAGGAAATAATCAGGAAACGTCCGAAAATAAAAATCCCGCTCCTATCTGGAACGGGATTTTTTTATAGGTAACACTTTTTTTAATTGCAAGTCTGACCGTTGCTGTCTGCGTCGAGATAATTCGGGATGCCGTCGTTGTCGCAATCCTCGAAGATAATGTTTCCAGCGTCATCCTTGTGGATTTCATGCTTGGTTTTGATGCCATCGCCATCGTCGTCCACATCAAGCAAGTTAATTGTGCCATCGCTGTCGGTGTCGACCTTTAAAATGTCATCGCCGTCTGGAACTTGCTCCGGGTCATTATACAAATCTGTTTCATCTTTTGACAAAATACCATCGCGGTCGTGATCGATGTAACTCAATTCCAAAAGCTTAAACGAGAATATCAACGGCGAATAACTTGGCAGGTTTGTTCTGGTTTGTGAATAATAGCCAAGTCCTGAAGGCAAAAAGATGACACCTGCGCCAAAGTCGGCAAAGGTTACCGGATCTGGCCCGCCGCCCGAAGTGTAAATGCCTGTTTTGAACATTGGCATGGCTTCTTGCCAACCCCGAATGGTGGCGTATAATGGCAACCACGCCGGGTTGTCGGCCTGATCAAACACGTCGTTGTTGATGCGAACGCCTTTGTACGACGCATAGACCGAATCAACCTTACTTGGGCGTAGGTTATTTCCTTCTCGGAAATTGATGTAATACATCTTGTAACCGTTGGGTTGCCCGGGCGTGGTGATGTCTTGGTCTTCCACCTCAATATATTTGAATTCCAACGCGTAATCGGTTTGGTTGCGGATCGACGTTCCCGGATTCTGCGCAGTGATTTTCGTGAAAGTAACATCAAAATCTGCAGATACGGTCATCGAATAATTGTCGATGAAATAGTCGATGGTATCAATATCCTTTTCATATTGCTCTTGGTAATCACGGAGCGAAACGCTGCTGCCACCGTCGTCTTTCGAACATGACGTCGCAATAGCAATGAGTACCAAAACAAGGATGGACAAGGTTTTAGAAAAATATTTCATAGCGTATTTTTAAACGTGCGCAAGATACAATATTGGTTTATTTTTGTCACAGTTTTAACGCCGAATTTGGAAATGAAATGTGCTCAAATTTTTCGGCAGTAGAAAATCGAAGTTTTTCCAAGAAAATCGGCAAGTACGTTCGGGCCGACAATCTCGTTTGTCATAAGACCGACTGTCATCCACAATAAAAATACTATGCGAATCGATAAATACCTTTGGTGCGTACGCTATTATAAAACACGGAATATGGTGACTGAAGCCTGCAAGAAAAACCATATCACGGTGAACGCGCAAGTGGCCAAACCGTCCAAAGAGGTTTTCCCGGGCGATACGATTACGTTCCGAAAAGACCAAATCACGCGCATCTTGGTCGTGCTGGACATTCCAGCCAACCGCGTAGGCCCGAAATTGGTAGACATTTACCGAAAAGATGAAACGCCCGCCGAAGCGTTCGCCCATTTGGAAATGCTCAAGTTGTCCAAAGAACATTACCGCAAGACAGGCGACGGCCGCCCGACCAAAAAAGACCGACGCGATCTCGACGATTTTGCCGACGCCGATGGTGATGCGGCATGGCCGGACGAAGAATAAACCCATTCTGTTAAGCAAGAAACCCCGGCACCGCTTCAAAACCTTGTTGTTCAAGGTTTTTTTATGCACTGAAATGAAGTTTTTGGGTGAACAATACTTTTTTTGTTTATTTTTGTTTAATCTTTTTGTCAAAAACATGAACAACGTAAAAAGTATCTTCAGTATCAAAGATCTTGAAAACCTCTCCGGAATCAAGGCGCACACGATCAGGATTTGGGAAAAACGATACAATGTCCTGGAGCCGATGCGCACCGACACCAACATCCGGTATTACAACACCGAAGCGTTGCAAAAGCTGCTGAACATTACCATGCTACACAACCATGGTTACAAGATCTCGAAGATTTCTAAACTGGACGATGCGAAAATCAACGGCATGGTCGGCGAAATCATCTCGAAGAAAAGCGTGGGCATCCATGCCGTTAACGCATTCAAGATGGCGATGATGCACTTTGACCAGACGCTTTTCATAGACACCTATGACAGGCTGTTGTCCGAAAAAAGCTTCCCTGAAGTGTTTTATGAAGTCATCATTCCGCTCATGGAAGAAATCGGCCTGCTGTGGCAAACCAACACAATCACACCTGCGCAAGAACATTTCATCAGCGCATTGGTACGGCAAAAAATCCTGACCAATACGGAGAAATTGCAATCGATTCCGCCACGGCGCGATGACCGGTTGTTCGTGTTGTATCTTCCAGAGGGCGAAATCCACGAAATCGGCCTGATGTATTTGCACCACGAAATCCTGCGGCATGGTTTCAAAGCCGTTTATTTGGGTGCGAATGTTCCGCTGAGTTGTCTGGCCGACATTCGGAAATACTTTGACAATGTCACTTTTGTTTCGTATTTTACCGTCAAACCGTTAACGGAAGACATCGATGCCTACCTGTCGAAAATGCTTGGCGAAATCATTGCGCCCGATGCCGAAGTCTGGCTTTTGGGACGCAACACGATGGCTTTGGAAAAAGAAAAGCTGCCGCCACGCGTATCGGTTTTTGGATCGATTGACCATTTGGTGAAAGAACTTTAACCAAAACTTTCATAAAAGTTTTTCATTTTGTTTAACTTTTATATAAATTTGTTAAACAACATATGAAAACGAAAATCAATATCATCGGTTCGGGCTTTTCGTCATTGGCTGCCGCTTGTTATTTGGCCCAGGACGGACATGAGGTCACGATCTTCGAGAAAAACAGTACCATTGGCGGCCGTGCGCGACAATTGAAACGCGACGGTTTCACGTTTGACATCGGCCCCACTTGGTATTGGATGCCGGACATCTTCGAACGGTTTTTCGCAGATTTCGACCGCAAACCTTCTGATTTTTACACCCTAGAAAAATTGTCGCCCGCGTATCGGGTTTATTTCGGGCAGAATGATGCCATAGACATTGCTGACAATTTGCCCGCGATAGAAAACGCATTTGATCGGATTGAGAAAGGCAGCGGTGCCAAATTGAAGAAGTTCATTGATAAAGCCAAGCGCAATTACGAAATCGCGATTACGGATTTGGTTTATCGTCCCGGATTGTCGCCGCTGGAACTCATCACGACGGACACGATCATGAACATCGGGCAATTTGCGGGAACGGTAAGCGGCGACGTTCGGAAATTGTTCAAGGACAAGCGCCTCATCCAAACCGTTGAATTCCCGGTGTTGTTTCTCGGAGCGAAACCATCTAACACGCCATCGTTCTACAATTTCATGAATTATGCAGACTTCGGTCTGGGTACGTGGTATCCGGAACACGGCATGTACAGCGTCGTCAGCGCGATGGGAAATCTCGCCGAATCGTTGGGCGTGAGGATCATTACCGACGCCAATGTCTCAGAAATTAAGGTCGAGGACGGACGCGCAACTGGCATCGTCGCCAACGGAAAATATTATCCGTCGCCGATTGTCTTGAGCGGTGCCGATTATCACCACACGGAAACACTGCTCGCCGAAAACCTCCGGTCGTACAGCGAGAAATACTGGGAGAAGAAGACATTTGCGCCGTCTGCTTTACTGTTTTACGTAGGCTTCGACCGAAAACTCGACAACATCGAACACCACACGCTGTTCTTCGATGCCGATTTCGATGAACATGCCAAAGCGATTTACGACACGCCGGCGTGGCCAGAGAAGCCCTTGTTCTATGCCAGTTTTCCGTCGGTAACCGACAAACAGGCAGCGCCCCACGGGAAAGAAGCAGGCATTTTCCTGATTCCTTTGGCGCCGGGCATTGAAGATACGCCAACGTTAAGAAACCGTTATTTCGAAGTCATCGTAAACAGATTTGAAACGGTCACGGGCCAAAGCATCAGAAATAACGTTATATTTAGCGAGTCGTTCTGTGTCAATGATTTCGTCTCGGAATACAACTCATACAAAGGAAACGCTTACGGGTTGGCCAATACGCTGTTCCAAACGGCATTCCTTCGTCCGAAAATCAAAAGCCGAAAGGTTAAAAACCTTTTCTTCACCGGGCAGCTCACCGTTCCCGGACCTGGCGTGCCACCTGCCCTGATTTCGGGTAAACTGGCCGCCGCATTAATCAAAAAACAACTGAAACCATGAGTACAAAGAACCACAGCAACACCAACAAAGCACTATTCGACACAGTGTCTGACCAGTGCTGCCGAAACGTGACCAAAGCGTACAGCACGTCGTTTTCGGCTGCGGTAAGGATGCTTGCGCCAACCATCAGGCAAGACATTTACAATATTTACGGCTTTGTACGACTGGCCGATGAAATCGTCGATACGTTCCACGAATACCGGAAAACCGAACTCTTTGAGATGTTCAGCAACGATTTACAATTGGCGATGGACCATCGCATCAGCTTGAATCCGGTGCTCAATGCGTTCCAACATACGGTCTATAAATACAACATTCCGAGTGATTTGATCGATGCGTTCATGAACAGTATGGCGCTCGACCTCACCAAACAAGTGTATCGCACGCATCAGGAATACGCCGATTACATCTACGGTTCGGCCGACGTGGTTGGCCTCATGTGCCTGAAAGTGTTCGTGCGCGGCGACGATAAAAAATACGAAGAGCTCAAAGACGCTGCGATGCATTTGGGTTCGGCGTTCCAGAAAGTGAATTTCCTGCGCGATTTGAAGACTGACCATGACGAACTCAGCCGCAGTTATTTCCCACAGGCCGATCTCGACAAGCTCGACGAAGCCTCCAAAAAAGCCATCATCGATGAAATAGAGGATGATTTCCGCAAAGGCTACGAAGGGATTTTACACTTGCCGCTCGAAGCCAAATTCGGGGTGTACACCGCATACCGGTATTACCGCAGGCTTTTGTCCAAGCTCAAGAACACGCCGTCCACCGAAATCAAGAACCGCCGCATCCGCGTGCCGGATTACGAAAAATTCGGGGTATTCGCCAAGAGTTATTTTTCCTATAAACTAAATATGTTGTAATGGATTGGTTTATCTACATCGCGGTTTTCCTGTTGACGTTCTGCGTCATGGAATTCATGGCGTGGTTCAGCCACAAATACATCATGCACGGTTTCTTGTGGTACTTGCATGCCGATCATCATAAGAAAGACCACGATTCATGGTTTGAGCGAAACGATGCCTTTTTCATCTTCTACGCTGTGATCAGCATCGGGTTTTTCCTTTTGTGGCAGTATGACATTCTCAAGATCGGGTTGTCGATCGGTTTGGGGATTTTCGCCTACGGGCTGGCCTACTTCATGGTGCACGACATTTTCATCCACCAGCGTTTCAAGATGTTCCGAAACGCCAACGGCCGTTACGCACGGGGCGTCCGTCGCGCGCACAAAATGCACCACAAACACATCGGCAAGGAAGATGGCGAATGTTTCGGCATGCTTTGGGTGCCGATGAAATACCTGAAAGACAAAAAATAAAAAAGCATCCTACTACGGATGCTTTTTTCTTGATTGATGATTGGTATTTTCGGAAGGCTATTGCTTTTTACCGAGCATGTCCTGAAGCGGTTTCAATTGGCCTTGATCCAGATTGGCCTGAGGAAGAAGCGACATCAGCGTCATCACGCCGGTCGGGTTCATGTCTTTCCCCAAAATCCTGACCACCGCGAAACCGGTTTCCTTTTGTGCCATGAACAGGATGAATTCATCGATGTGTTCAGCGTCGCCGACGAAACTCAGCGAACCACTGGCGCCAGCCGAGCCGAATTTCATCAACTCCTGGTATTTTTCGTCCTTGAGCAAGGCTTTTACCTTGGAGCGTTCGGCGTTATACAACGTTGAATCTTCGGCGGCCTTGAACGCGAGGATGTTCATCTTCTCGAAAGATTGCAGGGCAGCCTTTTGTTCCGCATTCAACGTCGCCGGATCGAGGTTCAGGATCGATGGCGAAACATCTACCGCCACGAAATTCTTGTCTTCGGTCTTCTCCACAAAATACTTCTGCAGCGTCGGCTCCGAACCACAGCTTGCCAACACCAATGCCGCAAGCAAAAAAAGATACATCCGTTTCATGTCTGTGATTATTTAGGACCTTTCGGGCCTTTTGCGCCTTTACCGGCTTTCTTGAGTTCGTTGCCGCCGGGAAGGTTCATTTTCTCGGTCAGCATGGAAATGTCGTTCAAATCGAATTCACCGATGAGCGACATCAAAACGGTTTCGCCGCCTTTTCCTGAATCCTGGATGAACATCAAAAGCTCTTTTACTTTGGTTTCGCTACTGCCGGTCTTGACCATGATCCTGATGTTCTGGCCTTTGTCATTCACGCGCATCAATTCTTCCAGCCCAGCACTTTTGATGTGTTTTTCGGCAGTGGCTTTCATTTCGGCGGCCGTCTTCGTGTTCTGGGTCGTGAATACGCGCAGGTTTTCCAACTTCTTGATCATGTTCAGGTATTGCTGCGACTCTTTGTTCTTTACATTGCCCATCATTTCGAACATTTTCTTGGTGACGACCACCGTGGTGACGTCTTCCCTATCTTCGAATTTTGAGAATGCGGGTTGCGCAAACATCAAAACGGGCATCAGGGCGATTATGGCTGTTACGATTAACTTTTTCATGTGGTATGATTTAATAATTAGGGATTGTTATTTAATGACGATGTGTTGCGTTTGCCGGCGGCCTTCGGTGGTGATTTCTACCACGTAACTGCCCGGTGCGATGCCGGACGTGGAAACACCTTCGGCGGAATACTGCTGGGTTTTCACCAAACGACCTGAACCGTCGTAGAGTTTCACTTCTGCAGGCGCAGTGGTATTGATATAGAAAACATCTGTGGCAGGATTTGGCGAAACCTTCAAGACCAGTGCATCTTTCACGTCAGACAATTTCGCGTCGAGTTTGGCATCGGTGGCTTTCGGCAGGACTTTGTCGGTGAGGTCGGTGAGTTCATCCATGTCGAACAACCCTTTGACGATGATCGTCGCCGCGCCCGATTCTTTGTTTGTTTCCTGCGCGAAAATCAGGATTTCGGTGATTTGGCTTTCCTTGACGCCCGACTTGACCATGATCTTGAACTCGGCGCCTTTCTCCTTGACCCGCATCAATTCTTCCAATCTGGCCGATTTGATGTAGCTTTCCGTAGCCGATTTCAATCCGGCGACTGCCGCTTGCTTTTCGGTGGCAATTACCTTGAACATTTCTATCTGCTTGACCATTTCCTTGGCCTGTTGCGCTTCCTTCGCGCTGGATTCCGTCTCAATTTGGGCCAGCATGCCGAACGCTTTTTTGTTGACGGTCAATGTGGTGAAATTTTCGTCTTGTTCAAACTTGTCGAATGAAGTCTGTGCAGACAGTGCCGGTGCAAATGCGATGAGCGCGGCGGCAACGAGTTTCAGTGTGGTTTTCATGATTCTTGATTTTTGATTAATGATTATTTTGACGGGAATACGCTGGTTTTCACGTCTTCGTATTCCTGGACGTACTGCATGCCTTGGATGCCTTTGTTGACGTTGCCCGAAAGCAAATCAAGCGCTTTCTGGGTTTCGCGGAAGGCGACTTCTGGGTCATCGAAAGTGCCCAAATCCTGAGACTGTGGCCGGTTGAAGAACATCAGCCCGACACCGAGTAATACCACCGCCGAAGCAGCGATAGACAACCATGCAACGCGGTTGGTTTTCATGGCGGGCAATTCAAATGTTTTGTGGGCAGTTTCGGCCTTCGCTTGTTTGAAGTAAGCGAACATTGGCCGGTATGGCTCCATTTCGGGCGCCACGCCTGCAGAAGAAAAATAATCCTTCAATTGGTTTTCTTCGGCAACCGAGGTTTCGCCTTCAAAGTATTTCTCGAGCAATGATTCAATTTTGTGCAATTCCATAGCGGTGTGCTTTTATCATGGTTTCTCTTATCGTTTTTCTGGCCCTGGAAAGTGCCACACGCACAGCGGTTTCATTCATTTCCAGTATTTTGGCGATTTCTTCGTAGTCGTACTGCTCAATGTCGCGCATCTGTACGATCAGTTTCTGTTGTTCGGGTAATGTCCCGATGATTTTCTCTACCCAGTTCCACGTGTCGGAGTCCTCGATCTGTTTCTGGAGCGGTGCTTCGCGGTCGGTGAAGTTGTTGTGCACGATCTTCAGGTTCGACGCGCGTTTGGATTTGAGTTGGTCGAGGCAATAATTCTTGGTCATTGTCATGGCCAACGCTTCGACACTGTTGTACTGATCCAAACTGTCGTTTTTGTTCCAGAGTTTCACGAGGACTTCCTGCGTGGCGTCTTCGGCTTCTTCGGTACTCACGAGCAGCCGTTTGGCCATCCTGAATACTTTGTCCTTGAACGGATTGATTAAATGTATGAACTCCGATTGGTTCATTTGATTGATGATTTAAAGCCCAGACGAAGCTTAATTTTTTTTGTTACAAAAAAATTTTAATCGAGAACTAATTCAAGTAAATTTACGTTTATTTCCAAAAGATTAGCGATGAAAAAGATTTCTCTGTTGTGGGTGGTTTTCCTGTCATTCTTTATGATTATCGGGTGCGATGACCAGACCGATAACGACGTTCCGGAAAACTTAGAAGTATATGATTTCGTCTGGAAAGGCATGAACCTGTATTACTTGTGGCAGGAAGATGTCGCCAACCTCGCCGATGACCGTTTCGCCAACCAGGGCGAATTGAATAATTTCCTTTCGGGCTATAGCGATCCTGCGGTTTTGTTCAACAGTTTGCGCACCGACGCTGCCATCGACCGGTTCAGTGTGATTTACAGCGATTACACGGTTTTGGAAGGCGTACTTTCTGGAACGACCAAAAACAACGGCGTAGATTTCGAGTTGCGCTACAAACCCGGCAGCACCACCGACATCTTCGGTTGGGTGCGTTACATTTTGCCCAATTCGGACGCTTCAGACCAAAATATACAGCGCGGCGATTTGTTCTATGCCGTGAACGGAACGCAGCTTACCGTAGACAATTATCGTACGCTGCTCGGCGCCGATACCTATACGCTCAACCTCGCCACGTATGACGGCGGCAACATCACGCCCAACGGCGAGTCTGTTACCTTAACAAAAGCGGTTTATTCGGAAAATCCTGTTTACATGACATCGGTCATCGAGGACGGCACACATAAGATCGGCTATTTGGTTTACAACGGGTTTTATGCGAATTACGAAAGCCAGCTCAACAACGCCATCGGGCAATTGCAATCGCAAGGCATCACCGATCTGGTGCTCGACTTACGCTACAATTCGGGTGGTTCGGTAGCTACGGCAACGCGTTTGGCCAGCATGATCACCGGGCAATTCAACGGCCAGTTGTTCGCCAAGGAACAATGGAACGCCAAAGCGCAGGCGTACTATGAATCGCAAAATCCAGGCGCATTGGTCAACAATTTCACGAATAACATCGGAAACGGCGCTGCCCTCAACAGCCTTAACCTCAGTAAAGTTTATGTCCTAACGACCAAAAGTACCGCATCCGCGAGCGAACTCGTCATCAATGGTTTAGCGCCGTATATCGACGTGGTGCAGATCGGCGACAATACCGTCGGGAAAAATGTTGGCTCGGTAACGCTGTACGATTCCGAGGACTTCGGACGCGAAGGCCGCAACCCGGATCACCGATATGCCATGCAGCCCATCGTGCTGAAAATCGTCAACAAAAACGGCTTCGGCGATTACCAGGAAAACGGCTTGACGCCAGATTATCCGCTGCTGGAAAATCTCGGGAATCTCGGCGTATTGGGCGATGCCAATGAACCTTACCTCAGCACCGCCATCGGTTTGATCACCGCCGACGGACGCAAGGTCAGGCAAAATCCGGAGCGTCAGCCGCAACGGTTCAAGGATGCCAAATCCATCGACGGGCTGCGCGACCAAATGTATGTTGATAAACCTTTGAAAACCCGTTTATAAGCGAATTCCGACATAATATCCGAAAGGTTATATTCGTTATCAATACAAACCTAACCTTTCTGTTATGGCATTACGCAAAATCTTCCTGTTGCTGTCGGCTACGGCCTTAATGGCATTTCATCCCGGAGACGGAAAAAAAATTACGGTAGTGATCGACGCAGGCCATGGCGGCAACGACTACGGTGCCATGCACGAAATGCTTACCGAAAAAGAAATCACGGCGCAAATCTGCGACAAAATCAAAGCGCTAAAAAGAAATGAAAACATCGACTTGGTGTTTACGCGCACCGATGACCAGTCGATGACGTTGGCCGAACGCGCCGATTTCATCAACCAAATCAAACCGGATGTTGTGGTGTCGATTCACGTCAATTACAACAAGAACGTGACAACTTCAGGCTTTGAGATATACACGCCAAAGGCCCACAACGCAAACCGCGAAAAATCTGTAGCGCTGGCCACACAACTGGCTGGGAAACTCAGCGAAAACCTGAACGTAAAAAACCGTGGCATCAAAGAAGCGCCGTTTTTCATCCTAAACAAATCCGAGGCGCCGGCCATGGTCGTGGAATTGGGTTTCCTTTCCAATCCGTCAGACCGCGAATACCTTACGGGCGACACCGGACAAGAAAAAATCGCACAATCGGTCCTCGATTTCATTCAAGGATTGCAATAAAAAAAGGCTTCCGAAAACGGAAGCCTTTTCTTTTAAAATACGTTTTCTTATTCGTTGAAATAAAAACTGTTTGGCCCGAGCCCAACGGTTTTCGTATCGATGGCGCTGCCGCCTGATGTCGAATAGATGTAAACTTTTCCGTTCGAAGTGAAATCTTCCGTCGCCTCGGCAATGTAAATCCGGCCGTTGTTCACCGCAAAACCATAGCCGATGTAATCTGAAGTAGATCCGGTGTTGATGATGGGCGTATCATTTACGGCTACAGCGTTGAGCGCCGCGCGATAAATCTTTGCCCCAACGGTAAAGTAAAATCGAGTGCCGTCGATATCCATATTCTGCGCATTGACAAGCGCGCCGTCAAAAATCACTTCGCTTTCAATCGTGTCTTCTTCGTCTTCGCCTTCGCCCGTTGTGTCCGGATCATCAACGGTAGCGATACGCACCAATTTAGAATCGCCGGTCATCGCACCACAAAGCACGTAAACCGTATCGTCCTTGACGCCGATGGCATTCGGTGATTGGCCCATGTCAAGTGTCGTCAGGATGGTTTTCGTTGCGGCGTCGATTACGGTGACATGGCTTCCCATACCGAACGAGCCATTGGCCACATACAATTTCCCGTTGTGCGCCACGAGTTTATCGGCGTAATCGTTCACGGCAATCGGGGCTTCCGGGGTCAGCGTGGAAAGGTTGATTACCGCTACATAATCGTCGGTATTGGTATCGAACGTGTTCAGGTTGGTCACATACGCCTTGCCATCGAGCGCCACACCGTAACGCGGATTAGCCAAACCAGAAGAAATGGTGCCTTCATACGCAAATGTGTATCGGTTGACAATCGTGATTTTATTCGACCAGCCCGAGATAATGTATGCTTTATCGCCATCCATGAAGATCGACTGGGTATAACCGCCGATGGATTGGCTGCTGCCGTTGACGTTTGTAAAAACATCTTGTTCTACCGTGGCCAGATCATTTGAGATGTAGGTTATTGAGCCGGACACCGCGTCGCCTTCATTGAGGACGAGCACGCCATTGTCATATTGCCCGAGCGGTTCATCGCTGCCGCCGCCATCATCGCTGCTGCACGACCAGAGCAGCGTGATACAAAAAGCCGACAGGAATAGTTTGTTGATTTTCATGAGTTAAAATTTAAGGTTCAAAAATACATTATAATTTCGTCCCGGAAATGGCCGTCCGGCCACAACCTGGTAATTTTCGTCGAAAAGGTTCAGGACACGCGCACCGACACGAACCATCTGCTGCTTCCCGAAACCATAGGAAATACCGATATTGGAAACGGTATACGCATTAAGATTGTAGCGCGCATCATTGTCAGACCGGGTAAACACTTCGCC
Source organism: Flavobacterium longum (assembly GCF_965137575.1). Taxonomy (NCBI): domain Bacteria; kingdom Pseudomonadati; phylum Bacteroidota; class Flavobacteriia; order Flavobacteriales; family Flavobacteriaceae; genus Flavobacterium; species Flavobacterium longum. The sequence goes on along the minus strand of NZ_CBCRZJ010000004.1, from coordinate 287,862 downwards.
CACATACAAGATTTGATAGTCGGCTGAAATATTTCGCCAGGTATACGCCAACGCACCGGTGGTTTTGTGGAATGGCACATAAATCAGTTGCTTGCCGGTGCGGTCGTTTTCGGAAATCGTGTAGGCGTACGTGCCGAAGATTTTCCAATGCCCGGACGCGGTCTTCCGTTCCCATTCCAAGGTGTTTTCCACGCCGTATGACGTTACTTTGTTGACATTCTCCGGGCGCCAAGTCGTCACCGTGCCAGGCAGCCACTGGATCATGTCGTCGATGACGATGTAGTAGCCCGTGACGCGCAGCTTCCAGTTGCGGTAGCTGAATTGGTTCCCGATTTCACCTTGCAACGAAGTTTCCGGGCGTAGCGCCGGGTTTCCGCCATCGAACCAATACAAATCGTTGAACGTTGGTATCCTGAAATTTTTGGACCCGCTGATTTTCAAGCCATAGCACCGAAAAACTTGCCACTCGATGCCTGCCGAAAACAACAATGGGCTGTCATAATTCGCTGTGATTTCCTGTCGCAAACCCGCTTCGAACAGCCATTTTTTCCAGGGGCGGCTTTTCACAAGTACGGCCAGTGATGATATCTGGCGCGATGGTTTCCCGACATCTGAACCTGTTGCATCGGTTTGCGTGAAATCGGCCGAGGCGTTGATTTGGGTCGATGCATTGAACGCATATCGGCCATCGTATTTCGCAACGAAAGTCTGCGCCTGCCCATAATTGCTTGCAGGATTGTCAATCTGTCCGAAATAATCGTAGCGCTCGGTAAGGAAAGCCGCTTTCAACCGAGATGAAAAGGCACCGGAAACGTTTTGCCATTCCAGCATCGTCCTAGTGTTGAAATCGTGGTATTTCGTACGGGTATCGGTAGGCGAAATCAACGAAAAATAGCGGTCGCCATCAAAAATGACACTGTGCAGATACACGAGATTGTCTTCGTTTATTTTATAGCCGAGACTGAACTGGCCCGACGTATTGTAATATTGTCCGTTCTCATTGCGGCGGCCTTCCTGCGGAAACTCAAAATCGTTGCTGGATTGCTGGCGCGATATTCCGGCCTGCACCGCCCAACGGTTCGAGCCTGTGGCAATCCTGTAGTTGGCCCCAACCGTACTGAAGCTGCCGTACGAACCTCGAAATTCGTTCGTAAAACGTGTTCCGAACCTGAGGGCATTGTCCAGATGCACACTGCCGCCAATCGCACTGCTGCCGTACAACACGCTGCCACCTCCGGGACGCACGATGACGCCGTCGAAATTCTGTGTGTTCACCGCGTTGAAATCGGTTTGGCCGTTGAACTGCGAATTGATGTTAAGCCCGTTCCAGACGACGGCCGTATGTTGCGCCGTTGTCCCGCGGAACGACGGTGAGGCCACCATGCCCAGGCCGTTTTCCTTAAAGTAAATCGTTGAATTATAATTGAGTAACGACACCAGCGCAGAACCGTTCTTCTCTATGACCGAATCGTTTAGGACCAAAACGGATTGGGCTGTTGTATATTCCCGCAATTGCCGGTCAGAGACAATGACTTCGCGCAGCGCGAACAGGTCGCCTTGTGCAAAAATACAATGGCACCAAAAAAAGATGCCCAATAAAAGATAGTTTTTCTTTGTCATCCAGTCAACATCTTTGTCCCCGAAGATGTACTCGTTTGTGCGATAAGGCAGGTCTCCTGGCTTGCGTCCTGCCGCGGCCTTCCCGTTTTTCACAGTGGCATTGCGGAGCGGCAGTCTTTGTAGCTTACAGTTGCGGGTACAGCCCAGGATTTCCACCTGGTTCCCTTTTCATGCGGTCCTGGATAATGAGGCAGGACGGCAACCTTAAGGCGATGCAAATATAGGCCAAATATTGTTCACCCGACGACAAAAACATACTTTTGCACTTCGCATCCAAAACCATGTCCATGACCAGACTACTGTTTTTGTTATTCGTCTTACCGACCGTCATCGGGTGCCGACAGGATATTTCGAAAGAGCCGGACACGAAGACTAACGGAAGGAATGAGGTGCGTTTCGCGTCCGGTTTTTCGATAGTGGCCTACAAAGATTATTCACTGCTTACGGTCACGCAGCCTTGGCCTAACGCCGAAAAAACATTTGCTTACGTCCTGAAAAAAAAGGATGCCATCGTGCCGGATAGCCTCAAAGGTTTTCCGTCGGTCGTTGTCCCAATCAACAAAATCATCGTCACCTCGACCACGCACATCCCGTCGCTGGAAATGCTCGGTGTGGCGCAGACGCTTGTGGGGTTCCCGAACCTGAAATACATTTCGTCCGAAAAAATACTTGACCGCGCGGCTGCCGGAAAAATCCGCGAACTCGGATCAAACCAATCGCTCAATACCGAGGTCGTGCTCGACCTCAACCCGGACGTGCTCATCGGATACGGCATCGACAACCACAATCCTGCGTTGGACAATTTGCAAAATGCCGGGATCAAAGTCGTACTCAACGGCGACTGGAACGAGCAAAACCCGCTGGGAAAAGCCGAATGGATCAAGCTTTTCGGCGTGCTGTACGGAAAAGAAGAACAAGCAGATTCCATCTTTAACGCAGTTGTTTCGGGATATGAAAAAGCCATCGCACTGGCGCGTTCGGCCAAGCAAAGACCAGTCGTGCTCATGGGCGGCCTTTTCGAGAACAAATGGAATGTAGCCAGTGGCGAGAGTTGGGGCGCGCGGTTCATCAAGGACGCGAATGGGCAATATCCTTGGGCCGAAACCAAAGGTACGGGCAGCCAATCGCTCCCGTTTGAAGCCGTGCTGGAAAAAGCCGGGAATGCCGATGTCTGGATCGCGCCAGGGCAATTCTCTACACTGGCCGAAGTCCTTGAAAGCAACCCGCATTACGACCAGTTCAAAGCCTTCCGCAACAAAAATGTTTATACCTTTAAAGTCGGGAAAAACCGCGGCATCCTTTATTACGAACTCGCGCCGAACCGCCCCGACTTGGTCTTACAGGATGTCATCAAAATGCTGCACCCGGAATTGTTGCCCAATCACAAACTCGTCTTTTTCGAAAAAATGAAATGATGCGATCCAGGACGTCCACCACATTAATCTTTACCGCGCTGTTGCTGGCTGTGGTATTGTTGTTTTTGGTGAACATCAGTCTTGGTTCCGTACGCATACCGATTGCAGAAACTTTCCAACGTCTGGCGGGCGGACAAACCTCACGCGAAACCTGGGATTACATCATCGTGAATTACCGTTTGCCCAAAGCCGTAACCGCCGTACTGGCCGGCGTGGGATTATCCGTAGCCGGATTGCTGATGCAGACGTTGTTCCGCAACCCGTTGGCCGGGCCGTACGTTTTGGGCCTGAGCTCCGGCTCGAGTTTGGGCGTTGCCGTTGTCGTTATGGGCGCGGGTTTGCTTCCCGCCACGTCTTGGATGCTGTCCTCGTATGGGATTGTCGTGGCGTCCTGTCTTGGAAGTTTTCTCGTGTTGTTGGCCGTGATGGCAGTGTCGCAAAAATTGCGCGATACGGCGGCAATCTTGATCGTAGGGTTGATGTTCGGGAGTTTTACCAGCGCATTCGTGGGCGTCCTGACGTATTTCAGTTCGGCGGAACAATTGCAGAAATTCATGTTCTGGTCACTCGGGAATCTCGGCAACCTGTCGTGGCTTTCCGTGGGGATTCTCGCTAGTGCGGTGGTTGGCGGACTGTCGCTGGCCGTGTACAGCATCAAGCCGCTCAACGCGCTGTTGTTGGGCGAAAACTATGCGAAAAGCCTTGGGTTGGATTATCGGAAATCGACTTTTGTCATCGTTGTGGCCACGAGCCTTTTGGCCGGCAGCATTACGGCTTTTGCCGGTCCGATCGCCTTTGTAGGGCTGGCCGTACCGCACATCGCCCGATTGGTTTTCCAGACCAGCAACCACAATATCCTTTTTTGGGCGACACTCTTGCTCGGCGCTATCGTCATGCTGGTGTGCGACTTGTTTTCGCAAGTACCGGGAACCGACGTGACATTGCCCATCAACGCGATCACCTCGATTATTGGTGCGCCGGTCGTGGTCTGGCTTATCCTCAAAAAACGCAAACTCACGTGAACCCGATACTGCTCCATACCGAAAACCTCAGCATCGGCTACCCAAACAAACAAGGCGCAAACGTCATTGCATCGGGCGTTTCGTTGGGTTTTATGCCCGGAAAACTCATCGCGTTGATTGGGGCAAACGGCATCGGAAAGTCAACCTTGCTTCGGACGCTTACTGGCATCCAACGGCCGTTGAACGGCGTGGTATCGCTCCACGGGAAAAACGTTTCGGATTATACTTCCGCAGCACTGGCGCAAGAACTTGCCTTGGTACTAACCGAAAAACTCCCGCCGAGCAACCTTACCGTTTTTGAATTGGTGGCACTCGGCAGACAGCCCTACACGAACTGGCTGGGTACGCTTACACCCGACGACTTGGCGCAGATTGACGAAGCGATGTTGCTTACCGATACGTCGTGGCTCGCCAAAAAAAAACACTACGAACTCTCAGACGGACAACTGCAAAAAGTGTTGGTTGCGCGCGCGTTGGCCCAAGACACACCGCTGATCGTGCTCGATGAACCCACGACACATCTGGATTTCCAACACAAAATCTCGTTGTTCAGGCTTTTGCGGAAATTGGCGCACAACGCCGGGAAATGCATCGTATTTTCAACGCACGACATCGAAATGGCGATGGAAATAAGCGACGAAATCGTACTGATGACCGGGGAAAAAATCACCCAGGCGACGCCACAGGAACTCATGACCAGCAAAGCGCTCGACGGTCTGTTCACCGATCCGAACATCAGGTTCGATGCCGAAAAAGTTAAGTTTGTCTTTACGGATTTGTAAACCCCGGCGCATTGGGTTAAATTGACTAAAATTTGTTGCAATGAAACACCTGTACATGCTATTTCTTTTGACCGCATCACTGGCCACTGCGCAAGGATTTGAACTCACCCCGCGCGGTTTCGAACCTGTGGAAATCCAGCGTCCGAACCGTCCAAACGAAAAGCTCATCGACCTTACGAAGGCCTGGGCTGACTACTATTTCAAACAACAATACGACATTTACAATGTAACGGCCAATGGTTTGGACATCGATGTATACAAGGAAAACGGTTTCTTTTACCACAACCTCGGCGAATTGTTTTCGCACCGCATCAAATACACTTTGAAGATTGAATTTCTGGAAGCATCATGCCGCCTCCGGTTTACCGTTCGGGAAATCTATGCGAAGAAAACGTTGCTCAAGATGACACCACAGGATTTTTTTGGGCCAGACGGACAGCTCAAGGACGACATGGACGAAGCCAAATCATCGCTAGAGAAAACTGCGAACAACGCGCTGACTTCTTATATGAAATTCATTCAGGGCTGACCTTTCAACAAATTGATGCTGACCGTGGCCAAATCTGAATCCGGAAAACGGCGGAACACGGCCGGATCCGGGAACAAACCGGCTTCCGACGCAATTTTGTTGAAGACGTCGATTTCCACGATGTACTGATCTGAAAACCCATGCGTGGCATCGTAAGCCGTAGCCGATGTACGTCCAAGATTCGCCGCGGTCAAATGAGGCGCGATGGTGTGCAACTCAATGAGCAACAAGCCAAACTTCTTTACATACGGCGACCATTTCTGGAGGTGTTCGAGCAGGTTGTCCTCGACCAAATGATTCGGGATGCGTCGTCCGCGATGGGCAAATGCGCCGGTTGACGCGCTGATGCGGCCCGCTGTTATATGAGTCGGATCGGTCCAGATGCGGTTGTGGTCCAGAAATGTCCTGACGTTGAGCAAATCCTTGAGGTCGATGCTGTAATTTTCCATCAAATCGTGGGCGAGCACATCCGGACGGCCAATATCGCCCCAGATGACTTTCGCCCAAATATCGGCCTTGATCAAATTGGCGCGCGTGACTTTGAGTGCGGCTTGGTTATAGTCAACCCCGACCAGGAACAACGGATGCTCGTCGAGCATTTTCCCACGCAGGGTTTGCCGGTCAATGACCTCGAAAATATGTTGCAGGAAAGCGCCGTTTCCGCAGCCCATATCCAAAATGCCCTTGGGTTGCTGCTCGATCGGGCGGTTGAACAATTCCACAAGGATTTCATCGACGACCTTAAAATACGTATCGTGCGCACCACCGCTGCCCCAAACATTCATTTCCCGATCTACGTGGCGTTCGTCTTCGCCTTCACCGACGCGCAATACCGCCGGGTTTCCGAACATGAGTTCATCCACTTTCGCAAACGTCGGCAAGTACGAAACCGTTACGCCATAAGCCGAGGCGCGCTTGGCGAAGAACAGGCCGGTTTCGGTGAACTGGAAATTCCCGTTCTTCTCGTTGAACCAGCCCAACCATGCAAAAAAACTCAGGATTTTCTGGAACAAGTCTGGCGATTTGTGGAATTCCTCCGGGCGGAAAGACGTTTCCATGAAATATTTGTGGAACATGCCGCTCATGCCCAGCCTTACGAGCGTCGGGCCAACCAAATGGCCTTCGATGTGTTTGAGGATTTGCTGCTGGATGCCGCGGGTCATGTCGTCGTCAGCTAAAGTGACGTAGCCTGATTTGTATTTTTCGAAAATGGCATCGAGCCTGCCAAACGGCGCTTCGTCAAACAACCGCGGATGGAAATCCTGGGAGAATTTCAGGAGTTCGACCACGTCTTTGTAAAAATGCGCATGCGAAAAAGCCGGCTTCGATTGCTCGGTCACGCGGAAGGAAATCACATCGTTTTCCGCATCGAGATGGTAATCCAAAAAACCTTGTGAACACAACACGCGCAGCCCGACATTCAGATAACCTTCGTTGGCCTTGAAGGTTTCGGTGAGTTCGGCGAGCGTTGCCTGCCCGCGATCGAGAAGGTAATCGAGTACGCCTTTCTCGTGTAGCGCAAAGGCTACGGGCGCGGTGACCAAGCCGTCAAGGTGTTTGAAAATGGTGCTGCGGAGGTTGTGTTTGTCGATCATAAGAAATCATTGTTCATCAAATATATGAAATTTGACAAGCAACGTCAGTCTTTGAACATGTTACGCACGCAGATGACGCGCGCGATACACCTGCAGCAAATGATCGAGCACATCCGGTGAACAAGACAAATTGGTGAGTTCCATGTCGAGCCGCCCATGGTCGGTAACGATGTCAAGCCAGTAATGGGGTTGGTTTCCGTTTTGCCGTTTCACAATCCTGACGCGATCTACCGACGCCCAGCCCACAAACGGATGGTTGTAAAGTTGGATACCGGACGCGTTCAAGATCATCTTGGGTTTTCGTTGGGCCAGTTGTCTCCAAGCGATGTTCAGGAACACGACGGCCAGAACAAAACTGCCTGCCACATATCCCCACGGATTTTCGTGGTTGTGCAGCAAAATGTAATCACTGGCGGCTACCGCCAAAATCCCAAGGACCAGCGCCAAAATGGTGGACTTGCGGGAATAATTGATTTGGGTTTCGGGTGGCACGGATGTGTCGTCCTGCAAAATATCCGGGTGCTGAAATTTTTCCTCCAATGCCTTAAGTGCGGCGCGTTGGGCGGCGGTCGAAAAAGCCAGTCGCCCGAAGAAGCTGCCGTCTGGATGTAGGATTTTGTGGTTGATGGCTTTCGCTTGCAACTCATGCACGTTGCGGACTTGGCCGAAAGCCCATATTTTCCAGCTTGTGACCCGCAAAGCCCAATACAACCATGCCAAAACAAAACCCAAGGGAAAGCCAACGATGAACGGCCAAGGCGCGTCAAAGTAGGCGCAAAGAAACGCGCCGCCCAGCATCAATGACAGGAAGATCGTCATCGGCACATATACCAGTGCGCGTTTTCCGTGGCGGATGGCTTTGTAAACGGGCAACATTACAAACCGATTTGCCTTCTCGCCTCGCCTACTGCAAACGCGACTGCATTCGCCAGATTAAAACTGCGGGCCAACGGCGATATGGGTATCGTCAGATGATTTTCGAAAAGCGCCAAAACGTCAGTTGAAAGCCCGACGCTTTCCTTCCCGAAAACCAGCCAATCGCCGTCGCGGAATTCTTGCGCATAATAAGATTTGTCGGTTCGCGCACTAAAAAGAAACACGCGGGATTTGTCTGGAATGACATTTACCCAAGCGTCAACGCTGTCATACTGATGCCAATCAAGATGTACCCAATAATCCATGCCGGCGCGTTTGAGGTTGGCATCGGTAATCTTGAACCCGAACGGATGGATCAGGTGCAAACGGCAGCCCGTGCCCACGCACAAACGGCCAATGTTTCCGGTATTGTTCGGGATTTCTGGTTCAACCAGGACGATGTTAAGCATTAGTCGGCGGTTTGGAATTCGATGAGATACGGTTTGAGCCGTGTGCCGTCGGCCATTCGGAAATTGTTCGAGATCAGGATCTGGTATTTCATGTTGGGTTTCAGATCGGCTTCGAATGTCCAGGATGTGCCGTCGCCGGACCAAATCCTTTCAGACGAAATCTTAGGGCACGCCCAGGCACCGAGCGGCCCGAAATCTATACCTGTATGGTAACCGTTCAGCGGCTGTGAAAAGTTCAAGGTGATTTTCGTCAGGCCCGAAGGAATGTCTTTCGCTCCGTTCACAAAAGGCGACATGGAAACAACGGTCGGGCGTTTGGCCTCGTAATCGGCGTACAACTGTGCAACGGGTTTCGGGAACAATTGTGCGGCGTCAATGATGCGCTCAACGGCGGCTTCGTCGGTAAAATCGAGTTCGATCAGTTGCGCAATGGCAGCGGGCTTGTCTTCGGATTGCATATAAAAACGCTCACAAATTTCATAGCCGATGTAATAACCCAAATCACGCACTTTCAGTTCATTTTGATTTTCGCCCCAAATCCAATTGTAGTCATTGCTCATCAAGTACATATCGGCGACGAATTTTTCTACGACCTGTCTTTCATTGGCTTTCCCGAAAGCGATGGCCGGCGCGTTTGACGGTTTTCCGGTGGCGAAACAGGAGACGAACTCGGCAACGCCTTCGTACAGGCATTTAGACAAAAGGTTCTCGACCAATGGCTTTTGTTGCGTGTGGACATATTCGTGCGTACACAGCAGCGACAATCCGGCCACCGGAGACGACTCCTTGTAAAACGGACGGCGCCAATCGGGCAATTCATCTACAAAAGTCTTGGAATCGGCCAGCGCGGTTTCGCACCCGATGAGCACTTTGCCTTCGTGGACGGTGCCATTGGTACGGAAACATCCCACGGAAAAATAAATCGGGGCAGGTTTCAATGCCGGATACAGCGTTTTGAGCTTGGCGATGTCGGCTTCGATTTCGGGGAAATACTTTTGCGGCGTCATATTTTTCCGGACCGATTTCCAGAACTTCGGAAATTTCCGGATGGAATAAATATACAATTGGTCCGAATAGCCGCGAACCTGCATCAGGCTTTTCAATCCTGGCGTGGCTTTGTCGAGATACAATTCCTGTAGCGCCCGATATTGCCGTGAGGAATCCGGCGTCTTGCCGATTTGGTCATAGGCTTTCCAAAAATGCTGGACGTCGGCCACGATGAATTCCTGACGAAACTCTCGCGCCGACAACAGCCCGGAAGCCAGCAACAATAAAAGGACGGTATTTCTCATGAGACTAAAATACTAACTTCCCGCACTTCTCCCGACTTTAAATCGTCTAAAATTTGGTCGCCCACTCGCACACGCACCAAACGCAACGTCGGGAAACCCACGGCGGCCGTCATTTTGCGCACTTGGCGAAATTTGCCTTCGCGGATGGTCACCGAAATCCAACTGGTCGGGCCGTGGCGTTCATCGCGTATTTTCTGGGAACGCGCTGGAAAATCTGGCGGTTGTGGCAAAATACATGCTTCGCATGGGCGCGTCTGGTATTTCTTGCCGTTAAAACCTATGAGTACTCCGCCTTTTAGGGTTTCAATGGCTTCGGGCGTAATCAAGCCATCAACCTGTACGTAATATTCTTTTTCAACCTTCTTGCTCCGGACGATTTCGCTCATCATGCCGTCTGTGGTGAGCAACAACAAACCTTCAGAATCTTCATCGAGCCGCCCGATGGCCATAATGCCTTCAGGAAAATCATACAGTTCGCCCAGGAGTTTCTTTTTGCGCTTCAATTCATAGACGAACTGGCTCAGGTAACCGTAGGGCTTGTGGATGAGGAAATGCCGGTGCATGCGCAAAGATAGGTTTGTTTAGGCAATGTTAAATGCCATTTGATTCTCCCGAATTACAGCTAACTTAAGGTTGCGGTAAAAGAGGAGTGGCGGATTGGCCTGTAAAGCAACCAATATAGTTTTTTCAAGGCTGGCAGTTTTATGAAAAACTACGGTTTTCCCGCCATGGCTTTGCTGCGGAAAAAATTAATTTTAACCTATGGGTAGGGGAACATGGGTTATCCCAATAAATCATTGCTGCCAAACGCCATTACGTGAAAACCGTACATTATGTTAAGCAACCGCCCCAACCGAAAATTGTCAAACCCGATTCACTGATTCTAAATAACAAACTACTATGGAAACCAACAAAAACCCCGGTGACAAAACCTGGAACAACGAATTAAACGAGGGCTTCAGCGGGCGAAACCTGCCTGAAGATTATAACAACGATAACACGCGATTGACCTCGGAAATCGAAACCGACGAAGCAGGCAACGAAAAAGAAGTGAAGCGCGCGCGGTTCCCACACCGGCAAGACGATGCTTCGCTGTTTCCGCCGCCGGACAATTCGGTGATCGAGAACAAGAAGTCCTTGGAAAACCGTGACCGCAATTATGACATCGCCAACAATCGCTACCCACATTCGCATCCCGAAAGCCACCGCGACCGCAACATGAAACTCGATGAGTAACCGCCAATCGGCGGTTTTTTTGTGGCCACATTGGCCACAGGAAAATTCTTTTATATTTGCTTTTCAATTTTTGGAACCGCCCAGCCATCCGGTTTAATCCGGAAACCCTACTGGCAAGCTGCGGAAAATTGTCGCTTCACACAAATCAAACAATATGTCCACAACTGCTGCAACAGGAAAACTGTCTTTATTATGGTCGGTCATCAAGAAATCGCTTCGGGGCGAACCGGTCGATTTCACCACCGAAAGCATCCGGATGTCCATCGTACTGTTGGCCGTGCCGATGATGTTGGAAATGATGATGGAATCCGTATTCGCGCTCGTTGATTTATATTTCGTGGGCCATTTGGAGCACAGCAGTTTTGCCATACAAACCGTTGGGCTGACCGAATCTGTCCTGACAATCATCTACTCATTGGCCATCGGGATCAGCATGGCCGCAACGGCAGTCGTGGCACGCCGCGTGGGCGAAAAAGATCCGGTGGCTGCCGCGAAAGCCGGTATGCAGGCGATTTTAGTGGCTTTTGCAATCAACACCATTATCAGTATTCTAGGATTTATTTACGGCACCGAAATCTTGTTGTTCATGGGCGCATCTCCGGAAGCCGCAGCACACGGCACACCGTTCATCAAGATCATGATGGGCGGCAGCATCGTGATCATGTTACTTTTTCTGATCAACGGGATTTTCCGCGGTGCGGGAAGTGCGGCCATTGCGATGAAAAGCCTCTGGATTGCAAATCTTGCGAACATCATCCTCTGCCCGATTTTCATCAACGGGATGGGCTCGTTTGAAGGTTTCGGGCTTACCGGCGCTGCGATTGCCACTACGATTGGCCGTGGCATCGGCGTGTTTTACCAAGCATACCATCTGTTCAACGGAAAACACATGATCAAGATGACAATGGCCTACCTGACGCCAGACTGGGAGCAGATTCGGGCCATCGTGAAGATTGCATCGCCGGCCGTGTTGCAGTTCGTGATTGCCTCTTGCAGTTGGATCTTCATGACGCAATTGGTGGCGACATCGGGTGGCGATATTGCTTCGGCGGGTTACCAGACGGCCATGCGGTTGATGATGTTTTTCCTGTTGCCGGCTTGGGGTTTGAGCAATTCGGCGGCGACGATGGTGGGCCAGAATCTCGGTGCGCAATCGCCGGAACGGGCCGAACAAGCTGTTTTGAAGACCGCCAAATACAACGCGATTTACATGGGTTCCGTAATGTTGATCTCACTATTGGGCGCCGAAATATTGACGGCATTTTTTACGAATAACACCGAAGTCCAGGCCGTGGCGATTGAAGCGCTTCGCATCATTGCGTCGGGTTACGTATTCTACGGGATAGGAATGGTCATGATTAATGCGTTCAACGGCGCGGGCGACACTTGGACGCCGACCAAAATAAACGTGTTCGGGTTTTGGTTGTTCCAGATTCCGTTGGCGTATGTGCTGGCGAAATACTTCCTGCTCGGGCCAACGGGCGTTTTCATTGCGATTCCGGTATCGGAGACGCTGATTGCGCTGGCCGGATTGATTTTATTCAGACGCGGGAAATGGAAAACGGTGAAGTTGTAGGGGTTGGTGGCTGACCACAAACGACAACCCCGATATTGGGAGAACGGAGTGTTGAATAGCTTTTTGACAATAACGGGTTTAAAAACTTAACTTAGCGACCTAAAACAAATACTTGAGCAGTAGGATGAGTTTAATAGAAACGGGCATAGAAAAAGGACTTATTCGGTTTGACGAAGACCAAAACTTTATCACCTATATTCATCAAAACAAAAAAAGGAATTACAACAATCCCGAAGAAAAAGTTCAAGCTGAAACTTTCCTGACTTTGACTTTAATTTACGGGTATCCAGAAAACAGGATCAAGCAGTTCATTCCGGTTCAAATGGGTTCGGAGACAAAGGAAGCTGACATTGTAGTCTATTCAGACGACGATTGCGAAGAAACTTACATATTGGTTGAATGCAAAAAACAAGAACTCACCGACCAGCAATTTAACATCGCGGTCGACCAAGCTTACAGTTATGCCGTTGCAGAAGGAGCAAAATACGTTTGGACAACTTCGCGAATTAAAAATCAATACTACGAGGTTCCCGACAGAAAACCTAAAAGCAGAATCGAAATCCCTGATATCCCGCAATTTGGCATCAAAAAACTGGCACCCTACAAATATGTGAAAGGTGGCATCTCGCAAACTGACACAGATCACTCCAGGATAGTTTCAGAATCTGACCCGAACGTAAGACAGAAATTTTTTGAACTTCAAGTCGTAAACGAAAGCGAACTTACCAAGATTTTTATTCAATCGCATCAAGCCCTCTGGGGCGGCGGACAGCGAAATCCAAGCGTTGCGTTTGATGAATTGGACAAACTCATCTTCTGCAAAATTTGGGACGAGAAACATCCGAGAAAAACGGGTGAACCATACGACTTTCAAATTTTCCGGGACGAAGATCCGGAAGACTTGTTGAAGCGTATCAAGAAAATTTATGCTATTGGTGAAAAAGAAGCTCCCGAAGTTTTCAAGGATGGTATTACACTCTCGGCTCAAGAAACATTGACTATTGTAAAGTATTTCCAACGCATCAACCTCAACAAGACCGACCTTGATAGCAAAGGCAAAGCGTTTGAGACTTTTATGGGTAGTTATTTCAGAGGTGACTTTGGACAGTATTTTACACCACGCCCAATTGTAAAGTTTATCGTTGACAGTTTGCCCATTACGCATAAATCAAGAGTGCTTGACACCAGTTGCGGAAGCGGTGGTTTTTTGCTTTACGCTTTGGACAAAGTGAGAGAACAAGCCAACGAATTCTACGACCCCATCAAAGATGAAAAAGACCATTACAAATATTGGCACGATTTCGCAGAGAAAAACCTCTTTGGCATCGAGATAAACGACCAAATTGCACGAACCGCCAAAATGAATATGATTATTCACGACGATGGACATACCAACGTAATTGCATCAGACGGACTTTTAAGCGATACTGAAATGCAGGCCAAGTCGGGCAATAAAGAGTTTAAATATAATTCGTTTGATTTTATCATAACCAATCCGCCTTTTGGAAGTAGCATTAAACAAACCGAAAAGGCCTACATGAACCAATACAATTTGGCCATTAAAGAAGTGGATTGGCTCAATACGACCGCAAGCGGTAAAACCGTTTTGCGGGACAGTCAAAGTACGGAAGTCTTGTTCTTGGAGCAGTGTCATAAATTCTTAACCGAATACGGTTATTTGGCCGTTGTAATTCCTGACGGTATTCTTACCAACAGCAGTTTACAATATGTGCGAGACAACATTGAAGAAATGTATCGGATTGTTGCGGTTGTTTCTATGCCCCAAACCGCTTTTAGCGCTACAGGTGCAGGCGTAAAAAGCTCTGTCTTGTTTTTGCGTAAGCACAAAAACAAACAAACCTCCGACATCAGCAACCAAAAGGCAAAACTGAAAGAACAGATAAAAACTGACAGCAAGTATGCTGCTAACGTTGAGAACTGGGAAAAGGAAAAAGCAGATGCCATCAAGAAATTGGAAGCAGATGCAAAAGCCAGAAACCCGAAAGCCAACAAAAAAGAAATTGCAGAAATGATACAAGCTGATAAATCGGCTGTTCAGTCTGCATTTACAGACAAAGTGAATTTGCTAAAAGAAGAACTGACCGAAAAATACTTTTTAGCAAAACAAACCGCGTTAGACGACTACCCTATTTTTATGGCAATAGCCGAAGATATCGGCTATGATGCCACAGGCAGAACCACCAACAACAACGAGTTGATTGAAATAGGCAAAGAGTTATCAAAGTTTATTGCTCACATTAACGAGACAGAAAATTGATGAGCGGTTATACTATTTCACCAACACTCAACAAAAGTCGCGTGTTCATTTTGCAAAAAAGCGAATTGGAAAAACGCTTCGATCCTTTCTTTTACGTTCCCGAACTTTTGGAACTTGAAAAGAAAGTTTTAGCAAAGAAACCAAAGAAGCTAAGAGACTATGTAAAAGGTTTGGCAAGCGGTGCCACACCAAAGACAACTGAAAGTGAAAAATATTATGCCGAAAAAGAAACCGGAATACCTTTTTTAAGAGTGCAAAACCTTTCGCCAACAGGAGTTTTAGAATTTGAGGATTGCAAGTACATCAACGAAGGAACACATAACGGAATGCTGAAAAGAAGCCAAGTTTCAGCAGGTGATTTATTGGTTAAAATTACAGGCGTCGGACGAATGGCGGTTGCGTCAGTTGCACCTGAAGGATTTGAAGGTAATATCAATCAGCACGTTTGTGTAATCAAAACAGGTAGTAAGGAAATTAGCAAAATGCTTGCAGCGTTTCTAAATTCTGAAATTGGTGAAAAATTGGCAAGCCGGAGAAGCACAGGCGGAACACGGCCAGCATTAGATTATCCTGCCTTATTATCAATTCCAATCATTGAAGACAAACGCATTTTACAAATTACCGACAAAGTAACCGCCCAAAAACAAAAGAACGAAGCAGAGGCCGACAAATTACTTTCAAGCATTGACGATTATTTGTTGAAGGAGTTAGGCATAAATCTACCCGAACCGCCTGAAAATACTTTGAAGAATAGATTGTTTACAAGGACTTTATCGGACATTCAAAACAAACGAGTTGACCCATTTTTCTATCAAGACAAATTCATAAATAATCTAATTGCTATTTCTGACGGAAAATATCCTGTTAAACAACTTCGTGAAATAATATCAGGGAATTTAACAAAAGGAAGTTTACCAAAGCAAGATGAAAAAGATGGAGAATGTTCAGTTGTTCAGATTAACTCAATTAACGCTGACGGAACAATTGCACTTGATGATTTGCTAACAGCAAAGAACATTTTCAGTAAACAACAGAAGTTAAAAATCGGAGATGTTTTAGTTGTAATAACAGGAGCAACAATTGGAAAGATTGCCTTTTGGAATTATGAAGGAGATTATTTTTTAGGTGGTGATATTGTAAAGTTTCAAACAAACTCATTATCAGATAACGCTTTTGTTTACCATTTTTTACGTTGCAGTTTAATGCAAACAGAAATTAAAAGAAATGTTACAGGAGCAACAAATGGACATTTAGCACCAGAAGACATTTCACATTTACCAATTCCCGTTCCACCACTTGACAAACAAAAAGAAATAGCGGAACACATTACAGGCATCAGGCAACAAGCCCAACAACTCAAAGACAAGACAAGTGAACTCTTGAAAAAAGCGAGTAAAGAAATCGAAGAAATCCTCTTGCACTAAAGCAAACCGCATTGGCCCATCTTCTTTTGTCTCGAAATCCGACATCGGCCAACCCAAACCATTAAACTTCGCCGCTTATCTTTCCACGTCTGTCGTTCGACATTCGACGTTTGACGTTGGCCCGCGTTAGGGATTGGAGCGTAAATCCTTTTATGGAATGTAATGGAATAAAAGATTGCAGCGGAAAGCCCGGCGCTTGCGCAACGCCCAAACCTTGAAAGCCAATGTTACAATACCGCCCGTTAATAGGTTCTTCTAGCCACTAACAACTAGCCACTA
The DNA here is from genome assembly GCF_965137575.1 of Flavobacterium longum. NCBI lineage: Bacteria > Pseudomonadati > Bacteroidota > Flavobacteriia > Flavobacteriales > Flavobacteriaceae > Flavobacterium > Flavobacterium longum. The sequence continues at coordinate 271,489 of NZ_CBCRZJ010000004.1, read as the reverse complement.
ACAACTAGCCACTAGCCATTAACAACTAGCCACTAGCCATTAACAACTAGCCACTAGCCACTAACAACTAGCCACTTAAACACTAAATGTTAAATTATATAATACATTCTTAAAATTGTGTAAACGCTTTCAAACGCTGTCAGACTAATTTAGCATCAACGATAAAAGCAAAATGCTAACTTAAAAACCAAATGTGATGAAAGCCTTAATCTTAATTGTATCGACGGTTGTTTTCCTGGTGTCAGGGTACGTGCTTTTTACCGATGTAAACCTGGCCGCTGGGCTGAATGAATATATTTATATGAGCCTTTTGTTGATCCTGATGCTGATTTGCGTAGTAGGCATGTTGTTTAACGTACCGCTGATGCTCGAGGAAAAGCGCCGGGTGAAAGTGTTCGTGAACAAGAAAATAGACAAAGCGTTGGGCGAATCTGGCCCGGAGCTTACCTTCCAGACCTAACAACTCTCTATAACCAAAACCCTAAAAGAGCGGACTGATTTTCAGCCCGCTTTTTTTATGAACATCAAACCGGCAGGCGGCAATTTTCATTACTTTTACCTTTTCCAGAAACCGTAATGAATACCTTACTTGTCCTACTTGTTTTCGTGGCCGGGATTGTTGCCGGCGTTGTCATTGGTAAATTGTTGTTTGCGGCCGGCGCGAAGGCTGAAAAGGCATCGCTTGAGGAACGGCTCGCGTCTTTGACGGCGCAATTCCAGTATTTGAAAGACCAGTTTGCGGCCGAAAAGACGGCGCTGGAAAAGGCGCTGACGCAATTGAACGCCGAAAAGGAAACCATCCGCACCGAAAAGGACTCGCTGGCCATACGCTTGACGAAAAAGGAAACCGACTTCGAGAATTTGTGGCAGAAAACGCTCGAACAGAAAGAGGAAGTGGAAAAACTTCAGGAGAAGTTCACCAAGGATTTCGAAAACCTCGCCAACAAAATCATGGAAGAAAAGTCGGCGAAGTTTACCCAGCAGAATAAAGAAAACCTTGCCACGATCCTAACGCCTTTGCAGGAAAAAATCCATCTTTTCGAGAAGAAAGTGGAAGACACGCACAAGGAAAGCATTGACTATCACGCGGCATTGCGGCAACAAATCCTTGGGCTTCGCGAAATGAACGAACAGATGAGCCGCGAAACGGTAAACCTGACCAAAGCGCTCAAAGGCGACAGCAAAATGCAGGGCAATTGGGGCGAATTGGTGCTGGAGCGCGTGCTCGAGAAATCGGGCTTGGAGAAAGACCGCGAGTATTTCATCCAGCAGGCGTTCACGACCGACGACGGCCAGCGCGTGTTCCCGGATGTCGTGATCAACCTGCCCGACGGGAAAAAGATGATCGTGGATTCTAAGGTATCGCTGACGGCATACGAGAAATTTGCCAACGAGGAGGACGAAGCCCTGAAAGCGGTCTTTTTGAAAGAGCACGTGAACTCGATCAGACGCCATGTGGAACAACTCGGCGAGAAGAATTACCACGATTTGTACCAGATGGAAAGCCCGGATTTCGTGTTGCTGTTCATCCCGATCGAGCCGGCATTTGCCTTTGCGCTGCGCGAGGATGCGACGCTGTACAACAAGGCGTTCGAACGCAACATCGTGATTGTGACGCCGTCGACCTTATTGGCGACGTTGCGGACGATCGATTCCATGTGGACCAACCAGAAGCAACAGGAAAACGCCGTGGAAATTGCGCGGCAGGCTGGTGCTTTGTACGACAAATTTTACGGATTGCTCACCGATTTGATCACGGTCGGGAAAAGGCTTGACGATGCCAAATCAGGCTACGCCGATGCGATGAACAAACTCACCGAAGGAAAAGGCAACCTGATCACGAGCGTGGAGCGGCTCAAGAAAATGGGCGCGAAAGCCAAAAAAGCGCTTCCTGAAAATGTACTGAAACGCGCGGAAGCGGAGGAAATCGGACAAATCGAGGAATAGTTGCGGATTTGACAAGGCGTTGTGATTTTTTTTGAACACATCGCATTCTTAACGCGTTACTTATAAAAATTTTGTTATTTTTGGAACGCATTTTTACAACTATGAAAAAGAACTACTTATTGCTGCTGCTGTTCGCTGCGGCATTCGCCTTTAATTCCTGTAATGGCGGCGACGAAAACGACTACGAACCCGTATCGCCTGTGGTGCTGGATGTTACGCAAGTGCCGTACGCCAAACTCTCGGACTACCGTTTTTTCGAGGGCGACATGAAAAACCTTCAACCTGCGTACGGGGTAATTCCTTACAAACCCAACAGCGAATTGTTTACGGATTATGCCAAGAAAGCGCGTTTCGTATGGATGCCGGCCGGAACAAACGCCACATACGTTTCCGACGACAGCCCGTTGGATTTCCCGGTTGGCGCGGTACTCATCAAGAATTTTTACTACGACGAAGTTTTGCCGGGCAACACAAAGCGTATCATTGAAACCCGTTTGCTCATTAAAGTGTCCGAAGGAATTGAAGAAACCGACAGCACACCCGCTGATTCTGGCTGGAAACTATTCGATTACATCTGGAACGATGAGCAGACCGACGCACTGTTGAATGTTTCGGGTGCCGGCCACACGGTGCCCATCAGTTTCGTGGTGAATGGCGAAACCAAAAACACCAACTACTGGATTCCTTCTGACGGTCAATGTTTCACATGCCATAAAGCGAATCCTGATATGACGCCTTTTGGCGAAGTAAAAGTTCCGATTGGGCCGAAGCCGCAAAACCTGAATTTCACATATGATTACGGGACGTCGCAACAAAACCAGTTGGAGAAATGGCAGGCCTTCGGTTACCTAGACAATTCTGTTCCGGGAAGCATTGTGTCCACAGTAGATTACACCGATGACTCACAACCATTAGAGCTCCGCGCCCGCTCTTATTTGGACGCCAATTGTGCACATTGTCATAAAACCGGCGGCGCATGCAGCTACGTGCCGCTAAGATTTGCTTACAGCACTACAGACCCATATTTAGTGGGCGTCTGTATGGAGGCGCAAGCACCAATAGGCGGACCTTATACGCACATTGTCGCCAAAGGTAATTTTGCCAGATCGGACATAGGTTACCGGATGACAACAAATAACGGGGGCGAAATGATGCCGCTTATTGGCCGCACCATGACGCATACTGAAGGCGTTGCTTTAATTCAAGAATGGATTATGTCCATGCCAGGGCCTTGTGAATAAAATTGCTTAGCCGCTGATTATCATACCGATATATTTTCTATATTTGGACTGCTATAAAAAAATAATGAAAAAGAATTACCTGTTGTTTCTGGCCGTTTTGTGGATGTCATTCTTTATGGTGTCCTGTTCGGGCTCGGATGACTATGAGGAAGTTTCGCCGGTGACGGTGGATTTGAGCCTCGTACCTTATCCGAAGTTGTCAGATTACATGTTTTTCAAGGGTGAGCTGAAAAATCTCGACCCTGCTTTGCACGTACTTCCTTACCAACCCTCAAGTTCTTTGTTTGCCGACTACTCACACAAGAAACGATTCGTTTGGATGCCTGTGGGCGCGAAAGCAACGTTCAACAGCAACAATACCGTTCTGGATTTGCCGGTAGGCGCCGTACTCATAAAGACCTTTTACTACGAAGATGTGCAAAACATCACACCGGTTGGCGGAGAACGCATCATCGAAACCCGGCTGATGATCCGGAAGTCAACAGGTTGGATTTTCGCCAACTATGTTTGGAACGCCGAGCAGACCGAAGCTTTCTTTGACAACGAAGGCAGTTTTACGGAAATCTCGTTTATGCATGAAGGCACCATTAAAAGCACCAACTACAAAATCCCTGCACACGAACAATGTGTGGTTTGCCATAAAAGACGTCAGGAAATTGTGGGGGGCGGCGAAGAGACGATTTTCACACCCATCGGGATCAAGCCACAGAACCTCAACTGGTGTTACAACTACGCCGACGGTTCCAAAAACCAACTGTCGAAATGGGTTGAAGCGGGCTATCTTGAAAGTGGCTTTACGATGCCGTCTGCAGACCAGAGCGTGGTAAATTACGAAGACACGTCAAAACCTTTGGAGCTCCGTGTACGCGGGTACTTTGACAGCAACTGTTCGCACTGCCACAGCGATATGCGGCATTGCGATTACCGTCCGATGCGGTTTGCTTATGCAGATTCCGGCAACCGGACGAACATGGGCGTTTGCGTACCTACTCAGGACATGCAAGATTTTCCGCCTGCATTGGGTACGATTGTCACACCTGGAAACGTAAACCGGTCAATGTTGTTTCACCGGATCAATACCACGGACGAAACCGTGCGTATGCCGCTACACGGCCGCACCCTTATCCACGATGAAGGCGTTGCCATGATTGCCGAATGGATTAATTCATTAACACCTTGCGAATAATAACAACCAAAAAAAAATGACCTCATGAAAAAAATTACGCTAATGTTCGGATTGCTCCTCGCTGCGCAATTCTCCACTGCACAAGACACCTGTGCCGCTGCCTTCCCTATTACGGCAGAAGGCTCGTTCGTGGTGACTGCGGTAAACGGAACGCAAGTTCCGATGCCTATTTGCGCTGACAACGGTGAAGGCGCTACCGCAGGCGAATGGTACAAGTACACACCTTCACAGGATTACACCGTTACCGTGACCTCCAACCTTGCGGTAAATAACGGGAAAGATACCCGCGTTCACATCTACACCGGAACCTGCGGCGCTTTGGCGTGCTACGCCGGAGATGACGACAGTGGCAACGGCTTCTTGTCTGTGGCTACATTCAACGTCGTGGGCGGAACCACATACTACATCGCTTGGGACAACCATTGGAGTTCTTTAGGATTTACCTTTGAAGTCCAGGAGAACGACGTAGTGGTGCCACCACCAACACCTGTGAGCTACAACAATACGCCGATTGGCACCGTAAACAGCAGCTACAATATGTGTATCGTTGACATGAATGGCGACCATCTGGACGACATCGTGGGCGTAAGCGCCAACAACATGCGGGTGCATTTCCAGCAGGCTGGCGGCACATTCAATATCACCGATTTCCCGATTTCGGGTACGAGCTTTATGCCGGGCTGGAGCATCGCGGCCGGTGACCTCAACAAAGACGGCTACAACGACTTGCTTTTGGGCAGCGGCAGCGGTCTTACCTTCTGGCAATCCAACAGCACAGGTACGGCTTATTCGAACATTACGCCTGGGCAATACATTTTCTGTCAGCGCACCAATTTCCAAGACTTAAACAACGATGGCAACCTGGATGCTTTTTCTTGCCACGACGTAGATCCTAACGTTTATTACATCAACGACGGCGCTGGAAACTACACGTACTATCAATCTGGCGTTACGCCGGGCGCTTACAATCTCGGAGTGCTCATGAGCGGCGGAAATTATGCGTCATTGTGGACTGATTTTGATAACGACGGCGATTCAGACATGTTCGTCTCTAAATGTTCTGGCCCGCCGTGCGAATTGCACCGTAATGATGGCGCGGCAGGTTATACCGACGTGTCTGCTTTTGCCGCAATCAATGCACAACCGGTACAATCTTGGTCTTCGGCCATTGCCGACTTTGACAACGATGGCGACATGGACATCTTGGTGGGCTCGAACGGCGGCACCGGAAACTTCTTGTATCGCAACAATGTTGACGCTGGAAACACATTGGTTCCGTTTACAAATATCACTGACGGTTCTGGCTGGGAAACCAACGTCCCGCACCGTGATTATTATGCATACGACTTCGACAACGACGGCTTTGTAGATGTATTGGGCGGCGGCAACAGAATTATGTTCAACCAAGGCGATTTGAAATTCGCTCCAGTATCGTATACCAATATCAGTGCAGGTGCAGTTGGCGACCTCAATAACGATGGTTTCCTTGACATCATGAACGGCAACACCGTACGTTATGCCGTTCCAAATGGCAACAATTGGTTTAAGATTGCTTTGCAGGGCATTGCCAGCAACAGCAACGGCATTGGCGCACGCGTTGAATTGTTCGGGCCTTGGGGCAAGCAAATCCGCGATGTGCGTGCCGGTGAAGGCTTTGGCTACATGTCAACGTTGAATACCCATTTCGGTCTTGGAACTGCTACCGAAATCGAAAAAGCGGTCATCCACTGGCCGTCAGGAACGGTGGACGTGATCATGAACCCAACGCCGAATCAGCAACTTTTTGTGGTCGAAGGGTCAAGCCCGCTTAGCGTTAACGAGCCAAATAGCAATGCATTCGCGATTTATCCGAACCCTGCATCATCGGCCCTGAACATCACAGCGCTCAATGGCGTAGCAGCCAAGCATGCCCGCATCTTCGATTTGACCGGCAGGTTGGTATTGTCTTCAGAAGTGATGAACAACACCATCGCCATCGAAAAACTGGCTACCGGAAGCTATGTCCTGTTGTTGGAAGATAGCAACAGCAAAACCTTCTCACAGAAATTCATCAAGGAATAACCACCTTAACCGAATAAAGAAAGTCCCGCCAATGTGCGGGATTTTTTTTTTGAAAGAATGAGAAATGTCAATCGTTGCAAAACGAATATTGGTTAAATTTGAGAAACACCAACAACTTTGCGCCATGCTCAGGATTGTCTCACTCCTATTACTCCTCGGGCTCACCACGACCGACGAGAAACTACGAACCAATTCTGGGCAAATTACCTTCGAGGCATCGGTGCCGGCATTTGAAGAAGTGACCGCCACCAGCAAATCGGGAAACTGCGTGCTGCACACCAAAACCGGCGACATCACAACGGAAGTGAAAATGACGACCTTCAAATTCAGGCTGGCGCTCATGGAAGAACATTTCAACAAGAATTATGTGGAAAGCCACCGCTACCCGAAGGCGTATTTCAAAGGCAGAATCAACGACTTTAATTTTTTTAAACTGTCGCCCATCGCAAAAAGCTTCACCATTCAAGGCAAAATGGAACTGCATGGCGAAACCAAAGACGTGACGATGCAAGCCCAAATCCGGAAAGTGGACAACGGCGTGGAAATCAAATCCAGTTTCATCCTCAACACCGACGACTTCAATATTGACATCCCGGCGGTCATCAAGACCAAAGTGTCAAAGCAGGTGAATGTGCGCAGTGTCTTTACGGTGAAGTGATATCAGTCTATCGAGACTTTGCTGTAACTATTGAGTTTATCCAGGTGTAAAATCGTGCGGGTGTTGGCCTGATTCTCTGAATACATCAAATTGAATTTGGCACCATACACCATTTCGGAAAAAGTATAGGACGTTCCGGCCGCCACGGTTGTACTGAACAAATCGTCAAATGCTTTTACGGACACAATAAGTTCGCCCTCGGCTTGGCTGAAATCCTCGGCACCGAAACCAAACAACGGACTGCTTTCCGTAATTGGGTGCACCAACGTCCAACTCAAATTCAAGGAGTTGATTTTTGCCATTTCCATATCTAGGAAAAAGAACTTGGTCACGGGTTTTCCGTTTTCGGTCACGACCATCGCCAAAGTCATCTTCGCTTCGGCATCTGTAAGGTTGTTGTTTTTATACGGCGCCATGCGTACCATGAGCGCTTTGATCCCATTGTATGGCGCGACAACCGCGTGGGCCGAAAACCGTAAGAAAGCCTTCGGTTTGCTGAAACGCGCATAAAACAAACCCGTGGCAATGGCAAAACTGAGCAACCCGACAAGTGCTTCGCCCGCCGCGAGCGTACTGGTCAGGAATCCGCTTGGGCTGATGTGTCCGTAGCCTACCGTAGTAAAAGTTTGTGCGCTGAAAAAGTAAGCCTTCCAGAATTGGTTCCAGGCCGAACCGGTGGTTTCAATGCCGTCAAGGTACTCGATACCTATGATGAAATACAATGTCGCGAAAATCAAGTTGACGCCTGCATAAAAAGCGAAAATCACCAGCATGAACCGCCAGCGCGGCATGTTGATCATGGTATGGTACCAACTCACGCGGTCCAGCCAACCGCTGCCTCTTTTGGACACATTGGCTGTCCCGTCTTTGTTGACGAAACGTCCGCCGTAGTTCGACGGATTCGTCCCGAAGCCCGAATTCGCTTCGGCCTTCGCCCTGCTGTTGAAAGTCTTTTTAAGATCCATAACCCCGTTTGTGCAAATGTAAATGTTTCGCCCTGACGTCGTACGGGCAAAATCCATATATTTGAAAGAGTGGCCACCTAACGATGCGAATCTACGGCGACTGCGACACCGGCCGACCGGTCCGAAAAAACCAAATCCGTGGAATAATAATCCGGAATCAGGAAATAATCAGCGCCCCGAAATTGCCCAAAAGTCCTGTCTATATTTGATTTCAAATTAAATGTATCGGTTTTGAAAAACTTCATCTACATAGCGGCCTTTTTACTTTCGGTGGCTTCTGCGGCGCAAACGGCCAAAACCGACAGCCTGACCAGAATGCTGAAAGTAGTCCGGACAGACTCGGCCAAAGCCAACCTGCTCAACAAACTTTCGGTGCAATGGCGTGAGATTTCACCAGATTCAGCGATGGTTTATGCGAAACGTGCCGCAGCATTATCGCAAAAAAACGGATACGATCTCGGTGCCGCCAACGCCCAAATCAACCTTGGCAACACAAACATAATCCTTGGCAACTACCGTGCAGCCAAAGCGCATTTCGAAAGTGCGAAGCAGATGTTCGAAAACATCCGAGAAGACCAACCCGACAACAACATCATCAAGATTCATCTGGCCCGCGCCTGTGCAAGCCTGGGTGTGGTTTATTCAGAGGAAAGCAACTACTATCTGGCGCTCGAACATTATCAGAAGGCCGCCGTTTTATACCAAGACTCCGGTGAAAACCAAGGCCTGTCCAAGGTGTACAACAACATGGCTGTGGTTTATAAATCACAACAAAACTATTCGAAAGCGCTCGAATTCCTCAAGAAAGCGCTTCCCATACAACAGCAAACCGGCGAAAGTACGGTGCCGGTAACGCTCACCAACATCGGGGCAATCCATGCCGAAACCGGGCAATGGAATGATGCCTTCCGCTACTACCAGCAGGCCGAAAAATTATTCAAATCCTATGACAATCCGCGTGGCTTCGCGCTCCTGACGAACTATCTGGGCGACTACCATCGGCAAAAAAGCCATTTGGACGAAGCCGAAAAATACTACCGGCAATCGCTTTCGCTCAACGAGCAGATGCAACACAAATTCGGGGCAGCATTGGCGCTCTACAACTTGGGGCAATTGTATTTCCAACAGAAACGGTATGCCGAAGCCTTGCCGATGGCCGAAAAATCATTGGCGTACGCGAACCAAATCGGGGTGTTGGACCAAACCTACCACAGCGAAAAACTGCTGAGCGATTTGTATCACGCTACCGGGAAACCCAATGAAGCATTCGCCCATTACAAGAACTACATCGCGGCGCGCGACAGCATCACCAATCTGGAAAACACCAAGAAGCTGGCGCAGGCCGAAATGAAATACGACTACCAGAAAAAAGAAGCGCTGTTGAACGAACGGAACAAACGCCAAACACAGCTCACCATTTTTGCGGTGCTCGGAACGGTCTTACTCATCGGCCTCATCTTGTTAGCCTACAACCGCCGGCAAGTCAAGAAAAGGCTCACACTGGAAAAAGAAGTGGCGGAGTATGAGCAGAAAGCGCTGCATTTGCAAATGAACCCACATTTCGTGTTCAACTGCTTGAGCTCCATATCGAGTTTCATCGTACAGAACGGTACCGATCAGGCGTTGAAATACCTATCGAAGTTCTCGAAACTGATGCGCTTGACGCTCGAATATTCGAAAGACGCGCTGATCCCGATCGACAAGGAAATCGAAAGCCTACAGAATTACCTGGAACTCGAGCAATTGCGTTTCCACAACAAATTCACTTTCAACATCCAGGCGAGCGACAATGTCGAATTCAACATGGGCTTGCCGCCGCTGCTGGTGCAACCGTTTGTGGAGAACGCCATATTGCACGGCGTGGTCCCGAAAGACGACGGTGGCAAAATCGAGATTTACTTTGATGTGGAGGGCGGCCAACTGACCTGTACCGTAACCGACAACGGCATCGGGCTGCAGGAATCGAAAACCCTCAAGGAACATTCGGTAACGGCGCACAAATCGATGGCGCTGGACATCACCCGAAAAAGGCTGGACATCATGGAAACGACGACCTCCAAATCGGCCCAAATCGAGATTACCGACCTGAAAAACGAAAACAAAAATGGGACGCGCGTCAAGTTGCGCCTGCCCGTACAATACATTCCATAAGATGATATCAGCCATTTTAATAGACGACGACCAACATTTGCGCACCGGCCTGAAAGCGCTCCTGGACCGGTACACCAACGACATTGAAATCATTGGCGAGGCCGAAAGTGTCAAGACCGGAATTGCGGTGATCGAGAAACTGCGGCCGCAGGTAATTTTCCTCGACATCCATCTCAACGACGGCACCGGCTTCGACATCCTTGAAAAATTGGCCAACAAGGATGGCAAGATCAAATCGCACATCGTGTTCATCACGGCGCACGAACAGTATGCGGTAAAAGCGTTTAAGTTTAGCGCGCTTGATTTCATCTTGAAACCCGTCGATCCGGAGGAATTGCAGCGTACGATGGCGAAAATTAAGGATGCCGTAGGCCAAACGAACTCGTTTGAACACATTGATTTGTTGTTGGAAAACATTCGCAAAAAGGTTGATAATTTCAAACGGATTGCGCTCTCGACGTCGGACGGCATCCATTTGTTTGACGTGGCGGACATCATCAGGTGCGAAGCGAAAGTCAATTACACGCAGTTTTACATCAAGAACCACAAACCGGTGTTGATTTCCCGGACACTCAAGGAATACGAGGAATTGCTGACCGAACACGGATTCGAGCGCATCCACCAGTCGCACCTCATCAATTTGGCCTATCTGAAATCATACATCAAGAACGACGGCGGATACGTGATTATGGCCGACAACACGAACATCCCGATTGCGCAGAGCAAGAAGGAACGATTGCAAGAACTCATCAAAGCACTCTAAACCAGAATGAAAAAACACCACCATATCATGAAGAAAATTACGCTGCTCCTATTGTTTTTTGCCGGGATGGTAAATGCGCAAATCCTGACGTTTACCGACCCCGCGTTAAAAAGCAACTTGCTGCTGTCTGATGTCAACAATGCCGTGGCGCTCAATTTTGCCGATCAACAAATGAAAATCGACGTGAACAGCAACGGTGAAATCGACCAATTTGAAGCCAACCTGGTCAAGAAACTTTTCATTACAGACAATGCCATCACGAGCGTTGGTGGCCTTGAAGATTTTGCGAACCTGCAAATCCTCTGGATTTGGAATCCGGCAATCACAAATCTTTCGTTGACGATGCCGACAATTAAAGAACTGGATGTCCGAAATACCGGTGCATTGGTTTCCATCGACGGTACGGGCATGACGGCACTCGAAAAGGTATATTGTACGTTAAACAACGCCTCGCTGGCTGCTTTGGACTTTTCAGGATGCACGGCACTCAACGATGTATACGCACCGAGCAATCCTTTACTGGCGACGGTAAACCTCACCGGTTGCAGCGCGCTCGCCACTGTCGACGTGAATTCCTGTGCATTGACCCAATTGACCTTGGCAGGCTGCAGCGCCCTGAGTTCTTTACATTGCAACGGCAATCAAATCACTGCACTGGACCTTACGGATGCCGTTGCTTTGCAGACTTTGAATGCCTTATCGGTTACGACGTCGAGTATTATCCTCAATGCGCCGAATACGCTGCAAACGGCTTGGTTCTACACCGACCAGCCCTCATTGGATTTATCCAATTATACGGTGCTCGTAGATCTGGACCTGCGCGGCAACCTACCGATCAACGTCAATCTGCAAGGCTGTACCGCACTGGATTCGCCAGACTTTCAATCGAATGTCGTGAATCTGGATCTTTCCGGCTGCACATCGCTCGTCACGCTCGGGATGGCAGGGCCAATATTGGAATCCGTAAATCTGGAAAACACGCCGCAATTATTGAGTGTATCTTTTTCTTCAGCTACGCCCAATACCACAATGTCTGGCCTTGATGTGTCAAACCACCCGAATTTGTTGTACTTGATCGTCGATAATTTTGCCTTGGATTCGCTGCTCATGGACAATTGCCCCGCATTGACTGAGCTGCGCCTTTGGAAGACGACTTTGCCGACCATTGACTTGAACGGACATCCTGCCCTGGGACAACTCATTGTAACAGAAAATCCGGTGATGACCGAACTGGACCTGTCGACACTTGAATTGCCGAACGCGTTTTTGTGGATTGCAGACAACCCGGTGTTGACTTATATCAATTTAAAAAATGGTATCGCCGAAAATTTCAACCTGGTCTCGAACTTCGGCCACGAAATCTTCATTTGCCAGGATGAGCAATACGTCGCCCAGACGTTAGCCAATATTCTTCCCGAAGACACGCCCGACCCCGTCAATTGCAATTCGTATTGTTCATTCGTTCCAGGCGGCGATTACAACACCATCACCGGAAGAATTCTGTTCGACGGCAACAATAATGGCTGCGACAGCGGCGACACACCGCGTCCAGACATTAAGCTGTCTATTAATGATGGTACCGAAACGGGCAGCACGTTTTCCTCAAATACCGGAAATTACCACTTTTACACCGGCGCCGGCAGTTTTGACGTGTGGGCCGATTTTGAGAACGCTGCATTTTTTAACCTATCGCCCGCAACGGCTGCCGTTTCTTTTGCCGACGACAACAACAACGTGGCGACACAGGATTTCTGCCTGACGGCCAACGGCATCCATCCCGACGTAGAAATCGCCGTGGCGCCTATCGTGCCGGCACGGCCAGGATTCGTTGCCGTCTATCAGATTGTCCTCAAGAACAAAGGAAATCAGACACTATCAGGCAATTTCAACCTTACTTTTGATGACGACGTGCTGGAATTCAGTTCCGCAACGCCGGCTACAAGCTCGCAAGCTACCGGATCGTTGAATTGGAACTACGTGAATCTTGCGCCGTTTGAAAACCGGTCTGTGTATGTTTCGCTCAATGTGAACACACCAACCCAAACGCCAGCGGTTAATGCCGGTGACATCCTGACCTTCACCGCTACGGCCAACCCGATTGCCGGTGATGAACATCCGGGCGACAACCAACTTGTCCTGCAACAAACCGTTGTCAATTCTTTTGACCCGAACGACATTACCTGCCTGGAAGGCGAAGTGGTCTCGCCGGCCCAAATCGGAAACTATTTGCACTACATCCTGAATTTCGAAAACCTGGGTTCGGCCGAAGCGGCGAACGTGGTGGCAAGGATTGACATCGACGAGAGCCAATTTGACATCAGTTCTTTACAAGTCCTCAACACGTCTGCTGAGAGTTACATCCGAGTATCGAACAGTACGGTCGAATTCATTTTCCAGGACATCAACCTCGCGCCGGCCGCCGGCGATCCACCAGTGGGCGGACACGGCAACGTCTTGTTCAAAATCAAATCGAACGGCCAACTGACGACAGGCGATGTTGTGGGGAAGAAATCTGACATCTATTTCGATTACAACTTTCCGGTGGCTACCAATATGGCACTCACGACATTCCAATTGTTGGGCAATCCTGCCGTACCGGTTGATCCCAGCATCAGTGTCTATCCGAATCCTGCGCAGGATCAGGTAAACATCAGCTGCGGGAATGCTGTCCATTCCGTGGAAATATTTGACATCCAAGGCCGCATCCTGCAAATTTCGTCACCAAACAGCAGCCAGGCGGTCATTGACCTTTCAAACCGGGCATCGGGCACTTATTTCTTCAGGATACGCAGCGAAGCCGGTACCATAGTCACTAAAGTCATCAAAGACTAACACAAACACAAAAACGACATGAAAAAACTATTATCCATATTGCTGCTGGCTTCGGGCTTGATGTCGGCGCAAATCGTAACGATCCCAGACGCCAATTTCAAAACGGTTTTGCTTTCGGCAAATGCCACCAATAACATCGCACAGGGCGCAACCATCGACGCCAATGCCGATGGCGAAATACAAGTGTCCGAAGCGGCGGCCATTGTCTTTCTAGATGTACAAGGCGCAAGCATCGCTGATTTGACCGGAATCCAATCGTTTACTGGACTGGAGTTGCTGTTTTGCGGAAACAACCTGCTCACCACCATCGACGTGAGCGGGATGCCAGCCTTAAAAGTACTGGTGGCCGACCACAACCAGATTACGTCAATCAACGTGGCAAGCCTAGTCAATCTGGAAAGCATCGAACTGAGTAACAACCAATTGACCTCATTGGCGCTGAACGGACAAGGTTTGTCCAGCCTGCGCGGGGTGAGCGTCGGGAACAACCAGTTGACGTCCATCAATGTAAGCGGCATTTCGACCTTGGAGAATTACAGTTTTCCGAACAACCAGATGACCACACTGAATTTGAGCGGGTTGGCCAATCTGAAATCTCTGGACTGCTCCGGCAACCAACTCACATCATTGGCCATCAACAATTTATTGAATATGGAATTGCTGTCTTGTTACGGCAATGCCTTGACGTCATTGACTTTTTCGGGTGCGATGCTCAATTTCAACAGCATCAATTGTTCGCAGAATCAGCTCACGTCGCTCAACGTCGGCAACCTGACCAATCTTGTTGAACTGCGTGTGAACAACAATACGCTGACAACGCTCAACACCACTGGCCTGACCAGTTTGAAAACACTGGACTGCAACGTGAACAACTTTTCGGCAATCAATGTGACGGGATTGACCGCTTTGGAATTTTTCAGCATCGATCAAAACGAACTGCCGTCATTGACCATTGACGGGTTGCCGAATCTGAAATCGATCAGCCTAATGGAAAACCAATTGACCACGCTCAATTTAAGCAACTTGCCCGCACTCACGCAATTGAACTGCGGCAAAAACCTCTTGACATCCGCTGATTTCACCAATTTGCCGTCGCTGGAATATCTGTTTTGCGAACAAAACGCCTTGGCCTCGCTTACGGTCGCGGGTATGCCTAATCTGCAGCGTCTTTTCTGCCATCTCAACGACTTGACCAGCCTCAACTTGAGCAACCTTCCTAATTTACAGATTCTTTGGTGCGATGACAACCAATTGACCACGCTGGATTTGTCTGACCTGCCGCTGCTGACACAATTGCAGTGTTCGAATAACATACTCAATACGCTCGATTTGGCGCCGGTGACCAACTTGGAGTATTTGTATTGCCCGAACAACCAATTGACAGCACTCGACTTGACCGGGCTGAACGCCTTGCAATTGCTCTGGTGTAGCCAAAACGCACTGACGGCCTTGGACATTTCAGGCATGACCACACTGCGCGAACTCCATTGCGACAACAATTCCATCCCTGTGCTCAACACGACTGGTTTGGTGAATCTCGAGAGATTGTTTTGCCGCAACAACCAGATTCCTGTGTTGGACTTGAACGGACTGACCAAATTGGTACAGCTTGATTGTGCTGGAAATCTCCTGACGACGTTGGATGCGAGCACTTGTACGGATCTGGTGCTGAGCATCGACTGTGGCAACAACCAATTGCAAACCCTTTTCGTGAAAAATGGCGCGTATGAGAGCGTGGCTTTCTATGACAATCCGGACCTGCTCTATATCTGCGGCGATGAAGTCCAGATCGGCGACCTTCAGATTGCCGCCATCACGAACAACCCTGCTACGGTGGTAAGTTCCTATTGTTCTTTTACGCCCGGTGGCGATGTCAACAAAATCACGGGCATGATCCGATTCGACGAAAACAATGATGGTTGCAACGCAGTTGACGTGCCCGGATACGACGTGCGCTTCAACCTCACCGGTCCGGAACAGAGCGGCACGTTCGCCAATGTGTTAGGAGAATACACGCTTTATACTTTGGTGGGCGATTATACGCTGAACGCAAGCCTCGAAAACCCGTCATACTTTAATTTGTCGCCGACGACTGCCAGTTTTAATTTTCCGGTGCTGGACAATTCCGTACAAACCCAGGATTTTTGTTTGACGGCCAATGGCGCGCATCCGGATCTGGAAATCGTAATCATGCCTTTCGGCGTGGCGCGGCCTGGTTTTGATGCAGACTACATGGTCGTGTACAAAAACAAGGGCAACCAAACGTTGTCCGGGACGGTGAATGTGGTTTTCGACGCTGACCTTACCGATTTCGTATCTGCGACGCCGACCGCCGATAACATAAGTACGAGTGCGTTGCTGTGGAATTTTGCCGACTTGCATCCGTTTGAAACGCGCACGATCTACTTTACCCTGAACGTGAATACGCCATTGGAAACCCCGGCGGTTGATTCGGGCGATGTGCTGGACTTCACGGCGAGCATCAACTTTGCATCCGGCGACGACACGCCGCAGGACAATGTTTTTGGACTGAAACAAACCGTGGTGAACTCATTTGACCCGAACGCCAAGACTTGTCTCGAAGGCGATGTGGTTTCGCCGGAGCGCATCGGGCAGTACCTGCATTACAATATCGAATTTGAAAACCTGGGTACGGGCGAAGCGATCAATGTCGTCGTGAAGGACATCATCGATACGAGTAAATTTGACATCTCGACCCTGCAGGTATTGCAATCATCGCATCCGATGCGTGCCAGCATCAAAGACAATGTGGTGGAATTCTACTTTGAAAATATCAATTTGGCACCCGCGGCCGGCGATCCACCGGTAGGCGGCCACGGTAATGTGCTGTTCAAGATCAAGACGTTGGAAACACTTACCGTTGGTGACGAAGTAGAAAACAAGGCCGACATCTATTTTGATTACAATGCCCCGATCCTGACCGATGTGGCCAGAACGTCCTTCCAATTGTTGTCTAACCCGGACGTAGCAACCGACACAAGCATCATCGTCTATCCAAATCCGGTGCGCGATATCGTGAATCTGTCTTGCGCAACAACCATACAAACCGTCGAAGTATATGACGTCGGTGGGCGGCTTTTGCGGACGGCGATCGTCAACGCAGGTTTGGGAAGTTTAGACCTCTCGCAACAGGCTTCGGGAATCTACTTCCTGAAAGTCACCTCCGACACAGGGCAATACATTGGCAAGGTTGTCAAAAAATAACCTGAAAATCCCGAGTTGCTTCGGGATTTTTTTATGACCTTTTTTAACGCACCGGCGGCTGGTCTAAAAAATAGAAATGTGTAAATTTGGAAGAAGCCGAAAAAAATCGGCACTAAAGATTATGGACAGTTTTATCTTGGACGAGAATATTCCAATCATGTACGTCACGGCCCAGCGGTTTCCGGAAGGTATCGAGGCCGCATTCGACATCTTGTATAACACCGTCCCACAAAAGGAAGAAAGGCGTTATTTCGGCGTGTCAAGACCTGAAAATGGTACCATCGTGTATCGCGCGGCGGCTGAAATTTTGGGCAACGAAGATGCCGCGTCATTCGGATTGGCGTCGATGGTCATCAAAGGCGGTTCGTACAATACCTACTACATCAAGGATTATCGTGAAAACACCCAGGCCATCGGCGACTGTTTCCAGCTATTGTTAGGCCAGGCCGAAGTAGATCCCGACGGGTTTTGTGTGGAATGGTACATCGGAGAAGATGACGTGAAGTGCATGGTGCGATGCAACGACCAAGATTACCCGGTAGACAACTAAACAACAATTATGGATACAAACAAAGCAATCACAGTAGAAACGATGGTGAAAGCGCCTATCGAAAAAGTTTGGAAACATTGGAACAACCCTGACAGCATCAACCAATGGTGTAGCGCATCGCCCGATTGGGAAACCGTTAATGCGCAAAATGATTTGCGTGTGGGCGGTGAATTCTCAAGCCGGATGCAGGCCAAAGACGGCAGCATGGGTTTTGACTTTGGCGGCATCTACACAGATGTTATCCCGAACCAATTCATCGCCTACCGGATGGCCGACGGTCGAAAGGTGGAAATAGCGTTCCGTGAAGAGAATGGGCTCACACACATCCGCGAGACGTTCGAGAAGGAAGACCAAAATCCTGAGGACTTGCAGCGCGGCGGCTGGCAGGCGATTTTGGAAAGCTTCCGTGACTTTACCGAGAACAACTAAACGCTTGTGGATTTGAAGCCGCGAATTCGCGAATGGTTTGCCGTTCGTGAATTCGCGGTCTTTTTTTGTTGGCACGCCCGTGCCCACCCTGTGGGCAAAAATAGCCCCATTTCACCTTCCCCATTACGGCTAACCCGCAGCAATGGTTAATTCCTTTTCACTCCTTCGCCTTCCCTACTGCATACACGCCGCCTGCTAAACAAGCCAGCGCCAACACGAGATAAACGATGCCTTGCGTCTGGCCTGATTCGTTCGACGCGTCAATCTTTAGCCCCAAAAAGTTGATTTCCTTCGTACTGTCGGCCAGCTTGTTTGCGCCGATGTAGCCAACGCCCAAAGCGATGACAATCAACAAAATTCCGATTGCTTTTTTCATGATTTTGGTTTTTGGCCAAATTAGAAAAAGGCAATCGGAACCGTTTTATACAATTTCCGAAAAAAATTATTTGCTCAAATACATCTTGCGGCGCGAATACAAGTCGTAGAATTGGTCGTCCTTTAAGTCATCGATGAACAGAATGCTCTCGCCGGTCGATTTCATTTCAGGGCCGAGCGCTTTGTTCACATTCGGGAATTTGCTGAACGAGAACACCGGTTGCTTGATGGCGTAACCCTTCAATTGCGGATTATAGGTGAAGTCGGTGACTTTATTGTGGCCCAGCATGATCTTCGTGGCGTAATTCACATACGGTTCGCCATACGCCTTTGCGATGAAAGGCACCGTACGCGACGCGCGCGGGTTGGCTTCGATGATGTAAACCGTATCGTCCTTGATGGCAAACTGGATGTTGATGAGCCCAACCGTGCGCAATGCCAGCGCGATTTTCTTTGTGTGGTCTTTGATCTGTTGCATCACGAATTCGCCCAGGTTGAACGGCGGCAACGTGGCGTTCGAGTCGCCGGAGTGGATGCCGCAAGGTTCGATGTGTTCCATGATACCGATGATGTAAACATTCTCGCCGTCGCAGATCGCGTCCGCTTCAGCTTCTATGGCGCCGTCGAGATAATGGTCCAGAAGGAGTTTGTTGCCCGGGATATTTTTGAGCAAATCGATGACGTGCTCTTCCAATTCCTGTTTGTTGATGACGATTTTCATGCCTTGGCCGCCCAATACATACGACGGGCGCACCAGCAGCGGAAAGTCGAGCACATCGGCCAGTGCGGAAGCCTGTTCGGCATTCTCGGCCACACCAAATCTCGGGAACGGAATCTTGAGTTCTTCCAGAAGTTGCGAAAAACGGCCGCGGTCTTCAGCCAAATCAAGCGCATCGAAACTGGTACCGAGGATTTTGATGCCGTAACGGTCGAGTTTCTCGGCCAACTTCAGGGCCGTTTGCCCGCCCAATTGTACAATGACGCCTTCGGGTTTTTCATGTTGGATGATGTCGTAGATGTGTTCCCAGAACACCGGTTCGAAATAGAGTTTGTCGGCCGTGTCGAAATCCGTGGAAACCGTTTCCGGGTTGCAGTTGATCATGATGGTTTCATAACCACATTCCTTGGCCGCCAATACGCCGTGCACACACGAATAATCGAACTCGATGCCCTGCCCGATGCGGTTCGGGCCAGAGCCCAAAACAACTACTTTCTTACGGTCGGAAACAACGCTTTCATTGGACACATATTTCTGCCCGTCGGCGGTTTCAATTTCCGCCTCGAAAGTCGAGTAATAGTACGGCGTTTGCGCTTTGAATTCGGCGGCGCACGTATCCACGAGTTTATAGACACGCTTGATGTTCATCTCCTGGCGCAGTTTGTACACCTGGCTTTCCAGACAGCCCATCATGTGCGCAATCTGGCGGTCGCCGTAGCCTTTTTGCTTGGCTTCCAGCAACAATTCGCGCGGCAAAGTATCTACTTTGTATTGGGCGATTTCGCGCTCGAGCAAATACAGTTCTTCATACTGGCGCAAAAACCACATGTCAATACGCGTGATTTCATGGATGCGCGACAGCGGGATACCCATGGCGATGGCGTCGTAGATCACGAAAACGCGGTCCCAACTGGCATAGGTGAGTTTCTCGATAATCTGTTCGTAGTTCTTATAGCCTTTGCCGTCGGCCCCGATGCCGTTACGCTTGATTTCGAGTGATTGCGTGGCTTTGTGCAACGCTTCCTGGAACGAACGCCCAATGCCCATGACCTCGCCGACTGATTTCATCTGCAGGCCGAGTGTACGGTCTGAACCTTCGAATTTGTCGAAGTTCCAGCGTGGGATTTTCACGATGACGTAATCTAAAGTGGGTTCGAATAAAGCCGATGTCGATTTCGTGATTTGGTTTTGGAGTTCGTCGAGCGTATAACCAAGCGCCAATTTAGACGCGATTTTAGCGATGGGATAACCCGTAGCTTTTGAGGCGAGCGCCGATGAACGCGACACGCGCGGGTTGATCTCGATGGCGACGATGTCTTCTTTTTCATCTGGCGATACCGCAAACTGCACGTTGCAACCGCCGGCGAAATTCCCGATGGAACGCATCATCAAAATGGCCATGTCGCGCATTTTCTGGAACGTCGTGTCAGACAACGTCATGGCCGGAGCCACGGTAATTGAATCGCCGGTGTGGATGCCCATCGGGTCCATGTTTTCGATGGAACAGATGATGACCACATTGTCATTCTTGTCGCGAAGCAACTCCAGTTCGTATTCCTTCCAACCAAACAAGGCTTTGTCGATCAAGACCTCGTGGATGGGCGAAGCTTCGAGGCCGCGCGTGAGCAACTCATCGAAGTCTTCTTTTTTATGGACGAAAGCCGCGCCCGTACCGCCCAGCGTGAATGATGGCCGGATGACGAGTGGAAAACCGAACTCCTGCGCGATTTCCTTGCCTTTCAAAAACGAGTTGGCTGTTTTGGCCGGTGCCGCCGGAACGCCGATGCGCTCGAGCAGCTGCTTGAATTGTTCGCGGTCTTCGGTGACATTGATGGCGTTGATATCGACCCCGATCATGCGGACGTTGAAATCTTCCCAAATGCCTTTCTCGTCGGCTTCCAGACACAGGTTGAGCGCCGTTTGCCCGCCCATAGTGGGCAACACCGCATCGATTTGCGGGTTTTCCTTGAGGATTTTGACGATGGATTTGGTGGTAAGCGGCAACAGGTACACGCGGTCGGCCATGGCCGGATCGGTCATGATCGTGGCGGGGTTGGAATTGATGAGGATGACCTCGATGCCTTCTTCGCGGATGGAACGTGCCGACTGTGAACCGGCATAGTCAAATTCGCATGCCTGCCCGATGACGATTGGACCTGAACCGATGATGAGGACGGATTTGATGGAGTTGTCTTTTGGCATTGTAGTTAGTGGCTAGCGGTTAGTGGCTAGCGGCTGGATAAGTGTTGTTGTATAGTTGCATTTTCCTAGCCCGGATGGCCGCGGATAGCCTTTTGAAAAAAACTGCTTTGTTTTTTGGCGTTGTGACGGCGACCAACGGAAGCCGGAAGAAAGCGAAAAAAACAGCGGATTTTGAAAAAGCTATGAGCAAACAGCCGGATTAGCTTCAAAATAAATCAGTAAACGAAAGAACAAGGTATAAAAAAAGGCGCTACCAGGTAACGCCTCTTTGCTTTTCAAAGCAATTATTTCTTATGTCTTGGCTCAGAAGAGACAGTCAACTTGTGACGGCCTTTTGCCCTTCTGCGAGCGAGTACTTTCCTACCATTTGCAGAAGCCATTCTTTCCATAAAACCGTGCTTGTTTCTTCTTTTTCTTTTTGATGGTTGAAACGTTCTCTTGCTCATTGCTGTGTATCTTTAAAATCTTTGAATCTTTTGTTGGGGATTTTTGAGAATTGGTTTTCTCGTAAACCGGGTGCAAATATAGGAAGTTATTTTGTTTTGGCAAATGGTTTTGAAAAAAAATACATGTTCTTTTGTCTTGAAACAAAAGAACCAAAAATTCAAGGCTGATTTTAGTTTCCTTGGTTTCCACGGTTTCCTTGCGCCGTACGCCAGCCGAGCCGCTCGTCGTTCCTCCTCGTCTTTTGCGTCTGGCTGCTTGCAAGTAACATTGCACATCGTCTTTCAAGCGCAACGTCAACCGGGAAATCTACGAAAACTAAAATAGGCCGAAGAACCTAGCCGAGACCTTTCTGGAACCAATAGTAGTTTGTCTAACCGAAAGTTAATTTAGAAATGTTCTCTTTTCGGGCGCTGCGCCAGCAAGCCCGAATAAAAACCAATTCCACTTAGTGCGGCCTACGTGAAAATAGCGTAGAGAAAAACTGAGCAAGTGAGCGTTAAAAACTGCGGGCTGTCTGAGCGATAGCGAGTTCTCCGCAGTTTAGCGAAGGCAGCCAGTTTTTTAGCAATTTTCATGGGCCGCCGCGTTTTGTTACTTTGCCGCGACGCAAAGTAAGTCGCGCCGACAGGCGGCATGCAAACAATAGTAACGAAAAAACGCGAACCCTTTTGAGTTAAAAGAATAAAAGAAATACCTTTGCCACCGCAAATCCACACGACAATGTTCAATAAAAACATAAAACTGATCCTCGCTGTAGCGCTTTTTGCGTTTGCGATCTACGAGTTTACCGAGGGCGAAATCGGGAACGGCATTTTTCTGCTCCTGTTGACGATTCTTCCGATTGTATTGTATTTCAAGAACGAATTCATTTTGCTGGCGTTCCTGCGGCTGCGCAAACAGGATTTTCCCGGCGCGCAAAAATGGCTGGCCAAGATTTCGAATCCTGAAACTGCGCTCATCAAAAAACAGCAAGGTTACTTTTATTACCTGCACGGCATGATGACCATGCAAAGCAATCTGTTCGACGCCGAGAAACACTTTAAGAAAGCCGTGGCTTTGGGCTTGAATATGGATATGGACATGGCGGTGGCCAAATTGGGATTGGCGCAGGCAGCCATGGCCAGAAGACGTAAACTGGAAGCGACAAACCTCATCAATGAAGCCAGCAAGTTGGACAAACACAACATGATCAAAGACCAGATCAAGATGCTGAAAGACCAATTGAAGAAAATGTAAAATCTGAGACGATTTAATAAAATGAAAGGCTATTCTGTAACGAATGGCCTTTTTTGTTGCTTGATAACATAGAAATAATTATAAAATATTGACAATCAAATAATTTTTTATGTAAGTTTGCGCTGAGTGTAATCCTTAATTCCCCATATTATGCGATTAATATTACTCGGACTATTGCTTATTTTCTTCACGACGGCACGCAGCCAAAAAAAGTCGAGCCAGCAAGACGATTGGGCCGATCAGACCGTTTCGTTTTCTGACGCCATCAAGGCACATCTCAAAAAATACAACACACAAAGCGACATTGTTTTTGAAAAAGGCGACATCGCCAAAGGACAAGCGCTGTTTGATTCTTTGGTGCAGAACTATCTGGTCGGGTCGCGGTTCAATGATTTTTCACTGAAAAGCGTCAACAGCGGAAAAATCAAGTTGAGCAAACTCAAAAAGCCGGTTTTCATCATTACGTACGCTTCGTGGTGTGTCATGGATCGGGGCGAGATTGCCGCGCTCAACAAACTCTCGCGCAAATACGCCAAAGAAGTAAAATTCATTGTTTTGTTCTGGGACAAGAAATCGGAAGCGAAGAAATTCGGACGGAAATTCAGCGGCAGCATCGAGGTTTGTTATGCCAATGAATCTTACCGGAACGATGCGAAGATTGTCGCTACGCTAAAACATACGCTTGGCTTTCCGACATCGTATTTCCTGAACAGCAACCTGGAAGTGGTCGATATCAAACGCGGCGGTATCAAGGTAGCACCGCGTACGCCCTACCGCGAGTCGTTCACGCAGAACTACAACTTGTTCAACGAAAGGCTTACGGAATTTATGGTGAAAAAAGACCTCGTACACGAACAACTGGCCGCAGCACCCGACACCGACTGATTACTTCCCGAAGAGCATTCTCCCTGCTATCAGCAACAGCACCACGCCGAAGATTTTCTTGAGCGTTTTCTGGTCGATGTTCAGTGCAATCTTACTCCCAAAATAACTCCCGACAATAAAAAAGACCGCAATAATGGCCGCGTACCGCCAGTCTATGGCGCCGGCCTTATGGTAATTGATCACCGCAAGAAATGCCACTGGCGGCAACAAAACAGCGAGACTTGTGCCTTGCGCTTCTTGCTGGGTCAAACCCATATACAAAAGCATCGGAACGATAATGATGCCGCCGCCGATGCCGATAAGCCCGCTCAACAGACCAGCCGCCACGCCGATGGCCACCAAAATCAATACGGTGTTTACATCCATGGGCTTCATGCTAATATCCGCGCAACGGAATGTCTATGGTGTACTTCTTCTTGGCCGCGTTGCCCAACTTCTTGTCGCGCAACCACGGGTTGTGGATTTTCAGGATTTTATAATTGATGCCTTGCTGCATCGCAAAATCGGCCAAATCGGTCACGGTCGAATCGACTTCGACTTTACGCACCGGCAGGTTTTCGTATAGTTCTTCGGGCGATAAGGTAAAGCCGTACAACGCCGGGTTTTTCATGATTTCCTTGAGCGCCAGGATGCGGAAAACATAACGCGAGGTTTCGTCCGTCAGGAGCAAATCATAGTAATTGCTCACTTTCTGGATGCCGACTTGTTTCCCGACGCCGGCCAGCCCGCCGTTGTAAGACGCCGCGGCCATTGTCCAGGAACCAAAACGTTGTTTGGCCGCAAGCAAGTACCGGCAAGCCGCTTCGGTTGATTTCTCCAAATGGTAACGCTCATCGACTTCTCCGTTGATCTCCAAGCCATTTTCGCGGCCGGCGCCTTCCATGAACTGCCAGAAACCTCTCGCTCCCGCGGGCGACACGGCGTTGAGCAAGCCGCTTTCGGCAACGGCGAGGTATTTAAAATCATCCGGTACGCCGTATTTGGCGAGAATCGGCTCGATAATCGGGAACGAACGGTTCGCACGTTTGATGATGAGCAGCGTCGTGGCATCTAGATTCGCATTGACGATGAGCTCTCGCTCGAATCGTTCGCGGACATCGGCCACGTTTAGCGGTGCGGGCTCGCCAGCGAATTCGGCAGTGGCGGGAATGTACCGTTTGATGCCGTCGCTTTTTACGACAACTTCTTTTGCCGGGGTTTTGGGCACGGCGTTGATCAACAATCCGCTGACCAATAAGAGGAGAACGCCCAGTCCTGTGGTTCTAATCGCTTTCATCGTTAGTTGTTTTATGTTACTTGTAAACTTACGAAATGTCGGTTTTATTTTATCCCGTCGAGGATAATTTTGGGAAGATTTTCATTGAGCCAGCGGTAACGGTTGACGATCATGATGTGCGTGCCGCCCTTCACCGGAATGTAACCTTTGATATACTTCGCCGGAAACACTTCATCGGCATCGCCATGGATGTGGATGACGCTGTCGTCCGGTTCGCATCGGTCCCAAAGCATGACTTGTGCTATGGCCCATTCGAGGTATTTCAGGTCGCGCACGGAAAGATACTTTTCATACAGCTTAAGCCGCTGGTTGATTTTTGCCCCGAAAGAATACTTGGCCAAATCCTCAACTTTCAACAGCAACTTCAAAGGCAGCCATTTGTAAGCGCCGGTGGTTTTCGCAATCTTGAATTTTCGCGGATATTCAGTATTGCATTTCGCGCTGGAAATGATGATGGTTTTTCGCACCGGAATTATTTTCGCGATTTCCTGCACCAGTATGCCACCGAAGGAAACGCCTACCAACACAGGGTTTTCATGGGCAATTTTTTTTGCCATCCGCGCGGCATAATGTTTCAACGATTCATTTTCTTCGGGCAACATCCACTCGAGCAACACGGTTTCAAAAGTATCTTCCGGAAGCTTGATCCGTTCGAAAATCGTCGGGCTTGCCGCCAGACCGGGCATGAAATAAACAGGGATTCTTGCCATCGTTTTAACGTAACACTAACAGCGGTTCAGGATTTTATTCCGAACTTTGCAATATTAGCTTTTTACACGAAAGCGACATCGGTCTGCGTTTTATTTTATCAATAAATTATGATGTCCGAAAACCCTACATCGATGGAAATTAAAGACAATACCTTTCAACGGCAATTTGAGGCACTGCACAACGGCTCACTGGTTTCGGTGGAGTATTCGTTCCAGGAACGAAAGATTTTCCTGACACGCATTAACCTTCCGGCAGGGTTCAATGATGAGGAATTTGTCACCGAATTGCTCAAGAACATCATGGCCATTGCCGAAGAACGCAGGCTGAAAGTGGTGCCGACGTTCCCAAAAATAGCGGCATTTTTTCGGAAAAACCCACGCTACAAGGAATTGCTTCCGCCGGGTATCAAAATATAGAATACCGCGCGCTTTCAAAAAACAGGAGATTTGACGGACAATTTGGACAATTCGAAATCCTGAAATCCATGTTCGCCGTTCCATAATTATTTGCGGATTTTAGCGTTTTCAAAAAGAACGTATCTTTAAACGATGTCTGACACCCACGCGAAAGTCCTTGCTTTTTTCGAACACATCGACCAATATTATGGCCTGCATACCGAAATAACGGACGGGTTGTATTCGCGTTGGGACGATTTTGATGCCAATTTCACCACTTGGAATTTGTCGGAATTCACGTTGATCCGATCGGCATATCGCAAGAAAGGCGACCGCTTTATGATGGAAGGCGAAAAAATGTACTATGAAATTTCGGCCAAACTCATCGTCGATTTCAAACAGCCGGCGCGGCACACCTATGAGTTCGTGGAGTTATACGGCACCGACGTTTACCGGATCACCAAAATTAAATTCCATTCGAAATATTAATGATTGACAACGTCAAAATCATCAAAACCGAAGTATTGTCCGACAACTGGTATGTACTCCGAAAAGTCACTTACGAATACACCAAAAAAGACGGCAGCGTCCAGACACAGAGTCGCGAAGCCTATGATCGTGGCAATGGCGCAACGATTTTATTGTACAACAAGTCCCGCCGAACCGTTATACTGACGCGGCAATTCCGTATCCCGACGTATGTCAACGGAAACGCAAGCGGAATGTTGATTGAAGCCTGCGCGGGTTTGCTCGATAAAGACAATGCCGAAGACGCAATCCTACGTGAAACGCAGGAAGAAACCGGCTACAAAGTCTCGGATGTCAAGAAAATTTTCGAAGCCTATATGTCGCCGGGGTCGGTGACCGAAATCGTCCATTTCTTTGTCGCCGAATATGAGAAGGAAATGAAGATAGATGACGGCGGCGGCTTGGCAGACGAGGAAGAAAATATCGAAGTTTTGGAATTCAACATCGACGACGCACTAAATATGATTGAGACTGGCGAAATCAAGGACGGAAAAACGATCATGCTGCTGCAGCACGCGCGGTTGAAGAATCTGATTTAAAATATCATGAAATATTTGTCCATTTCCGTATTGGTTGCTTGCAGTTTAATGGCCATGGCGCAGACGGCAGAAACCCAATATGCCGACATTCTCGTCGATTCTTATTACTCGCAAGCCAACAAAAATTACGATGACTTTTACGGCGGCACGACCCGAGCGTTTCCCGTGTTGATCACACCTGAGGTCGTTCTCGGCGCCAACGAAACGTATTTCGTCAGCCTGCCCGAAAAAAGTTACGTTACGGTGCAGTTCACGGACAACCAGATTATCGATTTTCCCGATCAAGATGATATTTTCATCACCGAACTCGGCTGCAGCGGCGAAAAGGCGGAAGTTTTCGTCAGTTCGGACGGAAAAAGATTCATCAGGCTTGGCATTGTCGACGATTGTCGTGTGAGCTCGCTGGATCTGGCGGCCATCAATTTTAAAGCCGTCGTGCATTTCGTGAAAGTCGTCGGTATCGGAAATGCTGGCGGCTCGCCGGGTTTCGATTTGGTCAACATCAAAGGTTTGCCGAACGCGAACATTGAAAGCTACACTGACATCTCGGCAATTAGCGACTATTTCAATAATCCCGAAGGCAAGAAAATCATCCTTGAAAATGTTTATTTCGCCAGCAACCGTTTTGAATTGAATGACGATTCAAAACATTCGCTCGACGCACTTTTACGGCAGTTGAAAATGCATCCAAACGTCAGCATCAAAATCGTCGGGCATACAGATGATGTAGGAGATGAACAATCGAATCTAGACCTTTCGGCAAACCGCGCAAACGCTGTACGGGAATTTTTGGTCAAAAGCGGCATCAGCGACAACCGTATTGTATCCGAAGGCAAAGGCGAAACCCAACCCATCAAAAGCAATGGTTCGGATGACGGCAGAAAAACCAACCGCCGCGTCGAATTTGAAATCGTAGAAAATTAAACTGGAATTGCCGCGAATTCAAACCGCACACAGCCGTCTTCGTCGATCGTCGTCAAAGTCACTTCATGCAATGTATTGACCAACCCTGGATTCCACGGCGCTTTCACCTTGACGTAATTCTCGGTAAACCCGTGGATGTAGCCTTCTTTGTTTTCGCCCTCGAATAAAACGGTTCGCATCGTACCCAATTGGCTTTCGTAAAACGCCCGGCGCTTTTTCACGGACAATCCGCGCAACATTTTGGAACGTTTCGCACGAACGTTTCCGGGAACGACGCCTTCAAAAGCCGCCGCTTCGGTATTGTCGCGCTCGGAATACGTAAAAACATGCAAATACGAAATATCCAAATCATTCAAAAAATGATAGGTTTCCAAGAAATGTTCATCGGTTTCGCCCGGAAAACCCACGATGACATCAACGCCAATACAGGCATGCGGCATCACTTCCCGGATTTTTGCCACGCGTTCTGCATAGAGTTCCCGCAGGTAGCGGCGCTTCATCTTTTTTAAGATGTCGTTGCTGCCTGATTGCAACGGAATGTGGAAATGCGGCACGAACGTACGGCTTTTCGAGACGAAATCAATGGTTTCGTTCTTGAGCAAATTCGGTTCGATGGACGAAATCCGCAAACGCTCGATGCCTTCCACTTGGTCAAGGTTTTGCACCAATTCCAGAAACGTATGCTCGTGCTTTTTATTCCCGAACTCGCCTTTGCCATAATCGCCAATGTTCACGCCCGTCAGTACGATTTCCTTGATGTCTTGCGCCGAAATTTCCTTCGCATTTCGCAACACATTGTCCATCGTATCCGATCTCGAAATGCCGCGCGCCAACGGAATCGTGCAATACGTACACTTGTAATCACAACCGTCCTGCACTTTCAAAAAGGCGCGTGTCCGGTCGCCGATGGAATAGGAACCCACATAAAAATCCGCTTCCACGATTTCACAGGAATGCACCTCGCCCATGTCATTCTTGGACAGGTCATTCAAATAATCGGTAATCTTGAATTTTTCGGTCGCGCCCAGAACAAGGTCAACGCCATCAACCGCAGCGAGTTCTTCCGGTTTGAGCTGTGCGTAACAACCCACGGCCGCCACAAACGCCTTGTCGTTCTTTTTCATCGCCTGACGCACGACCTGCCTGAATTGCTTGTCGGCATTTTCGGTCACCGAACACGTGTTGATTACGTAAATGTCAGCAACGTCCTCAAAATCGACACGGTCAAAACCTTCCTGCTGAAACTGACGCGCAATCGTCGAGGTTTCAGAGAAGTTGAGCTTGCAGCCCAGTGTGTAGAAGGCGACTTTCTTTTTTTCCATAATGGCGTTCCGGCAGATTAATGTCCGGCCAATCCTCAAATTCACATGCTGCCGTCGCGGCTTTCGCTATTATCTTTTGCTCGTTGCCTCGCAAAAGGATAGCCGCTGCAGTCGCTAACGCATACTCCTAAAATTGAGCGTGCAAATTTACAACAAATATCAAATCGGCCGCGAATTCGCGAATTAAAAAATCTCTTCATCGCGATATTCCTGTCCAAGCTAATTCATTGAAGATTAAAGGTTTTCTTAAAAGCGTTGTCGCCGTCGTCTCGAATACTTAATTTTAGTCTGCAACCCAATAAAGCAATCATGAAAAACCTATTTCTTGCCGTAGCGCTGTTGGTGGCAGCGTCGGCACCGGCGCAAAAAAGAATCGAAATCACTGACTTGCCCAAACCGGCACTGGATTTCATCGAAAAACATTTCCACGGCATATCAGTCGATAAAGTCAAGAAAGACGCCGAACACGGCGAAAAAGGCTACGAAGTCATCCTCGGCGACGGCACCGAACTGGAATTCTGGAAAGACGGTTCTTACCGTGAGGTCGATGGTCGCGGAAAAGCCATTCCGACAGCGTTCATCGACCCGAAAATTGTGGATTACGTGACCAAGAATTATCCTGACCGAAAAATCACACACATCGACTACGGCCACAAAGACGTGGACGTAGACCTAACCGGAAAACTGGATTTGGAGTTTACGAAAGACGGCACATTCATAAAGGGCGAAAAGGATTAACAGCATCAGGCGAATCCATTCAGCTCTTCACGAATTTCTTGCATACCTGTTTAGTGTCGGCGGTGATCTTCATAATGTAAACGCCGCGCGGAAGATTTTCGAGCCTAATGTGCGCACTGGTACCTGAGTGGACTTTTCTCCCTGTAATGTCCACTATTTCTACCTTTATACCGTCCAGTTGTTCCAAGCCGTGAATATGTACATCAGTTGTTGCGGGATTAGGGTAAAATGTGACTTGAGGATTTGTCCTATCGGGGCTTGACAGCAATTCGCACGTGACGTTTGTCGGGACATAGCGGTCTTGGGTCGTACCGTCACCCAGTTGGCCCTGAGCATTCAGGCCCCACGCCCATATACTGTTATCAGACTTCATGGCGAACGACGATAATGTACCCGCCGCAATTTTGACCCAATTGTTATCGACACCCACACGCATCGGCAAATTTTGAAAGTCCGTGTTCCCCAGGCCCAACTGCCCGTTCGCATTGCCGCCCCAAGACCACAATGATCCGTCCGATTTAAGGCCCAGGGTATGTTGGAAACCGGCACTAATCTGCACCCAGTTGTTTCCTGTGCCAACCTGTGTTGGAACATATATGTAAGGTGTTGAAACGCCGAGTCCGAGTTCACCGGAGTTGTTATTGCCCCATGACCACAGCGTAAGGTCGGAACGTAACGCGAGGCTATGTGCACCTCCCGCAGCCACGGCAATCCATGTCCCCGCATCGATTTGTTGAGGCGTGTTAGTCACCGTATTAACAGCTGAGCCATTGCCCAACTGGCCGTTACTATCTAATCCCCAAGCCCACAACGTACCGTTGTTTTGGATTCCGACGATGTGGTGCATTCCGGTGGCAATGGAAAGCCACGACGCAGTTCCAATTTGTGTAGGCACGCCAGCTGCATTGTAGTTTCCGGTTCCAAGTTCGCCTTCAGTATTGTCTCCCCAACCCCATAACGTACCGTCGGTTCTGATGGCATAACTTTGATTGCTTCCCGCTATGACCTGTTGCCAGTCCTGATTTGTCCCGATTTGCGTCGGAACGACCACGCTCGCTTCACCTACATCGCCTGTAGCTTGGCCATACTGATTTAATCCCCAGCCCCAAATCGTCCCATCCGACTTCAAGGCGATGATACAGTGGCGTTGCATGCTGACTGATAACCAGCCCGGTCCGCCGTCCGAAGGTGACGGATAGAGGGCATTTCCAGACTCTGCAGTGCCCAGCTGCCCGTTATCATCTAAGCCCCATGTCCAGATGGTACCATCTTGACGCAAACCAACCGCGCTGACTGTTCCGCCTTGGACGCCATCCCAGCATTGGCCGGCCAATACAGTCGCGTAAAGCATAAAAATTAAACCAATAGCCTTTTTCAAATCATTCTTTCCTCCACTTCTTCGTTTCCTCAAAAACATGCTCCAAGATTTTCGCATCCTGCTCCGTAAATTCTACATGACGGCGAGACATCACGATTCGTGCGGTTTCAAACGCCTTCTTGGTAATGTAAGTGGTAAAGCCCGACGCGCCGCCCCAGGAAAAACTCGGAATAAAGTTCCGTGGAAAGCCGCTGCCGAAAATGTTTGAACTCACACCCACGACCGTTCCCGTATTGAACATGGTGTTGATGCCGCACTTGCTGTGGTCACCCATCATCAGCCCGCAGAACTGCAAGCCTGTAGGTTCAAAGCCGCCGGTCTCGTAGCTCCAGAGTTTCACGGCTTCGTAATTATTCTTAAGATTGGAATTGTTCGAGTCTGCGCCGATATTGCACCATTCGCCGAGTACGGCATTGCCCAAAAAGCCGTCGTGGCCTTTGTTGGAATACCCGAACATCACAATATTGTTCACTTCGCCACCCACACGGCATTCAGGGCCAATGGTGGTAGCGCCATACACTTTCGTGGCGAGTTTCACCTGCGCGCCTTCGCACAAAGCAAACGGTCCGCGGATGACAGAACCTTCCATGATCTCCGCATTCTTCCCTATGTAAATCGGGCCGGTAGAGGCATTCAGCGTCACGAACTCCAGCTTCGCGCCTTCTTCTATAAAAATATTTTCAGGCGCTATGACATTGACGCTCTTCGGGATGGGTTGCGAATGACGACCGTCGGTAACCAAGTCAAAATCTTCGCGCAAAGCCGCATCGTTCTTGGCGAAAATGTCCCAAGTGTGCTCCACGGTCAAACAATCGTCCTCATATTCAACGATTTCATATTTGTCGAAATCAATTTCCTCCTGCGTGTCTTTAGTGTAAAATGCCACGACTTCTTCGCCTTTGAGGATAAACTGGTCTGGTTCGAGGTTCATCACCATTTCGGCCAGCACGTCGTTCGGAAGGAATTTCGCGTTGATCATGACGTTTTCGGCCATTTCAACCATCGGGAATTTCTCAGACAAGTATTCTTCGGTGAGCGTTGTCGTGGTTGTTCCCAGGTATTTTTCCCATTTCTCGCGAATGGTTAAAATCCCGATCCGGATATCGGCTACTGGGCGCGTGAACGTAAATGGCAGTAAGGCGTTGCGGACGGTGCCGTCAAAAAGGATGTAGTTCATTTGGTTTGTTTGAAGTTCAAAGTTTAACGTTCTAGGTTAAAACCCAAACTTTAGACTTTGACCCAAAAATACAAACTTCCCGCAAATAAAAAAGCCTCCCCAATCCGGAAGGCTTTTCTATAAATTGAACACCGCAAAGATTACTTGCCGTGTTTGGCGTATTTCGTTTTGAACTTGTCGATACGGCCTGCAGTATCGATGAGTTTGGATTTACCAGTGTAAAAAGGGTGCGAAGTCCTCGATATCTCGAGTTTCACGACCGGATATTCAACGCCTTCGTGGATGATTGTTTCTTTCGTGTCAGCGGTTGACTTGGTGATGAATACATCATCATTAGACATGTCTTTAAAAGCGACCAGTCTGTAATTTTCCGGATGGGTTCCTTTTTTCATCTTGCTTATTGTTTGAACTGCACTTTCTTTTGAAGCTTTCCTTGTGCGGAAAGGTATAAATCAAATACAGCCTTTGTTTAAAAACTATTTATATTCGAGCGTGCAAATTTACACCTATTTTTTAAAAAACAAACGGTTTGGCGCTTTTTTATTCACGATTTGTTTTCAGGGCATATAGGCGGAATTGCTATATTTGTATCGTTTAATTTAAAACGCAACATCATGAACGAAATGTCTACTCCGTCGGCCATGAAACCGGCCATGCAATTCGGAATCCTCTTTGGCGTCATTATGGTGCTGGAATTCATCATCGGATACAGCATGAACATTGACCCAGCCACCAACAAGACCTATGGCTTGGTCATCAACTTACTCAACTATCTTATCTTGCCCATTGCCCTGATTACGATGGCCTGCAACGGATTCAAAAAATCAAATGGCGGATTTGTTTCATTCGGGCAATGTCTGAAAATCGGCGTCATTATTTGCTTGATCGCCGGCTTGATTTACGCGATCTTCTTTACAGTCTTTACACTCATTTTCCCTGAATTCATCCCTGAACTAATGGAAAAAATGAAAACCGTGATGCTGGAACAGAATTCAGAAATGACCGATGAGCAACTCGATATGGCCATTTCAATGACCGAAAAATTCATGAATCCGGTCATTATGGTACCGGTGACGCTCCTGATGTTTGCGTTCATCGGCTTGATTTGGTCACTGATTATTGGCGCCGTTGTCAAGAAAGAAAGGCCGGTTAGCTTATAATTGATGAATATATCTGTTGTTATTCCGCTGCTTAACGAAGAAGAATCGTTGCAGGAATTGCATGACTGGATTGTTTCGGTCATGGACAAAGGCGGCTATTCGTATGAAATCATTTTCATAGACGATGGCAGTACCGACGATTCCTGGAAAATCATTGAACGGTTCGCGGCGCAAAACCCCAACGTAAAGGGCATCCACTTCCATACGAACTTTGGGAAATCGCAGGCTTTGCACGCCGGATTTGCCAAGGCGCAAGGCGATGTCATCATTACCATGGACGCCGATTTGCAGGACAACCCGGACGAAATCCCGGAATTGTTCGCACTGATAGACAGCGGAAAATTTGACCTCGTGTCTGGCTGGAAGAAAAAACGCTACGATGCTGTGGTGACCAAGAATCTGCCTTCGAAATTGTTCAACTGGGCGGCGCGGCGCACGTCTGGCGTAAAACTCCACGACTTTAATTGCGGCCTGAAAGCTTACCGGAAAGATGTGGTGAAACACATTGAGGTTTCGGGCGAAATGCACCGCTACATTCCGGTGTTGGCGAAAAATGCGGGCTACCATAAAATCGGGGAAAAAGTCGTGAAACACCAGGCGCGCAAATACGGCGAAACCAAATTTGGGATGGATCGTTTCATCAACGGCTTCCTGGATTTGATCACGATTTGGTTTCTGTCGCGGTTCGGGAAACGCCCGATGCACTTGTTCGGACTGCTGGGTTCGCTCATGTTCGTGATTGGCTTCGTGGCTGCAGGTTACATCGGGTTCATGAAATTGTACCGCTTGTACCACAAAATGCCTTACGATTTGGTGACCAACAACCCGTGGTTTTACATTTCGTTGGCCACCATGGTCATCGGGACGCAGTTCTTCCTGGCAGGTTTCCTGGGCGAAATCATCTTGCGCACCCGCAGCAATGCCGAACGGTATACGGTATCGAAAACCGTGAATTTTTGATTAACTTTAATGGGTTTCCCATGGCCCGCGTTAGCGATAGAAGCGGCATCCTTTTGTGAAAACCCCAAAGGTTTTCAAAACCTTTGGGGTTTACCAAAAGATACAGCGGATAGCGCGGCCGCAGGCAACGCCCAAAAAAACATAGAAATGCACATTGAACAACATATCCTCAACGCAGTAAACGAATGGCTTACACCTGCGTTTGACGCGCAAACCCAAGCGGCAGTCAAAGACATGATGACCTCGTCGCCGAAATTATTGGAAGAAAGTTTCTACAAAAATCTCGAATTCGGTACGGGCGGCATGCGCGGCATCATGGGCGTGGGCACGAACCGCATCAACAAATACACGTTAGGCAAGAACACGCAAGGCTTGTCTGACTATCTGAAAAAATCGTTTCCGGGGCAGGACTTGAAAGTGGTCATAGCGTATGACTGCCGCCACAATTCGAACACGTTGGCAAAAACCGTGGCCGATGTTTTTTCGGCCAACGGCATTAAGGTTTTTCTTTTCTCGGACATGCGCCCTACGCCGGAATTGAGTTTTGCCTTGAAATATTTGGGCTGCCAATGCGGCATCGTGCTCACAGCGTCGCACAACCCGCCCGAATACAACGGCTATAAAGTGTATTGGCAAGACGGTGGGCAATTGGTGCCGCCGCAAGACAAGGAAATCATCGGGGTCATTGAGTCGTTGCAGTACAGCGACATTAAATTCTCCGCAAATGAAGATTTAATCGAATATATTGACACGGCCGTAGATGAAGCGTTCATCGCGTCAACCGTGGATAACGCCTCGTTCAACACGCCACAAGCCGCAAAAGACCAGTTGGTGATTGCCTATACGTCTTTGCATGGCACATCGATCAAGATGATTCCGGCGGTGTTGGAGAAAGCAGGCTACAAAAACCTGCACATTGTGGCCGAACAAGCCACACCGAATGGCGATTTCCCAACCGTGGTTTCGCCAAATCCGGAAGAACCTGAAGCGCTTACGATGGCATTGGCATTGGCCGAAAAAGTCAACGCCGATATCGTCATTGGCACCGACCCGGACTCTGATCGTTTGG
This sequence comes from Flavobacterium longum, assembly GCF_965137575.1. Taxonomy (NCBI): domain Bacteria; kingdom Pseudomonadati; phylum Bacteroidota; class Flavobacteriia; order Flavobacteriales; family Flavobacteriaceae; genus Flavobacterium; species Flavobacterium longum. The sequence goes on along the minus strand of NZ_CBCRZJ010000004.1, from coordinate 235,441 downwards.
GCGTAGCCGTGCGCGACACCAACGGGAAATTGATCTTGCTCAACGGCAACCAAACCATGGTCGTGATGACGGAATTCCTGTTGCGCCAGTGGAAATTGGCAGGCAAACTCAACGGCAAACAATTCATCGGCTCTACGATTGTGTCCACGCCGATGATGCTCGAACTCGCTTCGGCTTATGGCGTAGATTGCAAAGTCGGGCTGACGGGTTTCAAATGGATCGCAAAATTCATCAAGGATTTCCCGGACATGCAGTTCATTGGCGGCGGCGAGGAAAGTTTCGGCTTTATGGTAGGCGATGCGGTGCGCGACAAAGACGCCGTGGGTGCCACATTGCTCGTGTGCGAGATTGCGGCGCAGGCCAAGGCCAAAGGCAGTTCGCTGTACAAGGAATTGTTGCAGATGTACGTGGATTATGGTTTTTACAAGGAATATCTGGTGTCGTTGACCAAAAAAGGCATTGAAGGCGCGCAGGAAATCAAGCAGATGATGAACGATTTGCGCAACAATCCGGTGGCCGAAGTGGCCAACGAGCGCGTCATCATGGTGGAAGATTACCAAGCGTCATCGGCGAAAAACTTGGTCACCGGCGAATTGGAAACGCTCAACGTGCCAAAGTCTGACGTGTTGATTTACTATACGGAAGACGGTAGCAAAATCGCGGCACGCCCAAGCGGCACAGAGCCAAAAATAAAATTCTATGCGAGTGTGAACGCGCAGATTGACAGCGTGGATGAAGTGCCCGCCGCCGAAGCTTACCTCGACCAGAAAATCAAGAACATCCTCACGGATATGAACATCATTTAATGAATCCGTACTTCAAGAAAATCATGCGGTTTGCGTCGCCGTACAAAAAGTACGCCTACCTGAACATTCTATTCAACGTGTTCTATGCGTTGTTCAGTACGTTGTCGTTCGTATCGTTGATGCCGATGATGGACGTGCTGTTCAAGCAGGAAACCAAAATTTACAAAGAGCCACAATACAACGGCATCTTCGAGATCAAGAAGTACGCAGGCGATTATCTCAATTATTATTTGACGATGACGACCGAGAACTATGGCATCAGCCGTACGCTGGGCATTTTGGTGGTAGGCATCATCACCGTCTTTTTGTTGAAGAATGCCTGCGATTATTTCGCGAATTTCTTTATTACGTTCCTGCGCAACGGTGTCATCAAGGATTTGCGCGATACGATGTACCAAAAAACCGTATCGTTGCCGTTGGCTTTTTATTCTGAGAAACGCAAAGGCGACACGATTGCGCGTTTGTCAAATGATGTCAACGAAGTGCAGGCGTCGTTCCTGTCTATCCTGGAATTGATCATCAAAGAACCGCTCACGATTGTCTTTACCATTGGCGCCATGTTCATGATTTCGGTGAAACTGACAGTGTTCGTCTTCATCTTCATCCCGATTTCGGGTTATATCATCTCACTCGTCGGGAAGCAACTCAAGAAAAAATCGACGCGCGCGCAACAGGAACAAGGCCATATCTTGTCCACAATTGAGGAAACCGTTGGCGGATTGAAGGTCATCAAAGGCTACAACGCCGAAAACCATTTCACCAGGATTTTCAGGAATTCGACCGCGCGGTATTTTAAACTGTCCAACAGCATCATCAACCGCCAGAATCTTGCGTCGCCACTGAGCGAAATCATGGGCATTTCGGTTATCGCGACGTTGCTCTGGTACGGCGGCCACATGGTTTTGGTGGAAGAATCATTGAAAGGCGGCGCGTTTATTACCTACATGGGATTGGCTTACAACATCTTGACGCCGGCAAAAGCCATTTCGAAAGCTTCGTACGGCGTCAAGAAAGGCAACGCCGCGGCCGAGCGCATCCTGGAAGTCCTTGAACAGGAAAACCCGATCACCGACAAGCCGGACGCCATCGAGAAACACACATTCGAGCAAAACATACAGATTTCGGGTGTCGATTTCAGCTACAATGACGAACGGAAAATCATCGAGAATTTAACGCTCGACATCCGCAAAGGCCAAACGGTGGCGCTTGTTGGGCAATCGGGCAGCGGAAAAAGCACCATCACGAATTTGCTCATGCGTTTTTATGATGTAGACGGCGGCAGCATTTCTATTGACGGGACCGACATCCGCGACCTAAAAATGGAATCGGTCCGCGGGCTGATGGGCTTGGTGACGCAGGCGAACATTTTGTTCAACGACACGATTAGAAACAACGTAGCCCTCGGCAATCCTGACGCGACAGACCAGGAAGTGATCGACGCGCTCAAAGTGGCCAACGCCTATGAATTCGTTGAAAAACTGCCCAACGGCATCCATACCAACGTGGGCGACAGCGGCGGATTGCTTTCCGGCGGCCAGCAACAACGTTTGAGCATTGCGCGCGCCGTCCTGAAAAACCCGCCGATCATGATCTTGGACGAAGCCACCTCATCACTCGATGCAGAAAGCGAACGTTACGTACAGCAAGCATTGGAGAACATGATGCAACACCGCACGTCGATCGTCATCGCGCACCGTTTGTCGACCATTCAAAAGGCAGACAAGATTGTCGTGATGCAACAAGGAAAAATCATCGAGCAAGGCACCCATGACGAACTGCTGGCCAAAGGCGGTGCGTACCAGAAATTGGTGGCGATGCAGTCGTTTGAGTAGCGGCGAGTTGTTAGTTTTTAGTTGATAGTTGCTAGATAATTATTCTAAAATTAAACATCTGACTCTTATTCAACTTTGTTTAAAAACTGACTTTTATATCAATGATTTTTCGAAACTGAAATATCACGGCTAGCTCGAACATCTAGCAACTAGCAACTAACAACTATCAACTATGTTTACGCATCATCCAAACATCAATCTCCCGCATCCGGACACCGTTGTTTGGAAATACCTCGATTTGTCGAAGTTCCTGGATTTGTTGTTGTCGCACAAGTTGTTCATGTCGCGGTCGGACAAGTTCGAAGACCAATACGAAGGCACGTTCAGTGAGCCTACTTTTGAAGAAATTAAAAAACTCTCGGCAGATAATCCAGAATTCCTCGCGTACTACAAAACGCACCGCGAGAAAGTGGCTGTGAGCAGTTGGCACATCAACGAATACGAGTCGTTTGCGATGTGGCAGATTTTTACCGCCAGCAGCGAAGGTTTGGCCATTCGTTCTACCGTAGGCCGGTTGCAGAAAGCCGTTGCGCCGGAGCAACATTTCCCGCAGTACATCGGCGAGGTGAATTACATCGACTACAAAAAAGAATACATCCCGTTTGACGACGCTTTCTTCCCGTTCCTGTTCAAGCGGAAAAGTTTCCAGTATGAGCGTGAAATCCGGATTATTACCGATGTGACGCCGCACGACATGACCTTAAACGACGGGCTGAAGATTGCCGTGGACATCCACCAACTCATCGACAAAATCTACATCCATCCGAAGTCTGAAAACTGGTACAAAAGATTGGTGATTGAACTCTTGAAAAGACTGGATTTCGATTTCGACATTGAAAAGTCAGACCTCGAAAGCGACATCCTGATTTAACTAAAATCCGTTTCGGTATTGGTCGATTACTGCGCTGGCTTTCGCCACATCGGCATCATCGATCCGCAAAGTAGCCGCATCGAAACCACTCGCAGCAACCAGTCCAGGTTCAATGCTTGACATGTGTTCGTTGACCAGAAACACGCGGATGCCCGCATTTTCCAGCAAGTTTTTGACATTGACGGCCTCTGAGATATCGCTGCTGAAAATATCAGTCATGACGGAAGAATTTTCGGTTGGAAGTGAAGCTTAAATCGGCTGGTAGGCCACGGCTTTCCACTCTTTTTCGCCCAAATCGACATAGCTGTAATGCACCAAGTCTTCTTTGTCGAACTCGCCGTTTTTGTTTGCGTCCTCGATGGTCCGGAAATACAAGCGGTCGCGTTGTTCCACCAATCTCCAGTCAATTAATTCCCACATATCGGGCGACAACTTTGTAAAGCGCTCGCCGGAAACAGTGCTGATGTATAAAGATTTGATGTCGGCGGCGTCAATCTTGCCGTCTTTGTTGGTGTCCATGTCGGAGAGCGTATACACCAAAAGTTGCGGTTTGCCTTTGTCCGCAAATGCCTTCAGATAGCTTGCGGATTGGATCAGGACAGGTTTGTCGGTCAAAACAGTCAGCGAATCTGAACCTTTCGCCTGGAACTTCATGTTGCGCAGGTAACCCGTGATCTCGAATTCCGAATAATTGGAAATCCGGTAACTCACATCACTGCTGGCCGAACTTCCCGAATCATACTTCTTGTCGTAAATGCGGATGTCGCCAATGGGATGGATCAGGTAATCCGTGCCCGTAATCTGAACCGGCAAATCGGCAATGGCCACCGAAGAAGAATCGGGCTTCGGCGTTTCCGTTTTCGCCTTGGCGGCCGAGTCATAAGTCACTTTCGGCTTTTCTTTTTCTTCTTTACAGGAAACCAACAGCACGGCAACGGCGAGCAGGAAGTATTTTTTCATAAGATTCCGGATTGTACGCCCAAAGATAATTAATTCCGTGTTTGAAGCTTACAGCCTTGCGGAAACTTTCACATTAAAAACGCGCGTGGTCATGTAGTTCGGAATGCCGTATTGGTTCTTCGTATAGACGTCGCGCACCCAAGTATTGGTGATGGCGTTCTGGTTGTTGAACAAGTTGAAAATCTCAAACCCGACAGACAAATCCTTGTAACGCTTAAGCCAATGGCCGTCCGGACGATTTTTGTTGTTTTCGGTCAAGACGTACATGAACCCGACATCGGCACGGCGGTAATCGCGAAGGCGCGTCTGGTAATCATACGGGTTGGCGTACGACGGCGAACCGCCCGGCAATCCGGTGTTGTACACCATGTTCAGATACAATTTCACGCCCGGAATATTCTTCATGTAGTCCTGAAACAAGACACCGAATTTGAGGCGTTGGTCCGTCGGGCGCGGAATGTAACCCTGCCCGGCGATGTTTTCCTCGGTCTTCATATAACCGAAACTGAACCACGATTCGGTGCCCGGAACAAACTCGCCGTTGAGGCGCAAATCCAGCCCATAGGCGTATGCTTTGGCGTCGTTGTCTGCACTGTAACGGATCCGGACGTTGTCGAGCGTATAGGTATTCACATCTGAAAGTGACTTGTAGTACGCTTCTGAAACCAACTTGAACCTGCGGTCGCCGAGCCATCTGAAGCTGTAATCATTGGCCGCGACGATATGGATGGATTGCTGCGCCTTGACATCCGGACGCACCACGCCCGAAGAATCACGCAACTCGCGGTAAGACGGCGGCTGGTGGTACATGCCGCCAGAAAGCCGGAACACCATGTCTTTTTCCCAATTGGGCTTGATGGCAAACTGGGCGCGCGGGCTGAAAACGGTCTGCATCTTTCCGTCGATGTTGTCTCCAGAAACGAGCCAACTGTGCGTGCGCACGCCTGCATTGAGCCAAATCGCATGGCCGTTCCAAGTGGCGCGCTTGTTCCATTGCACATATCCCGAATAACGGTCAACGTTTGCGAAATTCTTCGCACGGACATTTTGGTACGGTACGAGCGGCCCGGTGTACGGATTGTACGGCTGGTCGCGCGGCACGTCGATAATCGGCGGGTTGATCGAGAAACCAGCAGAATCAATTACTTCCCATTCTACGATACGGTCGCGGATGTCTTCGCGGGTGAATTTCACGCCCCATTCTATCTCAGCCTCGCGCTGTAGTTTATGGAAACCTTTCACTTCTGCATTGACGATCAGCGCATCCAAATCATTCCGGGCGTGGTTGAGTTGCGTGCCGATGCCTTGGTTGAAGCTGACATCGCCCACGGTTTCCGAACCGATGTTCTGATCGACTTCGCCCAGGAAATACGCCGCAAAAATGTCGAAATATTCCTGCTCCACGGTATGATAGCCCGATAGGATGAACTTGAACGTGTTGTTTTCATTCATTTCGAAAACCGATTTCGCTGCACCAAAAAACGTCGTATAGCGGTCTTTTTCCTGCCCTTCGTAAAACACCTGAAGTGCAATAGGTTCGTCTATCGTGCCGAAATTGGTCTGGCGTGTGAGCGGCTGGTAATCGTATTTGTTCTGGGAAATGTTGCCGAGGAAACTCCACTGCCAGCGCGTTGACGGCGTGTAGGTGATATTCGCCTGGAAATCCAGAAACCGCGGACGGAAATTCGTGGAGGTTTCCTGACTGTTCACCAAAAGACTGTTGTCGCGGTAACGGAAACCGGCAATACCGGTCCACTTCTGGTTCTTCGATACCAGGTCAACGGATGCGCTGCCACCGAGGAAACTCGCTTCGGCCGACGCCCCGAATTTGGTGGGCCTGCGGTACTGGATGTCAAGCACCGACGAGAGTTTATCACCGTATTTTGCTTGGAAACCGCCCGCCGAGAAATCAACATTCTGAACCAAATCGGTATTGGTGAAACTCAAACCTTCTTGTTGCCCGGACCGAATCAAAAACGGGCGATACACTTCAACTTCGTTGACATAAACGAGGTTTTCGTCATAGTTGCCGCCGCGCACGGAATAAGCTGTACTCAAATCACTGTTTGACGATGCGCCGGGCAAGGTCTTTATGATGTTTTCGACGCCGGAATTCGCCCCCGGGATTTTCCGGATGACTTCGGGCGCAATATCCACGATGCCTTCTACCCTTTTCCGCGTGCCGCGCGTTACCGTTACGCCGCCCAGTTGCTCGGCATCGGTCATGAAAAAGTTGTATTCGTAATCTTCGTTTGTTTTTAGGCTGATCGGCAACACGACTTTCTTGAGCACGCTGTGGGTAAAGACGATGTTCAATTCTTTGTTCGCGGGCACATTCAAGAGGTAAAAACCGTTCTCGTTGGTGGTTGTGGTCTTGTCTTCGCAAACCACCGTTACGCCCGGAACCGGCTGGTTGGTTTCATCGAGGATGATGCCTTTTACCCGCGCCGTTTGCGCCATAGCAGTAAAACACAACAGGAAAAAAAGGACGGAAGGGATTAGATTTTGGATTTTCAAAGAGTTCTATTTTAGTCAGAAGTTGGTCGCCAAGCCAATGGGCCAGACCACGAACGTTCTCTATTATTATTGGCTTCTGAAAAAGTGCGTTTCAAAGATAGCAGAATTTCCCACATTGTCAGAAACGACCACTTTTAATTCATTGCGCCCTTCAGCCACGATGCCATCCTTGAAATCGTGCGTGAGTTTGCCATTTTTGTAGTTGTATTCCATCAAGATCCATTTGCCGTTCAGATAGGCGTCGTATTTCTTGATGCCCGACAAATCGTCTCGGATAAATACATTCAGATACCGTTGTTTGCTGAGCCATTTGCCTTGGATGGATTTTGCGAGCGTGATCTTCGGGGCGGTCGTGTCTTTGGCCAACCCGAATTTTCCGAGTACTTTGACCCGTGTCTGGAATGCGCCGTCTTTGTATTTAGTATCATTGTAGGTTGCCCTGTCTCCATTATAGGTGGCGATAAACGTCTTCTCACGCAGGTCGGGCGAAACGGAATTATCCTTTTTATAAATCGTATACGCCGAATGCACAGGCACGTTTTTGTTCTTGATATTCAAAAATCCGCCGGCCACGTCGAAGTCCAGATAAAAATCCTCGTAGAATGTGCCGGCCGGGAATTCGAAAGAAAAATCGCCCTGTTCGTACCGATGGTCTTTCGCAACATCCAGGAAATACGGTGTTTTGTTGACCGCAGCAACCGATGTCGGCGCAGCATCGGCATACTCGATCGGGATGGAAATCGTGCTCTTATTCCCGTTGAAATCGCTGGCTTCGATGCGATACACATTGTCGATGTTCGGCTGGACATTCAAAAAACCTTTGTTGGCATCGGGTTTTACGAGGCTGAAATCGTATCTGTTCTTCATGAACAACCGCTGGATGCGTTGCGATGTGGCTTTGTATCGCGGATAATCGATCAAGGCATTGACGTACCGCGTTTCGTTGAAATGGAACGTCGTAAACGCATAACCAAACGAAGGTTGTCCGTTTAGAAAGGAATTCACCTGGAAAATCCCGTTCGGGTTGCCGGAATTGTCGTCAGCGTCATAGCCCGCGAAGCCGAAACCGATCTTGCCTTTCGCAAAGACTTTCTCGGCGATGTACGAACCGTCGGCCAACTTCTTTACATCGAGCATCGTGGGCAGGTTAGACTTGTTCGCCACAGCATTCTCGTCGATCGGATAGACCATCAAACTGGTGATGACCGGTTTTTTCGTGTCCGGGATTTCCGTGGTAAACCCAAAGAAATAGGGGTTGATGATGTTCTCGGTCTTGGCGTCGCGGATCTCGAAATGCAAATGCGGCCCTTCAGAACCGCCGGTATTCCCTGAAAGCGCGATGATTTGGCCTTTCTTTACGGGCAACTCGTCCGGTTTCGGGAAATACTCAAATTCAAAAACCTGATTCTTATACTGGTAATTTTTGATGTAATCGTAAATCGGGCCGGCAGCGTCCTGCAAATGCCCGTAGAGTGACGTATAACCGTTTGGGTGCGTGATGTAAATCGCCTTTCCGTAACCATAAGTAGAATACTTGATGCGCGACACGTACCCATCGGCGGCGGCATAGACGTTAAATCCTTCTTTTTGTTGCGTGCGGAAATCAAAACCCGCGTGGAAATGGTTGTTCCGCAATTCCCCGAAATTCCCGGCGAGTTGCAGCGGAATGTCGAGCGGGCGGCGGAAATAATCCTTCGGATAATTCTGGGCGAATAAGAAAATCGGGAATAAAAGGCTGATAAAAAATCTCATGGTGGCGTTTTATGCGAAAATAATCAAAGCTTTTGAAATGGGTGTTGCGGTATAACCGTCAAATTTGTGAAATTATTGCGCCAGAATGATTTTCATACCGCGAATTCACGAATTGGAAAGTAAATAGTTCGCGGATTCGCGGTGAACCAAAAATTTCCAAACAAAAGATTGGCTTGTTTGGATGAGAATACTAAATTTGTAACCTAAGTAATGACCGAAGCCGGAAATGAGTGAAATTGCCGCAATAATTGATACTCTGGAAAGCAGGGTCGCCAAGCTGATCGCGAAAATCGACAGTCTTGAAGGCCAAATCGTTACCCTGAAACAGCAAATCGGGACGTCGGAAACGGCGGCCAGGAAACAAGTGGAAGAACTGGCTTCGATGAAGGAAGCCTACGAAACGCTGAAGACGGCCAACGCATTACTGGGCAGTGACGAAAATAAAAGAGAGACGAAGCTTAAGATAAATTCATTGATCCGCGACATCGATCATTGTATCGCGCAACTGGCAGATTAACATGAGTGAAAAGCTGAAAATCAAGATATCGATTGCCGACCGTGTGTACCCGCTGACGGTAGACATGGCGCAGGAAGAAGGCCTGAGAAGCGCCGCGAAGAAAATCGATATGATGATCAAGCAATTTGAGGAGAATTACGCCGTTCGCGACAAGCAAGACGTTCTGGCCATGTGTGCGCTGCAATTTGCCGCACAGGTTGAACAGAAGCAGATGGACAACGCGATCGACGGCACCGAAACCATCGGCCGCCTGGCGAAGCTCAATGATTTACTGGCGCAACATCTCGACAGATAATACGTTCTTATACACACGATACTGCCTACATTAGACCAAATTTGATAAACTCAACACTAACAATTTAGAATGAGCGAATCATCACTACTATAGCATGCCGCCCCGTCGCGGAAGCTTGAACAGTGAGTTAGCTCAAAACTTGTCTTTACGAGTTTATAAAATCTTTCTGATGTAGGCTTTTTTTTTATAAATAGCCGAAAGGCAACCAGTTCTTAACACACACAAACCAAAATGGACAGTACATTACTTATAATCATCATCGGAATCGTTGGTGCGGCAGCCGGGTTCGGCATCGCCAAATACCTTGAAAAAAGCAACGTTTCCAACCTGATCAAGAACGCGAAAAAAGAAGCGGCCGCGATCGTGAAAGAAGCCAACCTGCAGGCCGAAAATACCAAACAAGCAAAAATTCTTCAGGCGAAAGAGAAATTCATCGAAATGAAGGCCGAGCACGAACAAGTCATCCTGGCCCGCGACAAGAAAATCGCAGAAATCGAAAAACGCACGCGCGACAAGGAATCGCAAATCTCTTCGGAACTCGCCCGCGCCAAGAAAGCTGGCGACGATTTCGAAGCCAAAATGGCCGAATACCAATCTAAGGTTGAAATCCTTGACCGCAAACACCAGGAAGTCGAGCGCATGCACAAAAGCCAACTCGAGCAACTGGAAGTCATTTCAGGATTGTCTGCCGAAGACGCGCGCGACCAATTGGTGGAAGGCTTGAAGGCGGAAGCCAAGACCAAGGCGATGTCATACATCCAAGACACGTTGGAAGAAGCCAAAATGACCGCGCAGCAAGAAGCCAAGAAAGTCATCATCAACACCATCCAGCGCGTCGGAACCGAAGAAGCCGTCGAGAACTGCGTATCGGTATTCAACATTGAGTCCGACGACGTAAAAGGCCGTATCATTGGCCGCGAAGGAAGAAACATCCGCGCGATCGAAGCCGCTACCGGCGTGGAAATCATCGTGGACGACACGCCTGAAGCCATCATACTGTCGTGCTTTGACCCGGTGCGCCGCGAGATTGCCCGTTTGTCTTTGCACAAACTGGTTACCGATGGCCGTATTCACCCGGCGCGTATCGAGGAAGTCGTGGCCAAGACCACCAAGCAAATCGAGGAAGAAATCGCCGAAGTGGGCAAACGCACCGTCATCGATTTGGGCATCCACGGATTGCATCCTGAACTCATCCGCATTGTCGGACGCATGAAATACCGTTCGTCTTACGGCCAGAACCTGTTGCAGCACTCACGCGAGGTAGCCAAACTCTGCGGCATCATGGCAGCAGAATTGGGCTTGAACGTGAAACTGGCCAAACGCGCCGGATTGCTCCACGACATCGGCAAAGTACCCGATACCGAAAGCGACTTGCCACACGCACTTTTGGGCATGCAATGGGCCGAGAAATACGGCGAGAAAGAAGAAGTTTGCAACGCCATTGGCGCGCACCACGACGAAATCGAGATGAAGTATTTGATTTCACCGATTATCCAGGTGTGCGACGCGATTTCGGGCGCAAGGCCAGGCGCACGCCGCCAAGTGTTGGATTCATACATCCAGCGTTTGAAAGACCTCGAAGACATCGCCTTCGGGTTCAGCGGTGTGAAGAATGCCTACGCCATCCAGGCCGGCCGTGAATTGCGCGTCATCGTAGAAAGCGAAAAAGTAAACGACGAAAATGCCGCGAACATGTCGTTCGAGATTTCACAGAAAATCCAGACCGAGATGACGTATCCGGGGCAAGTGAAAGTAACGGTAATCCGTGAGACGCGTGCGGTGAACATCGCAAAATAAAAGTCGGACCGAAGTTCGAAGGCGAAACGATTAGATCAAAAAAAGAATCCGGGCATTGTTCCGGATTTTTTTTTGGCGTTGCCTTCGGCCGCGCTGTCCGCAGTACGCGGTACTTTGCTTCCATCGCTAACGCACGCGAACAGCCCAATCCAAAAACCTTGACCCAATTCCCCGCGTAGGCAGTCTTTCAGCGAAGCGGTCTTTGCTCTTTCCGCGAAGCAATCTATTTCCTTGGATGAAACTGCTGCATCACTTGCGTCAAATGCTTTCGGTCCAGATGCACGTAGATTTCGGTCGTCGTAATCGATTCATGGCCGAGCATCAATTGTATCGAACGCAGGTCGGCGCCATTTTCCAACAAATGCGTCGCAAAGGAATGCCGCAACGTGTGCGGGCTGATGTTCTTTTTAAGGCCGATTTTCACCGCCAACTCCTTGATGATCGTGAACACCATCGCGCGCGTGAGCTGTCGGCCGCGGCGGTTGAGGAACAACGTATCTTCAAACCCTTTCTGGATGGTCAGATGACTGCGGATGCCGTTGCGATAAAAATCAATGAACCGCTGCGTTTGCGGGCCAATAGGAACGAAACGTTGCTTGTTGCCTTTGCCCGTGACTTTGACGAAACCTTCATCGAAAAACAAATCCGACACTTTCAGCGACACGAGTTCCGAGACACGCAACCCGCAACCGTACAAGGTTTCCAGCATCGCGCGGTTTCTTTCGCCTTCCGGCAATGACAAATCAATCGCGCCGATGAGATTGTCGATGTCATCGACCGATAAGGTATCGGGAAGTTTGCGGCCGGTTTTGGGCGTTTCAATGAGCACCATCGGGTTGTCCTGACGGTAATCCTCAAAAATCAGCCAAGTAAAAAAGCTCTTCAGACCCGAAATGATCCGCGCCTGTGAACGCGCATTCAACTCGCCTGACACTTTATAAATGAACTGCTGCACAGTTTCTTCCTTGATGACAATGGGCGAAACCTCGATTTGTTGTTCAGCAAGAAAACTGCAAAGCCGCTCGATGTCAAAGGTATAATTCGCCACGGTATGCACACTCAAGCCGCGTTCGATCTTGAGATACGACTGGAAATTCTTGATGTACGACGACCAGCTTTTCATAGAATCCTGTAAAGCAAAATGCAAAAGTTGTAAGACTTACCCTAAACCAACAGGGTAATTTTGGCTTACTAACTTAAAATAAAAAACAATGAAAACTTTAAAAATCTTCGCAACTGCAATCGTATTCGCTTCTACCCTGACGGCAAACGCCCAAAATGAAGCTGACAACAAATCAGACAAATCTGCCAGCTTCGGCGTAAAAGGCGGTGTCAACTTCGCCACGATCACCGGTGACGACTTCGACAGCCCAGACATGCGCACCAGCTTTCACGTAGGCGCATTGGCCGAATTCCCATTGGCGGAGATGTTTTCCCTGCAGGTGGAAGGCTTGTATTCCAGTAAAGGTTTTAAGAGCGAAATCGACGGTGGTCTGGTAGGCGGCGATGGTGAGATTGAATACCAACTGGACTACATCGACGTTCCTGTGCTCGCGAAAATCTATGTCACGAAAGGCCTGAGTTTCGAGGTTGGCCCGCAGTTCAGCTTCTTGGTGAACGAGGAAATCGATGCCGACCCAACTGGCGACGGCGGTGATCTCGAAACCAGCGAGGCCGAAGATTTCGACTTCGGCGTTGCCGGCGGCCTTACGTTCCAGACAGAGATGGGCTTGTTCGCTACTGGCCGTTACACTTACGGTATGACGGAAATCATCAAGGACTCAGACGCGCACAACTCGGTCATCCAGGTTGGCATTGGCTATAAATTCTAAAAACCAATCGGTGTAAAAACAAAAAACCTCCCAAATTGGGAGGTTTTCTTTTATGATAAGTCCTGATTAGAACTTGTAGATGATACCGAAGTTGATATCTTCCATGTCAAGTCCAAGACCGAATGTAGTCCTGTTTTCAGCACCGTCAACGTCTTCTTTCTCAGACGAGAAGCCCAAAACTCCGATTGAAGCTTCGATAGCCCAGTTGTCAGACAAGAAGTAGCTTACACCCGGAGCCAAAGCAACTTCAAAACCGTTAGTTTTAATTTCAGCTTCGTCTTCAGCAGTACGGTAGTTCACACCCAATTGACCGAACAAAGAGAAATCGCTGGCAGGTGTCATGTAGTAACGACCGAAAGCACCGATAGTCAATGCGTTTGTTGTAGCATCATCCACACCGTTGTCAACTTTCGTAGACTCGTAACCGATTTGGCCACCGATAGCAATGTTCTCAGATACGAAGAAACCTACCCTTGGCATGATTTCGAAACCGTTAGTTTTCAAATCACCCTCTTTAGATGAGCTGATACCGAAAGAGCCAGAAATGAAAACGTCGCCATTAGCAAAACCTTTTCCACCTTCTGATTCTTTTTTGTCTTGTGCGTTAGCAAATCCGAAAGCGAACAATGCTGCAGCGGCAAAAATAATTTTTTTCATGTTTTGTTTTGTTTTAAAATTATGCGGCAAATGTATAAAAAAAATAATACGAAACTACTTACTAAAGAAATTTTCAGCATTACTTAATGAACACACATACCTAACACAACTTAGTTAATAATGGTCAAAATTAGATTTTACTAGCGTTTTGGGTTGCCCGAGACACGGCACTTTATCAACAAAGTTATTAACGGTTCCGGATACGTGCCTTAGATATCTTGTAATTCTTGTCCATTATTATATAACAAATGACCATGGGTTATCGTTAATTTTACCAAAATCATTAAAACGAATTAATCCGATGAAAAAAGCAATCTTCTCCTTATTGGCCGTTGTGGCGTTCGCGCTTCCAAGCCAAGCACAAGTGTTCAAACTCGGCATCAAGGCCGGCCCGAACTTCGCGAACTTTACAGGTAGCGACATCCAAACAAAGACACGCACGAGTTTCCATGCGGGCGGCGCGGCCGAAATTGGTATCTCCAAAAAATTCTCCGTGGCACCGGAACTGCTCTACACGTCTCAGGGCGCAGATGTTGAAGGTGTCGGCGATTTCAACCTCGACTATATTTCGGTACCGGTACTGGCCCGGATTTACATCGTCGAAGAAAAATTCAGCATTGACCTTGGCCCGCAGTTTTCGTTCCTACTCGATGGCGATGAGATTGCCGACGACATTGAGAATGAAGATTACGATTTTGCCGTGGCCGGCGGCGTAACGGTAAACATCACGAAAAGCCTTTTTGCCCAAGCGCGTTACGTAGCGGGTTTGACGGAAGCCTCGAAAGACGCCGAAGTCAAGAACTCGGTCGTGCAATTCTCGGTAGGTTATAATTTCCTTTAAGCCATCAATACCTGAAAAACCATTCCTTATATTAAGGAGTGGTTTTTTTATGCGCAGACGCAAACAGATAATATCCTATTTTTACGCTGCGGCAAAAGTAAAATCCCTATGAAAATCATCATCATCAACGGCCCAAACCTGAACTTGTTGGGCAAGCGCGAACCCGATGTGTACGGCAACCAGGACTTCGATTCGTACTTTGCGCAGTTAAAAGCCAATCATAGCAACGTAACATTGGAGTATTTCCAAAGCAATATTGAGGGCGAAATCATCAACAAATTGCAGGAAACCGGATTCAGTTACGACGGGATTATTCTCAATGCCGCCGCTTACACGCATACTTCCGTGGGCATTGGCGACGCCGTCAAAGCCATTGCCACGCCAGTCGTTGAAGTACATATTTCCAACACGTTTTCGCGCGAAGAATTTCGGCATCATTCGTACATCTCGGCGCATGCACGCGGGGTCATTCTCGGGTTCGGGCTCAAAAGCTACGAACTGGCCTTGCTTTCTTTCACCAATCCATGAAAAAAATCACCTTACTCTTGTTGTTCGTTTCGACAATCCTGACGGGGCAAATCCGCGGCACGGTGTCCGACGAAAAGGGCAATCCGTTGCCGTTCGTATCGATTGTGGTCGAAAACACCTACAACGGAACGACGACCAATGAGAGTGGCCAGTATGAAATCGCGGTCAAATCGTCCGGAAAATATGTGCTGGTGTTTCAGTATCTCGGCTTCAAGACCAAGAAAATCACCGCCAACGTGACGCAATTGCCGCATACGCTGGATGTGAAACTGGCCGAAGAAAGCATCGAACTGGCCGAACTCGTCCTGAATCCGAAAGACAACCCGGCCAACGCCATCATCAAAAAAGCCATTGCCGCCCGAAAGGAAAACGCCGCCAAAACCGCAAAATATCGGGCAGATTTTTATTCCCGTGGCATTTTCAGGATCAAAAATGCGCCGAAAACAGTCCTCGGGCAGAAGATCGATATGTTCGACGACATTCTGGATTCGACGCGAACCGGCATTTTATACCTGTCGGAAACCGTGTCGAAGATTGTCTACCAGAAACCCGACAAAATCAAGGAAACCATCATCGCCTCCAAGGTAAGCGGGAACGACAACGGCTTCAGTTTCAACAACGCCGCGTCTGTCGATTTCGACTTCTACGAAAATTACATTCCGTTCGATGTGAACATCATCTCGCCCATCGCGTCGAACGCCTTCAATTATTACAAGTATACCTTGGAAGGCACATTTTTCACCGAAAACCGGCAGCAAGTCAACAAAATCAAGTTCACGCCTAAGCGCGCGCTAGAACCTTGTTTTGAAGGTTACCTATATATATTGGACGATTCGTGGGCGATATACGCCGTAGATGTCAGCATCAAAGGCAGCCAAATGCAGGAGCCGGCCATCAACACACTCTGGATCAAGCAGAATTTCAATTACAACCCAGCCAACCAAATCTGGGTGCGCAACACGCAAACCATCGATTTCGAGGCAGGCATGCTCGGCATCAATGTCAACGGAAAGTTTACGTACGTCTATAGCAATTTCGAATTTGAAGACCGTTTTGAACGAAAAACCTTCGGGCCGGAAGTGTTGTCGTTTGAGAAAGGCGCGAACAAAAAAGATGACGCGTACTGGAACCAGATGCGCCCGGTGCCGCTTACCGAAGAAGAATCCGCGGATTACGTCAAGAAAGACAAACTACAAACCAAGAAAAAATCGCAGCCGTACCTCGATTCTATCGATGCGAAACGCAACAAATTTAAATGGTCTGCGCCGGTTACGGGCTACACGTTCCGGAATTCCTTTAAGAACTGGTCCATCACGTACGACGGCCTGCTCACCGGTATCGGGTTCAATACGGTGCAAGGTTATAATACGGCAACTGGGGTTTCCTACACCAAACGCAACCCGGACAAACGCACGTTTACGACCATTGGCAGCAATTTCAGCTACGGGTTTTCGGAAGACCGGTTCCGCGCTACCGGCTACGTCACAAGGAAATTCAACAATACCGATAATTTGCAGATGACTTTGTCCGGCGGCAGCAGCATCGAGCAATTCAACGCCGCCAAACCCATCAACCGCGTGGTGAATTCACTGGCCACGACGCTTTTCAGGAACAATTTCATGAAACTGTACGACCGCAACTTCATCGGGCTGCAGTTCTCCGACGAAATCGCCAACGGCTTTACATTACAGGCAAACGTGGAATACAACCGCCGAAAACCGCTGTTCAACAATACCGACGAGTCCATTTTACGCAACAGCAAAGGCTACACATCCAACAACCCGCTCGCGCCGGACGATTTCCTCACGCCGGCTTTTGAAACGCACCATCTGGCGAAAGCACTCTTGGTGGCACGCTTTAACTTCGGGCAACAATACTGGTCGCGGCCAGACGGGAAATACAACATCCCAAATGACCGTTACCCAGTCGTTTTTGTGGGCGCCGAAAAAGGTTTCGCCGCAAGCGAGAAAAAATATGAGTTTATGCACGCCATGACGCGGCTGGTGTATGACCTTGATTTGGGCAACAAAGGCGTTTTGGGGATGAACCTCAAAGCCGGAAAATTCTTTGATGCCGACAGCATTTCGTTCGTCGACTATAAGCATTTCAACGGCAACCGCACGCACATCGGGCAATCCGAGCGCTACCTCAATACTTTTAATTTATTGCCTTATTACACGGCCAGCACGAACGACCAATATTTTGAATCGCACTTTGAATACGATGACAACGGCTACCTCATCAACAAAATCCCGTTGCTCAACAAGCTCAAGGCGACGCTGGTCATTGGTGCGGCGAACCTCGCCGTTCCGGACCGCAAGCCTTACAACGAATTCAGCATCGGGCTTGACAATCTTGGCTTCGGAAAGTTCCGGATTTTCAGGTTTGACTACGTACGCGCCTACCAAGGCGGATTTCTGGAAGATGGCGTGGTGTTCGGGTTGAAATTTTTGAATATTTTGGATTAGTTTAAAGTGCAAGGTTCAAAGTTCAAAGTTGTTTTACCGTAACTTTAAACTTTGAACCTTACGCCTTGAACTTTTTTAAGCGCGGACAATCTTCGCTCCGATGGCGCGCAATCTTTCGTCGATGTTCTCGTAACCGCGGTCAATCTGCTCGATGTTCTGGATGGTGCTCGTGCCTTTGGCCGACAACGCCGCGATCAAGAGTGAAATACCCGCGCGGATATCCGGTGAAGACATGGTTGTGGCCTTGAGTTGCGACTGGAAATTATGCCCAATCACGACGGCGCGGTGCGGGTCGCACAAGATGATTTTTGCACCCATATCGATAAGTTTGTCCACGAAGAACAAACGGCTTTCAAACATTTTTTGGTGGATCAGGACATCGCCTTTGGCCTGTGTCGCCACGACGAGAATGATGCTCAGCAAATCCGGCGTAAAGCCAGGCCACGGCGCATCGGCTACGGTCAGGATGGAACCGTCGATGTCTGTTTTCACTTGGTAATTCTCATGCGTCGGGATGAAGATGTCGTCACCGCGGCGCTCGAGCGTAATGCCCAGTTTACGGAACGTGTTCGGGATGACGCCGAGGTTGTCCCAGCTCACATTCTTGATCGTGATTTCGCTGCGTGTCATCGCCGCCAAGCCGATCCACGACCCAATTTCAATCATGTCCGGCAAGATGCGGTGCTCACAACCTCGGAGGCTTTCCACACCTTCAATCGTCAGCAGGTTTGACCCGATGCCCGTGATTTTCGCGCCCATCGAATTGAGCATCTTGCACAATTGCTGCAGATACGGCTCGCAGGCCGCGTTGTAAATAGTCGTCGTGCCTTTGGCCAAAACAGCCGCCATGACGATGTTGGCCGTGCCGGTCACCGAGGCTTCGTCGAGCAACATGTCGGTTCCCGTCAAGCCTTCACTGGTTTCCACACCGTAGAAATGGTCTTCGCGGTTGTAGCGGAATTTCGCGCCAAGGTTGATGAATCCTTCAAAGTGCGTGTCCAACCTTCTGCGCCCGATTTTGTCGCCGCCCGGTTTCGGGATGTAACCGCGACCGAAACGTGCAAGCAACGGCCCGACAATCATGATTGAGCCACGGAGCGAACCGCCTTCTTTTTTGAACGCTTCCGTTTCGAGGTAACCCACATTGACTTCGTCAGCCTGGAACGTGATGGAACCTTTGCCATTCTTCTGGATTTTCACGCCCAGATTGCCCAGCAACGTGATGAGTTTGTTCACGTCAATGATATCCGGGATGTTGTTGATGGTGACTTTCTCTGGTGTCAGCAACACCGCGCACAAAATCTGTAATGCTTCATTCTTCGCGCCCTGCGGCGTGATTTCACCTTTCAGACGGTGGCCGCCCTCGATTTTAAAAACACTCATAAAGGTTCGTTTACGACTTAATATTCTATGCAGTGGTTACTGCTTTCTGTTCTTTTGCTTTTTCTGCTTTTGCTGCATCATCTTCTGCGGGCCTTGCTGCTGCATCTTGTTGGAGGTCTTCTTGTTGGTACGCATCAAATCGTTGGTGTTCAACAGTTCTTCCTCGCTTTGCGACAGGTTGATCTTGCCGCCCGAGAGTTCCAGTAAGTGCTCGAAAATGACGTGGTCTGTCACCGTATCTTTGTTCCAACTCAGGTAAGATTTCTTCATGTGGTTGGCGATGACCTTGATGAGCGCGCTTTTGAGTTCGCCGTCTTCCCAACTGTTGGCCACGTCAATCATGTACGTGATGTTGTTGCCGTAGAAACGATATTTCGGCGAACGTTGCGGATACGGCAGCGGGTCTGGCCTCAGCTGCAACACCTCACGCGACGGAATCGGGTACGGCGAATCTACATCGAGCCTGAAATTGGACATGATGAACAATTGGTCCCAGAGTTTGTGCTGGAAATCGGGCACATCGCGTAAATGCGGGTTCAAGCTGCCCATGACCTGAATGATGTAACGCGCCAATTTATTGCGTTCGTCACGGTCTTGCACCGCCACGGCCTGGTCAATCAGCTTTTGCAGGTGACGGCCATATTCAGGAATGATCAGCGGCGGGCGCTCTGCGTTGTACTCTAAATAATGTACAACATCTGCGGCGTTTTCCCTTTGGTATTTTGTAGCCATAATTACAAGGATATGATGCCTTCTATTTCGTAGACGGCAAGGTATTTTTCGATGACGTGATCGGGGTCGCGCATTTCCACGTTCACCGATACCGAAGTGTACTTTCCGTTCTTGGACTGGTTGGTGGTAATCACGGCACCCAATCCGTCAAACGCATTTTCGACAGCTTCTATTTTGTCACGGTCCGTAGGAACAATAAATTTGTAAAGGTATAACGCGGGCCAGTCTGCGCTACCCGCGAGCTCTTCCTTGAGGCGCAGGAAAAACGCTTCTCTATCTTTATCCATCAGCAAAAAATAAACGCAAATATACGCGATTGAACTGACAGTTGAGGCGCTGTTCCGATAGTTTTCACCAAATAATCAACATTCGTCAGCGGGTTTCGATTTGATGCACATCACTCCCGTAAATATCGCTTGACAACCATGCCTGTTGGTACCGACAATTTTATTAGCTTTGCGGCTTATTTTCGCAAACGTGCCAAAAGAAATCGTTGTCATTATCGGCGGGCCGGGAACGGGCAAAACCACAATCATTGACGAACTGGTCAATCGCGGGTATTGCTGTTACCCGGAGATTTCGCGCGAGGTGACGGCCGAGGCAAAAAAACAAGGCATCGAACAATTGTTCCTCGAAAACCCGTTGTTGTTCAGCGAATTGTTGCTGGAAGGCCGCAAGAGACAATTCCGGAGCGCACTTGAAGAACCACACGACTTGGTTTTCCTCGACCGCGGTATTCCCGATGTCTTGGCCTACATGCATTACATCGGCGATGCGTATCCGCCATTTTTTGACCAAGCGTGCCGCGAACACACCTACACCCGGATTTTCATTTTACCGCCGTGGCAGGAAATTTACATATCCGATGCGGAGCGGTACGAGAATTTCGAGCAGGCCAAGCTCATCTATGGCCATCTCACGGAAACCTACCGCGGCTACGGTTATGATTTGATCGAAGTCCCGAAAGGCAGCGTGGACGAGCGCATCGATTTTATCCTTTCTTCACTCGACCAAAAGTAATTTTACGGGAAAGCCGTAATTTTATAGGGTCATATTGCCGACCTTTGGACTAGCCATGCAACCCGTAGACATCTTAAAGAAATATTGGGGTTTTGACCAATTCCGCGAGCCGCAGCTGGCCGTGATCGAGTCTGTACGGTCAGGGAAAGACACGTTCGCGCTCATGCCGACCGGCGGTGGAAAATCCATCTGTTTCCAAGTGCCGGCATTGATGGACGACGGCATCTGTCTGGTGGTTTCGCCACTCGTCGCCTTGATGAAAGACCAGGTATCGAACCTGCAGCAACGCGGCATCAAAGCCATCGCACTTACCGGCGGTTTGTCTGAGAACGAAACGAGCGACTTGCTCGACAACTGCCAATTTGGGAACTACAAATTTCTCTATCTGTCGCCCGAACGCCTGCAGGCCGATTGGATTGTGGACCGCATCAAGGCGCTGCCCATAAACCTCATTGCCATAGACGAAGCGCATTGCGTGTCACAATGGGGCCATGATTTCCGGCCGGCTTACCTGAAGCTTTCGGCATTGAAGGGATTTTTCCCGAAAGTACCGTTTCTTGCGCTCACGGCGTCGGCGACGTTACGCGTCCGGGAAGACATCGTACAACAATTGAAACTCCATGCGCCCGCAATATTCGTCAAGTCATTCGCGCGCGACAACTTGGCTTATATGGTGCTGGAAGCGGAAGACAAACTGTTCAGGATCGAGCAAATCCTGAAGAAACATCCGCAGCCTTCCATAATATATGTACGCAACCGCAAGGCGTGCATCGATTGGGCTACGCAACTCGAAGCGCTGGGTTTTACCGCGACATTTTACCACGGCGGATTGACATCGGGCGACAAGGCCAAAAACATGCAGCGATGGATGGACGAAAAGGCGCAGGTCATGGTGGCCACGAACGCCTTCGGCATGGGCATCGACAAAGCCAACGTGAAAACAGTCATCCATACGCAGTATCCGGAAAATCTGGAAAGCTACTACCAGGAAGCCGGACGCGCCGGACGAAACGCCGAGAAAGCGTATGCGGTTTTGCTGTCGGGGCCGTCGGACGCGATGGCCGCGCAAAGCCAATTTCTGTCAATGCTGCCCGATAAGGCATTTTTGTCTGCGGTCTATGTAAAACTGTGCAACTATTTTCAAGTAGCGTATGGCGAAGGCTTGGATGAAGAATTTTCATTCAACCTCAACCAGTTTTGCCTGCAGTACGATTTCCCTGCGGTGCGCACCTTCAACGCGCTGCAGTTCCTGGACCGGCAAGGCGTGTTGACGTTTTCGCAGGAATTTTCGGAAAAAGTGTCGCTTCAGTTCCTGATTGAATCCCGCGAAGTGTTGCGTTACATGAGTTTGAACCCGGCCGACGAAGAAATCATGCTCGCGATTTTACGGACGTATCCAGGCGTTTACGAACACCGGACGGCACTGAATATTCCGCTGTTGTCCAAAAAAGCGCACACATCGGGTGAAACCATCATGCAACTGTTGGCCAAATTGGAAAAGCAGCAAATCATTGCTTATCAGGCGCGGCAAAACGACGCTACAATTACCTTTAATGAAGTCCGCGAAGACGAACACACCATCAACCGCATTTCAAAATTCTTGGAATCTCAGAACGCGCTTAAACACGACCAATTACAATCGGTGATTGCGTATGTCATCGATAAGACAAAATGCAAAAGCCAGATGCTGTTGTCGTATTTTGGCGAGAAAGACAGCCAGCCGTGCGGTATTTGTTCGTTTTGCACGTCGAAAGACAAACCAAAGTCCGAAGCCCGCCTGCCTGAAAAAATACTGGCCTTGCTCAAAACCGGCGATCTGGATTCGAGAAGCATCCAAAAAATAACGGAAAGCCCGGAAACGGATATTATCTTTGCGCTACAGGATTTGTTGGACAACGACTTGATATCGGTGAAACCCAACAACCATTACACTTTGAAATAATACATGGAGAAACTCAGAATCGTGTTCATGGGCACACCCGAATTTGCATCGGGAATCTTGGATGCCATCGTGAAAGCACACTATGAAGTGGTTGGCGTGATTACCGCACCCGACAAACCGGCCGGCCGCGGACAAAAGATAAAATATTCGGCTGTGAAGGAGTACGCGCTCGAACACGGGCTTCATTTGCTGCAACCCACCAACCTCAAGAACGAAGGTTTCCTGGCCGAACTCCAAGCCTTGGACGCGAACCTGCAAGTAGTTGTAGCGTTCCGTATGTTGCCTGAAGTCGTGTGGCGTATGCCGAAACTGGGCACGTTCAACCTACACGCCTCGCTCCTGCCCGATTACCGCGGCGCGGCGCCCATCAACTGGGCTATCATCAATGGCGAAACCAAAACCGGCGTAACGACATTCTTCATCGACGACCAGATTGATACAGGGGCGATGATCTTGAGCCGCGAGACAGCCATCGGACCCAGTGAAAATGCCGGGCAACTGCACGACCGCTTGATGGATATCGGGAAAGATGTCGTGATTGAAACATTGAAAAGAATTGAAAGCGGCCAAGCAAGCCCGACGATACAACCCAATCACCCGGATTTGAAAACCGCCTACAAGCTCAACCGCGATAATTGCCATATCGACTGGAACCAAACATCCCAGAACATTTTTAATCTCATCCGCGGCCTGTCGCCCTATCCGGCGGCCTGGACTTTCTTCGCGGACGGTGACCAAGAATGGAACGTCAAGATCTACGAGGCAAGAATGACGATGGAAGGCCACCACCATCCGGCTGGAAAAGTCATGGTAACAAGGAAAAACATCAAGGTAGCGGTTGCGGGCGGTTTCCTGGAGATCACATCGCTGCAATTCCCTGGAAAAAAGCGCATGAATGCCGCAGAATTGCTTAATGGAATGTCATTTTCCGAGCAAATACGGGCGTTTTAGGTCGCCTTTATCAACAAAAGGGTTAACTTATCAACAAATTTCCGTAATTCAGCCGCGAACCGTTGCGTGGTAAGGAATTCCTTTTAAATTTGTTACTATTAACGTATGTTTAACCAACAATTTATAACTTTTTAAATCATGAACAAATCAGAATTAATCGATGCAATGGCTGCAGACGCAGGTGTAAGCAAAGGGCAAGCAAAAGCAGCTCTTGAGTCATTTTTGAATAATGTAAGCGGAACGCTGAAAAAAGGCGGAAGGGTATCTCTGGTAGGTTTCGGTTCTTGGTCAGTTTCTTCTAGGGCTGCAAGGGACGGAAGAAACCCACAAACTGGTAAAGCAATCAAAATTGCTGCTAAGAAAGTAGTGAAGTTCAAAGGCGGTGCAGAATTGGACGCAGCCGTGAACAAAAAATAATATAATTACCTCTTGTGAAAAGCCTTTCGTCCTGAAAGGCTTTTTTTTTTGGACATTTCATATCATAAAATTTGGTTTTTAATCTTTTTTATTTACATTTAATTCCAAATTGCAGTTAAATGATCTCGGAGAAATTAAAAAAAGGACAATTGCTGATCGCCGAACCTTCCATCATCGGCGACTTGTCTTTTAACCGGTCGGTCATTTTACTTGCAGATCACAACGACGAAGGTTCGGTAGGCTTCATCATCAACAAACCGTTGCGCTACACCATCAATGACCTTGTTCCGGACGTCGAGGCCAACTTCAAGATTTATAACGGCGGCCCGGTGGAACAAGACAATCTGTATTTCATTCACAACATCCCGGATTTAATCCCTGAAAGCATCGAGATTTCAAGCGGTATTTTCTGGGGCGGCGATTTTGAGCTGACGAAAAACCTCATCAACGAAGGCAAAATCAAGAAAGAAAACATCCGGTTTTTCCTAGGTTATAGCGGTTGGGGCGCGAACCAACTGGAGAGTGAAATGCAAGCCAACTCTTGGATCATCACCGAAAATCCTTACCACAACAAAATCATCGGCAAATCCACTACAGATTTCTGGAAAGAAAAAATCCTGGAATTGGGCGGCGATTATCCCATCTGGTCCAACGCGCCGGAGAATCCTTTGCTGAATTAAGCACCGATTTACAAGGACTTTTCGATTGTTTAAACTAACGCAAGCCTATTCTTGTGCTATTGTGGCATTGAGTTTATCCGTTAGGTTGCGCGCCAAGTCAGATACGTACGCCTTTTTCCGGTATTGGGTAATCGGTCGGATGCCTTGGATGACATTGGTGATGAAAAGTTCGTCTGCTTTCTGTAGGTCAAATGGCGAAATGATGCTTTCGGACACCACAATACCGTCTATTTCCCTGGCCAATTTCAGGACTTGCTTGCGCATGATGCCGTTGAGGCAACCTTCAGAAACCGGAGGCGTAACGAGTTGGTCGCCAGAGAGCATGAAGAGGTTTCCCTGCAACGCTTCCACGACATTCTTGTTTTCGTTAAGCAGCAGGCAGTTGTCCAGACCATTTTCATCGGCGAAAATACTGCCTGTTATGTTGACCATCCGGTTGGTGGTCTTTATCGTAGACAATAGTTGTGCGGTCACATAAAAATCCTTGAATATATCGACCTCGTAATTAGAGTCATCAAATGTATATCCAGCATTTTCTAATGGCGAAGCCGTAATCACCCACGACACATGGCGGTCGGTCGGGAGATAAAAACCGCCGGGATTGCGGAATACCGTAATGCGTGCACGACCCGAATCTTGGACGCGCTGTGCCTCGGCAACTTTCAGGATTTGTGACTCGAAGAACTCCAAGGTAAAATCCATCGGAATTTCCATCCGGACAATCCGCATGGCCGACATCAGCCTGAAATAATGGTCTTCGAGAAATAAAATGCGACCCGAGGAGATTTTTACCGTTTCAAAAACGCCGTCGCCAAACAAGAAAGCGCGGTTGTCTGCCCCGAGCACATCGGTTGTGGCAATAAGGTTTCCGTTGAGATTAATCATAAAAAAAGCCCCAAAATGTGGGGCAAAGATAAGTTTTATATTTGGCTATACCGAGCCGATGACGTGTTTCAAATCGGCGACCTGGTTTTCCCAAAGCAGTTTTGATTCATCGAGTTCGTCTTCGTCTGCATAGTCAATGACCATCAGGGAAACGTCTTTGGTGATTTCGTCTTCCAGGATGCGCATCTCAAAATACAGGTCGGTGTCCTGATCGTGGTCATCGACCCAGCGGAACTTGACTTTCTCTCCCGTCTTCTTCGATACCAAACGCGCCTTTTGTTGCATGTCGTCCCAGATGAATGTAAAAAACTCACCGCGCGAATTGACGTTGTCCGCAAACCATTCAGACAATCCGGAAGGCGTCGAAATATATTGGTAAAGCAACTGCGGTGACGAGTTCAACGGAAACTCCAGTTCATATCGCACTTTTACATCCATGAGGCATAATTTTCGTGAAATATATAGAATTATAAACCAATATAAAAGTGTTTCCGGAAATAAAATTTTTTTCTGGCCTTACGCTTGCGACTGCCGATTTTAGTCTTATATTTGCACCCGCATTACAGGCGCGCCTGTAGTTCTTGGCGAGGTAGCTCAGTCGGTTAGAGCGCAGGATTCATAACCCTGAGGTCACGGGTTCAACTCCCGTCCTCGCTACTTGAAAAAGAGGTCCGTAGTTTTCTGCGGACTTTTTCTTTTTAGATGCTTTATAAAATTAGATTAAGCGAATATCTTAGGACATTTACTTAGGCAGATAAATAGAAAACTTCGCCCCTTTCCCGCGGCGGCCTTCGGCGGTGATAAAACCGTTATGGTTTTCGGTGATTTTCTTGCAGATGGCCAGCCCGATGCCGGTGCCGTCATAAGTTTCCTTTTCCAGTCGGCGGAATAGTAAGAAAATCTTATCGGCAAACTCTTGGTCAAACCCGATGCCTTTGTCGGCAAACACAATTTTCACGAATTCCTTATCGGAAATCGCCACGCCGTTGCATTGCTCGTCATCGGAAATCTTTTCCTGCGACACCTTG
The DNA here is from genome assembly GCF_965137575.1 of Flavobacterium longum. Taxonomy (NCBI): domain Bacteria; kingdom Pseudomonadati; phylum Bacteroidota; class Flavobacteriia; order Flavobacteriales; family Flavobacteriaceae; genus Flavobacterium; species Flavobacterium longum. The sequence goes on along the minus strand of NZ_CBCRZJ010000004.1, from coordinate 208,730 downwards.
ATTTGCGGCGGTACGCCCGGCTCGGTGAATTTGAGCGCGTTGGTCATCAGGTTCACGAAAAGCTGGTGGATTTGCGCCGGTATGCCGTGTATGGTAGGCAAATTCCCGACTTTTACGACGGCATTTCGCTCTTCGATATTCAGAGAAAGTTCCTGCACTACATCCTGCATGGCATCGGTGAGATTGATGTCTGCAAAGGCCTTGTCGCCTTTCATCGCCCGGGAATAATTCACCAGATCGATCAATAAGTTCTGCATCCGGTTGGCCGAAAATGCAATCCTTTTGAAATAATCCTGCCCAGTCGGCGAAATCGCTTCGAATTCCTGTTCTTCAATCCTCGAAATGAACATTTGGATCTTCCGGAGTGGTTCCTGCAAATCGTGCGAGACGATGTTGTTGAACGACTCCAGTTCGGCATTGATGGCCCGCAAGTGCTTGTTGCTTTCCTCCAAATTGGCGGTGTTGGCGTATTGTTCGGTGATGTCGTAATTGACGCCGATCATGACCAATTCGCCCTTGGAATTCTCGGCAAAACTGCTCACCGTGCGGATGTATTTCATCTGTCCGTTGGCCGGAAACAACCTGAATATAAGTGAAGTAGGTGTTTTTTTCGCGACAGCGTCCGTGTACATTTGTACGAGACGTTCACGGTCGTCCGGATGTATAAAAGGCAGAATATTTTCCAGCGATGGGGCAAACTTTTCCGCGACGACACCGATAAGGTTGTAGAAGTTTTCCGAAAACCAATAGGCGCGGTTTTGCAGGTTGTATTTCCAATGGCTGATGCCCGCGATTTTCTCCGCGGTGTTAAACGTGTAATTCAAAAACCTGAGTTCGTCGTTGAGTTTTTTCATCGAACGCAAATCGGCGCTGATGCGGGAAATCGATATCAACAAAATAAAAAGCGCGATCGTCACCAAGAGGAACGACGTGATAATCGAAGTGTCGATCTCGTAATTGTGATTAATCCGATTGACCTTGACGTTCGACGCCTCGCCTTCGAGCGAATGCTGGATGTACAAACGGACCTGGTCTGAAATGGAATCGCTCTGGGCCATGATTGCCGCCACTTCACGGTGATTTGTGCCCTTTTTTCGGGCCATTTCTATGGTTTGGAGATAGAGTGCGTATCGTTTCTTGAGCAGCACCCGCAACGAATCCGTGCTGAAATTGGGTGTCGGATGCAGTTCTTCCAGATTCAGCAACTGGGGTTCTATGAACCGTTCAGACCGAAATCGTTCCCTGAGATACACGCTGTCGCCGGTAATCAGGTAACTTCTCACGCTCGATTCATTGGCCGTCACCGCCGAAAGGATTTTCTCGAGTTCCAGCAACCGGCGGCTCGACACCGACATCGAATCGACCGACCGGCTCAGGTTCTGCATTTGGTTGAAGAACACAAACGTGATATAGGCAATGAGCAGAATGGCCGTACCCAAAGCGATCTTTATGACTAAAGATGACTTGTATAGGTACGTGTTTTTCATGGATTAAATGCTGAAAAGGAACGTTTCCAAATTCATTCCCGACGAATGGAACTGGAAATTCATATTGACGACGTCCTTGATGACTTTCTTGAGTGTCGCGAAATCATTGGGTTTGCGGATGTAGATATTCGCCCCGCCGATGAATGTTTCCTCGATGTCTTTTTCGGACGACGACGTAGAATAAATCGCTACCGACAAATTGTTGAACTTCGGATTCTTCCGGATGGCGCGCAAACAGTCGAAACCGGTGATGTACGGCATGTTCAAGTCAAGGAACAAAATATGTGGAAAATCTTCATCTTCTCTGTCCGGACTTTCGAGATGTTCCATGAGTTCGCGGCCGTCGCGGAAAACGGTCAAAGTGTGCTGAAGCTTAAGTTCGTGAATGGCCTCTGAAAAAAACTGACGGTCATCGGCATCGTCATCGGCCAGTAAAATGTGAAATGGATCCTGATCGCGGGTAGTCGGCATAATGTCTTGGTTTAACTGGTTTTGGCTGAAAGACGTCTTCTTTCGATGATTCGTTTGAACATGGACGGTGTCAATCCGGTAGTTTTCTTAAACTGGCCCGACAAGTGGGCTACACTACTGTAATTGAGCATGTAAGAGATTTCGGTGAGCGTCAATTCTTCTTCAATGATGAGTTTCTTCGCGCGCTCAATTTTTTGGATGATGAAGTAATTTTCGATGGAACTATACGTGTACTCCGAAAATACGTTCGAGATGTAGCCGTAGCTCAGGTTGAGTTTCTCGGACAAATACACCGAAATGGTCGTGAGCGGCATATCAGGTTCGTGGACCAATTCTACGATGGTGTCCTTGATGCGCTGGATGAGCTGATTTTTCGGGTTGCTGACAATCTCGATGCTGTAACGCGCCAGGTCTTTCTGGAGTTTGTCGAAATCAGCTTCCGAGATTTTGTTATTGATGATGATTTCGCCTAGACTCAACATTTCGTACTTAATACCAAGTGCGTCAAGATGTTCCCTGACGATTACTTTGCAAGCGGCGATACCATCGAATTTGATGTAAAACTTCATACACTTTTGGTTAATTCACTTTTTAAATATAACACAAAAAAACCTTACGCAATGGGCATTTTGCAAATATTTTAACGGTTTCAGATGTCATTTTTTAACAATTCAAGACGCGTTCACAAAAAAAACGACCTTACAGAATAAGATCGTTTTTTCCCCTAGAACAAAACAAAAAATTATTGCTTACAATAATTACGCTTGGCGTCACAAAACGGCGCCCGATGTGGGGTCGTCGTGTTGGTCTTCGCTTGATTTTATTTTCATAGCGCGCAGGGTTTTCGCGAAAAACGAAAGCCCGTCGTCTTTTACTTTATCTGGCACCGCGATCGCGGCTTTCGTCATGAGGGCCGGCACTGCGGTTGCGAGAATTGCCCGCAACGGCCCGCTGACTTTCCCCAACAACAATTTATTCGTAAGGAATCCGGTGGCCAACCCGATGCCGCCTTGCAGCAAATCAGCCTTCAGGCCTGGTGTTTCCTTGATGGATTTAAACGCGTTGCGCAATACGTTGGCTGGCGTCAGGCTTTCAATCAATTCATTGACTTCATTGGCGACAGCGTTTTTATTCGCTTCTTGCTTTTGCGACAGCCGGGCAATTTCGGCATCGAGCGTTGTCAAGTCTGTTATCTTTCCCATATCAATCCTTAAAAATCTGCCTGATGATGAAACTGTTGATTTTGGCTTTCAAACATTTGATACGCAATACGTATATGATAATCCCGACCAGGGCGTAAACCCCTGTGACGATGAAAAACCCATAATGCCATGCACCCATTAGTGCGCCCAACCAAAATGCAACCCCGATACTTAGGAAAACCAGGAAAAAGGAAATGACAACCCAAATGATGAACCCCGTAGCGACCGCCGCAAACACATCCGAGAACACCTTGATGGCTTTCAACCTGTAAAGCGCTACAGTGGTTTGTGCATATTCTTCTACGTGTTCGTAAATCCTTTCGGTAAACGATTTCTCCTCTTCCTTGTCTTCCATAGTAATTGGTTATTGGTTTATCGCGTTACAGCGGATTTGGCTTCACTCACTGCGTGCCTGCCGTTCTGCGCCAACTCTTCGCCCTTTGCGGCCAAAGAATCGAGTTTGTCTGCAGCGTTGTCCAGCGCGGAGTTGTATTTCCCTTTCAGGTTGTCGAATTTGCCTTTCAGATTGTCGGCCAAGTCGTCTTTTTTCTTTGCGAGTTTTTTGCGGGTTTCCGAACCCTTATCCGGCGCGAGCAATACGCCTAAAGCGGCACCTACTGCCAAACCTGCCACTGCGCCCAAAATGATTTTACCTGTACTCATGATTCTTGATTATAAAGTTAATATTTAGTGTTGATTTTCGAAGGACTATATCACAGCAATTTTCCCCGAATGTTTGTTTTTACAAAGTTGCTTTTATTCTCTTTGAACGTTGTTACATAAATATTTTTATATGTTACAACATTTACAGATGACGGAAAAACAACCCCGACAACCTTATATAAAATAATAAACATCGTCCCGATTGGCTTCTTTATACGAATCCCGGTCGTCAAAAACATCATCTTCTTGATGCGCGTACAATCCGTCTTGATCTTCTTCAGGGAAATTCATGAGTGAGTGGTACGTTGGCTCGTCATCCAAGATGGAATTGTACACATCGCTCTCGGCGAAATTGCGATCATGTTCAAGCCGTTCCAGATCATTATCCAGAATACTTTCGTGAGGCCAAGGCAATTCGTGCCCAGGATGCTCGTGTGTAAATCGTGTCATAGCAATGGATTTAGTTGTTCTTACAAAATTGCTTGGGCAGCTATCAGAAACCGTTACACAATTCTGGGACATTCTTATAAAGTTCACACCGAAGCCCTAGTATTAAAATAATGGAATGGTTATTCGACCCAATCAAAGCCATTTCGTTTGATTTCTGATTGTCAAAGCCTTATACATATGTTAAAACGACTCATAAAATTAACATTTGTATCATCTTATTCTTACATATTTGGAAAAATAGTGCATTTCGTCGATGTTTTATGCATTTTATCGATGAAAAATTTTTTTATTTAAGAGCGCCTACATACTTTTGGTTCGTCAAACATTTAAAACCAAATCAGACCATAAACGGTTTGTTCTAAAGTACAGAGCTAAAAAATGAAGATCATGGAAAACATTACATTATCTAGAAAAGGCTTCTTACCAATCCTACTTCTGCTCTTGTTGCCAGTCATCGGCTTCGCGCAGAATTTCGATTCGAACGGTTCTTACCTCGTTCCTGCCGGTGTGACGAGCATCACAATCGAAGCCTGGGGCGGCGGCGGTAAGGGCGGAACACGTACCACCAACGGTGTATCCGGCGGCGGCGGCGGTGGCGGCTATTCGAGAAAGACTTTCGCCGTCACAGCGGGGCAATCGTACGACTTTGTCATTGGCGTAGGTGCCACGACAACCGCTAACGGTACCAATACAACTGTTTCCCTCAGCGGAACAACCCTCATGACTGCACGCGGCGGCAACAGCGTAGCCAATAACACGGCAACTGGAGCTGCAGGCGGTACTGCGACTGGCGGCGACTTTAATTATACCGGCGGAACTGGTGCCACAGGAAGCAGCGGTAGCTACTCAGGCGGCGGCGGCTCTTCTGGCGGAACCGGCAGCAACGGCGGCAACGGAAACAACCAAAACGGCGGCACTGCTACAGGCGCCGGAGATGGCGGTAACGGTCGTACCAGTTCCGGAGACGGGCAAACGGTAACGCTTTTGGCCGATGGTCCTGGCGGCGGCGGCGGCGGTGCATACCGTAGCGGCGGCGGCTCCACGCGTAACGGCGGCAACGGCGCGAACGGTCGCGTCAGAGTAACGGTGAATGCACCTGAAATCAATCTACAGGGCAACAGTACAAACATTGCCGATGGCGACAACTCACCAACAACTGCAGATCATACAGACTTTGGCTCGACTGACATAACTTCGGGTTCCATTGTGCGCACCTTCACGATTCAAAATACTGGAACAGCCACCTTGACCATTTCAAGTGTTGGCATCACGGGCACACACGCCGCTGATTTCAGCATTACCTCCTTCCCGTCTGGCACAGTGGCAGCCGGCGGAAGTACTACGTTTCAAGTTACATTTAACCCATCGGCAGTTGGTGTTCGTAATGCAGTAGTAACCGTAAACAATGATGACAGCACCGAAGCGGTGTATGACTTTGCCATTACGGGCACCGGTACCATTGCTCCCGAGGTGAATATCCAAGGAAACGGCATCACCATCGTTGACGGTGACGGCACGCCATCTACTGCAGATTGGACAAACTTTGGCGACGCGGAAATCACGCTCGGAACTGTACCAAGGACATTTACCATCTTCAATACGGGATCCGGCACGTTAACCTTGGGCGCCATCACAATCGGTGGTACACACGCATCAAACTTTACTATTACGTCTTCACCCGCAGCATCCGTTGCTCCGGGCGGCAGTACCACATTTACCATCACATTCAATCCAAGCGCCACCGGTACGCGCAGTGCTACTTTCAGCATCGTGACCAATGACAGCGACGAAAACCCCTATAATTTCAGTATTCAGGGTACGGGTACATCACCTGAAATTAATGTTCAAGGCAACTTTACAAACATCGTTAATGGCGATGGTTCTGCTTCGATTACGGACGATACCGACTTTGGTACGGCTTCTATTGACGCAGGGTCAATCTTGGTAACTTTCACTATCCAAAACACAGGCACAGGCAACCTGAACCTCGGATCTATTTATTTCACAGGCGTGAATGCTGCAGATTTTTCCGTAAACATTCCTCCTGCGGCTGTGGTTGCATCTGGAAGCTCAACAACGGTAACGATAAGCTTCAATCCTACAACCGTAGGAAACAAAGTCGCTTACTTGTATATTCCGAGTGATGATGCCAACGAAAATCCTTACTATTTCCAAATCATTGGCTTGGGTGTTCGTACCTATCCAGATACTGACGGCGACAATGTATCAGACAACTTCGATATTGACGACGACAACGATGGCATCATCGACTCAACCGAACAAGCGCAATGTATCTTGTCTCCATTGTCCGGTTCTGTTACCAATACATTCCTTAACGAAACATTCGGAACGGGAACTGTGCGCGGCTATATCAATGTGAATATCCCAGGCGCATCTTGTACGTACTGTTTTGAAGACGGCGTTGCATCAGCAGACTATGGCACTTGTACATACCAATATCTGGGCAGTTTGAATGACGGCGAATACACCGTAGTAGACAAAATATTTGACCACGGCTGGACCGCTCCGGAAGACCACACGCCAAGCGATACCAACGGACGTATGGCAGTGTTTAACGCGAGTTATGACCCGGGCACCTTCTACGAAACTACCATTACCGGTGTCATGCCGAACTCCCCGATTACCTACAGTTTCTGGGTATTGAACATCATGCCGCAGGTAAACTATCCTGGAAGCATCTTGCCGAACATTACGGTAGAATTCCTTGACACATCGAACAACGTTTTGTCTACGTACAACACAGGCGATATCGGCCGATGCAACGGCGGTACCGGCGTAAATACCTGCGTCGCGAACGAATGGCAACAATACTCTACTACCGTGAACCTGGGCGCAGTAACAGATTTCACCATCCGTTTCAAGAACAATGCACCCGGCGGCGGCGGTAATGACTTGGCCATTGACGACATTGTGCTCAGGCAACAATATTGCGACCGCGATGGCGACGGTGTAGCCGATCTTTTCGACCTGGATTCAGACAATGATGGTATTCCGGATATTGAAGAAGCCGGTTACAAAGCACTCAGCTCAGGAAAATCGACCATGGACCGTACTTTGGGTTCATGGGCCGATGCCAACAGCAACGGCACGGCAGATTCCATCGACGCACAAATTGCCGCGAGCACTTATAACATTCCAGATACAGATGGCGACAGCGTAAAGGATTTCCATGACTTGGATTCAGACAACGACGCACAATTTGACGTGGACGAAGCCAACTTGCTCAATGGCGATGGCGACATCAACGGCGATGGCTTTGGCGACGGTGCTGATACTGACCTAGACGGCATCCTGAACCTGTACGACAACCTTGTGGGGTATGGCACTACAGCGCGTGCCTACGGCGACGATACAGACGGCGACGGCATTGCGAACTATCGCGAAATAGATGCGAATACCGATGGCGTAAAAGATATATTGACCACATTATATGGCTCATTCGATGCAAACCTCGATGGCGTAATTGACGGCAGCACCGACGTGGACAAAGACGGCATTCTCGATACTTTCGACACCAACACAGCAAGATACGGTTCGCCACGCGACCTAAACCGGAAATTGTTCCTGGACTTCGATGGCCGCAACGACTACGGCGAAGGACCACAGTTTTTGAGTAGCAGGGCGTCGGCGACCATTATGGGCTGGATCAAATTAACTGCACCATTTACGAGTACGGGTTATGTGATCGGACAAGACAATTTCTCCATCAGGGTTGATATGACTTCTGGTTCCCCTAAAGTGATCTTGCGTGGCAATGGTGGTGTATCGGCTACATATAGCGTAAACCTATCACCAAACCGTTGGTATCATATCTGCGGCGTGTATGACGGTGCGAGTGCCACGGAGAAAATGAAACTTTACATCAACGGCAGACTGGAAGTAATTGAAAACAGTGGCGCATTGGCTGGCACATTGGCTGCCAGCACCGGAAAATTCACATTCGGGCGCAATCCGTCGGCTGCCAGTGGATACTTCAAAGGATCGATTGACGAAGTGCGTGTATTCAGTACAGCGCTCACCACCGACCAAATCCAGAAAATGGTCTACCAGGAAATCAGGCAACAAGGCACGGCCATCCGTGGGGAAATCATTCCGAAAAACATTGAGTCAACCTTGTGGTTCAACGTCTTGGGTTACTACCGGATGGATGCGTACAAAGACGACGTCATCGACAACTACTTTACAGCAGGAATTGACACGCCAGCGAGCGCCACTACTGCGAGAATTTACAACCACAAAGTTATTGCACAACAACTGGCTCCAATGCCTTTCGTTACCACGCAAACCGGTGGCTTGAGTGCAGCGGTGAGCCAAAACAACTTTGTCTTCGGTGATGACATTTACAACTATGATTGGTCTATCATCCAGGTGAAACACAACAGCACTGCCGCTTTCAACTTAACAGGCGTAGGATTGATTGTTGATCCATCGGTAACCTTGGTGGCCAATAACGACAACAAAATACAGAACACCTGGTATATGCGCCTCAATGGTAAGCTGGATCTTGAAGGCAGGTCACAATTGGTGCAGACCGCTACCAGTGACTTGGATCCTTTGAGCTCAGGTTCACTCGAAAGAGACCAGCAAGGCCAAACCAACAAGTTCAACTATAACTATTGGGCAATGCCGGTGGGTGCCATCAACGCAACCACCAACAACAACCCGCAGACCGTTGCTTCCTTGATGAAAGACGGCACGAACCCGGCCAGTCCGCAATCGCTCCAATGGACGACAGGTCTGAACAGTTCGGCCACCAGCCCTATCACATTGAGCAGCTACTGGATCTTTAAATTCCAGAACGTATCAAACAGTTATGCAAACTGGTCTAGCGTTGGCCCGAACGGCACATTGACTGCAGGCCAAGGTTTTACGATGAAAGGAAGTAACGCCCTTTCGGCCACCCAGAACTACACGTTCCAAGGGAAACCGAACAACGGCAGCATTACATTGCCTATCGCAGCCAACAATTTGAACCTGTGTGGAAACCCATATGCTTCGGCCATTGATGCCAATGCATTCATCACGGACAACCTCAGTTCATTGACTGGTACACTGTACTTCTGGGAACATTTCAGCACCAACACGTCACACGTCCTGCAAAACTACCAAGGCGGCTATGCGACACGTACACTTGTGGGCGGTACGCCACCGGTATCACCATCTGGTATTTCCGGATTGGGCAGCAGCACCAAAACACCTGGCCGATTTATTCCAGTAGGACAAGGATTCTTTGTCACTGGTAGTGCGACTGGCGGAACCATCACATTCAACAACGGTCAACGGACGTTTGTCAAGGAAACCGATGCGAACTCCAACACGATGTTCAGGCAAACTGCAGCGCATCCACGTGAGCAAAATGCCCTCAGCAACAGCGAAGATGTCCACGAAGAAGGCGTGTTTGCAAAACTCAGGATTGGGTACAATTCGAGCAACAATTTCCACAGGCAGATTCTGCTTGGGTTCATGGACAACCTTGCCACGCCGGACTATGATCCAGGTTACGATGCGAAACATATCGATAGCCAGCCGAACGACATGTATTTCGTATTGGGTTATAATTTCTTGAACATCCAGGGCGACGGATTCTTCAACACTTCAAAAGTGTATCCGCTCGGGGTTAAGAATGAAACCGCAGGACACATCAGCTTTACCTTGGATGGAACCGAAAACTTCGATGAAAACCAAGCAATCTACATCCATGACAATGAAACGGGCTTGTACCACGACATCCGTCAGGAAGCGTTTGAGCTGAACATGCCGGCCGGAACCAACAATACGAGGTTCGAACTCACGTTTACCAACGGTGCCGCAGCGAGCAGGACAACAGCAATCGAGGAAGGTATTTTCGTGGCCTATGCCACTGCGAACAGCACCATCAACATCAAAAACAATATGGATGATACAACCGTGAAATCTGTAGCCTTGTTCAATATGCTGGGCCAATCTATCCTATCTTGGGACGTGGAAACCCGCGACCAGCAACACATCCAGATTCCGGTGAAAAACCTTTCAACAGGCACTTACATCGTTAAGATGATCACTACCAACGGTGACTTGAGCAAAAAAGTCATCATCAAATAACCACTCTTTTTGCCCCAACAAAAAGATGCTAAAAAGGCTTCCCGTGGAATTTCGGGAAGCCTTTGCTTTTTCTATCGAATCGATATTCGGGTGTGCTCGGAAATGTCTTGTATAAATGATTACGACAACGCTTTCTTCAAGTTTTCCAAATCAAGTAATTCCTGCTGGCCGCTCTTGAGGTTTTTCAATTGGTATTTACCTTGTTCGATCTCGGACGTTCCGGCCATGACCGCAAACGGAATATTCCGGCGGTCTGCGTATTTGAATTGCTTGTCCATTTTAACGTTCTCCGGAAACAATTCGGTCTTGATGCCCGCCGTGCGCAGTTGCTGGATCGCCTTCATGGCATACTGCGCTTCGCTTTCACCGAAGTTGAAGAAGATCGCTGTCGTGGATGACGCGACGGCTTCCGGAAAAAGATCCAGTTGTTCCAACACCAGGTAAATCCGGTCGAGACCAAATGAAATCCCCACACCGCTCACGTCTTTCAATCCGAAAATACCGGTCAAATCATCGTAACGGCCGCCGCCGCCTATAGAACCCATTTTTACCGATTCCGGTGCCGCGACTTCCAGGATTGCTCCCGTATAATAATTCAGGCCGCGCGCCAAAGTGACATCGAGATCGAGTGTACATTTGGCCAATCCCAGTTGTGTGATATTCTGGCAGATAAAGCCAAGTTCCTCGATGCCTTTGCGGCCTTCTTCCGAGGCAGAAAGCATTTGCGATAGCTTGGCCAGTTTCTCGTTGACGGTTCCCGAAAAGTGAAACAGCGGCTGGACTTTTTCGATGGCCGATGCAGAAATCCCTTTTTCGAGCATTTCTTTTTTCACGCCATCCTCGCCTATTTTATCAAGTTTGTCCAGGGCAACGGTAAAATCGATGAGCTTGTCCTTGGCACCGATCACCTCTGCAATGCCCGACAATATCTTACGGTTGTTGATTTTGATGGTCACGCCTTCCAACCCGAGTTCAGAAAACACAGCATCATACAATTGCACCAATTCAACTTCCTGCCACAATGATTTTGACCCGACCACATCGGCATCGCACTGGTAAAACTCCCGGAAACGCCCATTCTGCGGACGATCGGCGCGCCAAACCGGTTGGATTTGGTAGCGTTTGAACGGAAACACAATGTCGTTCTGGTGTTGCACGACATACCGCGCGAAAGGCACGGTCAAATCATAGCGGAGTGCTTTTTCCGAAATGGATGCGGTAAGCCGCAAACTGTCTTTGGCAGTTAAATATTCTTCGTTGGCCTTAGACAGGTAATCGCCGGAATTCAAGATCTTGAAAATCAACCGGTCGCCTTCTTCGCCATATTTACCCATCAGGGTTTCGGAATTCTCGAACGACGGCGTTTCAATCGGCATATAGCCGTACAACTCAAAGTTCTTGCGGATGATGCCGAAAATATACTGCCGGCGCGCTACTTCTTCAGGTGAAAAATCGCGGGTGCCTTTCGGGATGGACGGTTTCTGGGCCATGGGTTTGAAATTTGGATGCAAATATCGGCAATAACTGAATTAATAATTGATAATTAATAATNAATAATGAAACAGAAAACTCCCGAAGCAGTTCTTTGCTTATGGATGGCCGCGAACCAGAAGCCCAAGCCCAACTGGTAGAAGCAAATCTTTTTTGGACGCCGAGCGCGCCATTTCCTTTGCATTCACAATGGATTGCTCCAGACGGCCACATGCGGATGCGCGACACCCAAATTATTAACTATTAATTATTCATTATTAATTATTTTCGCGTCATGTTTAAACTCCTCCGCGAAAACATCCGTATTGCATTGGGTTCCATCAGGACGCAATTGCTACGTACAATCTTGACGGTACTCATTATTGCCATCGGGATTACGGCGTTGGTGTGCATCCTGACGGTGGTTTCGGCGTTGGAATACACCATTTCCGGGAAATTCGCGTCGATGGGTTCAAACACGTTCAACATCACACAGTACGATTTTTCGGAGCAGATCGATGCCGAAGCCGACGACAAACCGCACCCGATCATTACCTATCCGCAGGCCAAAGCGTTCGCGGCGGCGTATAAATACCCGGACACGCGGGTTTCCATTTCGTTTACGGCCACAAGTATTGCCGAAGTGAAATTCGAATCCAAGAAAACCGACCCGGAAATTACCGTAGAAGGCGTGGACGACAATTACCTGCTCAATTCCGGTTCAGAAGTGACGCAAGGCCGCAACTTTACACCGTTTGACGTCTTGAACAACGCGCCGGTGTGCATCGTCGGGTCTGATTTCGAGAAAGATTTGCTGAAAGACGTGAACCCGATAGACAAGGTCATTTCCATTCGTGGGGCGAAATTCCGGGTCATCGGCGTGCTCAAGGAAAAAGGTTCGACCTTCGGCAACAGCCAGGATTTGCGCGTTTTGATCCCGATCCAAGTGGCGCGATCGCTCTTTACGATGCCGAACATCAATTACGACGTTTCGGTCATGACAGACCACAAAGAATTTTTAGAAAATGCCGTGGAACAAGCCACGATTACCATGCGGCAGGTCCGGAAATTGAGCCCGGTAGAAGCCAACGATTTCGGGATTTCACGCTCCGACGACCTCATCAACAGGATTCTGTCGATTACCGATTATCTCGGCTGGGCGGCCTGGATCATCAGCGTGATCACGATTTTCGGATCGTCCATCGCGCTCATGAACATCATGCTGGTTTCGGTCACGGAACGCACACGCGAAATCGGTGTCCGAAAAGCGCTTGGGGCAAAACGCGGTACGATAGCCACACAATTTTTCATTGAAACGCTTGTGGTTGGTCAATTGGGCGGACTGCTCGGCACGATACTCGGGATTTTGCTTGGATTTGTATTGGCCAGCGCACTCGATTTCTCTTTTACGATTCCGTGGGCGGCCATCACTTGGGCATTCATCATTACATTCATCGTCGCCATCGTGTCCGGTTCCTATCCGGCAATCAAAGCGTCAAAGCTTGACCCGATCGAAGCGCTGCGGTACGAGTAATTGTGGAGATTTGCTAATCTGTCGTTCGACGTTCGACATTTGACCACTGAAGCTTGCGCGCCAAAACCATCCGGTCATTCCCATAAATATCCTGCCGCAATTCCAGATAGCCAAAGCCTTTCTGTTCCAGCATGTCCATGGTTTCCTTTGCCAGGTATTGGTTGATTTCGAAAAACAAACTGCCGTTTTCCGATAGGTTTCCCAGCGCCAGATCAGCGATTTTCCGATAGAATACAAGCGCGTCGTCGTCGGGTACGAAAAGCGCCAGATGTGGCTCATTTGCCAGCACATTGGGTTTTATTTCGGCCTTTTCGAGTTCGCGCACATACGGCGGATTCGAAACGATGATGTCAAACAATTGGTCCAGATTGCCCGTGGCCAAGATGTCCTTTTCGATGAACGTCACGCGCGCGTCGTTTCGTTGGGCATTCCCGCTGGCCATCCGCAACGCCGACGTTGATACATCAATCGCAAAAACTTCAGCGTCGGGCAAATGCGTCGCCAGCGCAATGGCAATGCAGCCGCTTCCGGTACCGATATCCAATATTCTTATCGGTCCGGCCGGCGAAATGTTCAAAATCCATTGTACCAATTCCTCGGTTTCCGGCCGCGGGATCAGAACATGGTCATTCACTTGGAACACCAATCCGAAAAAATGCGCCTTACCTAGTATATATTGTATCGGAATTTCTTTGTGCAACTGCGCCAGGACAAAATCCCATTGCGGGGTTTCCTCTTCCGACAGTGTCAGGTCGGGCTGCAGCGCAAGGTCGGAACGCTTCATGCCACGGAAGTCTTCCAGCACCAAATAGAAAAAACTCTCGGCTTCTTCCCTGCCGTATTGTGGCGTCAATGCGCCAATAAAGTTTTCCTTGTATGCCCTGATTTTCATAAGTCTTTAATCATCCAGACCGGGCAGGCCGTATGTCCGGTATTGCCCATCGGCGAACAAACGTAATCGAAACCCGAATTCCGGTACAATGACTGGGCCGACTGCATATTGGGCATCGTTTCAAGATAGCATTTTTGGTAACCGAACGACTTCGCGGCCTCGAGGCATTGCGTCATCATTTCCTTCCCGATGCCACGGCCTCTTGCTTTGGGCATAAAGTACATTTTCTGCAATTCACAGATGGTTTCATCCTCATTTTCCAACCGATAAATACCTGCACCGCCTACGATGTCTCCGTCCATTTCAACCACAAAATAGGCTGCCCGCGGCACGTTGTAGGCTTCAAACATAAAGTCCAATTGCGGGTCGGCATAGGCAGTCCCGACTTTGGGCACATCGTGTTCGATAAGCACATCGCGAATGATTTGGGCAATGGCCACATTGTCTTTTTCCGTGATCGGGCGGATCGTGAATTCCATCGTCAGATTCGAATAGTAATTGACTATTTTTGCTTCATGCACCACGAACTGTACATGAAACGTTGTTTGCAACTCGCCGAAAACGGCTTGGGAACAACCTATCCAAACCCGCTCGTGGGCAGTGTCATCGTGCACAAAGATACGATAATCGGCGAAGGCTGGCACCGCAAATCCGGCGAGCCGCACGCCGAGGTGAACGCCGTTCGTTCGGTGAAGGACCAATCGCTGCTGAAAAACTCGACGTTGTATGTGAATCTCGAACCATGTAGCCATTTCGGGAAAACGCCACCATGCAGTGATTTAATTGTTTCATTGGGCATTCCGGAGGTGGTCATCGGAACCATGGACCCGCATGAAAAAGTAGCAGGGAAAGGCATAGAGCGACTGCGGGCGGCGGGCGTCAAAGTTACCGTTGGCGTACTGGAGCAGGAATGCCTCGCACTCAACAAGCGGTTCTTCACGTTCCACAACCAACAACGGCCGTACGTTATTTTAAAGTGGGCTGAAAGCGCCGACGGATTCATTGCGCCGCTGCACAAAGAAACGCCGCAACCGGTTTGGATTTCGGGCGAAGTGTCACGGCAACTCGTCCACAAATGGCGCAGTGAAGAACAATCGATCTTGGTCGGGACGCAAACCGTCATTGACGACAACCCGAGACTTAACGTACGCGATTGGGCAGGAAATAATCAACCAATCCGGCTAGTTATCGACAAATCCGGACGCATTCCGGCGCGAAGCCATATATTTGATAACCAGCAGCCAACCGTTGTTTTTTCGGGAAAATCGGTATCGTCAGGCGAAGAAAATATTATCTTTGAACGGCTCGATTTCGACCAAGACACCGTACCGAAACTGGTGAAAGCCTTGTATTCGCGCGGCATACAGTCGGTTATCGTCGAAGGCGGACGCCAAACGCTGCAGTCATTCATCGATGCCGGATTATGGGATGAAGCCCGGATTTTCGTGGGCGGCGCATCGCTGAAACAAGGGATTTCGGCACCAACATTACACCGGGAAAACGCAACAAGATATTCAGTAGGCCATGACGAACTTTTAATCCTTAGCAAGCCATGATCAACACCATCATTTTCGATTTCGGGGACGTATTTGTCAACCTCAACAAGGAAACTTCCATTGAAGCGTTCAAAAAGCTTGGGCTCGACGGCCCGAACGAGGAATTGCTGGCGCTCAATACGCAATTCGAGACCGGAAAAATCAGCGAGGAACAGTTCCTGGACGGTTTCCGGAAGTTTATCCCAAATGCGCAACTCCAAGACATCAAGGCGGCGTGGAATTCCCTGATTGGCGATTTTCCGCTGCACCGGCTGGAATTCCTGCAATTGCTCTGCGGAAAATACCGCCTGTTCCTTTTGACCAACACCGATTCCATCCATATCGAATATTTCGAGCAACATGTTGGAATGACGTTCTCACGAGATTTCTACGGTTGTTTCGAGAAAGTATATTATTCTTACGAAATGGGCAGGCGCAAGCCCGACCGCGAGGTTTTCGAATACATCATCCGCAAACACGGGCTGAACCCAGCAAGGACGTTGTTCGTGGACGACAAGAAAGAAAACACCGAAGCTGCCGCCGCCGCCGGATTGCGCGTCTGGAACCTGCAACCAGGCGTGGAAGATGTGGTTGATTTGTTCGAGAAAAAATACCACATGGCTTAATTGGACACGTACAAGACGATCTCGGCGCCCTCGGACGAAATCCTGCTGAAGGAAAAAAACAGCAAATTTTTCGGATACGCTTTCCCGATTACGGCAGAAAGTGAGGTGAAAGCCCATTTGGAACGGCTGAAGAAACAGCACGTCGGCGCGGTGCATTGGTGTTACGCCTGGCAAATCGGGACCGAATCTGTATCATGGCGCGCCAACGACGACGGCGAACCGTCGAACACGGCGGGCATGCCTATCTACGGGCAAATACAATCTTTTGGAATAACCAATGTGCTGGTGGTCATCGTCCGGTTTTTCGGAGGCGTGAAACTCGGCGTCGGCGGGCTGATTGCCGCTTACCGCGAAGCCGCCAGGATGACGCTCGACGCTTCCGACATCGTGGAGAAAACCATCGACATCCACTTTAAGATATCGTTCGGTTACGCCGACATGAACCGCGTGATGCGCGTCATCCGGGAGAAAAACCTAGACATCGTGTCGCAAAAAATGGACTTGGACTGCGAAATGTCGGTCCGGGTACCGCGAAAAGACGTTGCATTCGTGACCGACGCTCTTGATCACTTGAAATCTGTTTTGATAACCGTCGTGGAATGAATATTTCACAGTTGTCCTAGCGATCGGTTTTTTTTATAAATTTGAAATACATCAAACCAAATAACATGAAAAAACTACTAACTTTCTTGTTCTTTTCGCTTCCCTATTTCGCCACCTGCCAAGAAGTTATTGAATGTGGGTCGGGCGAGGATGTTGCCCAACTGACAATTACAAGCGCTTCGAAAAACGCAATTGCGCAAATGCAAAATCCTGAACCCTTAGTTTTCAATATCTATTTTCATCTCGTAAAAGGCGACAATGGTAATTGGATTCCAAGCCCAAGTGACCCTAATTGTTGTTTCAACACCAATGAACCTTCAATCATGCAAGCGGTTGCTTTTCTGAACATTTCATACAACCCGTATAACATCTACTTTAAATTTCTGGGCTGGGACGAAATTCATTCTGATAACTATACCGCTCTAGGAACTGAATATCAGGCTCTCGACAATGAATACGGACGGCCCGATGCCATAGACGTGTATGTCGTTGACCACTTTACAAATTTTGGTTCATTTCCACCGGGTGCTTACGTTCCTTCCAATCCCGCATATTCAACTTCTATATTTTTCCAACATTACGGCTTTTCCGATGCGCATTACACCAATACCACAATGCTTCATGAAGTCGGTCACGTATTGAACCTGAAACATGTATTTGAAAATTACAACAATGCAAATGCAGAAAGAGTCACGCGCGACACTAACAATCCGGTATACAATGCAGACACTCATGGCGACCTGGTCGAAGATACACCCGCGCAGCCCAAAAACCCATATGCCACCGGCAATGTAGATTGTGCGGAACCGTTTGACATGACGGCCACAAATTACTATAACGAGCCATATGAGGACATCATTGCTGGCAACTTTATGTCATATACCGTGAATTGCAACCGCCACCTATCTGAAGGTCAAATTGCGAGGATAAGGGAGTCTGTTCAAAGTAATCCCGATCATTATGGGCCGCTGATGAATACTTTGGCTAGTTTGTACCAACCTTGGGAAGTGACGCCCATTGCCGGTGATCACATTGTAAGCGTCGAAGAAATTCCCGAAAACACCGCGATGCTTAAAGTGTGCAGAAATTTATTGCTGCGGCATCGATTCCAGACCGGATTCAATTACCAATTTCCAGACTGTTCCTGGCCTGATACTATTGCTTCTACACCTTATGTCATCCCTGTCGTCAAAATGGAAACTTTTGACTTTCCAGTTATCATTCAGCAAATTAGTAACGAAGCAACAGAGATTGTCAAAGTAAATTGTACACGCGGTGTAATTTGCGCTGAGGAACCAATCGTAGGAGGGGTTTTGATTTCAACACAGGTACTCGGCTCAATGAATATAACAGTTGAAGAGCTTACGAAAATTCAGGCTTCAGACCCCAGTTTATTCGAAACACTTATGTCAGAATACTACTATATACTCAAAAAAATGACAGAAACGGGTGTGGTCAAAGAGCGCTACTTTTATAAACCGTAATTTACACCATTATGATTGTACGCCTTTTTTTTCTTTTTACTTCATTTGCGTTGTGTGCACAAGCGCCACCGATAGATTGGCAAAAAACTTACGGCGGAAGCAATTCAGATGATGTTTCTTCTATCCTGGGCGTGGCGGATGGCTTTCTCGTTGCGGGCTCGTCGAATTCGCCTGTATCAGGCGACAAAACGATATTTAATGGATTGACCGACGCTTGGCTTATAAAATTTGATAATGCCGGCAATGAATTCTGGCAAAATAGCTATGCCAATAATACATTTACGGCAATGTATTTACCTCAAATCATATCTGTTAGCGGCTTTCCCAACGAAAATATATTAGTTGGCAGTACGAAACCTGAAATTGACACTTATCACATGAGTCTCATCTTGACGGATTCCGAGGGTACGATAGCGCAAAATGGGAGTACCGGCGTATCATCCGACTGTCCAACGGATAGCAACGGGTTCGGGACAAGTTTGGTAAACCTATTCTTCACCGGTGACGGTAGTTTTATAAGCAGCGGCACTTTCAGTTCGCCATTTTCGTTGTGCGTCGACGGAGAAAGCTATTACATTGAAAAAAGAAGTTCAATTGATTCTTCCGGTCCGCCCGCTTTTGCAAAATATATTGGCGGTGATAGCGCCGATATCTTAACGTCTTGCATCGAGACGACCGAGGGAAATATCTTGCTTCTGGGTTATTCGGACTCATCGATCTCGGGCGACAAAAGTGATCAGTCCCGTGGATTTGCTGATTATTGGTTGGTCGAATTAGCGTCCAACGGCAATATCATTTGGCAAAAAACGATTGGCGGAAGCGAGATAGAACAATCGACAAATGCCATTGAAACACCCGACGGAGGATATATTGTGGGTGGCTCATCAAATTCCAACATTTCAGGCGATAAAGTTGACGATTCAAAAGGTGGCTACGATTATTGGATCGTTAAACTTTCGCCGTCCGGAACCATTGAATGGCAAAAAACTATAGGCGGCGCTCTCGACGACAAATTGGCGAAAATCAGGATTACGAACGACGGTGGCTACATACTCTGCGGAACCTCGAATTCTCCGGCATCTGGAGACAAATCGGAAAACGCAAGGGGAGCAAGTGACGTATGGCTGGTAAAAATTGACGGCGACGGAAACGTGCAATGGGACAAAACCATCGGCGGTTCGGGAATTGATTCCGGCGCTGACGTCCTACAAGCCGAGGACAACGGCTTTATTATTGCCGCCACCTCCGCGTCATCTGCCTCTGGCGATAAAACCGAAAATTCCCGCGGCGATAACGATTATTGGATTATTAAATTGTTACCTGAAGACCTATCGACCAACGAAAACCCGATTGAATCCTTTGCCATATATCCGAACCCGTTCTACAATGAAATTACCATTAAATCACCAAACGGCGAATACTTTCAATTAACTGTTTTTGATACGCTGGGCCGGCTTATTTTCGACGAAAAACTAACGGGTATGCAAACAATTGCCGTCGATGGTGCAGCCGGAGTTTATTTTGTAGAGGTTCACGACCAATCCGGTCAGAAAAAAACATTCACGTTGGTGAAGCACCTGCCGTAACTTTTTCTAGAATCCGTTTTATATGCTCAGGCGGTGGAATCGGACGTCCGGCCTTTACATCGACAAAAACCAATAGGAAGTACGCTGTTGTTAATAACTCTCCGGCCTGAGAATAGATTTCACAATCGAACTCCAATTTCACGGAGGTCTGACTTTTGAATTTGGTTTTTATGGTGAGTAAATCATCATAGCGCGCCGGCTTTTTATAGTTGAGTGTCATCGACACAATTGGGAGCGCAATTCCGTCGTCTTCGAGGCTCTTGTAAGAAACCCCTTGAGCCCGAAGCCATTCCACCCGGCCGATCTCAAAATAGGGTATATAATTGCCGTGGTAAACCACGCCCATTTGGTCTGTTTCTGAATACCTGACACGCACGTCAATCGAGTGTTCACGCATGATTCCGCTTGTTATTTTGAATGGTTAAAAATTCTTCCTTACGACAATATTTCTGAAAAATCAACGTCCAAAAAATTTTTTTTTAACGATAATTGTTCACATATTTGTTCTCCCCTAAAGCCTTATAAAAGACCTCCAATTCTTTTGTAAGAGAACCTTTAATAAAAACACAAATTACAGCGATTTTATGAATAAAACTGCGCAATCAGTATGGGAAAACTGTCTGTCGTTTATAAAGGACAATATCCAGGAGCAAGCTTACAAGACCTGGTTTGAACCTATAAAGTCAGTCGAGCTTACCGACAATGCGCTGTACATTCAGGTGCCGAGCAAATTCTTCTATGAATGGCTCGAAGAACACTACGTAAAATTGCTGAAAGTTGCCCTTACCAAAGAACTCGGAAAAAACGCGAAGTTACTTTATAAAATCAAGATGGAAAACACCTACGGCAACAAACAGCCCTTTACGGAGCAGTTGCCCAGTGCCCATCGCAGTCCGGTGAAAACGCAAGAAGTGGATGCACCGTACAAAAACCTCAGCCCTGAACTGAAAAACCCGTTCGTGATTCCAGGCATCCGCAATGTCAAGATCGAATCACAACTCAACCCGAATTACAGTTTCGATAATTTCCTGGAAGGCGATTCCAACCGATTGGCGCGTTCTGCCGGTATGGCCGTCGCGAACAAACCGGGCGGTACGTCGTTTAATCCGCTGCTCATTTTTGGCGGTGTTGGTTTGGGGAAGACACATTTGGCGCATGCCATCGGGGTTGAAATCAAGGACAAATACCCGGAGAAAACCGTGCTGTATATTTCAGCCGAAGTGTTCACCCAACAATACATCGATTCAGTCAAGAAAAACAGCCGCAACGATTTCATCCATTTTTACCAGCTGATCGACGTACTCATCATTGATGACGTACAATTCCTTTCGGGTAAATCAGGCACGCAGGACGTATTCTTCCACATCTTCAACTACTTGCACCAAAACGGCAAACAGGTGATTTTGACTTCGGACAAAGCGCCGGTTGACATGCAGGACATCGAACAGCGTTTGCTTTCGCGTTTCAAATGGGGATTGTCTGCGGAATTGCACCAGCCTGATTACGAAACCCGCGTTTCGATCTTGAAAAACATCCTCTACCGCGACGGCGTGGAAATGCCCGACGAAATCGTGGAGTATGTCGCGCGCAACATCAAATCGAACGTACGCGAATTGGAAGGCGCCATCATTTCCTTAATTGCGCAGTCGTCGTTCAATAAAAAGGAAGTCACGATTGACCTCGCTAAACATGTGGTTGAAAAATTCGTCAAGAATATCAAACGCGAGATTTCCATCGAATACATCCAGAAAGTGGTTTCCGATTACTTCCAGCTGGACATTGACACGCTGCAATCCAAGACGCGCAAACGCCATGTCGTCCAGGCGCGGCAACTGGCGATGTTTTTCGCGAAGAAATTCACCAAGGCGTCTTTGGCCAACATCGGTTCGCAAATCGGCGACCGCGACCACGCCACAGTATTGCACGCTTGTAAAACGGTGGACAATCTGGTTTCTACCGACAAGCAGTTCAAGAAGTTCGTTGACGACATTCATAAGAAACTTTCTTTGTAATACAGCCGACTTCGCGTCGGTTTTTTTATTGACTTTTGCGACCTTTGCAAACCTAGTGCAAACAGCAAGAAAAAAATTACGGTAAAACCACATATTTATGTCCGTTAAAATATTAATGGTCTGTCTCGGAAACATCTGTCGGTCACCGCTGGCCGAAGGAATCCTGGCGTCAAAACTCCCAAAAGATAAATTCACCGTTGACTCGGCCGGAACAGGACACTGGCACATCGGTCACCAACCCGATAAACGTTCGCTCGAAACGGCGCTTCGCAACGGATTGGACATTTCACACCAACGCGGCCGGCAATTCAGCGCAGCCGATTTTGACGCGTTCGACTATATCTATGTCATGGACAACAGCAACTACGCAGACGTCATCGCGCTGGCCCAAACCGACGAGCACCGCGCAAAAGTCAGGCTTATCCTGGATGAAATGTTTCCGGGTGAAAATGTGGATGTGCCCGACCCATATTACGGCATGCAAAACGGGTTTGACATGGTTTACCGCATGTTGGACGAAACCTGCGACATCGTGGCGAAAAGGTTAATGGAAAAGCATCCATGAGTCACGGAAAATTATACCTCATCCCAGTCACGCTGGGCGAAATGCAAGCCGATGATGTCTTGCCGCACACGGTGAAACGCGCCATCGGATTCATCGACCATTACATCGTGGAAAATGAAAAAACGGCACGGCGTTCCATCAAGGCAATAATGCCCGAAAAAGTACAGTCGTCACTTCACCTGAGCACGCTCAACAAACACACGGATGTTGCCGCGCACAACGAAATGCTCAAGCCTTGTTTTGAAGGAATACATGTTGGCTTAATGTCTGAAGCGGGTTGCCCTGGCATTGCAGATCCGGGCGCAGCCATCGTAAAACTGGCACACGAAAAAGGCATCCAGGTCGTGCCGCTGGTTGGCCCGTCGTCGATACTGCTGGCGATGATGGCATCGGGCATGAACGGCCAGAGTTTTACTTTTCACGGTTACCTACCGATTGATAAAGGTGAAAGGAAATCGGCACTAAAGAATCTGGAAAAATTATCATCGGACAAAGACCAATCGCAACTGTTTATCGAAACGCCCTATCGCAACAACAAGATGCTGGAAGATTTGCTGCAGACCCTGCAACCCAATACGCACCTTTGCATCGCGGCCGACATTACGCTGCCTTCAGAATTCATCAAGACGCACCGGATTGCCGATTGGAAAAAAATGAAAGTGGACCTGGACAAGCGACCGGCGATTTTCATCATCCATAAAATGAACTAAGCGTTCCCAACTTTTCACGCCCGTGCCTACCCTATGGGCAGAGTTAACCGCTAAACCGCTTCCCCACGACGGTTATCCCATAAAAAAAGCCCGGCAACACCGAGCTTCTCTTTATATTGTTTAGGCTTACTGCACCGATGCGTCGGCGTCGGCCACAATCGCGCCGGTTTCATACCCCCCGAATTTTCGCATGTAGGTTTTGATCGACGTGCCGTATCCGTCGCGGAAATGACGCGTGCCGTTGCTTTTGAAGAATCGCTTCACGGTAGTCACGCCGCCCAAATGGGCCGCAGCCAAAATCCCGGATTCGGTGACGTGGATGCCGCCGATAACCATTCCGGAGTATTTTGCGATTTCGTCGCGCAACAGCCATTTGTTCTTGGCCAGCAGCGCGATGAATGCTTTCTCCTGCAACACCGGACTTTTCATGAACGCCGCATGGTTGTTCACCCCGATGCTTCGCAAGGTTTCCGGGCTGAATTGGTATTTGCCCATCATCCCGAACGAATTAACTTTTGAGTATTTGCCTTGGGATTCGCGGAAAGCGATGGCTTCTTTGTATCCGATAAAGAATTTTCCTGTAAAAGGAATGTTGAGATTGGCATAATCTGCCTGATTTTTTGACGGAAAGTGGTAGAGGATTTCGTCGTCTTCGCCCAAGAGGAACCAGTCGTGATTCTGTTTTTTAAAAGGTTTGAAGCCAAAACAGATAAAGGCTACAATAGAAAGGATGCTAATATAATATGTCCATTTCTTGATCATACTTTGGATTTCTTCCAGCGCTGTCACCACTGAAAATTTCTGCGGGCCAAAGATACGACTTTTATATTAATGCTGAAAATCAATCAGTTAAATAATACCTAAAAATAAACAGTGTGAAATTTAGTAGTCCCTTTCGTGTTTATTTCCAGCGCTGGCGCGGGAATCTTGATTGTGTTGAACACCGAAAAAACCGTCTTAAGCAGGTGCGATTTGGTTTCGATTTTCGATAAGTCAACGTCAAGACTTAGGTAAAATTGTCTGAAACGTTCCTGTTCCGGTAGAAAAACGGTGTTCACGAAACGGTCGTTTCCGGTAACCATTCCTTCGGCACCATACCCGACGGCCACGTTGAGCCATTTCGGGATTTTGGACGATTTCGCGAAAGAATGAAGGTTGATTGACAACCAATATGTCTGCCCGTTGTAATCCTTGAGCACTTGTTCCCGGACGGCTTCGCCCAACACTTCAGGCCTTGCCGAGGCATAAGGCGTGGTGTGGAAGGAAAATTTCGGGATGATGCGCTGTTCTTTCCAGAGCAGTTGCTGCGAAACAAACAGCGCCGTTCCGCCAGCGTTGGCTGCGACGTCGCCCCAAGACGCGCCCCATTCCGCCGAATAGCCGTCAAAAATCTCGACTGTCGACAGAAATGCAAAGCCTAACGTGGAACCATACAACAAACGGTCTTTTTCGCGAACGCCGCTCCAGGCCAATGCCTCGTAGCCGAAACGCCCGAGATGATACGAAGAATATACGTGACCGGCCTTGTCCATCTGCAGCCATTGGGCATTGTCGTTCACGAAATGAAAATCGGATTTTTCGTAATCGCTGTACCAGACTTGGGCCAAGCCTAACAAAGCGCCGGCGGCCAAGCCAGATTCGGTCCAGATGACGCCGTTTCGTCGCGCCTTGTTCAGCGTGTCCGACGGTTTGAGGAAAAGTTCCGGTTGCCGGATTTCAACCTGCGCGGAAACCGACAACCCGAGGAGCAACATCCATATGGCGAGTGCGCGTGTCAAAGTTATCTTTTGATGCCTTGTGCGTTAATCCAAGCCACGTACTTCTGGCGGTTCACTTCATGTTGCGCCGGGGTAACGGCAAATTCGTGGTAGCCGAAATTTGTCACGCTCGCGCAGAAAAACAAATAGTTGTGGCTTTCCGGATTGAGCACGGCATCGATGGCGGAAATGTCCGGCATCGCGATCGGACCCGGTGGCAAGCCTTCATACATATAAGTATTGTAAGGTGAGTTGGTAAGCAAATCCTTGTTGAGCACGCGCTTGACGACGAGCGAAAAATCGTTCGCCTGCTTCTTCATAGCATAAATCACGGTCGGGTCGGCTTCGAGCTTGATGCCTTGTTTCAGTCGGTTCAAATACACGCCAGCCACACGCGGACGCTCGTCGGTCTTGACGGTTTCCTTGTGGACAATCGATGCCAGGATATAAACTTCTATCGGTGTCAAACCCAACTTTTCCGCTTTGGCCGTCCGATCGGGGTTCCAGAATTTTCGGTATTCCTTAGCCATGCGGTCGCGGAATTTCTCGGCCGAAATGTTCCAGAAAAACTCATATGAGTTCGGGACATACATACAAAGCGCATTGCTTTCATTGAACCCGTTTTCTTTTAAGAACGCGGCATCGGTAAAAGCCGCCATCAGTTTCAGGCTATCCGGTTCGAGTTGCGAGGCCACGCGTCCGGCGAAATCTTCCATCCGCTCCTGGTTGTTAAAAGCCAGTTGCACGGGCACATTCTGGCGCAGCGCGTTGACGATGTCATTGCTGTTCATCCCTTTCTTCAAAAGGAAATGCCCGGCCTTGACGTTGGTCGGGTAAGACTTTTTGGCCGCCGTTTTCTCGAAGCGTTCCATGTCTTCCACATAGGTTGCCATGATGTTTTTTACGTCCTCGAAAGTCGCGTCGGTCGGGATGTTGACGAAAATTTCCTTCTCGCTGAATTTGGTGTTCCCGGCAAAAATCTGCCGGTACATGATGTAGCCGTAAATGATCAATCCCGCAGCAACGACCACGGAAACGATGCCAATGATTTTCTTTAAGTTCAAGGTAAGAAGTTATTGATGATTGATGCGCTGGAACATGGCTTCGTCACGGTATTTGCCCGAAAACAGGTTCCAGTCTTTTTTCACTCCGATTTTTTCGAAACCAAATTTAGTAAAAAGCGTTATACTCGCTTCATTCTGGACATCGATATTTGCGTAGAGTTGGTGCAGCTCCAATTTACTGAAGGCATAATCGATGAGCAACTCCAAGGCTTCGCTGCCTACACCTTGCCTGCGGTCCAGCGGATGACGGATGACAATCCCGATGCCGGCGCGTTTGTTCCTTGGGTCGAAATCAAACAAATCGATCAGCCCGATGGCCCGGAAATCCTTGTCTTTACAGATGGCCAGCCGGAGTTGTTTGGCTTCGTAAATATCTTGCTGCGCATTCTCCAAATAACGTTTGATCAGGAATTTGCTGTACGGCGTCTGGGTGTTGCTCACTTCCCAAACGGTTTCGTCGTTCTCGATTTTGTAGAGGAATTCAAGGTCTTCGGGTTCGAGCGCACGAAGCCAGATGCTTGGTCCTTTGAGCGTAATCATACGATAAATGTTCCTTTAAAGACGAACTCGGCCGGGCCAATCAAATAGACCTTCGAGTATTTCCCGTCTCGCACTTCGAATGACACTTCCAGCGTGCCGCCTTCTACGTTGAGCTTGACGGTTTCGCTCTTGGTTTTTCCGAGGTAATGCACCGCGATGGCAACTGCCGTAACGCCTGTTCCACAGGACAATGTTTCGTCTTCCACGCCGCGTTCATACGTGCGGACGGAAAATCTCCCGTCGGCTTCAGGTTTTACGAAATTGACATTGCTGCCTGCGCTTCCGTACATATCACTATACCGGATTTTGGCGCCCAGCTCGGCCACATTCACCTGACGGACATCTTCCACGAATTCCACGTGATGCGGCGAACCGGTATCCAGGAAAATATAGCCGTTGCCGGTTTTGATATGGTCAACGTCTTTCATATGGAGCGATACAATTCCATCGGCATCTATAGTCGCATCATGTAAACCGTCGGTAGCCATGAAGCGCGTGCTGTTTTCAATCAAACCGAGGCTTTTCGCAAAGGCGACAATGCAGCGTCCGCCGTTGCCGCACATGGAGCTGGTGTTGCCGTCTGAATTGTAATACACCATCCGGAAATCTGACGTTTCGTCATTTTCCAGCAAAATCAATCCGTCGGCACCAATGCCAAAACGTCGGTCGCAAAGCTTCGCAACCAATTCGGTATTTTCTTTGGGAAATGACAAATCACGATTGTCGATCATGACAAAGTCGTTTCCGGTGCCTTGGTATTTGTAAAAATTGAGTTCCATTCGTGACGCAAAAGTAGCAATATAAATTGGAAGTAAGGCTTTGTTAAACACGCGTTAAACCGCATTTTACGAAAAAATAAACCCTATAATTTTACGTTCGTTAATTTCAAAACAATGCAAAAGACCATGAAAAAATTTTCAAGCTTATTGTTAGTGTCATTGCTGAGCGGCGCCATGACTTTGGGCGGCTACAAATTGCTGGTCGAGAACAACGACAGCAAAAAATCCATCATCACCGATGCGGCGGCATCTTCGTATACCCGACCGGTTGGCCTGACGGCTGAAAATCTTGATTTCACCGAAGCGGCAGACAAAGCCGTACATTATGTCGTTCACGTGAAAAACGTGTCGTACCGTACGGTTACCAACCCGATTATGGAATTCATTTACGGCTACCGCGGCGGCCAGCAACAAGAACAAGTGGGAACGGGTTCGGGCGTCATCATTTCCGAAGACGGCTATATCGTAACCAACAACCACGTGGTGAAAGACGCACAAGACCTTGAAGTTACCCTGAACAACAAAAAAGTGTACAAAGCCAAGCTCGTCGGTACGGATTCCAAGATGGACATCGCCCTGTTGAAAATCGACAGCGACGAGAAATTACCTTATACGACATTTGCCAATTCAGACAATGTAAAAGTGGGCGAATGGGTTTTGGCCGTGGGCAACCCGTACAATCTTAACTCTACGGTCACCGCGGGCATCGTGTCGGCCAAAGCACGTAACCTCGGCGAAAACAGCATCCAATCGTTCATCCAGACAGACGCGGCGGTGAATCCGGGCAATAGTGGCGGCGCACTGGTCAATACGAACGGCGAACTCATCGGCATCAACACCATGATTTCATCAATGACCGGATCGTACGTGGGCTACTCTTTTGCGGTGCCGTCTAACGTGACCAAGAAAATCGTGGAAGACATCATGGAATTCGGGAACGTACAACGCGGCATTCTCGGAATTGAAGGCGGCGAATTAAATGCGGCCGCATCAAAAGAACTGGGCGTGAACGATACCAACGGTTTCTACGTGAATCGCGTCAGCAAAGGTTCGGGCGCCGAGAAATCCGGGTTGAAAAAAGGCGACATCATCGTTAAAGTGGACGAGGCAGCCATTGCATCGTATGCCGATATCCAGAACGTGCTCAACACCAAACGCCCGAACGACCAAGTGAAAGTAACGTTCAAACGCGACGGCAAACTGATGACGGTTCCGGTATCGCTCAGCAAGAACGATACATTTTCGACCGAAATCAAAGGATTGAAACTGGAGAATATCGACGCCACAGACAAACGAAGCTTCGGTTTGAACTACGGTGTGAAAATCAGTGAAATCAATAACGGTAGGCTCAAGCCATATGCCGATGACCTTGAAGGCGGCATCATCCTGAGCATCGGCAATGTGAAAGCCACCAATGTGGAAACCGTGTCTCGCGCACTCGAAAATCTGGGTGAAGACCAAAGTGTACAAGTGGACATGATCACCAAAAACGGCCAGAGGCTGCGGTTGATCATCTAAAATTCCAATAAAAACAACGAAAAGCCTGCTCAAACGATCAGGCTTTTTTTATTGGTAAAATTGTCGTGAAAATATTTTACGAAAACGTTTGAAATCTATACTTTTGCGCCAAATTAAAAAAAACTTCCAAACCAATGAGCAACACACAATTGTACGAGAAGGAAATCGCGAAACAAGCTGACCGTCGTCGGGCTTGCGTCGAACTGATCAAGACCATCAGCGATTTGTGGTATGACAAATCCACGGAAATGGTTTTGTTCCGCAACCAACTCATCAACCGCAACGTGAGCGATATCATCAACCTGCATGAGTACGCCGGAGAATTTGTCGGGAAGCCGATCTCTATTTTTGATTCGGTCGAAATCGGCAAAGCCATCCTTTCGTCTGATTTGCCTCCGGCCAAACTGGATCTGGGCAAGTTAACGTATGAATTCTCCACTGGAAACTACAGCGATGCGCGCCGTTTTGTCCTCGACAAATTGAGTGATGCCAAGGATTTCAAGAACAACCAACCGAAAGATGTTGTGTTGTACGGTTTCGGACGCATTGGCCGTCTGCTGGCCCGCGAACTGATGTCGAAAGCCGGAAAAGGCACGCAATTGCGCCTTCGTGCGATTGTGACCAGAGATAAAAACGATGCAGTGTCGTTGGAAAAACGTGCTTCCTTGTTGCGTTACGACTCGATCCACGGAGATTTCGAAGGTTCTGTCGTGGCGGATGTCGAAAACCAGGCGCTCATCATTAATGGCACCACGGTTCACGTCATCACGGCAAACGCTCCTGAAGACATCGACTATACGAAATACGGTTTCGACAATGCGCTGGTGATCGACAACACAGGCGCGTTTACGACCAAGGAAGCACTCGAAAGACATTTGACCTCGAAAGGCGTCGATAAAGTACTGTTGACCGCACCGGGCAAAGGCGTTCCAAACATCGTGCACGGTGTGAACCAAAACGAGTACAACCCGGACGAAGTGAAGATTTTCTCTGCGGCTTCTTGTACGACCAACGCGATTACGCCAATCCTGAAAGCCGTAGAAGACACGCTCGGCGTCGTGAAAGGCCATTTGGAAACCATCCACGCCTACACCAACGACCAAAACCTGGTGGACAACATGCACAAGAAATACCGTCGTGGCCGCGCCGCTGCGCTCAATATGGTCATCACCGAAACCGGAGCCGGAAGCGCCGTGGCCAAAGCGTTGCCTTCATTGGCCGGAAAACTCACCTCGAACGCCATCCGCGTACCGGTGCCGAACGGCTCATTGGTCGTCTTGAACCTCGAAGTGGGCAAAACCACGTCGGCTGACGAAGTGAATGCCATTATGAAGAAATACGCGCTCGAAGGCGACTTGGTGGAACAAATCAAATACTCGCTCAACAATGAATTGGTATCATCAGACATCGTGGGCACTTCGGCGCCTGCCATTTTCGACAGCAACGCCACCATCGTTTCAGCAGATGGCAAGAACATCGTACTTTACGTTTGGTATGACAACGAATACGGTTACAGCCACCAAGTAATCAGGCTGGCGAAATACATCGCGAAAGTAAGACGCTACACCTACTATTAATAGTCCGCCCGATTGGCTTTCCATATGAAGAATCCGTTTCACCTAGAGACGGATTTTTTTATATTCGCACCAAACCAATTATTTATTTTATGGAAATCAGACCGAACCAGCAGCGCACCAGGACGGCCATTATTATGATTTGCGCGGTATTGGCGATTGAAATCTTCATGCTCATTTCAGATTATATGCAGTATAATCTACTGGTCGAAGTCCAAAATGGCGGATTTGTGGAGCCGACGGCAGCCGAAAACAATGATTTACGCCAACAAATTCTTGGCTTTATTTACCTTGCCGTTTTCATCACATCTATCGTTACGTTCATCAATTGGTTCAGGCGCGCCTTTTACAATCTTGAGCAACGTATGGACGGCCGCAACCTGAAATTTACGAATCAAGAAGCGGGAATTTCATGGTTTATCCCGATTGTGAGTTTGTTTAAGCCCTACCAGATCATGCGGGAAATGTTCCGAAAGACGGAAATATACATGGGTGCGCAAATCAAGGGCTACATTCCGCAAACAACACCGAGTCTTGGCTGGTGGTGGGCATTCTGGATCATCAACAACATCTTGGGAAATCTCCTTTTTAGCATGGCCCGTAAAGCGGAAACCCTCGACCAGTTGCTTGACTACACCACTATGAGCATGGCATCCGCATTCATTGGGATACCATTAGCGTTGCTGGCCATATTAGTGATACAGAATTATTCGGAAAAAGAAGTCGCGATGGAACGCATTTCCACACAAAAAAGCGCTGACGATGAACCCGAAATCCTACCCGAAATCCTACCTGAATCTTAAAATCCCAACTACTCTTTTTTGTTGATGATGTAATAAATCGGAATCCCGATGAGCATAATCAATACGCCCCAGCCGCAGGTGCTGGTTTTCCAGATGAGTAGCGCCAGGGAAATTGCCGTTGCGACTGCGATATACAACAGCGGTAAAATCGGGTAGCCGAAAGCCTTGTACGGACGCTCTGCATCGGGCATCGACTTGCGTAACCTGAAAATGCCGTAAATCGTCAAGATGTAAAAAATCAATACGATGATGACCACAAAGTCGAGCAAGTCACCGTATTTTCCGGTCAGGCAAAGTGCAGATGCCCAAACACATTGCACCCACAACGCCCATGCGGGAACCCCGGCGTCATTGAGATGTCCGGCTTTTTTGAAGAACAGACCGTCGTTGGCCATTGTATAATACACGCGCGCGCCGGCCATAATCAGCCCGTTGTTACACGCGAAAGTGGAAATCATGATCATTATGGCGATGATGATCGTTCCGATACCGCCGAAAATATACTGTGAGGCAACAACCGCTACCCGATCAGACGGGGCGGTCGCGATTTCATTGAGCGGCACGACGGCCAGGTACATCACGTTGGCCAGTACATAAATCAGGCTTACGATTAATGTCCCGAAAAACAAGCTCAACCCCACATTGCGTTGCGGGTTTTTGATTTCGCCTGCAATAAATGTCACGCCATTCCAAGCATCGCTCGAAAACAAGGAGCCGACCATCGCGGCAGAAATTCCGGCCAGAAGTGCGGTACCGCTTATCGAAGACCAAATTCCGGTATCGGGATTGAGACTTTTCGTGGACCAGGCGTCGGCCCAGTTCGCCTGCCAGATGTCTGCCTTTGCGGCGAGCATCAACCCAAAGACAATCAATCCTGCCAAAGACAAAATCTTGATGATGGATAAAAACGTCTGCAATTTCTTGCTGTTCTTGACGCCGCGGCTATTCAAGTAAGTCAGGAAAACAATAGTAATGATGGACACGACCTGCGCCGCATTAAGCTTGAACGACCCGATATTGAACAGAATGTTCTGGTCGCTGAGCGGTTCGTACAAATACGCCGCGAATTTCGAAAAAGCCACACCTACGGCGGCAATCGTCCCGGTTTGAATGACGGCGAAAAAACTCCAGCCGTATAAGAACGCAATGAGTTTGTTGTAAGCTTCCTTGAGGTATACATATTGGCCGCCCGCTTTCGGGAACATCGCGCTCAACTCGCCATAACTCACAGCCGCGACAACAGTAATCAAACCGGTCAGTGCCCAAAGCAGGATAAGCCATCCAGCCGACCCGACTTGCCTAACCATATCTGAACTCACGATAAAAATTCCTGACCCGATCATGGAACCCACAACGAGCATGGTGCCGTCGAGTAAACCGAGTTCGCGTTTAAAGTGTTCGTTTTCGGTTGATTCAATAGGATTGTCTTGGTTCATCTTGTTTGATTTTAGTGTCCGAAAGATAGGTAAAAAGAAAGCCAACTGGCAATCTGTTAACGAAAGATGTAATTCATCGATATGTTCAAAACTTTTACAATTCTTAATTTTTTGTGAAAAAATACCCATTAAATTTATAAGGAAATTCCTCTTTTTTTAACCAAAAACAACACACTATGAAGCAAAAAATTTACTTGTTATTGCTGTGGCTTTGCTGTTTAAACTCGTACGCACAGCCGCCGCAGGGCATTGGTTATCAATCAATAGCCCGAAACGTTTCAGGAGCTGTCCTTACCGGCACGACCATCGCCGTAAAAATTAGTATTCTCAACGCAGACACTTCCGTCGCTTATCGTGAAACGCATCACCCGATGACCAATGCAAATGGTTATTACAGCCTGACGATTGGTTCAATAACACCGCCCGATGTAGGCGTCTTTGCCAGTATAGATTGGAAAGCCAATAACAAATTATTGAAAGTAGAGATTGATCCTGCCAATGGCACGACGTTTCCGGCGGGTTTGACTTCTACTACACCATTCATGAGTGTTCCGTATGCATTTTTCGCAAAAACAGCCCTAAATATTACGGCATTTACAATCCGCGACAATATGGCTGCGCTCAAAACGAATGCAGGGACAAAAAATAATGAGCTTTGTTACATCAGGGGATACACCTGGTTTGGTGACGGCGGCGAAGGCCTATTCATTTGGAAAACCGATCCCGTTTTCAAAACCAATAATGGTGTAGGTGTGGCTTCCGGATATTATCATCAAGGAAATGATGGAACAATTGTCCAGGCAGCCACTAATGGCGTACCTAATGATACAGGCCGTTGGGTAAGATTGTATGACGATTATATCAGCGTTGCTTATTTTGGCGCGAATGGCTATTGGGGAAACCAGACTGCCACCATCCAGGCGGCGATCGACTTTGCCAAGCTGGTAGCCAACGGAAGTAGCGATTACCAATCCCATTTTGCCAGTACAACGGTTTTCATCCCGAGCGGAATTTATCCGATTGACAAAATAACCCTGAAAGACGGTGTTGACATTGTCGGCGAAAGCATCGATCGTACTATGATTATGGCACTTCCTGACGGTACGGCTCCGTGCCTGATTGATATGGAAGCTGGCATGGTACACACGAATGTGTCAAACCTTCACCTTTATGGTAAATATCCGGGAACAAACGGCAGCAATAAAACCGCAATGTTTTTCAAAGGCCAGGTTGGCCCATACGGAGCAGGCGGGTTGACCAATTCGACTTTCAGGAATATCATTGTCGAATTTTTTAAAGGACATGGCATTCATATGAGTGCCGGCACAACCGGAAGTTTACCTAACGATACAACAATCTTCGAAAACGTCAGGATATTCCGTTTTTATGGCGTTACGCCCGCCATCCATTCGTTGTATATAGACAATGATAACCGCTTATACAGTTTCATTAACTGCCAGTTCGATGGCGGCGGAGGCGGTGAAAGTTTTTATATGGCATCGACCGGGTCAAACGTATACATCGACGGTAATGGCAGTAGTGATTATGCCCTGCCGCATTCAATTAATTTCTTAAATACCACCATACAGAATGGCGATTACGGCGTATACATCAACGGTGCAGACAACGTCAATTTCGACACCTGTTGGTTTGAAAACCTCGGCACTGGTGTCTATGCCGACGGTACGTTGCGTCCCTGCAAAGGAATTAATATAACCAACAGCCGTTTTGCGAATGTTGCTGGTTATGGCGCATTTTCCCAATATCTCGATGCCAATTATATGATTTCTACAGGTTATTGCATCGAATCGAAAAATTCCGTGGTGAACGCAACCAATAATCTGATGGTGGGCGGCGACCCATGTACAAACTGCGGCTTTTCAAAGGCGCATCCGGGCAATTTAGGACTGAACCTGTCGATGAATAGTTTCACACAGGACAATTTGGCAAAAATGACCGGCGTCATGCAAACAGCTACGCAATCGGGCTCGACATTAGATTGCAAACAGAATAATGAAATCAGCGCAACCGGTTCCGGAACCATAACTACCATTTCTTCTACAATCAATACCGGTGAAGTGGTACTGATCAAGGCTGCCAGTTCATTGACCTTTAGTAGGGCTCCGGGAAGCAATATAACTTTTCCGGGCTCATCAACGACCTTGACGCTGACAACCGGTGAAATGGCCGAATTCATGAAAACTGATTTTGGCGGTTTGGAAAAATTCCAGCTCGTAAGAATCAAGCGATAACACAAGACATCCGATATGAAAAAAATATTCTCATTCCTATTTTTCTTTGCGGGTTGGAGCCTTGCGGCACAACCTCAGACGCAAGCTCAGGCAAACAGTGGCTCTTTCAGCCAAAACACCAGTAACACGTCGACATTTATCGTGGGGACGATTTACGTCAAATATCAAAATATTTCCGGCAGAATGGAACAGCCTGTCGTGGTCAATGATGTTCTTTTTACGCCCAACCCAGTGAAAGATTATCTGAGTTTTACTAAAAATTCAGACATAAAATCAATTCGGATTTTCGATCTCGGCGGACGCCAGATGATTGAAGCACAAGTACGCGACAACATGGTAAACCTCTCTGCCCTGCCGAAAGGTTGTTATGTAATGATTACCGATACAGACAGTTCAAAAGGCTATAAACTTTTTAAAGAATAATCATGGAAAGACTTATGAAGAGATTCGTTTTGAGTTTTGTGCTCTGCCTGTGTTTCACCTTTGCTTATGCACAACCACCTCAAGGCATAAACTATCAAGGAGTGGCATTGAACAGTACGCTTACCGCACCCTTGGCATCGGGTGTCAGCATTGGTGTTCGTATCACTATCTGGGACAATGTTGTCGGGTCGGGAAGTCCGTTATTTACGCAGACGCAGACAACGACGACCAGTGGCGGCGGCGTATTCAATATAACGATTGGAGGTAGCCTGTTCCCTTCTTTTGCCGACATAGATTGGGCAGCGGGCGTACCCAAATTTATTCAAATCGAAATCGATCCCGCCGGCGGCACCAATTATACCCAATCTGGTTCAACGCAGTTGTTGAGCGTGCCTTATGCTTTCCATGCCAAATATTCCGATGGCCTTACCAGCTATTGGATAAAAGAAAATCTCGCCGCCCTGAAAGCTTCTCCGGGAAATACAGCCGGGGATATCGCATTCATGATGGGTTACAATGTTGCCGGAGACGGTGGTGGCGGCTACTTTGTCTGGAAGACCGACAATGTTTTCAAGACATCCGCCAGCGGATATTACAGCACCGCAAACGACGGGACAATCGTTCAGGCCAACGGAGGAAATGACAATGGGCGTTGGGTACGCATGTACGACGGGTTTGTAAACGTCAAGTTTTTTGGTGCTATGGGAACTTGGGGAAATTATACGCTTCAAATAAAGAGAGCGCTCGAATTCGCAGAACTTGTTGCTGTCGGTAGCCCTGACTATGTGGCGCACTTTCAAAGTTCGACGGTATTTGTACCCAACGGAAATTACATCATAGATACTATTGAACTCAAAGACGGTGTTTCTTTTATTGGCGAGAATATGGAGAAAACCAATTTTTACCCGACAAATGCGCCCGGAAGTTATGTAGTTACGATGGAGAAAGGACGTGTCAGGACCAATGTTTCTGATATGAGTTTTATTGGTTCCTATTCGGGTTCCGAAGGACAAAGTTATCCGTTTACGGGCAACAACCCAAAAGGATTGATGTACCTCGAATCACAGGTAAAGACGATTGCCGAGGGCGGTTTTAACGATGGTGGTTTATGGGCATCTTCTTTCAAAAATATCCTTATTACCAATTTCAAAAAAAACGGTATTTTCCTCAAAGGTTCCACTACGAATTATCAGCACCACAACAATTCAACGGTTTTTGAAAACATCCGCGTCTACAAAGGAGATCAGGAAGCCGATGTGAATGCGCTGCGTATCGAAGGTGCCAATTCGACTTTTACGTTTATCAATTGCCAGTTTGACGGCACCCGATACAGTGGCTACAGTAAAGGTAAAAATGTCTATCTGAAAGGTTATTATCCGGGAAACAACAGTCCTGTCCTACCGGCAAACATCAGTTTCGTGAATTGTACTTTCAACAATGCCGACTACGGAATTTACATTGACTACGCCGAAAACATCACGGTTGACAACAGCCTGTTCCGACTGTTGGGTTATGGCGTAGTCGTGGATGGAACGACGCGAAACTGTAAAGGTATCAGCGTTTTGAACAATCGGTTTTACAGCGCTTCCGGCTACGGTAATTTCAATCCCGGCGCAGGATATATCAAAGCCGGCGGCCGATGCATTCGTGTAACTAATTCCTATGTGAATATTAAGGGAAATTATGCGTTTTCAGAAGACATCTGCAGTTCTTGCGGCTTTGCCGACTTCTCGGCGGGCAATATTGGGGTAAATCTGGAAGGCAATACTTTTTCGATTCCAAAAGTCGGCCGTACCGATAACATTATGCAACAGCTCACCCAAAGTGGAACAACACTCGTGTGCGGACAAAACAAGATTTTGAGCGTTAACAATACCGGGACAATCAACACACTCGATTCGACGCTCAATACCGGGGAAACTATTACCATCAAAGCTTCTGCAGCGTTGGTATTTAGTAAATCTGGAGGAAATATCGCCTTTCCCGGATCTTTGACCACGCTTTCGCTCAACGCAGGAGAAATTGTGAAATTCATTAAAACCGATTCTGGATTCCAGTCGGTTTCCGTTATCCGAAATAACCCATAACCAATGAGAAATTTATATATCTTATTGTTGCTTCTTCTAGCA
The DNA here is from genome assembly GCF_965137575.1 of Flavobacterium longum. Taxonomy (NCBI): domain Bacteria; kingdom Pseudomonadati; phylum Bacteroidota; class Flavobacteriia; order Flavobacteriales; family Flavobacteriaceae; genus Flavobacterium; species Flavobacterium longum. Next base: position 171,063 of record NZ_CBCRZJ010000004.1, on the reverse strand, counting down.
ACATCCGCTTATCCACAGCTTCCGCAAGGCATCAGTTATCAAGGACTTGCCAGAAGTAGTTCTGGAACGATGTATCCGTTGGATACAATTGCCGTCAGGATTACCATTGTCAACCCGGGCTCGTCCAATGTCTATCGCGAAGTTCATCATCCTGATACCGATGCCTTGTCTATATATTCCCTCGTCATCGGCCAAGGCGTGCCCGAAACAGGTCCTGGACTTGTCCCGTTTGACCAAATCAACTGGTCTTCTCAGAATAAGGATGTAAGGGTTGAAATTGATTTCAACAACGGAAGTAATTACTCCCACACGACACAAACATCGTTGCTGACGGTTCCGTATGCGTTGCACTCGAAAACTGCCGAAAGCGTCCCGACCTATACGGTAAAAAACAATCTTACAGAATTAAAAGCAATGGCCGGAACTCTCAACGGACAAATTGTCTTCGTAAAAGGGCATACCAATCCCGGCGATGGCGGCGGCGGCTATTTTATGTGGAAGACGAACGACATTTTTAAAACATCAATGTCGGGAATTTTCAGCCAAGACAACAATGGCACAATCATCCAGGCAGTCATTAGTGGCCTAGCTAATGATAGCGGCCGTTGGGTCAGGCAATACGAAGGTTACATAAATGCGGCATATTTTGGGGCATTCGGAACTTGGGGCAATTACACCACCGCCTTGAAAAATGCCATTGATTTCGCGAAGTCAATAGTTTTCACAGGTGGCGATGGCTCAGATAATTTGTCGCATTTCCAGAGTAATACCATTTACATCCCAAATGGAAATTATATCGTTGATAAGATTACGCTACTAGACGGTGTATCGATTATCGGCGAAAGCATGGAAAACACGAACATTTATCCTTCCAATACATCCGGGACATATCTTGTAGACATGGAAATCGGGCGCGTCCGGACCAATGTTTCCAACCTGAATTTCATCGGTTCTTACAGCGGATTTACCAGTCCGAAAGGTGTTTTTTATCTCAAGGGAATACAAAAAACCGGCGGAAATGCCGTCGAAGGTTATGGCGATGGCGGTCTTTGGAATTGTACTTTCAAGAACATCCAAATCCGTTCGTTCGAAGGCACCGGCATTTATCTGGGCGGCGGAACTACTGCTTATAACACGCCCGACCAATTTGTGAATTTTGAAAACGTCCGCGTATCGAGAGGTCATCTTACCAACAACAGTTATGCACTTTTCATGGAAGGACAAAACGGCCAGTATACCTACACAAACTGTAGTTTTTATGGCGGTGGCGGAACCACATTCGCCAAAGGAAAACTTGTCTATTTAAAAGGTTATTCCCCTGGGGGTGGAGAAACCTGGGATCCAGCCGTTGTCACGTTCCTTAATTGTACTTTCTCGAATGCAGATTACGGCGCGTATCTCGAGTATGCCGAAAGCATTTCATTCGACAACTGCGCTTTTTCGAACCTTGGCTACGGTGTTTATCTCAATGGCGCCAATAAACCGAACAAGGCCGTAAACGTTCTTAACAGCCGATTTGACAATGCCGCCGGTTACGGATCCTACACGCCACCGTCTGGCTATGTGAAAGACAATGGTGCGTGCGTTTTTACAGACAATTCGGTAGTCAACGTTACGGGCAATTATGTTACAGCTGGAAGTTTTTGCGCAACATGCAACTTCGTCGCCGCCGGAACCAATAATATTGGCGTCGGAATCAGTGGCAATACATTCTCTTCGAACAGCCTAAATAAGACGTCTGGCGTACAAAAATCTGTTTCCAATGCCTTTGGAAGTCTTTCTTGTAAAAGAGGAACCCTCTTTTTCCTGAACACTTCTACCACAAACATTGACAATATATCTTCGACAGTGGGTGCTGGCGAAATACTGACTTTCGTCGTTACTGGCATTGGAAATGTCAAATTCAACAGAATAGCGGGTAACATTTATTTTCCTGGAACCTCGACAACACTAACAGTAAATACGGGAGAAGTTGTGCAGTTCCGAAGATCTGATCTCTCAGGCGTTACCAAGTATGAATTGGTTTCATTGGTAAAAAACAATCCTTAAAAAGTAAAAATTACCTAAAAACCACAAAATCCGCCCATCCGGCGGATTTTTTTGTTCCAGTATCGGCGGATTTTTTCGTATATTTCGATTCCCTACGCAAACACAACTAAAACATGGACATCAACATTTCCTCCCAAAATCGGGCGGATTATCTGTATGTTGAATCAAAAGGCGTAGTGGAATCGGCAGACGAACTCGTTGCCCACGCGAATTTGGTTTACGCAGAATTCCTCAAGTACAACCCGCAAAAAATCCTGATTTATCAGATGGAAACCGAGTTTCCGCCCGGGCTTTCGTCTTACCTGAACTTGGTCAACCATTACATCGATAATTTTGTCCCGGAAGTCCTTTCGGTGAAAGTAGCGGCGGTAATTCAGGAGAAATTCAAGGATATCGGCGACTTTTGGGAAACCGTATGCACCAACCGCGGTTTTCAATACCATGCCTTTACGGATTTCGACTTGGCCGAACGCTGGCTGTTGTCCGAATAAAAAAACTCCCGTTTATGACGGGAGTTTTCGGCTTAACTAACTTAAAAACTTATGCTTTGCCTGCGGCAATCAAATTGAGCGCTGATCCGGCTTTGAACCAGCCAATCTGGCCTTCATTATAAGTATGGTTGGCGACAATCGTATCAACCGTGCCATCTGCGTGCTTGAACTCGAGCGTCAGCGGAACGCCCGGCGCAAACGCGGTCAGGTTGGTGATACTGATGGTATCGTCTTCCTGGATTTTGTCGTAATCGGCTTCGTTGGCGAAAGTCAGCGCCAGCATGCCTTGCTTCTTGAGATTGGTTTCGTGGATGCGGGCAAACGATTTCACCAAAACGGCCTTCACGCCCAGGAAACGCGGCTCCATGGCAGCGTGCTCGCGGGACGAACCTTCGCCATAGTTGTGGTCGCCGACAACAATCGATGGAATGCCAGCCGCTTTGTAGGCGCGTTGCACCGCCGGCACGGCTTCGTAACTTCCGGTCAATTGGTTTTTCACCGAATTCGCTTTTTGGTTGAACGCGTTGATGGCACCAATGAGCATGTTGTTGGAGATATTGTCCAAATGTCCGCGGAAACGCAACCAAGGGCCAGCCATGGAAATGTGGTCTGTGGTACATTTTCCGAAGGCTTTGATAAGCAACTTCGCACCCGTGATGTTTTGGCCGTCCCAAGGCTCAAATGGCGCAAGCAACTGCAAACGCTCAGATTTAGGGTCAACGATGACATTTACGCCAGAACCATCGGCAGCAGGCGCCTGATAGCCCGGATCTTCCGCGTCGAAACCTTTCGGTGGCAACTCGTTTCCGGTTGGCTCGTCGAGTTTTACTTCAATGCCGTCTTCGTTGATGAGCGTGTCGGTCAATGGGTTGAACGTCAGATCACCGGCGATGGCCATGGCGGTCACCAATTCCGGTGAGCCTACGAAAGCCAAAGTATTCGGGTTGCCATCGGCACGTTTTGAGAAGTTTCGGTTGAATGAGTGAACGATGGTGTTGCGTTCTTCTTTTTCGGCACCTTCGCGGTCCCACATCCCGATGCACGGGCCGCAGGCATTGGCAAAAACCGTCGCGTTGATCTTATCGAAGATGTCAATGAAACCGTCGCGCTCAATGGTGTAACGGACTGTTTCGGAACCCGGCGTAATGGTGAATTTCGCCTTGGTCTTCAATTTTTTATCGGCCACTTGTTGGGCCAACGATGCCGCGCGGGCAATATCTTCGTAAGAGGAATTGGTGCAAGAACCGATAAGACCATATTCAATCTTGAGCGGCCAGTTGTTTTTGATGGCTTCTTCTTTCATCTTCGAAATCGGCGTGGCCAAATCCGGGGTGAACGGGCCGTTCAAATGCGGCTCGAGTTCAGACAGGTTGATTTCGATGACTTGGTCGAAGTATTGCTCCGGATTGGCGTACACTTCGGCATCGGCAGTCAAATATGGTGCAATCGCATCAGCGGCATCGGCCACATCGGCACGACCGGTTGAACGCAAATAGCGCGACATAGAGGCATCGTAACCGAACGTTGATGTTGTGGCGCCAACTTCGGCACCCATATTACAGATTGTTCCTTTTCCGGTGCACGACATAGACGTTGCGCCTTCGCCGAAATACTCGATGACCGCGCCGGTTCCGCCTTTTACGGTCAGGATGCCGGCCACTTTCAGGATGACATCTTTCGGTGCCGTCCAGCCAGACAATTTCCCGGTGAGTTTTACGCCGATCAAACGAGGGAATTTCAGCTCCCAAGCCATGCCCGACATTACGTCAACGGCATCTGCACCGCCAACACCGATGGCAATCATGCCCAATCCGCCGGCATTTACCGTGTGTGAATCGGTACCGATCATCATTCCGCCCGGAAACGCATAGTTTTCCAAGACGACTTGGTGGATGATGCCCGCACCCGGTTTCCAGAACCCGATGCCGTATTTGTTGGACACCGACGACAGGAAATCAAAAACTTCATTGCTGGACTTTTTCGCCGCAGCCAAATCTGTCTCGGCGTTTACTTTTGCCTGGATCAAGTGGTCGCAATGTACGGTCGTTGGTACGGCCACTTTGCTTTTTCCGGCGTGCATGAATTGCAACAATGCCATTTGCGCCGTTGCGTCCTGACAGGCCACACGGTCTGGGGCGAAATCCACATAATCCTTACCGCGCTGGAATGTTTGGGTTGGCATCCCTTCCCACAAGTGCGCATATAAAATCTTTTCGGTGAGTGTCAGCGGACGGCCGGTGAGTTCACGCGCTTTATCGACGCGGGCGGCCATGTTTCCGTAGACTTTCTTGATCATTTCAATATCAAAAGCCATATAAAAAGGTGTGTTTAATTCTTCCGCAAAATTAAGAAAATAAGATGGTTTACAACGATTTCGTGATTTCGAAAGATTATTTTTATCGAATATCAATTTTACCTACAAAATATTGAGCGATTTGCAGTTTTCGCTTAGAATATTTCATTATCGACATTTTCCCAATTGGTTTTTTGACAAATGCGAAATTCGACGGCTTGAAAATCACCGGATTTAGACGAAGAATGAATCTAAATTACATCGCGCTTGTCCATCATCGGCTTTTCGTAATAGCGGTACAACAACCAACTGAGCAGCACGGTGACCGACAGATAAATCGCCGTGAAAACAGCCGCCGCCATAACCGACAAGGTTTCCGTAGCCACATAGTGCTTCATTAGTTGCAACACGACACCATAATGCAGCAGGTAAATGGAATACGAAATCAAGCTGACGAAGGTAACGCCTTTGGCCACGGCCGTTCCCGACGACTGCCAGCCAGACAGCACCGGAAGGAACAACGCAATCGAAACTGAGGCGAGCGGCAAATACACGACGTTCCAGAAAAACGGATACTGGTCAATGAACAGCCCGAAGAAACCCACGCCGAACGTGTAGAAGCCAATCATCGACAACCCGAGAAATGCCCAGAGAAACTTCGTCTTTCGCCAATAATCGTTGAAACGGATCGACAGCCATGCCGCCAGTACGCCGATGAAAATCGAATCCAAACGATAGATGACCACAGACTTCACCGCGAGGTTCCATTGGTCTATCGTCGTGATTTGGTGTTGCGCATGATAGAAAATCTTGGTGATGAAAAACAAAAAGATCAACAACAGAATGACCGCCAGGAATTGCCTCGACTTGTCTTTGGGGCGCAACAGCAAAAAGAAAAGCAGCAATGCAAACGGCAAAATGACATACGCGAATTCCTCGACCGACAAACTCCACGACTCGGTGAAAAAAGGCAGCATCGGCGCGGCGAAATTCTGTAGGAAGAAAAAGTAACGCCATAAACCATCGGTTGAAACCGAAAGCGCGAACGCAATTGCGATGTTCACGACCAGAATCAAAAAGTAATTCGGGAATGTCCTGTACCAGCGCCGCTTGAGGAAATAAAAAACCGCGCGTAAATTAAAGTCATTCTCGGTAAACTGGCGGTAAATGATCCGGCCGATGAGAAACCCGCTGAGCACGAAAAAGATCTCGACACCCAAAAAACCGGCAAGCGCAAGCAGCGCCGTAAAGAGGTTGTTGCCATGTGGAAAAATCCAGGCGCAATGCCCGGCGAGCACGAGCAAAATGGCCGTGGCACGCATCAGGTCAAGCCCGAAGATCCGGTTTTGGTTTTTCGATGACACCATAGGAATGCGTTTGTTTGGCCCTGAAATTCAGGATTGGTTTTTCGAAATATCGGTACAGCAGCCAGCCGGAAGTAAATGTAAGCAGAAGATACGACAACGTAAAGGCGTGCAACTGCCAGATCGTAAAATCTGCGGTGTCGATGTAGTGTTTCATCAAAAACAAAATGAGGCTGTAGTGCATCAGATAAACGAAATACGACACCGAACCTAGAAATGCAACAGGTCTATCGAGCCATTGGGGCGCAGTTTTCCACTCGGAGAAGAACGGCAGGAAAAACGCCGAAGCGACTGAAATCAGCGGCAGGAACAACACATCGTAAAAGAACGGAAAATCCAGGATCGACAATTTTACAAAACCGACGAGCGCGGCCAAGGCGGCAAGAATCGACAATCCCGAAACGGCCAACACGTTCCGGTACTTCTTCCAATGCCCGATGCGGTTGAAGCGCAGCCATGCGAACAACACGCCCATCATGACGGCATCGACACGATAGATCGCAACCGAACGCAAAGACACATTCCATTCAGGCAAAGTGATGCCAGGATGATTCAAGTAAAAATGAATTTTCGCCATCATGGGCAACACCATCAGCACCAAAACCATATACAGGAACATCCGGTCGCGGTTCTTGGAGAAACCCACCAGGAGCAACAACACGAACGGAATGATGAAATAAGGGATTTCCTTGATGGCCATGCTCCAGGATTCGGGAAAAAACGGCAACATCGGCGCCGCAAAATTCTGTAGGAATACGAAATATTTCCACGGTTCACGGATGTCATATCCCAAAAAACTGAACACCGCCATGTTGACCAGCAAAACAAGCAGGTAATTGGGCATGATGCGCAACATCCGGCGGCGCATGAAGTTCTTGATGATGTTCCAGTTGTAGTCTTGGCGCAGGAATACGCGGTGCAAACTCCCGCCGATCAAAAAACCGCTCAGTACGAAAAACAATTCTACGCCGATAAACCCTGAAAAGTTCATGCCTTTGGTGAGTAGGTTTTTGCTGTTGGGATAAATCCAAAGGATGTGTGCGGCCAACACCAGCAGGATGGCACCGACGCGCATCAGGTCGAGCCCGAAAATTTTCTTTTCGTCGCGTGGCGTGGCTGTCATGAAAATAGTAAGTTTGTAGTCATGGCGAAACCAAAGATATACAAAATTTTAGGCGTTGTACTGTTGCTGGCCGTCGTGGCCGGAACAATCGGCTACTTGTCGCTGAGCAACCGCCACAAAGCCATCGTGAAGACAACCGTGCTCCACAAACTTCACCTCGTGGATGCGGAATGGCATGTCAACAACGCCGAATCGCACTACAAAATGGTCTCGCCTTCTTTTTTGATCGATGGGATTTACAAGTCGATGGAAGGACCGAAAGCGTCGAATTATGTACAACTATCGCAGGATTCCGCGTTGGTCTGGCTGACCGGTTTTCATGTTCGGGCGATGGATGCGAAGACCAAACAACCGGTTTCCAACGATTTCATCTGCCACATGAACGTGGATTTCAACGACGTAAAGTATTACACCGGTTTGGGATTGACCGACCGCATCGGGACGCAATACCCACGAATGACGTCGCTCTCGCATGGCATGGAAGATTTTTCGTTCCCGGCGGGTTACGGCGTGCCGATGAAAGGCAACGATCTGTTGTTTGTGACCACGCAGACGCTCAACCACAATTTGCCCGACATCAACTTCCAAGTGAAGCATGAAGTCACGATTGACTACGCCAAAAACGACCAACAAATAAAGCCGCTCATGTGCCGCACCGTTTTCGTGATGTTGCCGTATGACAAGCGCGATCCGTATAAAGAACCGACCGACCCGGGCGCCAACGAATGCATCCCGGTAGAAACCAAAAACCACAGTTACGACGACGGCAACGGGAATATGCTCTCCGGGCATTGGGTGATTCCGGTGGGCAAAAACACTTACCGCAGCAATATTGACAAGCAATTGCAAATTACGGACAGTTTGCGCCTGCACGCGGCAGCGGTACATGTGCATCCGTTCACGACATCGCTGACGTTGTTCGACAAGACCGCCAACAAGCCGATTTTCACCAGCCATGTGATAAACCACAAAAAAAGCATTGGGCTGGACAAGATTGAACAATTCTCTTCGGAAGACGGCATTTGGCTCTACAAAAACCACGAATACGAATTGGTGGAAACGGTCAACAACACCTCCGGCATCCAGCAAGACATGATGGGCAGCATGTTCCTGTTTTTTTACGACCGGGAATTGGACGACAAACTAAACGGCAAATAAGGTGACCGAAAAAAAACTGAAATTCCTGCGGATTGCCCTCGCTGTTTATGTGCTGAGCATCGGTGTGGCGTGGTGTTGTGCATTTGAAGAAGCCATTTTAAGGCATGAGACAAAATATAGCATCGCACGGATAGCCGGAATTACCAACACTATTTATTACCTGGCCGTGTGGCTATTGGCCTTGATTATCCTGATCCGGGCGCGCCTGAACCTCGGCAACTTGTTGTTTGCACTGTTGCTTGCAGCCAATAGTTTCGCGCCGATTGTTCCCGTCTTGTTCAGCGGAAAAATCTACTTGGCGATCGGCATTGTCAATAACTTGTTATTTTTCATGGCATTGTTCAAGACGTTCCAATACTTCCCGAAACCGGTAACACGTGAAGACATCGTCCATAAAGTCCGGTGGAAACCCTTTCGGAAATTGCTGCTGCTCGCACACCATGACAAATCGTGGTTCATTTTCCCGCTGATTCCCCTGGCACTCATGTTCACCCCATTCCAGGAAGTCATGCTGCCGCTGTTGGTGATCGTGATTATCGCCTACTTATACATCAACTTGTCTAAAAGTGAATCAGACCGAAATAAAGTCTTATGGCTGTTTTGGGGTGTGACCATCTATTTTGCATGCAGCATCCTAAACATGCTGTTCTACAATTTCCCAAATGAAGACGTTCAATTCATATCGAGTATCTTTTCGATCATATCCGTCATTGCGTTGTTGGTTGCCCTGACGATGAGTTTCTTCTTTTTTGACAGCTTCGATACGGGCGTCATCATCAAACGGACCATCATCAACAGTTTTATGCTGATCTGTATCGTATTCGTCTACAACGTCATGGAACATTATGTCCTACATTGGGTGTCACACCAACTCCATGTGTCGGACGCATTGGTATCGTCGATATTGTCAGGGATTCTGGTCATGGGATTCAGCCCGATGCACCACAAGTTGATGCATTTCCTGGAGAGGAAACTTAAGAAACATCCATAAAAAACCCGACACTTGGCCGGATTCGTTTTCGTGTATCAGAGTAATTTCCCAATAATAATTTCTTCTGAAATGTTCTCGGCGTCTGCCTTGTAGTTCTTGATGATCCGGTGGCGCAATACTCCAGTGGCCACGGCTTTCACATCTTCGATATCGGGCGAGAATTTGCCATTGAATGCCGCATGCGCTTTAGCGGCCAGAATGAGGTTTTGCGACGCACGCGGGCCGGCACCCCAATCCAGGTAATTTTTAACGTACTCGTTTGAAAGCGCATTGTCCGGACGGGTTTTGCTCACCAAGGTCACGGCGTATTCAATGACATTGTCGGCCACCGGAATGCGGCGGATCAGGTGTTGGAAGTCAATGATCTCCTGCGCGGTGAACAGCGGATTTATTTTCTCAGATGCGTCATTGGTCGTGCTTTTCACGACTTGCACTTCTTCGGCGAACGTTGGATAATCCAGCTTGATGGCGAACATGAAACGGTCGAGCTGCGCCTCAGGAAGCGGATACGTGCCTTCCTGCTCAATCGGGTTCTGCGTCGCCAATACGAAATACGGCAGCGCCAGTTTATAGTTGGTTCCGGCAATGGTCACGGCGCGTTCCTGCATGGCTTCCAGCAGGGCTGCCTGCGTTTTTGGTGGCGTACGGTTGATCTCGTCGGCCAGGATGATGTTCGCGAACAACGGCCCTTTGATGAATTTGAACTGTCGGTTTTCGTCGAGGATTTCACTGCCCAAAATGTCGGATGGCATCAAATCGGGCGTAAACTGGATGCGCTTGAAATCTAGCCCCAACGCTTGGGCAATCGTGTTCACCATCAGGGTTTTCGCCAATCCGGGAACGCCCACCAAAAGCGCGTGGCCGCCAGAAAATATGCACAACAAAATCTGGTCGACGACCTCGTTTTGCCCCACGATGATTTTGGAGATTTCCTTTTTGAGCTCGGCCCTTTTCTGGACGAGTTTTTCGATTGCTGCTACGTCAGACATTGTCTATTTTGAATTTTAAATGCTAAATTGTAAATGCACTTATTCCATTTAAAATTTAGAATTTACAATTTATAATTACTTCTTCAGCCAATTATTGGTGTACTCGCAATCCCGGTATTCTCCGTTGATCTTGACATACGTTTCCTTGATTTTCTCTTCAGACCAATCGCCGATGCGCTTGATTTGCTTTTCCTTGAGCGCCAATTCCTTGATGCGTGTGTAATCTTTGGCGTAATCTGCGGTGTGCACTTCGTGGCGCTGGGTCACGGTGAGCAATTTGTAGAATCGCTTGCCCGTCTGGTCTTGTTCGATCATGGGCATGGACACTTCATTTTCGGCCAAACCGGTCACTTGCCCGTACAATGCCGGATCCATTTTGGTGAGTTCGAAGCGCGTGTCCTGTGTTTTCGGGTTGATGAGTGCGCCGCCGTTGGCACGGGTTTCCTTTTCGTCGGATTCTGAACGCGCGGCATCGGCGAAGGAAATTTCCTTGTTGATGATTTTTGTGCGGATGTTCACCGCACGGTCGCGGGCTTCCTGCAAGGATTCGTCGGTGATTTTCGGCGTGATGAGAATGTGGCGCAAATCGATTTCGTTGCCCCGGATTTTCTCGACCAAAATGATGTGGTAACCGAATTCTGTCTCGAACGGATCAGAAATTTCGCCTTCGCCCAAACTAAACGCCACGTCCTTGAATTCCTTAACGAAAGGCGTTTTGCGGGTCATTTTGTAAAATCCGCCATTGGATTTCGAGCCCGGATCTTCCGAGTACAACACGGCCTTGCTGAAGAATGTGGATGTGCCGTCCTGGATGTCTTTCTTGAACTGCTTGAGCTTGTCGATGACTTTTTGTTTTTCCTCTTCGGTGACTTTGGGTTTGATGACGATTTGCGACACTTCTACTTCTGCCCCGAATTCCGGCAATTCGTCCTTCGGGATTTTCTTGAAGAACGTACGCACTTCTTCCGGCGTGATCTCGACCTCATCGATGATTTTGCGTTGCATCTGGTCGGTCAGCATATTGGTCTTGATGATGTCGAACAAATCCGTCCGGAATTCATCTTCATTGTTCTTCTTGAAATACTTTACGACCGCGTCCATGGATTTGAGCTGCTCGACCATGTAATCAATCTGGCGGCCCATACGCTCCCGGACTTCTTCGTCGCTTACCACGATAGAATCCTGCACGGCTTGGTGTGCGTACAATTTTTCTTCGAGCAATTTCCCGAGCATCTGGCAACGTGAAATGTCTTTGGTGGGAATGTTCTGGCTGCTCATCTCCAGATACGCCTTGTCTATGTCTGAATCCAAAATAATGTAGTCGCCGAGTGTGGCCACGACACCATCAATTTTTTGGCGTTGCTTCTGCACCGGCTTGTTCTCGGCCACCTCGTTCTGCGGCGTGACCTGCGCAACGGCCAGCGTTGAAAAACCAATCGCCACCAAGAGCATCAGCTTATTTGTAAATCTCATAATTCTCGTCTTTGATGGCATCATCTGTAATATCCTTTTCAAATTTCTTAATCAGTTCGAGTTTCCTCGTATTCAAAATCACTTCCTTGAGTGTCGGCTTGATGTATTCATAAGGACTGACCTGGTTTTGGCCGATCAATCCCGTAATCTTCACCAGATACCGGTCATTGCCCTGCGGAAATTGTATCGATTTCCCCGCAACGATATAGTCGTCACGATTGTCGGGCGTGATGAACGGCAACCGGCTGTATACTTGCGGCATGTCCGTCCAGACGGTATCATTTAACGCAAAATTCTTGAACTGCATGGTGTGCGTTTCCCAGAATTTCTTGTCGGACTTCCTGAAATCAAAAAACCGCGCCTTGATGGTTTCGTATTTCGGATTGTCCTTATCCAGCAAGATGTACCGCAACCTGACCAATGTGCCGTTGGTGCGGAAATTATCTTTGTTGGCGGCGTAATAGGCCTTCAACTCTTGTTCGGAAACCGCTGTATCGACGGTTGTCCTGACCACGTCTTCCAGATACGCCTTGGTGTACAAATCCACACGGTATTGGCGAATGAGCTGGTCATAGGCGGCTTTTTTCTCGTCGCTCAGGTTTAACTCGGCTTGCTTGATCAACAGTTTCTGCGATGCCCAGCGGTCCATGAAATTCCTGACGATGATCACGCTATCTGGTTTTGATGTTCCCGGCGGTACCAATCCTTTCAAGTCTTCCTTGTAAAGATAGAAATCGTTGACCCGCGCCACCGCATCGGCTTTGGCTTCTTGCTTTGTCCCGCAGGAAATGATTGCAAGTAAACCTATGACCGCCAACGCTTTTCGCATCAAGGGTGCAATTGCTGTTTCACTTTTTCAAAAACGTCCTGGTTGACCTTTACGCTGAATTCGCCGCGCAAATCCTTCACCCAGTTCTCCTCGAGGTATTGTTGGTAGTCGTTGATGACTTTGCCTTTCGCTTCTTCCAATGTTTTCGGGGCGGCCGGTTCTCTCTTGTTCACCAGCACGACGAAATAATACTCGCCTTCCTTGATGATGTCCGACACGCCGTTTTGCGATTTCAAACCTTTCGGCAAGGCATCGCTGCCTTCTTCAAAAACACCCGAATTGGCCATGACGTTCACCACGCCTTTGGTGTTGAGTTTTTCTTTGATGAAATCCGGCGTCTTGCCTTGCTTGAGGAATTTCTGCGCCTGCTTGATCACGTCCATTTTGGTAGATGACACAACCGTGGCATCCAGACGGTGTTTCCACATATAGTTGTTTTTGCGTGCGTCGTAGAATTTCTGCAGCCCGATCGTATCGGTTTTAGATTTCTCCCAGATTTCCTTTTCCATCAAATCGAACAGCAGCAATCCGTCGCGGTATTCATCGATGACGTAGCCGAATTCCGGAAATTCCTTTTCGAGATTGTCGTTATAGTAGGCGTTTAATTGCTGGTCGAGGAATTGGTCGTACGCCGTATCCACCAAACGCGCAATCGGTTTCACGGCCAATCCTGCTTTCTGTTGCGCTTTCAGATAGTCCATGAAATCGCTGCCATTGACGGCTTTGTCTTCAATGGTGAACAGCTTTGCAGTCGCTTTGGCGTCCGTTGACGGTTCCCAAGTGCCTTCGTAATACTTGTCGGTAACAGCTTTCTTGATGGCCGCGAAGGTTTTGTCGTCGCGCTTGATCTTGTATTTCTTGCGGAGTTTTTCGTTGATGGATTCGGCGATCAATCTAGAACGTTCGTCCTTCCCTACGCGGTTTTCGATTTCCGCTTTCGCTTCGTCCAAGGTTTTCAGCGGATAACGCTTGATGAGTTTCACGATGTGCCACCCGAACTGCGTCTCGAACGGTTCCGAATAATCGCCCGGATTCTTCAACCCGAACGCCACGTTTTCGAACGATTCTGAACTCAATTGCCCAGACCCAAATTTGTTGAGCATGCCGCCTTTCGGTGCCGATGACTTGTCATCTGAAAACTGCTTGGCCAACGTCTCGAAACTTTCGCCTTGCTTGAGTTTGGTGTAAATGTCATTGATGGTATTCTTGGCTTCGGTCTTGCCCTGGTCGCCGTCTTTCGAATTCGGCGTGATCATGATGTGCGCCACTTCTACTTCGCCGCGGTTCGGGCGCTCGTCCGTGACTTTGATCAAATGGTAACCAAAACGCGTCCGGATTGGATTTGAAATCTTGCCCACCGGCGTTTTATAGGCCGCCGATTCAAAAGCGTACACCATTCGGAATGACGTAAAATAACCCAAATCGCCTTTGTTTTCCTTGGCCGACGGATCTTGCGAATATTTTTCCGCGAGCGCTCCAAACTCTTCACCCGCCAGCGCTTTCTTGCGGATGTCGGCAATTTGATGATAGGCTTTGAGCGTGTCTGCCGGCGTAGCATTCTCATCGACCAAAATCAAGATGTGCGACGCCTTCACTTCCTTGAGCGAACGCTGATACGCTTCTTGCACCAACTCTTGCGTGACCTTGGAATCGGTCATGTAATTCTTAGCGAGTTGCGAGCGGTATTGCTTGAGTTCGGTTTGGTACTGACCGCCTTTCTCCAGGCCCAATTTGTAGGCTTTGTTGATTTTGAGCTTGTACCCGATGAACAATTCGAGGTATTGGTTAAGGTCTTTTTGCGATTCGTCTTTTACAAGGTCGAGGTTTTTCTTGTAAACCCGGGCGAATTCGTCGGTGTAGTAGGGTTTGTCTTCAATGGTGAATAAAACTTCCTTTTTTGCATTTTGCGCCTGCGACGCGATGCTCAGGGAAAGGATTGCCCCGAAGAACCAATGTTTTATTTTCATCCTAGGAATTTCGTTTTGACGCTCGTAGCTACGGGCGCGAATTACAATCAGCAAAAATAACAATTCAGAGGCATTACACAAGCCATCTACCTACTATTAACAAAAAATTATTAACAGCCGTAAACCCTTGATTGACGCGGGGTTTCGCCTATTTTTGCACCTTTTTTACGACATTGGCACCGCCGCGCTTTCGTTTGGTAATAATGTGCTATTTTTGCGCACATTTTCAAGCCAATGAGTTTTAAAGAAGAAATCAGCAAACGCCGGACTTTCGGCATCATTTCGCACCCGGATGCCGGTAAAACGACGCTCACGGAAAAACTGCTCCTGTTCGGTGGCGCTATCCAGGAAGCGGGCGCGGTAAAAAGCAACAAAATAAAGAAAGGCGCAACCTCCGACTTTATGGAAATCGAACGCCAGCGCGGCATTTCGGTGTCCACATCGGTTTTGGCCTTCAACTATAAAGGAAAGAAAATCAACATTCTCGATACGCCGGGCCACAAGGATTTTGCGGAAGATACGTTTCGCACGCTGACGGCCGTAGACAGTGTCATTGTGGTGATTGACGTCGCGAAAGGTGTCGAGGAACAAACCGAAAAACTCGTGGCCGTTTGCCGCATGCGCAACATCCCGATGATTGTTTTCATCAACAAACTCGACCGCGAAGGAAAAGACGCTTTTGATTTGATGGACGAAGTCGAGCAGAAACTCGGTCTGAAAGTTACGCCACTCAGTTTCCCGATCGGCATGGGTTACGATTTCCAGGGCATTTACAATTTGTGGGAAAAGAACATCAACCTCTTCAGCGGCGATTCGCGGAAGAACATTGAGGAAACCATTGCGTTTGACGATGTCCAAAATCCGGAACTCGAGAAAATCATCGGCGAAAAACCGGCGCAGAAACTGCGGGAAGAGCTTGAACTCATCGACGAGGTTTATCCGAAATTTGACCGCGACGCTTACCTCGAAGGCCAATTGCAACCGGTGTTTTTCGGTTCGGCGTTGAACAATTTCGGCGTCCGCGAACTGCTGGATTGCTTCATCGAAATTGCGCCGTCGCCACGCCCGAAAGATTCAGATACGCGCACGGTACAACCGGATGAGACAAAACTGTCCGGCTTCGTGTTCAAGATCCACGCGAACATGGACCCTAAACACCGCGACCGCCTGGCTTTCGTGAAAATCGTCTCGGGAACGTTTGAACGCAACAAACCGTATTTGCACGTTCGCCAAAGGAAATCACTGAAATTTTCAAGCCCGAATGCATTCTTTGCAGAAAAAAAGGAAATCGTGGATGTGTCCTATCCCGGCGACATCGTCGGCTTGCACGACACCGGCAATTTCAAGATCGGCGACACCTTGACCGAAGGCGAAATGATGAACTTCAAAGGCATCCCGAGTTTTTCGCCCGAGCATTTCCGCTACATCAACAACGCCGACCCGATGAAAGCCAAACAACTTGAAAAAGGCATCGACCAATTGATGGACGAAGGCGTGGCGCAGCTCTTCACACTCGAACTCAACAACCGAAAAGTGATTGGTACCGTGGGCGCGTTGCAGTACGAAGTCATCCAATACCGTTTGGAACACGAATACGGCGCGAAGTGTACGTACGAAAACTTCCCTGTACACAAAGCTTGTTGGGTAAAGCCGGACGATCCCAAAAACGAGGAATTCAAGGAGTTCCGTCGCATCAAGCAAAAGTTCCTCGCGCACGACAAGTACGGACAATTGGTTTTTCTCGCAGACTCCGATTTCACGATCCAAATGACGCAGGGGAAATACCCGAGTGTGAAGTTGTATTTCACTTCTGAATTCGACTAACTACATCTTTTTGGGAAATTTTTAAGAACAAAAGCACTTAATTTTAACGGTTTACTTTTTTATTCAATATTACATTATTACCTTTACAGCCGATTTTTACGTTATGAAAAAGAACAACTTCTTTAAATTTTACGTGCTGGCTGCCATGCTGTTATTTGACTTTGTGGTATTTGCTCAGGGCGGCCCCGGAGATGACGATGATAATGGCGATTTGGAAGGTGATGACGCACCGCCAGTACCGGTAAACGGCAAGCTGATCTGGCTGGCCATTACTGGAATTGTTTTCGCAATCTATATTTTCAGAAGTTACAACCGCAAGGAAGAAGCATAATTGCTTTCACTATAAATTAAAAACGCCTTTCCATTCGAAAGGCGTTTTTTTATGACCTGTTTGTAAAAAAAGACTCCGGAATTTCGGAGTCTTTTTCGTTTATGCCTAAACTTTAATTAACTACTTTCTTGGTCACGGCCAGTCCGTCAACAGAAGTTACTTGTACGAGCAACACCTGGTTGGTCGTCCCGACATTGAAACGGGTTTCATGCGCCATAACGTTGTGGTTACTGTACAACAATCGGCCGCGGATGTCGAATACTTTTACCGATTGCATGTCGA
Source organism: Flavobacterium longum (assembly GCF_965137575.1). NCBI lineage: Bacteria > Pseudomonadati > Bacteroidota > Flavobacteriia > Flavobacteriales > Flavobacteriaceae > Flavobacterium > Flavobacterium longum. The sequence continues at coordinate 153,899 of NZ_CBCRZJ010000004.1, read as the reverse complement.
TGGTTCCGGTATTGACGATCCAGTCATTGTCTTTGTAGATCACTACATTTGTCAAATCAAAACGTGGGTTCGATAGCGCACCGCCCGTGAAACGAAGCACGAAGCGCTCGTCAAAGGTGCCGATTCCCGTTGTAAAGGTATAACTGCTCTCTTTCAGGTTATGGATGATCTCTGCAGTACGGTCTTCCAAATACACTTCCTGCGTATCGAACAATCCGTCAAATTGCGCGAGTGTAATCGTGAAAGCACCGTCCAAGGTTGACTTGAAGCCCATCGGCACCTGATCTTGTACGTCAAATGGCGTTGGCCTGCCCTGGATCGAGAACTTCTCTGCCCCAATGAGTGAGTACAACCCGACGACGTTGCCGCCGTCCACGAATGTGCCGTCAAATCCACGATCTATATTGTAGGTTGCGCCATCGGCATACCCAACAAGTGTTTGTTTGTATGCGCCCTGTGAATTGGCGACCTCTAACCACAAGCGGTGTTTGCCGTCCTGCGCAGGGGTGGCATTTTCGCCCGGCCTGAAGAACTGATTGTTGTTTGACAGCAATCGCATCCCGTTGTTAAATGTAGCAGAACCATTGGCCAGTGCATGGATGAAGAAACCTTCCCCCGCCGCAATGTTGCCGGTTGGTATGTTGTTGTTCACGCCTGCATTCGGAGCGGCGATTGTGCCCACGCCACCGAGATAGTTGTACACTGCGTAATCGTTTTGTGTATACACGTTGGCATTGATTGGCGAGTTGTGCGTCCAGAGGTAAATCGTTGCGTCAAGAACGCCCGCGTTGGCCGGATCGGAGAACAACAAATCGGCATCTATAGCGCTCGGATATGGGTTGCCCAGTAAGTTCAGATCGGCTGTTGCGGTTTTCACCATCGGTGTGGTGATGACACCATTATTCGGAACACCTGTAAACACTCCGGCGAACGGTGCGGGTACGGTCGTAAACGAATCGGGGGCGCGGACGATGTAACCTTTTGCAGGCTGCATGACGCCCGAATAGAATTGCCAGTTGTTGATGGTCGTGTTCCACTGGTAGAATTTACCCGGATTAGTACCCGGAGAAAAAGCCGTCAACGATTGACCGACAACTGGTGAAGACCAATATGTATAGTCAAATTTCACCATCGGCGTTGAATTCCTCTTATAAATGATGTTGCCGGTGTTGGTCGCATTATTTACCTGAACCAAACTCGCCGAATCTTCAAAAGTAAGTGAGCCGCCCGTTACCGTTACTTCATTTTCTACGATGAGATTCACACCCGAATTGAACGTCACATTGCCCGACAGCACTTGAACGGCACACGCATGAATATCTGCCGTACCAGTGTAGTTTCCGTTAAAAATGGCTTTGGTATTGGCATCCGGAAGCCCGTTGCTCCATGCGGTTGTCCAGGTTGTGGTTGGGTAAGAAACCGATGCGACCGCAGAATATACCAACGGACAAACGCCGTTACCCAGAACTGCCCTGAAATACCTGATGACCGGGAACGCGCCCATCATCGCAGGTGTCAGTGTCGCCGTTGTGTTCGCGATTGGCGTCACGCCTAAGGTAAACGCCGCGTCATTGGCATATTCCCACCTGATGATGTTGCCGGAATGACCTGTCAATGTCATGGCGGTTGGTGTTCCGCCGCTGCAAATTAATTGATCGCTTCCCGGTGAACCGCCAACAGGTGCCGCATCAACATTGATGGTGATAAAGCCCGATGATGTACAGCCATTGCCGCCTGTAGCAGTAGCCGAGTAAATAGTTGTTGAAAGCGGCTTGGCATAAACTACAGAAGCCGGAACACCCAGATAAGGATCTGTCGCAGCCGCGTCATTGTATAGCCCGGTGGTAGGCGCCCAAGTCAAGGCCGTTGCAATAGTTCCTGTAATGGCAATATTGTCAATTGCCCAGCCATATCCCCAATTTGAAACGAAATTGAAGCGAATCATTACCGAAGGATTGGCCAGATAAGCACTTAAATCAACGGAGGCGTTGGTAAAATTCAATGGCGTTCCTTGAGTGGCATTGTATTGTTGCGCAACCGCCCAGCTTGCACCGCCGTTAGTGGACACTTCAACCGCAAAACTGTCTCCGCCGATGTAACGCAAATAATGGTAAAAATTCAAGGTGGCGCTGGTGTAACCAATTAGGCTGAACGCCGGAGACTGCAAAGTCGTCCTTGTAATAACGAACGGCATCAGGCTCGAACCTTGTGAATCCGCGTTCGTCAAATAAAATTGACTATTGTCGTTGCTTCGTATTGAAACGTTCCATGTGCTGCTGGCATAGGCATATGTGCTGTTCTGCAAAGTCCATTGCGAGGCCGCGGTGTCGCCATCGGTCGAGGTATTGGCAACGGTCCATCCGTTTACGGCAGCATTAAAATCCTCATTGAAGATGGGCACCGAAGAAAATGTTCCTACACTGCCATTGAGCGCTTGCACGGCGCCTTCGCAAAGCGTTATCGCACTTGCCGGAATCACGGTAACCGGCGGCGGAATAGGATTTACCGTTACGGTATGTGTGACGATATTTCGGCACTGGCTTCCACCCGATTGCAACGCTTCAAGCGTATACGTGGTTGTGGTTGTCGGGTTAAAAGTGTAGCCGCCCGCAATGGTTCCTGAAACACCCGTATTAGGCGTCCACGTGAATGTATTGTACGACGCCCACCCAGAAATGGTTACCAACGGAGTGGTTTCGCCTTCGCAAATCGTGCTCGAACTCGAGCTGATTCCCAAAGCCGGAGCCGCGGTCACTGTGGCCGTAACAGGCGTTCTTCCAGACAAACACTGTGTCGTAAATTTCCAGTTGTAAAAGCCAACGTATTGGGTGTTGTCAAAAGGGTTGCCTGTAATATTCGCAACCGTAGAGGTGTAAGGATAAATCGTTCCGGCGGTATTCATCGACAATCCAGAAGCCGGAAGCGTCCCTAAATAAAGATTGTAGTTCCCTGGCGCAAGCGGATAGTTAAAGGTAAGGGTTTGAACAGTGCTACCGCCCGATACCGTCGTCGTAAATGGAAAGGTTGCAATAGTGATGTTCGACGAATTCCGCAATACGACTTGTCCCGCCTGTCCAGAAGCAATTGGGAAAATATCAATGGAAATCAACGAGGTATCATCCAATACTGTGAAATTGCTGCTTGACTGGAAATTCTGCACGCCCGTTGTACCGGTGTGAGCGGTCGGCGACGCAGGACCCACTTTAGCGATGGCACCAAAAGCCTTTGCTTCGGCATAGTACGTCGTGGTACCGGTCAGTGTAGGTGTCGTGAAGGTGTTGCCTGTATGCAAGATCGATCCTCCCGCCGCGGCCGCGTACCAATTGATCACCGAACCCACGTTAGGTGTTGCCGACAAATTCACGGTTCCGATACCGCATCGTGTTGCCGGTGTGGTTGACGTTACCGAAGGCGGCGTACACTCTGTACAGAAAGTCTCTTCCAAAGACCAAACGCTCTTGTCTGCCGCGCCGCAATTGCCCCGCACCCAAACATAGTAGCAAGATGACGAAGCCAATCCCGTTAGGGTGGCCGTGTAAATGCCCGCACCGACACTTCCCGTAGGAACGGTAGCCGAAGTTGGTGCCGTTGCCGATGAGGACACATAATATTGATAACCCAATGCAGGATCAATCAATGGCGGCGTCCAAGTAATTGTAGCCGAATTTGACGTGATTGAAGCTGGCTGGGCCGTGACATCGGTTGGTTCGAAACAGGTTGGCGACAAGATTACATTTACGTCATCAACGGCAAGATAGCTTTGGTTGGCCGCACTGTAACCATTGAATCCGATATAGTATACACCCGTGATTACAGGTGTAAAGTCAACATAAGTTTGTTTGAATATGGTGTTGTTGATGTTTGATAAATCCATCAACGTCTGGTTCATTTGAAGTTCAGACTGGCCCGAGCCCAACTGCACCCGAAGGTTTTCGGTTTGCCCGGTCGTGGCGCCTGTGTTGTATTTAAAGATGAGTCGATAAGAAACGCCTCCTGTCAAGTTCAATCCCGGTAGGAAAAACCAGTCGTCCATGGCCAGGGCAGGGTTTTTACCAATAAACATAGCCTTTGGCGACGAGGCGAATGTTACGGTTTGTGTACCCCATTGCACCGAATCCGCATTGGTATCGACCCGCGCATAACAGCCCGGAATGGCACCGATAGCCGTAGCGTCGAAATTCTGAAAGTATGGAATGTTGAAATAGCCGCATGTGGTCGCCGTCGTAATCGTATTACTGTTGATCGGGCAACTGGCGCCGATCGCACGAATCCTATAGTAATAGGTGGTCAGGGAGGCAAGACCAGTCACCGTAAACGAAGTGACATTCCCTACCGAAAGGTTGTTGTAGCCCGCAACTATCGAAGCGAACCCGGCATCTGTAGCCACATCGATACGATAGTCGGTTGCGCCTGCCACTGCAGTCCAGTTTGCATCGAAACCATTGCCTCCAATGGCTGTAGCCGCCGTAGCGGTGGTGGGATTGGAACAAGTCGTTGCACTTGCTGTCAAAATGTTGCTCAAATCGTAGAATGGCGCACCCGTACAGTTGCTATTGAAAGGGATAATCCAGTAGTAGTAAGTCGTATCAGGCGTCAAACCTGTTTGCGTAAAGGTGGTTACGGCTGTATTGCTGACGACCGTATAGGCTGCGCCCATCGTATTGCCGACCACGGAAAAGGTTCCGTTGGGAACTTGCGCTACTGTAGGCGCAACATTGGTTGTGCTCCGGAGGACGAGATAACCGGTTGGTGCCGGAGACGCGGCCGTAAAACTATTGCCATTAATCGCCGTATTGGTGATGCCTGTACTTCCCAAAACCAATGCGGTTGGTGACGCAGTCGGCGTAGCGCACGGTGGCGCCGGCGTCCAGCGATAGCGCAATCCCAGGTCAGGATATGCCAAATCAACGGTCCTGATGAAGGAGTTGTTGGCCGTACCAGCGGTGGTATTGTTGAACCAAACCAAGTTGGCCGCCATTGAACGGTTATTGATATTGCCCGCGGCGAAGTTGTTGGACGGTCCGCGCAAACCTACTTGCGCACCCACAGGAATGTTGCTCGTTGAACTACACGCTCCGTATGAAAAGTCTATGATATTGGTAGTCTCGTGAAGCCTGATCTGGAAATTGTAATTTCCGACATTCGCGCCGCGGACGGCATCAGACCATTGAATGACAAACACTTGATTAGGCGACACGCCTTCGGTCCCGACTGCAATTGGCAACCCGTTTGAAACCAAGTCCAGACCCAACGCACTAACCGCGCCGGTGTAAGCTGTTCCCGTACTTAGTGGCGTAATCGTGCCCGCCAACGGCGCAGTCGCGCCGAAGGTAATGAAGCCATTACTGTTGATGCGACATGTGGTATAATCGGCGCCATTGAAATTAAAAGTAAACGGCAACGTGACCGCTACGACGCTATTGTCCCACGGTGCGGCAATGGCCGTTGATGGTGCAGAAAGCGGCGTATATCCCGCTAGAGATTGGCTGAAGCCATACACGCTGACTTGCGCGCGCACACTTGCCGCGGACAGTAGCAACCCGACAGCAAAAAAAATCGTTGCGATACGTGTAGGTACCAACCGCAAGCATTTGTTAATAAATGTAATCATAGACGACATTAGTATTTCGTTCTTTGCTTTCGCAAAATAATGGGCATATTCTCAGCAAAAATAAGCGAAATAAGCAGTTACAACATTAATAATCAAATATTTATTGACAAAAATTACTAACACGATTTTGAGAGGTCCAAACCTCGATGCCTTATCAGCACTGCGATTCGGAACAGTCAAATGTTAATACTGCTTATACAATTTCGCTTTTACCCGTGAAAATTAGCATTTTTAAGTATAAATGACCGTATTAAACGAAATATTTTCAGCAAAAATCGGCGACGGTTAAAAAACATCCACTAATGACAAAATAAAAAACCCTTTCCACCTACGCAGAAAGGGTTTTCTTACAAGATATTATCGATTATCTTTTGACCAAACGAAGTGTTTTGGCGTTATTCCCCTGAGAAACAATCACATTGTAAACTCCAGAAGGATAGCCCGCACCCAACTGATACGTTTGGAATTCGGAAGCCTTCACCTGGACATTGTCGAGCAACCTGCCTGTCATGTCGTAAACTTTGATGGCAAATGCATCTGCAGAAGAAGTCACGGCGCTAAATCCGAATTCTTGCGAGAACGGGTTTGGATAAGCCACGACATCAAATCCGGATTTCTCGGAAACAATTCTTGAAAGCCCCGGTGTTACAATACGGCAAGTCTTACCGAATGGCCCGTCAGGATCAGTAAGGTTGAAAATCAACCGGACTTTTACATTGTACGTTGCGCCCGGAATCAATCCAGCAAAATCGTTCAACGTGAACGAACGCGTATTTTTCGTCACTTCCAACGGCGATGCCAAACCTGGTCCGCTCACTTGGAACACATAAGCGATGGCACCTGGGTAAGAAATGGCATAAATCAACGTATTGTTGTTCGGAACCGCATAATCCTCGCACTGTGAATCCTGCAGGGAAGTCGTAGGGAACGCAGGCGTCGTCACTTGACACACGCCGCCGTATGGCAACCACGAGCCATCGGTATTTCGAACAGACACTTCTACATTGTACTGCTTGTTGTATTGCACCACAAAATCCGTAATCTGGCTCATCTTGAACTCGCGGATGGAACGCTCCAAAACAGTTGTATTGGCGATGTTTGCCGGGTCGGTAATCCTGAAACGGTAACCGGCTGCAAAAGGCACCAAATTGGCGTAAATTGCATTGGTCAATTGGGTGATGGACTGGCCACAAACCGTAAGTTGCGTGGTAGCCGCAGGCGTAGTAACCGTACAATTGTTGACGTTGTAAGGCTGCAGATAACCCGCGTAATACACGCCGATTTCAATTTTGTATTGTGTATCGAACCTATAGTTGACCAACTGCGTCAGCCTCATGACACGCAATGCCGTATCCAATTCCTGGATTTGGCCGGCAGACGGGCCGCTCATCGTGGTCACTTTCCAATGGTAACCCTGCGCGCCGGCCACGATATTGGCCACGATTTGTGTATCGATAGCAGGTAAGACATTGTTGCACTGCGCACCCTGGATCACTGTAATCTTAGGTGGAAATCCTTCGTCAATTGACCCGTCACAATCGTCATCAATCAGGTTGTAACCAATTTCTGCAGCGCCAGGGTTAATCGATGCGGCTTCATCATTACAATCATCGTCATTCACTGAATAACCTGCAGGCGCCGTAGTCGGGCTGGCCGCACAAACGTCTTCGGTAGTTGTTGTTCCGTAGCCGTCGCCGTCACTGTCTACGAAATAAGTGTAAATCGTATTTGCACCGCTGTTGTTGTCGTCGCAATCGGTATTGTTCGATACATAACCGAAAGGCGCACCGTCGCAACTCTGGATGGTTTCGAAAACGTCGCCGTAAGTATCGTTGTCAGCATCCAGATAGTAGGTAACATATGCGTTGACGCTCAAGGTCGCAGTATTGTTCTCTGTCGGCACAATTGGGCTTCCCGGAAAATCCAAGCGATCTACTGAATTGACCGTTAAGGTTTGCCCGTTGTTGGCCAATACCAAGTTGTAATCAAAACTGCCGAAGCCTGATTCGTTGGCAACCACGTTCGCTGTTCCCGGCGTTCCGTTGATGTCAAAAGTCAACACCGAAGTCACGCTCGGCAACAAGCCGGTGACGTTGAACGTGGCATCTGAACCTTCGCATACGACGGCGACAACTTGTGAAATGCTTCCGAAAGTAGGCAACGCTTGTGCGGTTGTTACTGTAATTACATCAGAATTGGCCGATGTACTGTTGGTACTGAACGCCCTGACGCGGTAATAATAGTTTGTTTCCGCGACGATTTCTGGACCTGAAACCACGTCAGAAAGCCCGTTCACCGTTTTGTTTTCGTATCCTGAAATGTAAGATGGCGTAAAGTTATTAATGGTGTGGCCGCCCAGGTTGGACACTACATCAATATTGAACTGTGTCCACTCCGTGGCCAAGGTCGGAAATCCATTCCCAGGATTGGAAGTGATACCACCGAAAATATTGGCGTTACGCACCAACGTTTTATCGAGTGTTGAAAACCCTGGTGCCGTCCAAGCCGTACCTGGATCCTGGCCAATGGTTCCGAATATATCTACAAACGACGCGGTTGAAATCTTATATAACGCCATGGCATCGTCACCGTTGTAGTTTACCGCACTGTTAGTGATGGCTGCGCCGCCATATACTGACGCGCCGCTATTTTTGTAAACGATAGTGGCGCCATTGGCCAATGTTCCGGAAAGCGTAATGGTCGTGGTAGGCGAACCGATGGCCGCTCCATTAGCATACAAACGCAATTGGTAATCTGACAAATCCACTGACGCGCCGGTGCCATTGTAAATTTCGATGTATTTGTTGCTAGACGAACCTTCCACATATTCTGAGAAGAACAAGTCTGTGGTGAGTTGCGTCGTCCCGAAATCCGGCGATGTGCTCACGTCTAGCCTGTAGCTCTCCGCTCCCGAAACGGCTTCCCAATTTGCAGTGAATTGCGTTTGCTCGATATCGGTTCCGGCGGTAGACACCGGCGCATCAAGATTGGCCGATGTAAAGGTTTGTTGGCTGCCGTATACCGTTCCCGAATCGTCGGTAGCATAGGCCTTGAAATAATAAACGGTGTTGGGCGTCAAACCAGTCAACAACGATGAAAAATCACCGGCCAAAAGGTTGCTGGCCGCTACTGGAGTACCAGTGCCGTTTGCAAAACCGTTGGTGGTGCTGTATTCAATACCGTATGCCGTTACGTTGGAACAGCCTTGTTCCAATGAACCTGAGGCCGTTGCCTGCGCCGCAGAAATGCCAGATGCCGCGCCTGTCGTTACGGACACCGCAGTATTGATTCCGCTGCCGGTCAGGACCACTTCAAATGCTTCTGCCAGTCCGCCCCCGTTTACTTCAATATTTCCATTGTACGACTGAACTGCAGTAGGGGTGAATTGCACCCAAACCACTTGGTCGTCGAGTGATGTGCCGCTATAAACAATATCCAGTGAACTCACATATGTTCCATTCTCGGTCAATGAAAATAAATAGCCTGTCGGGCCGGTCACGGTAAGGTCTGAATCGTCGAGGTTGGTACCATCGAACACGAAACTGGTCTTGACCGATGTATTGATACAAGCTTCGCCGAAAGGCGTAGGCGCGATGCCCAACGTCAGGAATGCCGAAGCACTGTCTATGGTAGTTTCTGATGCAGTTGGCCCGAAAGCAGATTCGGTGTTGGCTACGTTACGGGCTTTGAGATCGAAAGTATAGGTAGTGTTTGGAGTCAATCCGATAACTGAGACCGTTCCCCAAGCAGCAGCCGTTTGCCATACTGGGCTAACACCCAACGTACCGTCGGCCAGCACGTAGCTTCCGCCCGCCTCACGGATGGCGTAGGTAATCGTGGCGCCATTTCCGTTCTGCGCGGCATTATCGATGGTCACATCAAGTGACGTCGTCTGCGGGTTGTCCACCAAAGGCGCACCCGGGGTAATAGGATTAGCAACATTGATGAACGCCGGAACCGCATTGTACACCGTAACGTCGTCCACAAAAATATTCGCTGCGTTGCCTGCACTTGAGATACCGATAAATGTGTTACTGACCACGTTTGTACCCGCCGTCAAAGCGGCAGCTTGCAAGTCGTCGCCAACTAGGGTACCGTTGATATACAAGTCTAGACGTTGCACCGCTACAGATTGCGAAGCACCCGCGTAGTTATAGTTGATTGTGCCGGTGGACTTGTTATTTCCAACAACTTCAATGGTATAAACCGTAGCCTGATTAAAAGTAGCCGTCGATAAATTAGCATTGCTGAAAGACCCGCCTTGTCTTGTGGTAAGCGCTACGGTACCGCCCGTTTGATAGGTGAACCGAAGGCCGGCAAATACATCGGCGCTAGCAAAATCACTAGCGTTGGTGTAAGTGTTTCCGCTTCCTTGATAGAACGTCCACGATCCGCTCGTTGCCGTATTGCCTGCCGATGAGTCGCCGAAAAGTACTTTAAACGAGGTATAAAACTCAGCACTTCCCGTGTAACCGATCATTGGTGAGAACTTCGCCACAGACCCACTCGACGAAGCAGTGCCGCGTACATAGGTATCTGTCGTACCAAGCGGGTTTGACGCCGTAGCCATTGTAATTGGCCCGTTGGGAACAACCGCGCCGCCCCTGGCCCATGTGGTTCCGCTGGTAGGGTTGGGCAAGAATGTCGTGGAACCGGTAGAACTGGTGTGCGCCCCTGTTCCTGTTCCGAAATTTTGTACTGAGGTCTGAGCCGTCATGCCGCCCGTCAAAAGCGAGAGCATGACCGCAAACACCAATCGTAACCTGCTGTTTAGTAGTAATTTTTCCATAATTGTGTTTTCATTTTGACAAGTACCAAATTTACCACTAATAAGCCGTTTTGCCAGTTTTTTATGTTATCAATTTATTAACACTCGGTCAACTAAAAACAAAGGAAATAAGAAAAGCCCCTTCGGGTTGAAGAGGCTTTCTTTCGGTTATTCATTTTAAATTATCGTTTGATCACGCGGAGTGTTTTAGAGGCATCGCCTTGATTAACGATGACATTGTAAACCCCTGATGGATATTGGTCGCCCAAGGTAACGGCCTGCGCCGCTTTCACTTCCTTGGTTTCGAGCAGCCTTCCGGTCATGTCGTAGACGTTCACGGTGATGTCGCTTGACATCGCGCTGGTCACTTCCACATTGAAGCTGTCAGCGAATGGGTTTGGATAAGCCACAGCTTGGAACGCGACAGCCGATTTCGGTGCCACTCTAGACAATCCTGGCGTAACAACAGTACAAGTCTTGCCGAACGGTCCTTCAGGATCTGATTCGTTGAAAATCATTCGCACCCTGATGTTGTAGGTTGCACCAGGAATCAAGCCTGGGAAATCAGACAAGGTAAATGTCCTCGTACCGTGTGTAACTTCAAGTCCTTGTGGCGGCAGTCCGAGTCCGGTAATCTGGAACACGTAGGCCGTTACACCTGGATAAGAAATCGCGTAGATCTGCTCGTTGTTGTCTGATACGAGATAATCATTACACTGCGAATCCTGCAACGATGTAGTCGGGAACACCGGTGTGCTGACCGAACAAATGCTTCCATACGGCATATACGTGCCATCGGTATTCTTCACGGCACATTCCACGTTGTAGGTTTTGCCATACTGAACCACGAAGTTCGTGACCATGCTCAATTTGAAATCCCTGATGGAACGCTCGATCTCTTGTGTATTCAGCGGGTTGATTGGATCTGTAATCCTGAACCTATAGCCAGCAGCGTATGCCACCAGATTGGCGCGGATAGGATCCGAAATCAGGTTCATATTGCCACCGCACGAGGTCAAGACAGTCGTCACCGCCGGCGTATTCACGTTACATGAAGCCGTGTAAGGCTGCAAGTAACCCGCGTAGTAAACACCCACTTCCACTTTGTATTGCGTGTTGAAGGCGTAGTTAGCCAACTGAGTCAGTTTCATCACGCGCAACGAAGTATCGAGGGTCTGGATCTGTCCGGCAGTTGGCCCGGTCAATGTCGTGATTTTCCAACGGTAACCTTGAGAGCCGGCCACTAAGTTGGCTACCAATTGGCTGTCGATGGCCGGCAGCGTCGTGCCGCACAAAGAAGCGTGCATATTGGTCACTTTCGGCGGGAAGCCTTCGTCAATGAGACCATCGCAGTCATCATCAATGAGGTTGTAGCCAATTTCCGTAGCGTTCGGATGTACAGTGTTCTTCGTGTCGTCACAATCACCGGCCAGTGAAGCATAACCTGCCACTGGCGGTGTGCTGGCATTCACCGCGCACATGCTTACGGCCACGCCGGTTCCGTAGTTGTCACCATCGGCGTCAACGTAGAAATCAAAGTTCGCGTTTTTGGTGTTGTCGTTATCGTCGCAATCCGTATTGTTCACAGCATAGTTCGCGACAGGCGGCGTGTTGGCATCCACAGCACAAAGTGAAACTGCGCTGCCTGTTCCGAATCCGTCGCCATCGGCATCCACATAGAAATCAAATGTCGCGTGCTTGGTGTTGTCGTTGTCGTCGCAATCGGTATTGTTCAACACGTAACTTGCACTTGGCGGTGTATTGGCGTCAACGGCACAAACCAACACTGAACTTCCAGCACCATAAGTATCACCGTCGTTGTCGGCATAGAACGGATACGTTGCATGTTTGGTAATGTCGTTGTCGTCGCAATCTGTATTGTCAAGGACATGGTTGGCCGGGGCGCCGATACATGATACCGAAGGTGCCGCGTTGTTGCCATATCCGTCGCCGTCCATATCAGCATAATAGGTGACATTGGCGTTGACGTTTGTGGATTGCATCGTCGAATTAACACAAGAATTTCCGTCGGTATAGCTGTACGAAATGTTGTGCGACCCAACGCCCGCTGTTGCAGGATTGAAACTTGCTGTTCCGTTGCCATTGTCGGTGATGCCTGGGCCGGAGAACGTACCGCCCGCATGGTTGGCCGTCAAGGTAACTGCTGCAGCGTCTTCACAATATACAGCGTTAAGACCTGTAAAACTCACTTCCGGCAACGCATTGATGACATAGGCAACCGGCGTGCGGCAACCTGCGTTCAGCGAACACTCAACATAGTAAGTGGTCGTGCCCGGTGTGTTGGTATCGGCCAAACCAGAATTGGCTACGCCAACCGGGTTAAATGAAGCGCCTGTTCCAATCAGGGTTCCGCCAGAAGATACGGTATACCAGCGGAGTTCACCTGCCGGTTGATAGGTCACGTTAACGGTGATGTAATCTACGTTTGCGGTACGGGTTCCGAAGAACGTGCTGATGTTTACGGATAACCCTACGCCAAATGTCGCGTTGTTGATATCTGAAGCGGTCCAGGTTGTACCCCAAAGATCGGAAGAACCACCATAATTCACTGCTGTTTCGCTGGTTCCCCAGTTGCCGACAGCCGCTTTGTTGGCGCCCACGTTGGCGCCCGCCTTACGGAGCGACACGGTGTTATCGGTCACTTCGCCAGAAATCGCGCTGGAAGACCTAAAGCGACCAATCGTAGCGGAGATGCCCACGATGTTCGCACCGGCCGGAATGGCAAAGCCGAAATTCGACGCCACCAGCATTTGCGATGTCGCATTGGCAGTATTGAAATTGTTGTTGACCAATGCAACGGTAGTGTGGCTGTTGTTGTTAGATACCACGTTTCCTGTATTGTTCCAGGCTGTACCAGTACCGGTCGTTGCGCCCGACGCAGGGAAATCAGCACCGGTTGATGTTGATGCCTGCAAACAGGTAGAAGACACGTTCATTGGCGTGCTTGGGCTGCCCTGACAGATTTCTACACCTGCAGCTACAGGAATCGGCAAGATCGTCAGCGTTTTGTTTGATGTGGCATTGTTACAAGAGCCGTTTCCGCTTGCCGTCAAGGTAAGGGTTACGCTTCCGGCAGCAATATCGCCAGCACTTGGGGTGTACATCGCTCCAGTCAAGGAATCGGCGTCGGTGAAAGTACCGGTTCCGCTAGATGTCCAGACTACGCCATCGGTGTTTGAAGCCGATGCACCCGCCGTGATGTTCACCGCACCTGAGTTGGCGCAAGTGGACACGGCTGTTCCTGAAACAGCGGTCGGCAGAGCCAATACGTCGACGGTATATGTCGCCGTAGCCGGTGTACAGGTTCCGTTGGAAACCGTCATCGTAAGCGTTACCGTGTTTCCAGCATCGCCTGCAGCAGCGGTATAGGTTGGTGTCAACGTGCCTTGTCCGGCAGTGATTGATCCGGCGCCGTTTTCGGTCCAGACAATCGTACCGTTAGATGACGACGCGCCACTAACCTGAGCGGTTTGGTTCTGACAAATGGTCTGGGTGCCGCCTGCCGAAGCCGTTGGCGTCTTATAAAGTGTCAGTGTTTTCTGCGACGTCACGTTGCTGCATGGCGTATTGCCGTTGGCCGTTAGGGTAATGACTACACTACCGGCGTTATAATCGGCTACACTTGGTGTGTAGGTAGCCAGCGTCATCGAATCTGCGTCGGTAAATGTTCCTGAGCCGTTTGACGACCAGGTCGCGCTTGTAAAATTACTGGCTGATGAACCGGAAGTCACGTTGATTGAGCCCGCCGTTTCACACATGCTGAAGTTTGATCCGGCGTTCGCCGTAGCCGAAGCCACAACGTCGACAGTATAGGTTGCGGTAGCCGGTGTGCAAGTGCCGTTAGAAACAGTCATGGTCAAGGTTACGGTATTGCCGGCATCGCCCGCAGCAGCCGTATAAGTCGGCGTCAACGTGCCTTGGCCTGCAGTGATTGATCCGGCGCCGTTTTCGGTCCAGACAATCGAGCCGTTTGATGATGAAGCGCCGCTAACAATAGCCGCTTGGTTCTGACAGATGGTTTGGCTGCCGCCTGCAGCTGCTGTTGGCTGTTTAGACAACGTCAGTGTTTTTTGAGATGTCGCGTCACTACAAGGTGCAGTTCCGGTAGCGGTCAATGTAATGATGACACTACCCGCATTATAGTCTGCGATACTTGGCGTGTAAGTAGCCAAAGTCATCGAATTCGCATCGGCAAAAGTTCCCGAACCGCTCGACGACCAAGTCACGCTCGCCGCATTACTCGATGTTGAACCTGTGGTGACATTGATTGAGCCTTGGGTTTCGCACATGCTGAAGTTTGCACCCGCAGAAGCTGTTGGAGGAGCACTAACAGTGATTGTGTTTGAAACGTTGTTACTTGAAATGGTCGAACTACAAGTGCTCGACACAAGTGATGTTATCGTAATGGTTGCCGATCCAGCAGTGGTAAGACCAGAGACGTTAAACGTTCCTGAACCCGCTACGGTGACCGTCATGGTTGCCGTAAGACCGGTTGCAGATGGCAAGCTTCTATTGTATGTTACAGTATACGTGCCTATAGGTAAATTTGCGGCCGATCCGGTTAAGGTTACCGTGGCTGAACCTGAGCTTGCACAAACAGATGCCGTGGCCGCAGTTGATGTCAAACTATACGTCGGGCATGTGTATGAAAGATATACGACGCCATTGGCACCGTCGCCAGATGAAGATGAGCCTTCACCGCGTCCGCCGCCGCCGCCGCCAGGGAATGCACCGTCAGATGCATTAGGGCTTCCGTCGGCAGTAGCACCGCCACCGCCGTCGCCAGATCCTGAACCGCCAGCCGTTTGGTTGTCGTCATCCGAGCCGCCGTTTGAACCTGCGCCGCCAGTAGCGGTTAAAAATGCAGAGCCGCCTCCGCCGCCGCCAGCTTCGTTGCTGCCGCCACCTGAACTGCTACGAGCGTTTCCGCCAGCGCCACCAGCAAAAGAAGCCGTCGTTGCGCCAGTGATGGCTGAGGCCGTTCCGCCGGCACCGCCTGTCCTACCATTGGTCGACAAGCCGCCATTGGCCGTAATACTATTTACACCAAACGTGGCACGTGAAAAATTACCGGGAGCAGTAGTTGGCGCTCCAGCAGTTCCGCCCGTACCTACCACGACTGCAATTGTATTGCCGCCGGCAGTGCCTGTAAATGCGCCTTTCGAGTACGCACCGCCACCGCCGCCGCCAGCAGCTGATCCGGCGCCTGAGCCACCGGCACCCGCGCCGAAAGCATCCACGTTAACCGTTGTTACACCCGCTGGAACAGTAAAGTTACCATTGGATGTGAATGTTGTTGAAGTTCCCAAGTAATATACCCTTACCTGAACATGATCCAGATTAAGGTTACCAGTGGCCGCCGCAGGAACTGTACAGCGCACACCGAAATTGGCGTCGCTCAATTCTGAAGTGGTCCAGGTTCGGCCCCAAGTGTCGAAACCGTGCCCCACCGTTACCGTACCATCGCTGGTACCAAAACCAGGCATCGTTACGGCCGTTGTAAAGCTAGACCCGTTGTTCCAAGTCAGGCTGATGTTTAGATTTCGGTCGTTGGCCCGGTTGCCTTCCAGCAATACTTCGATTCCTAGAATCGTGGCGTCGGCCGGAATTCCGGTGATGCCGAATGTACCATAACGCACGGTATCTCCGTTGGCATCGAAAACGGCATATCCATTATTGGAAGTATAACCGTTCGCCGGGTTGGTGACACTGGTCACGCCCGCATTTGATGTGGGACTTTTTAATCCGCTATTGGAGATTTGTCCAAAGCCGTCGGTCGTCCACAACAAACTAAATAGTAGCATAAACAAGTACGCCAAAGCGGGTACCTGATTTGCTTTCCTCTTAAGACTCGGTGAAACACCGTTCGAAAAAGTTCGCTTGGTTTGTAAAACTGTTCTCATACGCATCGTACTTTTTGGTTTAATAAATCTGGTAAGGGCAGATTAAGTTTATCGTTCCAAAGTAACCGCGTATGAAAAGCCGCTTGAAAAATAACCGATGAAAACCCCTAAAACTCGTTTAAGGACGGGCGAAAAGTAATTCATCCGATAAAAGCGCCGTTTATCTTTCGCTAACTTCTCATTATCAATAGATTAACAGCAAATATATTCGGTGAAGTGCAATCGACGTTACCGAAACCCGATTGACTTTTCAGCAAAAAAGGCAATAAAAAAGCCCCTCCGTTTCCGGAAGGGCCTTTTCTTCTGAATTACTTCAGCTATAACCTATGGTTACCTTTTGATCACACGGAGTGTTTTAACATTCTCCCCTTGTGTCACAATTACATTGTAAACACCTGAAGGATACCTGTCACCCACTTGGAGTGATTCGATGTCAGAGACTTTGACCTCTCTGGTCTCGAGCAACCTACCTGTCATATCGTACACTTTCACGTTGATATTCGAATCGAGCGACGTAGTCACATCGATGTTGAAGTTCTCAGCAAAAGGGTTCGGGAAGGCCACGGCGTTGAATGCAACTTTTGTTGCAGCAACACGAGACGCGCCCGGAGTTACGATTGTACAAGTTTTACCGTAAGGTCCTGCAGGATCTGCCAAGTTGAAGATCAAACGGACTTTCACGTTGTAAGTAGCGCCTGGAATCAATCCTGCGCTAGCGAAATCGCTCAACGAGAATGTACGTACGTTCTTAACAACCTCAACACCTGCTGGTGGCAAGCCCGGACCAGTAAGCTGGAAGGCGTAGCCAATAGCTCCTGGATAAGAGAATGCATAGATAAGTGTTGTGTTGCTTGGAACCTCGTAATCATCACACTGTGAATCCTGGAGTGACGTTGTCGGGAATACCGGAGTAGTCACCTGACAAATACCACTGTAGGTCATGTATGTGCCATCAGTATTCTTGACTGCCACTTCTACGTTGTATGTTTTACCATACTGAACGACGAAGTTAGTAATCATAGTCATCTTGAAGTCACGTACTGAACGATCAAGCGTTTGTGTATTGGCGCCATTAACCGGATCAGTAATTCTGAACCTGTAGCCTGCGGCATATGGAACCAAGTTCGCATACACAGCGTCGCTAAGTGACGACAATGTACCAGAGCAGTTCGTGAGTTGCGTTGTAGCAGCCGGCGTAGTGATCGTACAACCTGCGCTGTATGGACCCCAAACGCCGCTCCTCAATGTAGCTACTTCAATTTGATACTGTGTAGCAAACGCATAGTTTGCCAACTGTACCAACTTCATGGTACGCAATGGCGTATCGAGTGTTTGGACCAAGTTTGCATTTGGACCATTCAGGGTAGTTACCCTCCAACGATAGCCTTGTACGTTAGCCACGATGTTAGCCAAGATTGACGAATCGATAGCAGCCAATGTCACGTTACAACCTTGAACTTGCGAACATTGTGTACTAATGACAAATGATACGCTGTTTCCGGTAGATGGTGTGATTGGACAGTTAGGTGTGACATCAGTCCTAGTGATAGAAGTGATGACCACATTTTGTCCGGCACCAGTTACCATTACATTGAAGGTAGCCACACCAGATCCGTCAACCGTTACGTTAACCGGTGTTTGTGGAACACCTGTTTTGTTGTAAGCAATTGTCGCAGTAGTGTTAGGAACCATTCCGCTCAAAGTAACTACGGCTTCTGTATTCACGCAAACTGATGCAGCTGTAGTTGAAGACAGCGTTACTTGGTTTACGTTAACAGTAGTTTCAGTAGATGCTTGCTCTTGGCAAGTTCCGCTCTGAACAACCGCCCTGAATTGGGTAGTTTGTGTCAAAGCACCTGAAGTGTAAGTAGTACTGGTGTTAGCAATTGGCGTCCAAACAGAGAATGGAGCCACTGAACTTTCCCAACGTACTACGTTACCCGTATGACCTGCAAGTGTCAAGACACCGCTAGTGTTATTCATACATATGGTTGTTCCTCCAGTTACAGCACCTCCAACAGTAGTCGGAGAAACTTTAATCAAGAAGGTAACAGCAGCACCTGTACAGCCGTCAGCTTTAGGTGTAATGGTTACCGTAGCCGTACCTACTGTAGGCGTAAACGCTGGAATGGCTGTTACACCAATTTGCGTTGCAAGACCTACCGCACCACCACCGGTAATGTCGAAGGTAACACCTGATGGTGTACCGACAAGCGCTACTGGGGTTGTTGTGATACCAGCGCACAGATCCATTGTTGCAGGAGCCGTAGCCGTTGGTACTGGCTTAACAGTAACAGTTACGTTAGCTGTCCTAGGACAACCTAAAGACGTTGCTGTAGCAGTATACGACTGTGTTGAAGTCGGCGCAGCGTACACTTGTTGTACCGCAGTACCCGTATAAGCAATGGTACCGGCAGCGTTAGTATACAATCCTGTTGTTGGAGAGAATACTGCACCTGGCATGGTTTGACAGATGATAGAACGCGTCCTACCGCTGGTGTCATTTGAACAATCAGGCCTTTGGCTATAGAAACGGATTTGTGTAGAACCGTTGTTATACCAAACCAATGGAGACGGACCAGCAGCCAAAATGGTAGTACCAGTCGAATCAGAGATTGTAATCTCATCTCCAACACCTGATGAACCAAAGGTGTACTTGTTACCCACAACCACGTTTACAACTGAGTATTCACTAGTGAAACCATTTGTTGTGACGTTGTTCACCGTTGTACCGTTACATGTTGGAACCGTATACGTTCCTGACGGCCATTGACCATTGTCTGATGCAAGACATCCGTTAACTGGCGCTGCATTGGTACGGGTCACAGACAGCAATACAGCTGCATCCTCGAGACACTTAGACGGAGCCGATGGCGTGATGGTAAATACATCCGGCAGCGGATTCACGGTCACAGTATGTGTCGCGATGTTAGAACAGCCTGAAGTGCTGTTGGTAGCCGTCAACGTGTAAGTGGTCGTCGAAGTCGGGTTAAATGTATAACCTGAATTCTCATTTCCGCTTACGCCTGTTGTTGGCGCCCAAGAGTAAGAATCAAAATCTCCTACTGTTGAAGTAATCGTAACAGGTGCTGATGTGTCGCCTGCGCAGATTGTGCTCGTAGCGCTGCTCAAAGTCAAGGCAGGTGCAGGCGTTACAGTAGCTGTAACCATTGTCCTTGCAGACTCACAAGCGTTCGATACGGTCAAGTTGTAGAAGAAGTAATAAGCGGTACTTGCGCTACCTGTCCAACCTCCGGTTACAGTGGCCACTGGGCCAGCGTAAGGGAATGTGTTGGTAAAGTCACGGATAATGTTCGTGATACCAGTGTAAGCTTTAACGATCAGCCTATATCCTGTACCAGCTGGAACAGCGATTCCGATAGGAACAGTTACCGGTGTAGAAATACCAGAGCCAGTTACCGGAATGGCAGCAGTAGCGCCAATCTCAGTTCCTGATGAATTCTGGATCGCCAAGGTGATTGTACCTGTACCAGTAGGATAGATTACAGCAGACTGAACGGTAAGTGCAGTGGAAGCTGTGAACACTACGCCATAACCAGTTGAAATGAAACTACCATCGGTACCTGGCGACGATGCCTTACCGGCGTTGGTCACAGATCCGCCTGCAGAAGCAGATACATAGTAGTTTGTTGTCGTAGTGATTACTGGTGTCGTGTAGCTGTTACCTGTAAACAACGGTGTTCCACCGGAGGCAGCAGCATACCAGTTCACTGTACCTGAAGAGGCCGTAGCGCCCAAGGTTACTGTACCAGCGCCACAACGTGAATTAGGTGTAGTACCTGTGATAGAAGGATTGTTTACCACTACGTTGAACGAAGCGTCAGCGAATCCGCCACCGTTAGCACAAGTCACACGCACAAAATAGTTGTGTGAAGCGGTCAAGGTTGGTGTAGTATAAGACGGGTTAGTCTGGCCAGAAATTGGCAAGTTTGTGTCACCGTCATACCACTGCAAGCTGATTCCTGTTACACCTGACGAATATCCGGCCACAGTCAAGGTAGCTGTACCCGATATGCAGATGTCACCAGTTGATGTAATGGTTCCTGCAACAGGAGTACCGGAACAAGCAGGAGCCTGAACCACGTTCAATACGTAGTCTT
This sequence comes from Flavobacterium longum, assembly GCF_965137575.1. Lineage (NCBI taxonomy): Bacteria > Pseudomonadati > Bacteroidota > Flavobacteriia > Flavobacteriales > Flavobacteriaceae > Flavobacterium > Flavobacterium longum. Next base: position 133,475 of record NZ_CBCRZJ010000004.1, on the reverse strand, counting down.
CCACTTCACCCCATGCTGTAGTCGCACAAGCGCCAGCGGCCGTATAAGCCGAGTCACTTGCACCTCTGACGCGGATGCGGGTATTGCCCGGCGTCGCCGTCATTGGCACAGTGAAGTTATACGTAACGGTTGCTCCGCCGCCAGCAGCAGTAGTAGACAAGGCTACGTTTTCTGAGGCTTCGAATACACCGTTGCGGTTCCAGTCAACCCAGATCGCACTGTGTTGTGTGCCATCTGTATTAAATGTAATTGCAGTTGACATTGACTGTCCTTGGGTTACGTTCAATACCGGAGTATCGTAGAACGTGTACCATGGTGCCACAGCTCCAGAAGAAGCTTGGGTGATGTTCGTAGATTCTGTTACGTTGGTGATGATCACATTCGTAATTGAATCTGAATCCCCGCCAGACGACGTGAATGTCGTGCCTGGAGGCGCACAATAAGTGGTAATGTTCATTTGACCTGCATTTGAAGTCACTGAACATGTACCATTGCTTGCTACCAACTTGTAGTAGTAAGCGTTACCTGCAGTACTTGTTGCTGAAGTAGCGATTGACAAGGTCTGCGTAGTAACATTCGTATACGTGTTACCACCGATTACGTCGTTTTCGTTCAACGCTGTGTACGTGCCACCTGCCGTAGTAGAGAATGTCCACTGGTAGGTAGTTGCACCCGTAGCAGTAGCGCTGATTGAAGTCGAGTTACCTTGAACAACAGTAGTTAATACTGGTGGCTGTACTGAAATCAATGGGTTGATTACAGTCAGGGTAGCAGCAGCCGATACCGCTGGTGCACATGGCGAAAGGCCACTCACCAACGCATGGTACTGATATCCATCTGCACTAGCAGAAATGCCGCTCAAGTTCAATGTAGCCGTAGTGGCTCCTGAAACGCCAGCGCCGTTAGACACCGGAGACCAAGATGTACCACCGTTGGTACTTACTTCCCAGCTGTAGGTTACAGGATCGCCAGAAGCATTTCCTGCTGCGGTAAATGAGGTTGAACCTCCTGCGCAAACAGTTTGGTTAGATGGCGAAGTAGTCACAGCCGGTGCAGCATTGATGGTCAATGTCGCATCGTCAGATGTAAACAGACCATTCAATGTACAGTGGAACACCAAATTTGGCGTCGTAGCCGAGTAACCTGAAATTTCAAGTGTATCGCTTGCAGAACCCAAGAAAGTGATTTCCGATAAGCCGGCAACCAGGCCAGGACCATCCACCACAGGGAGGAATGTTGCGCCGTTGTCGCTAGACACTTCCCAAGCGTACTCAATCGTGGTCTCAGGATCGTCTGTTGTAGCAGTAACGCTCATTTCCGCAGGACCAGCGTCGTTAGAACAAATGGTCTGGTTTTGTGGCTGAGCAGTAAAGCCAAGCGTACTTACAGTAAGTGTAGCTACGCCTGTGTCTTCAGGAAGACATGGTGAAGCTGGCGTGATGGTACAATAGTACTGATAACCATCGTTAGCGTCAGCATCAGCGGTAACCACAAGGGTTTGGCCGGTTTCTCCTGACATTGGGTTCCAAGTAGCACCACCATCAGGACTTTCGTACCATTGGTAAGTCAAACCTGTACCTGTAGCGTTAGCTGTGAACGTAACTGGCGTTGTATCCAACACAGTTGGGTTCACCGGAGAAATACCGATACCTGTCAAAACAACAGGGTTGTTCACTGTCACGGTAACTGTTTCCTGACTTTGACAACCTGTTGTGTTGTTGGTAGCAGTTACAGTATAGGTAGTAGTAACCGTCGGGTTCGCAGTTACAGTCTGGCCTGTTGAAGCGCTCAAACCTGTGGTTGGAGACCAAGCGTAAGTGTTACCCACACCTACGGCCGACAATGAAGTTGAATCGCCGTTACAAATTGTAGCATCAGCTACTGTAAATACTGGCAATGGAAGTGGTTCAATGTCGATTTCACCTGTTGTAACGCAACCTGCGTTATCAGCGGTTACTGTATAAGTCACTGGGTTTCCAGTTGAAGACTTGAAGTACAATGTAGATGCGTTGCCGCCTGTGTAGGCAGTATTCGCACCGGCATCAGTATACAAATCTGTTAACGGAGACCATACTTTTGAAACTGGAGCAGTGAAGCTCAATACCATGTTTGGCCTAGCGTTACCTGAGCCAGAAGGCGTAGTAGCGGCCAAGATGGTAGCAATTGTGCTGCTGTCAACCCTGTAGTAGTTTGTACTAGAGAAGCCAGGATCACTGTTGGTCATTTGGACGTTATAGTTGGTAGTTCCAGAGTTACTGTTGTCGTAAGCGGTCTGGATCACGATGTTGTCTGTACCGTTCCAAGTAAATGCTGAAGAGAAAGTATGGGTTACACTAGCTGGCAGACCTGTGGTAGGAATCGCTTGAGTTGTTGGGCCGTAAACCGTACCCAAGCCTGTTTCAAACGAAGTTCCAGTCAAAGTCGTGCTGGCAGTATGTTTCATAGCAATCTGGAATGAGTTCAAGCTGCCGGTAAACGAGCTACCTACCGCACTTACATTCATTCTCAGTGCAGTAATCTGCGAACCTGCCACCATACCCATGGCAGTCAATTCAGACGCCCTAATCAACATTTGGTGTTTGTTGCCACCATAGTAGTTAGAGTAAGGCGAAGGATAACCTGTCGTAGCATTAAGTGTAGTACCTGTACCCAAGTTGCCCGTAGTAACGGCGTTACCACCAGTAGCAGTCAGGGTCAGGATTTGACCTGTACACAAACTACCAGTTGAGTTAATCGAAATGGCACTAGGATACGTGTTTACCGTTACAGTAACCGTACCAGCAGCAGTCGTACAACCATTGCTGTCAACGCCTACAACTGAATAAGTAGTCGTTGAAGTTGGGTTGGCCGTAACTGAAGCTCCGGTAGTAGCAGAAAGTCCTGCAGCCGGAGACCAAGTGTAAGTCACTGCACCTGAAACGGTCAACGTAGTGTTGTTTCCAGAACAGATGGTTACGTTTGGCGACACAGTCAAAGTAGCCGGTGTAAAGATGGTTACCGAAACTACGTTAGAGTAGTCTGGTGCACCAGCGTTACATGTTACTTTCAACCTGTAGTAAGTAGTAGCGGTAATTGTACCTGTTGGCATGTCTGCATAAGCCGTAGTAGCTGCACCCATACTAATTGGGACAGTAAATCCTGCGTCAACAGAACGTTCCCACTCGTACAATGAGCCTTGACCGATAGAGAAACCGGTAGCCGACAAAGTAGTTGAACCAGAAGTACAGAATGAAGCGGCAGCTACAGAAGCTGTTCCTGCCGTTGCACCACTACAAGTCAACGTGGTGAATTCGTCGATACCCATATCTGGCGTTGTAGCCGAACGGGTTGTACCGTCGATATCTGTAGTGATACCTGCGATAGGCGTACCCAAGTTATCCAAGCCGCTGTTGCTTCCTACCTGCAAGTGCAAGTCACTTGTAGAAGTGAAGTTTGGCTGGATGTTGAGTGAAGCGGCATTTTGTCCGAATGCAGTTTGCAAAGCGGCCAAAGAAGTCGCGTCAGATGTCAGGAAGCCCAATACACCTGCGGCACCAGAAACCCAGTAATCATTGTAATCAATGTTAGTGAAAATACCGCTCGCAGCAGCACTGTTGATGGCCCACGACTTGTCAGTAGCGTTGGTGTTATCAAGTGTAGTTGCGAAGATGTTGTTCCTGATATCAAGTGATGTAGCGGTGGAGCTCACATACAAAGCAGCCGAAGCTGTTCCTGATGCGCTACCAGCGAACGTACCGTTCAGATAAACCGAGTTGTAGTACAAATTGATACCGCCGGTAGTTGTAGTACTTCCGCCAGTTGCACCAATCCTGATACCTACAATCGAGTCACCCAACAATGAATTCCAACCGTCGCCACCAAGGTTGCTGATCTGGTTGTTGCTAATGGTCAGGTTACTCGAAACGTTGCCTGTGTTTACATCAATACCTTTACCTCCGTAACCGCTAGCGCCAGAATAACGGATCGCATCGATCCTGTTGGCATCAAAAGTGGAGTTCACCACACCTGCCGCGATAAAGATACCGGTTGGGTTGGTGATGGTAGTAATGATGTTGAAGATGTTGTTCCTGCTCACGACAGCGCCAGAAGCGTTGCTCACAAACATACCACGCCATCCGATATAATCAGTTGCAGTAGCCGAACCAATGGTGTTGTCAGTGATGACCAAACCAGTTTGGCCTGCAAAACCAGCCGATGCGATACCATACTGTGACTTGATCACGGTATTGTTCACGATGCTGGTGTTGGTGTTGGCCACTTCAGCTGCGCCACCCAATGTAGAACCACTCGCCACGATACCGGCGAACGTTGTAGCAGGTGCATTACCTTTTACGATGGTGTTCTTGATCGTGTTGTTGGTAGCACCATCTGTAGCGGTACTTGCCATCCAAACCACTGCCGACGATGTGCCGGTGTTGGTGTTCTCGATAGTCAAGTCTTTGCTGGTTGAGCCATTGTTGCTACCATCAATGGTTACATAATCGCCACCGTTGATTTTCAGAATCACTGTAGCACTAGAACCAGTAATGGTTGCCGTAGTAGCTGGCTTAATGGTCAACGTGTTGGTTGAGCTAGAAGCCGGGTTCGCATTGATGACGATTGGGAATGTCTCCCCAGCAGAATAGCTGGTGTCAGTCAAGACGAAAGTAACCGGACCGGTAACACAAGCTGCGTTGTAAGCTGCAACAGCCGCAGTCAGGCTTGTATAAGTCTGGCCAGTTCCGACGTTAAATGTACCCGCCAATGTACCCAACACCAAATAACTGCTTGGTGTGGTTGGCGCTGTAGCAGCAGCCGGCGGATTCGCGGTGAAACCTGCAGCACCTGCTGAAGGTGATACAGTCACGTTGTTAGATCCGTCTTGTGCTACGACATAATAAGATACGGTGTCGCCAGAAACGGCGCTTCCACCGAATACGAAGTCATATTGGTTGCCCGATACGAATACGCCTGTAGCGGCACTGTACGCACCTGCGTTAACCCTCCAGTACAATACCGGCAATCCGGCACCTGAAGTAGGTACGCCAGAAGTCGCGTCAGAAATTGTTACTGAAAGCGTACGGGCACCTGTTGTACAAGTGTTGCCCAATGCGGTATAAGTAATTACCGGACCTTGTGTATCGGCAATGTTCTCATAAGCACCCAATGAAGGCGGGTTGTTACGGGTGGCGCCCAAAAGGTCGGTAGTGATACCGGCAATTGGCGTACCCACGCCTGTTACACCCGCTGCTTGTGGCTGCAAGTTGGTTGCAGAGTTGAAGGATGGATTAACGTTAATCGAGTTGGCGTTGCCACCGAAACCAGCAATCATACCCGCCAAATCTGTGCGATCCGAACCTATGAAGCCCATGATGCCTTGCGCACCAGAAACGAAATAATCGTTGTAGTTCATTGTGGTAAACGCACCAGCCGCGGCTGCAGAATAAACCGCATAGTTCTTATCGGTCGTTGCACCGGTATTGTCTTGCGCGTTTAAGAAGATGTTGTTTCTGATGTCGAGCGCTGTTGCGCCAGATCCCACGTACAAGCCTGCAGAAAGCGTCGCTGTAGAAGCTTGGACGTAATTGCCCACCATGTTCACGGAGTTATAGTACAAGCTAACACCACCTGTAGTAGTAGCAATTGAACCGTTACCGGTTACACCTACGCCAATACCCATGGCTGATGAGTTGCCAAAAGCAGTCCAGTTGGTACCGGTTACGCCGGCAACACTGTTGTTGCTGACCACTACATTACTGGTAGCCGAACCTGTACCGATGGTGATACCACGTCCTCCGTAACCACCTGTATTGGTAGCTGCTACTTTGGTAATGAGGTTCTTGCTCACCACAGAGTTCAAGAAACCGGCTTCCAACGAAATACCTGTTGGCTGGTCTGCTGCGGATGATTCTACTGAAATCGTGTTGTTGTCAACAGACGCATTCAGCGCGTTTCCAACTTGGATACCGAAGTTAACCGATGTTGAAACCGAAGTAACCGAGTTACCCGAAATCACCAAGTTGTCATTCGCACCTGCAGAAACAGCCGTAGTACCAAAAGCATAAATACCTTTACTTACAGTGGTAATGTTGTTGTTCTGGATGGTAACATTGTCGTTATCAGCTCCTGAAGAACCTGCAGCACCACCAACGGCAATACCGATTGATGTGGCGGCAGCACTACCTGTGCTTACGTTAAGGTTTTTCACCGTGTTGGTATTCGCTCCGGAACCTGCACCCAAACTTACCAAAGCAATTGCCGTTGGCGAAGTTGTTCCGGTGTTGGTCACAGTCATGCTCCTGTCTGTACCGGTACCATTGATTGAACCGTCGATGGTTACCCTATCGGCACCATTGAGCCTAATAAGGCCGTTAGAGTTCAAAGTACCAGATACTACACGTGCAGCACCCGTCGGATAAATCTTAACAGTATAAGGACTTCCGAAAGCATTAAGCGCATTTGCACCCGTTTCTGCCGTTGAGTCACCTGCCATCTGGATTTCGATGTTACCCGTAACCGCACTTGCGTTGATGGTCGCAAAAGCACCACCCGCATTGGTCAAAGAGGTATAATCGCAACCCGAAGCACAAACGGTTTTGATGCCCGAAATGGCACCCACAGCCGAGAACGTGCTAGGTGTTGTTGGAGGAGTCGCAGACGCTGGTGGGTTAGCCGTTAAGCCAGAAGTACCCGCAGATGGGAATGCACCAATATTTGGCGTCCCAGCATTATCTTGCGCTACTACGTAGTAATTAACGATGTCGCCAATCAATGTTGTAGCGGCACCAAAAGTAAAGGTGTATTGGTTTGACCCAATTGAGACACCTGTTACAGCCGTATAAGCGCCGCCGTTAACGTTGTAGTACAACACCGGCAATCCGGCACCTGAAGTCGGCACGCCCGAAGCATCGGTAATCGTGGCCGTCAATGTCTGGTCTACACCCACAGCGCCATTAGGCAAAGCGGTATAAGAGATGTTTGGTGCAGTCAGATCGAGCAACACACCTGTAAATTCATCAGCACCGATATCTGGTGTAGAAGCATTACGGGTATCATTGTCGAAGTCGGTTCCGAAACCTGAAATTACAGCCGCACCACTCTCAATCTGAGAAGCGATCGAACCGTCAATATGCAGGAAGTTCGAGTTGTTACCGTCAGTACTCAAGAAGTTGACAGCCTCAGAAACTGAAACTTGGTCGCGCGGCGAAATCGTACCGGCCGTGAAAACACCGGCTTTGTAGGCCGCCATGGTTTGCGCCGTACTCGTACCGTCTGAATAAATCAACCTTGTAGCACCCGGTGTACCCGCATAGAACAAGTTGTTGTTAGATGCACTGGCGTAGTTGGCCAAGGCACTTGCTGCGCCCGAACTTCTTCTATAGGCTACTGTAGTACCTGTGCCGTTTGGCGTAGAAGTGTTCACAATGACGTTGTTCCTCATGGTCAGCGTAGCGGTCGTAGCCGTTGTGCTGGTCGTGTGGAATACGCCCGAAGTGTTAAAGTTTGTACCTGTTGACGTACCGTTGAGGTAAACCGTATTGTAGTACAAATTAATTGCCGTGGAGCCAGTAGTGTTGGTTGAACTAATGCCACGAATAGCATCAGAAGTAAGGTTCGCCGCTGGCGCCTTCAAATCACCAATCAAGTTGTTGTGGGCTGTGTTTGATGTGTTGCCCGTAAACAACAAACCGGAAACCACTGGTCCCGTACTGGTTGATGAGAGGTTGTAAATCTTGTTCCTGAAAATGTTAGTAGCAGTTCCTCCAGAAATCTGGATACCATTGATAGCACCACTGGTGCCCCCGGTAGTACCTGTACTGTTCAGGTTGTAAACCACGTTACCGCTGATTTCAATAGTTCCTGTAGAACAGAAAATACCGTTGAAAGTAGCGCCGCCCACACCACCTGAAGTGGTTGAGAAGTTATAAACTTGGTTATTTTGGATTGTCTTGTTAGCACCTGAACCAAACTCACGGATACCATTAATGGTCCCGGTAGTTGGCGTAGATAAGTTGCGAACAATGTTTCCTGTGATGTTTACAGCCAAAGCCGATGACAAACTGTAGATGGCATCGAGGCTTCCCGTAGACGCAGCTGCAGACCAGCTCAAACCTTCAATGGTATTGTTGTTACAATTCCAAGTTGATGGGCTAGATGTCTTGATACCTCTCCAGCTACCGCTTGCACCAGTCCTGGTCAGGTTTGACAAGCTGTTGTTGTTGGAGTTGGCTGTTGTCGGAGAACCCGTTTCAATCATCACATGCGTGCCTGTACCAGGAAGTGTGCTATTTGAAATAGTGTTGCCGTTGATGTTCACCGTCGCGGCCGAAGCACTGTTGAGGATACCATTGAATACGCCAGAAGTTGCGGTTGAATAGTCGCAATTCGTTACCGTATTATTGTTTATGTTAATGGTATTCGCCGCAGCCGTACCGCCAATTGCATTGTCGATTGCTGTAATGGTACTGGTTGTAGCACCACCTTTGAGCGTTACGGTGTTGTTGTTGATCGTAGCATTAGCACTTGTGCCTGCCTGTCCGAAAATACCTCGAAGGGTCGTTACGTGATTCACACCTGAACCGTTGTTGTTGTTCACGGTGTTGTAAGATATGTTTACGCTCCATTGGTTGTTGGCGCGGATACCTGCAGCCGGGTTGGTTGCAGCGGCAGCACCACCATAATTTAGGATTGTGTTGCCTGTTAAAGCAGACGCACCACCAATGTCGTTATTCAAATCACCCAAAAACGTCGAAGCGTTAGGTGTTGGCCCAACGCCGGTTGATGCAGCGAAACCGTTCAAGACGATACCGTAATTGCCACTGTTGATGGCATTCGTGTAAAACTTGTTATTGGAGTTACTGCCCGAAGCTGCGGTTGGCGTCAACGACGTAGTCGCAGCCGTTGGCGTCGAGTTCACCATCAAAATACCAATTGAACCCTCGACCATAGGGCCAGATCCAGAGGCATTATTGATGCGTTGCATGTTGATGGTACAGTTTCGAATCGTGTTGTTCTGGGCACCATCGGTGGCGCTCAGTTTAAACAATCCGACTCCAAACTCCATCGTTGCCGGGTTAGCGGCGTTGCCGTCAGTAAAGGTAATCCCGTCAAGGGTTACCCAATCTGCGCCGACGATCTTGAAGATGCCGTCGGGCGTGGCACTCGCTGGAGTGGCTGTACCTGTACCTGCATTAAGTGTTACAGACCCTGAAGCGACAATCGTTACCGTGTTGGTCGAACTTAACACGGGGTTAAGTGTCGCACTACCAACGGTAAAGCCCGTCGCTGGAGCTGTTTCACTACCTGCCGCCAGGGTTAATGTTACAGGCCCGGACATTGCCGAGACAGCGTTCAAATCCGTCAGGGCCGCAGCCAAAGACGTATATGACGCCGACAAGTTAGGCGTGGTGTTGGTCGGGTTAGTGACCGTCACGCTTACTTGCGCCTGAACACCCAAAACGCTGAACATCACGAAAAATGCCAGCAGGGCCAGCTTTTTCCGCCATGTTCGTTTGGATCCAGTATCCCTACACGGATCCAAAGAATTGTAGTAATTCATCATAAATTAAAAAATTGGGTTAAAAAAAATAAGAACGTTAAGATATAAAGTTTGTTAATGAAATTAAGAGATATATAGCTAAAACCGTTAAAAATCAAAAAACATCGACAAACGGCACGCTTACATCAAAATACTATTGTTAAAAATTTAACATTTAAAAAATAGGGCCAAAAAAACCTAAACGCGTTCATGCGCCTAGGTTATTTTGAATGTCCTAAAAGTTGCTGTTTGGCTAGTAAACCAGTTTTTTGGTTACTACTGCCCCATCTTCAGAAACCACTTTTACGAGCAATACTTGCTGGGTTTCTGGAAGTTTTGTGAATGTATACTGACCTGCTCCGATGTTGTCTTGTTCGGCGATCAATCTACCGCGCACATCAAATATCTTCACAGTCTCCATCATTACGTTCGAAGTGTTGATGGTAATGCCTGATTCGTCTTTATACACCAACACAGTGTTTTCGTTGAACGATTGGTGATCGACACCTAATGAAGTACTATCAGTGTAACGCAATACAAAACGCTCTTCAAAAGTACCCGATGCAGTCGCAAATGAGTACGGGCTTGACTTCAGGTTATGAATCACGTTCAGCAATTTATCCTCGATGTAAATGTCCTGCGAAACGAACAGTCCGTCGAAATCCGACAGGCCAATTTGGTAAGTACCGGCATAAGTTGCTTTGTAACCCATCGGCACCTGATCTAGCAGGTTAAACGGCAGGGCGCGTCCTTGAATGCTATACTTATCGGTTCCTGAGATTGTATACATCCCGACCACATTTCCGGCATCAACAAAGTCACCGTCGAAATTGCGGTCCCTATCATTTGTAGCGGTTTCAATATAACCGACGAGCATTTGCTTATATGCACCTTGGTCATTGGTCATCTCAACCCAGTAACGATTCTTCTCGAGTCCGCCAGGACTATTTCCGTGAGAGTTGTTGCCCGGACGGTAGAACTGAGTATTGTTACTTTCCCTCATGCTGTTGTTGAATACTACGTTTCCGGCTGGCGCCAGGGCTTTTACGAAGAAGCCTTGACCAGCTCCAATAAATCCATTAGGCACCGCATTGTTCACCCCTGGATTTGTTGCAGCTGACGTACCGACACCACCGGCCAATGTATAGACAGCGTAGTCACTACCTGTATACTGATTGGCATTAATAGCCGTATTGTGTGTCCAAAAATACAACACGCCATCCATGGTCGTTGCATTTGTGGTGATCAAATCGTCGGCGTTCAATGCGCACGGATAAGGGTTACCGATAAGGTTCATGATATTGGCACCGGAAACCACCAACGGTAGGCTAATCACACCGTTATTAGGAACACCGTCACCAGATCCTCCATTGAAAATAGCGGTGTATGGCGTTCCGGCAGCAGGATACAACGGATAGCCTTGAGGCGCCCTGATGATATATCCTTTACCTGGCACCATTACCGAACTTGAAGGAAGTTGCTGATAGGTATTCGAAGCTGTATTAAATTGGAAATATTTATCCGCCAGCGTTAACGGAGACACCCCAAATAATGTCTGCGGATATAAAGGTGAAGACCAATAAGTATAGTCAAACATGTGCATTGGCGTAGTCGTACGCTTGTAGGTAACAAAGCCAGAGTTCACCGCCAAATCATTCACTTGGATGAGGCTCGATGTGTTTTCAAATGTAAGAGTTCCACCTGCGTCCACGGTTACGGCGTTTTGAATGGTCATAACGACACCTGGATTTACCGTTACATTAGCACCTGTCAATATCCTGATAGAGCATGCGTCAAAGTTAGCTGCCGCGGTGTAATTTGAAGCGATAATGGCCGCTGTTCCACTATTCGGGACACCATTACTCCATACCCCAGTCCACGTCGTTGAGTTAAAGGTAATGTCAGAAGTACTGGAATAAGCCGTACATGAACCGGCTGTAATCACGGCACGATAGTACCGGGTTCCAGAGAAAGTACCGATTTGAGCAGCCGTCAAAGTGGCGGCGGCGCTGGCAGGAATAGCGTTAGGCACCGTAAATAATGCATCGGTAGCCCACTGCCAACCAGTAATTGTGCCTACTGAACCAGCAAGAGTCAAATCAGAGATACTTGTACACGTTGTCTGTGATGCAGGTGATGAAGTGCCTCCCACCGCAGACGTAACTGTAACAGTAACCACGTTTGAATTAACCGGTGTACATACGCCACTTGATACCACCGCTCTGAAATATGTTGTGGCGGCGAGTGGCCCTACTGTGGCACCCAATAACGTTGCGGCGTTTCCGCCCGGAGTAATATCGGTCCAAGTTGTATTGTCTGGTGATGATTGCCATTGGATGGCTCCAGTTGAGCCAGTCAATGTCATGTTAGCCGGTGTGCCAGGACATATTGTCTGACTAGAAGCGGCAGTCCCCGCGACAGGAGCGGCATCAACATTCACCACGACGCTTACCGTATTCAATGCGCCACAGGCACCACTGGTTACAACCGCACGATAGTATGTTGTTGCTGTTAAATTGGTCGCTGTATAGGTTGCCGCGGTCGCGCCTCCAATATTCGTCCAAGTTGCGTTGTTCGGTGATGACTGCCACTGAATGGTACCCGTATGTCCTGCCAAGGTCAACAATGTTGAGTTGGTACCGCTACACACGGTAGTAGAAGCAGGCGTAACCGACCCTGCTACGACCGGCGGACTAATCGAAACAATAGCCGACGATGTATTTACTGACGAACAAACACCACTGGTGACGACTGCCCTATAATAGGTTGTTGCAACAAGGTTTGTAACTGTCAAGCTTGGGTTGACCTCTCCTGGCATGTTCGTCCAAGTCGCATTATCCGGGGAGGACTGCCATTGAATACTTCCTGTTGACCCTGTTATTGTAAAGGTCGAAGAGTTTGTACCTGAACACCTGTTCAATGTGAGCGGTGAAACGGTTCCTGCAACACTCGCAGGATCTACATTCACCACAACGCTTGCGGTATTCAAAGAACCACATGCACCGCTGGTTACAACGGCACGATAATAAGTAGTGGCCGTCAGGTTTGTCGCGGTGTAAGTTGCAGCTGTTGCCGCTGGTATATTCGTCCAGGTCGCGTTGTTTGGCGACGATTGCCATTGGATGGTACCTGTGTGACCGGCTAAGGTCAACAAGGTTGAGTTGGTTCCGCTACACACAGTGGAACTTACAGGCGTCACTGAACCCGCTACAACAGCTGGACTGACCGTAATCACAACGCTTACTGTGTTCACCGATGGACAAACCCCACTGGTGACTACGGTACGGAAGTATGTTGTCGCAGTAAGGTTGGTAGCCGTATACGTTGCGGCTGTCGCGCCACCTATGTTGGTCCAAGTTGTATTATCAGGAGAAGACTGCCATTGAATGCTGCCTGTTGAGCCCGAAAGCGTCAATAATGTGGAATTGGTTCCAGTACAAACGTTCGTGCTGGCCGGTGATATAGTACCTGCAACACTCGTCGGACTAACCGTTACGGTAACCACCGAAGAGTTTAACGTACCGCAGACAGTCGTTAGTACAGCACGGTAATAACGAGTCGCCGTTAAGGTTCCCATCTGTGCACTCGTTAAAGGTGTAGCGGTAGCACCTGCAATGTTCGTCCATGTTGTATTGTCCGGAGACGATTGCCATTGAATGGACCCAGTGCTTCCCGTAAGCGTAATGTTAGCTGGAGAAGATCCAGAACAAATCGTTTGGTTAGCAGAAGTTGTTCCCGCGATTGGAACTGGATTAATCACAAATGTAGTAGCCGTACGACAGTTAGGATTACTAGGACATCCGGCATAATATGTATAGGTTCCCGGAGTGTTTGTATCCGGCAATCCTGAACCAGCTACACCAACCGGGTTAAAGGTTGTCCCTGTACCAAGAGGTGTCACGTTCAGTGGGTTTGCATTGCTGTACCAAGCCATTTGGGCATTGCTATACAACAAGGCATTACCGCCGCCCGGAGAGCTTACGGTCCAGGTAAAAGCAGTACTTGCGGTTGTAGATACCGAACTCCAAACAGTTGTGTATAAGGTATAAGTAACGCCTGCTGTCAAGTTGATGGACATCGCCGGGAACGTACCGACGCCGGAATCATCATCGCCAACGATAAACGTTCCAGTCGCGCAACTACCTGGCGTAAACGGTCCAGTAGTAATATAACCCATGGCATCAATCGCCGGCGTAGAAGTCATATCAAAATTGTAAAGACCTGTAGCACTCACTTGGAAATCGATTGCCACGTAATTACTGGTAACCCCGGCAAATCCGCAAATGGTCGAATTCGAAACCGACGTCAATGGACGTGGTGCCACGGGGTCGACCCCAGCAGTGAGGTTCCCTGTAATTGTAGGAGCATTTTGATTAAAGCCCATACAAGTCGACGATGTAGATAACGCAACACCAGGCGCACCTGCACATATCGTCACGCCGGTCGTTACAGGCGCGGCCGGATATACGTTGAATTGGGCAGCGCTATATCCCACCGCTTCTATATTGGTCACACTGATGATACCCGTTGTAGCGGTAGGCGGCAATGTCGCTGTAATCGTCGTAGCGTTGACCACCGTCCAGGAGCTGGCGGCAACGCCTCCAAAAAACACCCCTGTAACCGCGGGTACGCCAGGTCCAGAGAAGTTAGAACCTGTAATGGTCACCAAAGTTCCAGCCGTACAGTTGTTGTTGCCCGGCGTAAAACTCGAAATAACCGGTGCCGTAACACAGGTCACTGTTGCAGCCCATCCTGGCCTTGTAATGATAAAGTCACTTGTAAAATGGAAGGTTAGTGAACCCGATGTCGAAATAACCGTTCCTGGAGAAGTTGTCCCGTAATAAGAGTCCGCCGGACATGTCGCCGCATTGAAGCCGACAGGCAATCCGGACGGTTTCAATGGTGCGCCCGTTGAATTTCCGTCGTGAATAGACAAGCCATCCCAGCCAGACTCGGTAGAGAATGAGCTGAACACCGCTTTTACTTGTTTTCCAGGTGCGGTAAATGTGATGGTTCCATCTTCATTATCCACATAAGCCGCCGCTGCACCACCGCTATCAAAAAAGTTGTAGATGTTGTTGCAGTTCATGTTGATGTTCACCGCCGGAGACGTGGTCGGCATAATAACGGTAGTTACCGTAACGGTGATGGTTGTGAACGTTCCTACTGAAGACCAGACGCTATAACGTCCTGAACAGTTTGAACGCACCCAGATGTAATATTGTGTGCCGGAGGTAAGTCCGCTCAAATTAATTGGGGAACTTAAAGAAGTACCGGTAGGTGGCGTGCTGTAATCCGGTGTCACGTTTGACGTACTGATATAATATTGGTAACCATTAGCAGGTACCGGGGATGGAGGCGTAAATGACACCGTCGCGGTTGTTGCAGTTACCGCTGAAGACACCAAAGCCGTTGGAGGAAAACAAGTTTCTGCCTCTATGTTGATGTTGTCCAGGTTAAATTGCGTACTGCCTGGGTTCCCAGCCGCCTGAAACGTGAAACCGACGTAGTAGGTACCCGATGATCCTGGCGTGAAGTTATAAACGCCTGTTGAAAGCGCAGATACACCACTATACATATTAAGGAGTATATTAATGTTTCCAGTAGTCGGTGTAAAATTGGTTGAGCCATAGTTTACATCGAAATCCGCCACTCCGTTAATAGTCCCATAGTCAAACGTCAAACGGTAAACTGTACCGCCCACCAACGATACGGGTTTGGTGAAAAACGTCGCACCCTCGGCAGCCGAGAATAAGTTACCATTTGTAATGTTGGTAAAGTAAGCGCTCGAGGTATCTGAAGAGGTACACGTCGGCAGCGGCCCATTCAAACCATTAAAGTCTTCGGTATATGGCACCGGATAAGCAGAACATTTGGTCGTGAATGTGCCCGGGACGGCAACCCAGTTTCCATAAGTACTGCCGCCACAATATGAGCGAACCCACGTGTAGTACGTTGTATTCGGCGTAAGACCTGTCATGGCTATTGGGCTTCCCGCGCCACTGCCACTCGGCGTAGCCAACGACCCCGCTGGTGGTGTAGTATTAGTAGTCGAAACAAAGTATTCATAGCCGTTGCTCGGCGGAGAACCTGGCGGTGTGAAAGTGAGGTTTGCTTGAGTGGCTTGAACGCTGCCGGCAGTAACTGCTGGTGACGTTGGATCAGAGCAAGTTGCTACTGGAGGAATACACCTAACGGTAATAGAATAACCGGCAACAGGGGTTGCGGTAGCGAATGTGGTAAAATTTACCGTCACATTTACGTCGGCACCTGTACCCAAGTAAGGAGATGCCGATGGTATGGTGGTCCCACTATAGGCTGAAAGGGGAGTAACCGTATTGGTAAAAGTCATATTCCCCTGAGAAGTAGCATTGGTATTAAATGAATTGAAAGTCAATTCTACCTGTTCCCCCGGAGCCGGGTCAAAAGTGACATTGTTAGTCTGGCTTGGACTAAAAGAGTCCGAGGAACCTCCATTATCGTAAAATGTGTAGGTTCGTCCTGATACCAACGGAAAAGTACAGTTTGTAGGTGAACCTTTTGAGGGAACAATGATCAGATTCTGTGCAGGATCCGAAGAAGTAACTGCTAAGTCGTCGATGAAAGTCGTTGCCGTACCCAAACTCGATAATTTAACATAACTATTCGCCGGAACTCCAGCGGCCACCAAATCGACAACCATATTGGTATAAGGCGTAGTACCGGCTGCTGTATAGTTCCCGATTAACACCACCCCAGTAGCAAAAGTGGGATCAGTAGAATGCTCTATTTTGAAAGAATATCCGCTCGCGGTGGACGCCCGATAGTAAAAGGAGAAAGTCCCTGGATTAGCGATAAGCGGCGTCCTTATAAAGCGCGTTGCAGTAGTAAACGTTACGGCATATCGGCCACTATAGGCATTGGCAGTAGTGTTAGACAATGTAGAAACGTTATTATCCCAACCCGCGGCCTGCATTGTGAGAGACACATTGCTCGACAATGGTGTCGACGGAATGCCCTCAAAATATTGATACGGCCCAATACATTGCGCGTCCATCTTGGAGACTGCTCCGAAAATAAACGGCAACGCAAAAAGCAAGGTCTTTAATGCGCGGTTGAGTTTAGTAGGTTTGCTTAAGCGTAAGTTTGTATTCATAATTCATTTTTTGGGTAATGCGATTCTTACTATACTGTTTATGCCTTTATGGCAATTATTAATCCTGCAACAAAGCAGGCAATGACGGACTAACTACACCGCATTATTATCATTCGGCGGATATAAATTAGTAAATAATCGACAAAAAGACGCTTTTCATCGATTAACAGCAAAATGAGGCCAAATAGCCAAATTCCGCAGCTAAACTTAGTAAAAAGTCCTGTAATAAAAATGATTTTTTGTTAATTTTTGAATGATGTTGGGGTAATATTTATCAACACAGCCGTTTGAAAATTAATCATTTAGCAATTACTCATTTGACAACAAGCGCTTTTAACATTTCGGGCCGCGGACGCCAGAAATAAAAAAACCTCCCTGGGCAGGAAGGTTTTTAAAACTAACTTAACTTAACCTATATAAAAAATATGAAAATCCTTATGCAACGCTGCTGTCGCGGTTGATAGCCTTCTTTAGGAAAGCCCTGCTCAAAATCCTGTTGGTAGACAACCCGTTGTTGATGAATTGCTTCTTTCCGGTTTTGTTTGTAGAGATTGTATTGGTAATGTTGATGCTTTCAGACACCTGAGATTGTTTTGAACCCATAAACCATGAAACCAATTCCATTTGAGAGTCGGTAGCCTCAACAGCGGCAACTGTGTTTACAGTATTAGAGAAAACTGTTTCGGCCTTCACTTCTTGACCGAACATTTTAACGCTTGACAAAACCAGCAAAACAAATAAAGCGATTACCCTTTTATTTGAAGTGATGTTTTTTGTTGCGATTGTTTTCATACTGCGTTGTGTTTTAATTACAGGTCAAAACTACACCTGCAGTTCGCTGCTGTGAAATATTTCCGATAACGCGCCCAAAAACTCGTTGAACGCATTTTTTTAACGAATTCGGTGAATTTGAACCTTTCAAAGTTGCATTTCGTCCGATACGACCCATTGGAAACGTGCATTTTACGACCAACTGCATCGTTGTCAGGACGAACAACACAACATTCGCCAAACAAAAAAGCCCTTCCGGTGCGGAAAGGCTTTTTTGACTATAATATACTTCGGTATTTAATTGATGACTTTGACCGTCGCCAATCCTCCCGTATCCGATTTGATCTTTACAATCAACACCTGGTTGGCCTCGCCTACCGAGAAACCAACATGAGAATCGTTGATGTCTTCGATGGCTTTCAACAATCTGCCCCGAATGTCAAACACTTGTACTTCCTCCATCATCCAACTGCCGCTGTTGATAAGGAAGCTATCACCTTGCTTGACAATCCGGACGTCATTAGCCAGCGAAGGATTTTCGGCACCCAATGCAGCGGCGTAAACAATTTCAAATCTTGACGTGAATTCACCAGCATCGGTCGCAAAGGTGTAAGCGCCATCGTTCAGCAGATGTTGCGAACCGGTTACATTGTCCTTAATATATATCGGTTGCCCGGTGAGGAACAATCCGTCTACGTGGTCAATCGCGATGGCATACGTACCAGCGGTTGTCGCCTTGAATACCATCGGCACCACATCGACTACTTCAAACGGAAGCGCTTTACATTGAATCGCCAACTTCTGGTTATCCACAAAAGTGTACAGTTGCGTCGTAGCTTCCACGATGGTATGCGCATCAAGCCCTTCATCATAATTATTGGTCGCACCATCCACATAACCCACTACTGTCTGGCAGAACGCACCGGTAGCATTGGTGACATTCAACCAGATGCGATGGTTTTCTGCATCGGCCGGCGAAGCAGACGCACCGGCCGGCCGGAAAAACTGATTGGCGTTATTGCCTACGCGCATGGCGTTGGTGAAACTTACGTTATTGCCGGATGCAGTGGCTTCCACGAAGAAACCTTGCCCAGTCTGAATGATACCCTGCAAATCATTTACTGCATCTTCGCCGTTGGTGACGAACGTTCCGCCTGCTGCCGGCGACCAGATACAATATGGATTGTTGTTGACGTCGCCATTGGTTTCTCGCCAGAAGTACAATGTTCCGGTAATGCCGCTATTGGCCTGTACGAACGCTTGCGCTGAGATGGGCGACGGATACGGGTTGCCCACCAGATTGTATCGTTTGCCCGCACCATTATTATACAAGGTGTAATTATAGGTTCCATTGTGCGGTACGCCATTGAACTGGCCGCTCCATATCCATGGGAATGTCGGGTGGTTGTTTGCGACACGGATCAAGTAGCCTTTTGCATCGGTGAACGATGTGGCGCCCGGAGCCGTTATCGAATTGTAAACATTGTCCTCTGAATTGTACTGGTAGAAACGGCTGTTTGGCGATGTGACGGTCAGCGGTGAAAAAGCAAGTAAACCTTGTCCTGAAACCGGCGACGCCCAAAGTGTATAATCCTGCCTGCGGATGGCCGATGAATTCCGTTTCACGATAATGTTGCCTGAATTGGCAGCGTTGGTCGTTTGCAAAAGGTTGGCGTTGTTCTCCAAGGTAAAGCTTCCCGAAGTTACCGTCAGCGGACCATTCAGGCTTACATCGTAACCCGACGGAATGACCACGACTGCATTGCCGTCAACGGTCAGGCTGCAAGCCGACAAATCCGCCGCGACGCTGTAGCTGCCCGTTATCGTTGCAGTCATATCTGACGTTGGCGCACCGTTGCTCCATGCCGATCCGTTCCACGTCGTGCTGCCGCCCAGGCCAACCATCACCGAACCCGACGTGGTCGACGGACAAACACCGCTGGTGGCCACAACCCGGTAATAGGTTGTTCCGATAATATTAGTCGCCAGATAAGTGGCGCTGGTTGCACCCGAAATGTTGGCAAACGTAACGTTGTCTGAAGAGGATTGCCACTGCACCGCGCCTGTGTAGCCCGAAACCGTCAACACAAGATCGCTGCCTGCGCAAACCGTTCCTGCACCAGAAATCGTTCCGGCGACTGACACCGGGAAAACGTCGATCACTTCGCTGGCCGAGGTCACAGAAGCGCAAACGCCACTGGTCACTCGGACCCGGTAAAATGTGGTCGCCGTCAGGTTGGTGGCCGTATAAGTTGTTCCCGTCGCGCCCGAAATATCGGTAAAAGTAACGTCGTCGGCTGAAGACTGCCATTGAATACTGCCTACATGTCCGCTTACCGACAACAGCGTACTATTGGTTCCAGAGCAAACGCTGTTCTGGTCTGCCGTTACGGTTCCAGCCACTGACGTCGGATTGACAACCACCGATACCGACGTCGTGTTCACAGATGCGCAAACGCCGCTGGTCACTACAGCCCGATAATAAGTAGTCGCGGTCAAATTGGTCGCCGTAAAAGTAACGCCAGTCGCACCTGAAATATTGGTGAAAGTCGTGTTGTCTGGTGACGATTGCCATTGGATACTTCCCATGTAACCTGAAAGCGTCAACAATGTGCTGTTGGTTCCCGAACAAACCGTCGCCGCACCACTAATGGTTCCAGATACCGAAGTCGGGCTTACGGTAATTTCAGCACTCGCAAAAGTCGTGGCTGCAGAGCATGGTGAACTGGTCACTACCGCCCTATAGTAAGTCGTCGTTGAAAGGTTGGTCGCCGTATAGGTTGCCGAGGTCGCGCCGGAAATATTCGCAAAAGTAACGTTGTTTGTAGATGACTGCCACTGAATGGTACCAGTATAACCACTTAAGGTTAATGCAGTCGTGTTGGTACCGGCGCAAACCGTTGTCGCGCCACTGATGCTCCCGGCTACAGACACAGGCGAAACGTTCACCACGACGCTAGCCGAAGTTGCCGATGAACACGGTGCACTCGTAACGACCGCGCGATAATAAGTTGTCGCAGACAAATTCGTCGCTGTATAATTAGCTGAAGTTGCGCCTGGAATATTCGTAAAGGTTGTGTTGTTGGGCGAAGATTGCCACTGGACGCTTCCGGTGTGCCCGGCAAGCGTCAAGGCCGTTGAATTGGTCCCTGAACAAACCGTACCGCCACCACCGGAAATCGTTCCTGCGACGGATATCGGCGAAACATTCACGACGACACTCGCCGAAGTCGCCGATGAACAAGGCGTGCTGGTCACGACCGCTCGATAGTATGTGGTCGCGTTGAGATTCGTCGCCGTAAATGAGGCCGAGGTCGCACCCGAAATATTGGTGAATGTCGTGTTGTTGGGCGAAGACTGCCATTGTATCGTGCCGGTGTAACCCGACACGGTGAGTACGGTGGAATTTGTCCCAGAACAAACCGTTCCGCCGCCGCCAGAGATTGTTCCTGCCACAGATACCGGCGAAACGTTTACTGCTGCTGATGTTGCAGTTGTGGTGCATCCGTAACTGTTGGTCACGGTAACGGTATATGTCGTATTTGCCGTTGGTGCCACATTAGTCGGGTTCTGCTGTGACGAGGTGAAGCCCGCCGGGGTCGATGTCCAAGCGTATGTCGCGATGATGTTCGACACGCCCGAAACCGTTACATTGTCGATACACCAATAGTAGTCAAAGGTGGCCGCGTAACGGAATCTGACGTAAACGGTTGGCTGGTTCAAATAAGCATCCAGCGAAATCGTCGGATTGGCGAAAGCACCGCCTGCGCCCTGTGTCGTATTGTACACCGCCAGGGGATTCCAGTTCGTCCCATCGGTCGATACTTCCACATTGCCCGACTCGCCACCATCCCAATACCGGTAAAAATGGTAAAACGACAACGAAGCCGTAGTCAAACCGACGGTACTGAATGCAGGAGATTGCAAAATCGTACTGGTGGTAGTACCAGTACCGGGCGCGTCACTATTAGACATGTAGAACTGGCTGTTGTCGTTGGAGTTGAAAACCACCGTGGTCGAGGTAGAATACGAATATCCATTTGGCCGCAGTGTCCAAGCCGCTGCCGTTGGCGTGCCGCTGGTCGTCCAGTTGTTGGTTCCCGCGTTGAAGTTCTCCGTCAAAACCGTCACGGGCACCGAAGAATTTGGCGAACCGGACGCCGTAAGGTTAATGGTTTGCCCAGCACAAATCGATGTGGCACTTGGCGTGGCCGTAAAAGCCGTCGGCACCGGATTGACTGTTACGGCTACGCTGGCCGATGTAGCCGCCGGACAAGGTGCACTCGTTACAATTGCCCGGTAATATGTAGTCGCTGTTAAATTGGTCGCCGTATAGGTTGTGTTGGTGGCGCCCGAAATATTTGTAAACGTCGTGTTGTCTGGAGAAGACTGCCACTGGATACTTCCTGTTTGCCCGCTCAGGGTCAGGAGTGTCGAATTTGTTCCCGAGCAAACCGATCCGGCGCCGCTAATACTTCCCGCCACCGACGCTGGGTTGACCGCAATCGTTACGCTTCCGGTTGTGGCGGCAGCACAGGTTCCGTTGGTAACCACCGCGCGATAGTACCGGGTCGCCGTAAGATTGGTTGCTGTGTAAGTAGCGTTGGTCTGGCCGGCGATATTGGTAAACGTCGTATTGTCTGGGGATGATTGCCATTGGATGGTTCCGGTGTGGCCGCTCAAAGTAAGTGTGGTGGAATTCGTACCCGTACAAACCGTTGCAGCACCTGAAATGGTTCCGGCGACAGTCGGCTGAAAAACCGTGAAAGAACTGTCACTTGAACCTGTACCATTCGCATTGGTTACGGCAACGACGCCGGTTGAATTGCCGCTTGCAACCGTAGCCGTAATGCTGGTGGCTGAATTTACAACGTACGACGCCACTGCGGTGCCGTTGATGGTCACACCGGTAACGCCAGTAAAGTTGACCCCAGTGAGCGTCACAGCAGACCCGACGCAGCCACTTGTTGCCGAAAGTCCGGTCACATCTGGGATGGCCGTTCCGGTCAAAGTTGCTGCATCTATGAGGAACGTCCGGGCGTTGTTGGCATTGGACGTTTTGTAAATCTGGATGCGCACGTCCGTATTGTTGTTGGCTGCCGACGGAAATGTGCTCGTGGTTAGCGTGCCGTTCGAGGTTGCGGGCGTAAAGGTGTTGAGCACCGTAGTCCAGTTGGTGCCACCATCGGTACTGACGCGAACAATGAATGTTCCAACGGCCACGTTATCGGTACGGTTACAAAAAGAAAACGACAAGTTACCGTAGCCTGTGGTGTTTACCGTGAACTGATGGAAATCGCCGTTGTCCCAGTCGTTGGCCGTGTACATGCGGGCGCCCTGACATGGCGTTGTAGTCGTGTAACCTGCTCCCGCGATGCCGGTTGAACTAAAAGCAGGCGTTCCCACCGCGTTGTCGGTAGATGGCGCGGTCGTGTTCTCGAAATTGAATTGAAATACCTGGGAGAACCCGGCCGTCGAAAAACACAAAAAAGCAAAAATGAAGAACGTTTTTAGTGTAGGGTTTCTTTTCATGATTTGGTGTTCGTAAAATCGCCCCAAAACTACGTTAACCAACTAGCAATCAGCAAACTTCATCGGCAAAAGACACTATTTGTCGTCCAACAACCCATTTAAAAATCCTACAAAAATTTACTAACAAATCTATTAACAATCTAATCCGTTGATACCAAGCAAAAAACCCTTCCGATGACTCGAAAGGGCTTTCAGCAAATATTAAAACAAAATTAAAATCAATTCATCACTTTACGTGTCGCAGTCTGGCCGTCAACGCTTGTGATTTTCACAATCAGGACTTGGTTGGCTTCACCCACGGTAAATGTAGCTTGTGATGCATTCACATCCTTCAATTCCGCCAACAACCTGCCACGAATGTCAAATACTTTCACGTTGTCCATGGTGGTTAAGCCACTGTTGATCACGAATGCGCCGTTGGTCTTGATGATGTTAACCGAACCCTCTAAAGTTGGGTTGGCCGTACCGAGCGCAGCTTGATAAACGATTTCAAACCTTGATGCAAACTCGCCTGTTTCCGTTGTGAAAGAATATGCGCCGTTGTTGAGCAAATGCTGCGTACCAAGTGCATTGTCCTTCAGATAAATGTTCTGGCCTGCAGTGAACAATCCGTCTACGTGGTCAATAGTGATGTTGTATGTTCCGGCCGTATTGGTATTGAATACGAGCGGCACCACATCGGTTACGTCGAACGGAAGTGCCCTGCCTTGGATGCCCAATTTTTGGCCATCTACTTGAGAATACAATCCGGTATTGGCAATGAGGATGCTGCGCGCATCGACACCTTCTTCATAGCCATTGGTCGCTTCTTCGGTATAAACTACAGCGGTCTGGCAGAAAGCACCCGCATCGCTGGTCACGTTGAGCCAAACTTTTGCATTTTCCGATGCCACAGAAGCAACTCCGGCAGGACGGAAGAATTGGTTGGCGTTGTTGCCCACACGCATCGCATTGGTGAAACTCACCGCACTTCCCGTAGCGGACGCTTCCACGAAGAATCCTTGACCGGTCTGGATGATGCCTTGCGGATCTATCACAGATGCTTCACCGTTGGTAACGAACGTACCACCGCCGGCCGGTGACCAGGTGCAATACGGGTTGTTGTTCAGGTTGCCGTTAGTTTCTCTCCAGAAATAAAGCGTTCCGGTGATGTCTGAACTGTTGGCCGACACGAAGCTGGCCGCAGAGATTGGCGACGGATATGGGTTACCCACCAAGTTGAAGCGGTTGCCGTTACCACCATTATACAAGGTGAAGTTGTAATTGCCGTTGTGCGGTACGCCTGTAAACTGGCCGTTCCAAATCCAAGGGAATGTCGGGTGGTTGTTGGCCACACGGATCAAATAGCCCTGGGCAGCGGCAAAATTCGTTGAACCCGGAGTGGTAATCGAATTGTATTGGTTTGTTGATGAGTTATACTGATAGAAACGGCTCGTTGGCGAGGTCACCGTAAGTGGTGAGAAAGCCAACAACCCTTGGCTGGCCACCGGTGAAGACCACAAGGTGTAATCTTGCCTGCGAACGGCCGATGAGTTGCGTTTTACGATGATGTTGCCCGAGTTCGATGCGTTGGTCGTTTGCAACAGGTTCGCGTTGTTTTCTAATGTAAAGCTACCGCCCGTAACGGTAAGCGCGCCGTTGAGGCTTACGTCAAATCCTGATGGAATGACAATAGCGCCACTGGTCACCGTGATGCTACACGCGCTCAAATCAGCAGCAGCGGTATAGTTTCCGGCAAATGTTACAGCAGAGGAAGACGTTGGGCTGCCATTGCTCCAGGCCGACCCGTTCCAAGTTGTGGCGGTGCCGCCTGCAACAGAGACGGACGCCGAAATATCGGTACAAGCACCGTTGGTCACCACTACCCTATAGTACATCGTGCCGCTGATGGTTGCGTTGTAGGTTGCATTGGTCTCGCCACCGATATTCGTGAACGTAATGTCATCTGATGACGATTGCCACTGGATGCTTCCGGTGTAACCGCTTACGGTAAGTGTGGTGTTGCCACCGCCGCAGAATGTGCCGCCACCTGAAATCGTTCCGGCTACCGCTGCTGAACTGACATTTACGACAACGCTGGCACTTGTATCGGCCGCGCATGACGAATTGGTCACCACAACACGATAATAGGTTGTAGCCGTCAGGTTGGTGGCGCTGTATGATGTACCGGTTTCACCGGAAATATCAGTAAACGTAGTATTGTCCGGAGAAGACTGCCATTGGATGCTTCCGGTATGGCCAGACAACGTCAAATTGGTGTTGTTGGTGCCGGTACAAACGGTTCCGCCGCCGCCAGAAATAGTTCCGGCTACAGAAGCAGGATTAACCGTAATCGTTACACTCGCCGTCGTCGCAGCCGAACACGGCGCACTGGTCACTACCGCACGGTAATATGTCGTCGCGGTCAGGTTGGTAGCCGTGTAAGTGGTTCCGGTTTCACCCGAAATATTGGTAAATGTGGTATTGTCTAGAGAAGACTGCCACTGGATGCTGCCGGTGTGGCCGCTCAACGTCAAGTTTGTGCTGTTGGTTCCGGTACAAACGGTAGTCGCGCCGCCGATACTACCCGCTACTGACGTAGGATTTACCGTGATGGTTACACTGCCTGTTGTGGCCGAAGAACACGGCGCACTCGTCACGACCGCACGATAGTAAGTGGTGACAGTCAAGTTGGTGGCGGTGTAAGTGGTTCCGGTCTCGCCAGAAATATCAGTAAATGTGGTGTTGTCTGGAGAAGACTGCCACTGGATGCTGCCGGTGTGGCCGCTCAAGGTCAAATTGGTACTATTGGTACCAGAACAAACCGTTCCGCCACCGCCAGAAATTGTTCCAGCCACAGAAGCAGGACTTACGGTTATGGCGACGCTTGCCGAAGTCGCAGATGAACACACGCCGCTGGTGACCACTACCCTATAGTAGGTAGTTGCGGTCAGGTTGGTTGCCGTATAAGTTGTTCCTGTTTCGCCAGAGATATTGGTGAACGTGCTGTTGTCTGAAGACGCTTGCCATTGGATGCTTCCGGTGTGGCCGCTCACCGTCAGGTTCGTACTGTTGGTACCGGTACATACGGTGGTCGCGCCGCCGATGGTTCCTGCAACAGAAACCGGATCTACATTGATTACAACGCTCGTGGTATTCACCGGTGTACAAACACCGTTACTTACCACTGCGCGATAATACGTAGTAGAAGTAATGTTAGTAGCGGTATAAGTCGTACTTGTCGCACCAGAAATATTGGTGAAAGTAGTATTGTCTGAAGACGACTGCCATTGGATGGTGCCAGAGTGGCCGCTCAGGGTAAGTCCTGTAGAGTTCGTACCCGCGCAAACCGTTCCGCCGCCGCCTGAAATGCTTCCGGCTGTTGGCGCCGCATCCACAGATACAGACACGCTGCCGGTCATCATCAGGTTCAAGCCGCTACAAGAACCCGTTGGATTAAACGCTTCCACGGTATAGGTTCCGGCTACAGTTTGGTTCAGGAAAGAAATGGCAGAACCGGTACCCGCAATTGGTGAATCCACGTTGGTGCCGTTGCGCTTTAATTGGTAACTGATGCCTACTTGAGAACCCGACAAGCCAACCGCTACACCACTTGGGTTTGACGAGCAATACGTACCACCACCTGTAACATTGTAAAGGTCTGGTTGGATACAAAATACATTACCCGAAAATGTAAAATCGTTAACACTATAAGTTGCACCGGAGGCCATGCTGAAACCATACAACCTAAAAGTGATCGAACCAGTTACGTTTTGATAGCTCGCCCCCGAAAGAGAGATTGTCGCCCCCGCAGTCGCCGGCGAACCGATATTGGAAACATACGAATCTTTACTCGAACGGAAAGCGAAACTAGGCGTACCAGAAGAAACTTGTCCGGTATACGTGAACGAGCTAAAATCAATCTCGTATCCAGTATTGGCTGTCAAAGTAAATTCAAAATAATCGTTGGCATCCACGCTTCCGGCGGTTGTCCATGCAGTAGCATTGTACCTGTTTGACCCAGCGTTCCCAGTAAGACCCGAACCTCTTGAAATACCTGAAACGCTAATGTTCGTATCAAAGGTTTGTCCAGTTGTATAAGGACTGGTGAGGCCTGGATCTGTCCCTGTAATTGGGTTTGTCCAAATAGTAACAGGAACAGCCGTAATCGTAATGATGCTGCTTGTTGCTTGGGCCAAGCCCGTTGAATTCGCATTCAATGTGTATGACCCCGCAGCTCCGAATTGAACCGTGCTGAACGTAGCCACGCCCGCAGACGCTGCTACCGTCAATGTTCCCGAAACACCGCCCGGGCCAGTCGCCTTGCTCAAGACAATGTTTCCGGTATAGGACGTATCGACACTTCCGTTCGGCCTTCTGGCTTCAACAGTAAATGAAGTCACGGCAGACCCGACGGTACCGCTCGATGGGAAACCAACGAAAGCGAGTTGCGATGCCGGCGCGCCCACTTCAAAAGGTGCGCTGACGCCGTCGGTCAATGGATCGCCGCTGAAACCGATAGCCGTGATGGTTACGCCAGTAGCTGCGGTTGGCAACAAAACACCGGTTACCACTTTGGTATTCGTACCTGATGCAATCACATCATTTTGTGTACCGCCGGTTAAATCGCCTGCAAGGCCATTCGTATCAAAATAAAAATCTGTATCCTGAGTGACGTTGGTTGGTACGCCTGCCGCATTCTGCGACTGTACCGTCACGCTGAAGGTTTTGCCTGCGGTAGGGGTCGACGGTGTGATTGCAGTGATGACGAACTTCGTAGCCGCCTGCACGGCAAGGCCGTTGTCTTTCCCTACACCGAAGTATTGCGTGCCCGATGTAACATCACTTGGCGTATGTGCCGTACTAGTGGTTGCCGTGAACGGATTGGCACCTGCCAGCGTTGCCGATTGAATTTGCCAAGACGATCCATTGTAAAACCCAACGTTCGGATTGCTGGCGGCATTAAATCCTGAACCCTGTTCGCCGGTATTGTATTGTGCTACAACGGTGAGGTTGCTACCGCCCGCCACCGCTTCTGAAAGCTGCCAACGGCGGTTGATGATTTTGGTCGCATCGTTTACTGTAAACGTACCGTCGAGCACATTGATGCCGTATACGTCTGACGTGCCACCTGTATTATTTAAGGTAATCGGGTTGTAAGCCGAGTTGCCCACCGGGAAGAGTACCGATGAACCGCCGACCGTCCTTTTGAGTTGGCCTGTTCCGGTGGTAGCCACATAAGCGGTTGAAGATTGACCTGAGGTGGAAGCCGAAGCGCCCAAGGTCAAGTTGTTGCTGCCCAAAGTAATCTTACCGGCAGTAAAAGTAAGTGTGCTGTTTACGGTGATGCTGCTGTTGAGCGTCAAACCGTTCGTGTTGTTGATGCGGAAGAAATCAAACGTATTGGCACCGGTTAAGGTTTGCGCGGTCGTTCCGTTGAAACTGACCTGGCGCGATGCCGGGGTAAACGTACCGCCGGTATAATTCCAATTTCCTACCAGGTTGAGGTCGCCACCTACCGAAGACGAAAGCTGAAGCGTTCCGGCCGAAAGGTTGACGTTGCCCGTTACCGTAGTGGACGATGTTGACGTATCCAATGAATACAAACCGCCCGAGATGTTCAGGTTGCCCGCCACGTTTACGGCGTTGGCTGCGCTGGTGTTCCCCAGATAAATGCTGCCCGCGCCCACATTCAGGTTACCGCCGATGGTCCAGGCGCCGGCTGCACCGCCTGTTCTTGATATCTGACGGCCCGAGGAGTTCATGGTGAAATCCCAAACTGCAATAGGCCCGAAGGCGTTGTCGTCTGATGTACTATTGAATACGTAACTGTTTCTTGAGAATGGCGGTGTAGAACTGCCTACCGTAGTCGTGCTTACGGTATAGTATCTTCCGTAACGCGCGCCCGTACCGATGCTGCCGCCTGCATTTTCTGTTGGTACTTGTCCATAGACAAAACCGCCACTGCTGGTGACATAGCCAAACCAGTTGAACGACGTTGGCCTGCCGCCGATGGCCGACCACGGAATAGAGAATTCCCTGACGTTGCTGCCGTTGTCTGCGTAGCTACCAAAAGCCGACGTTTGTGCGCTCCAACCGTTCGAGCCATCGGCCGTACGGTATTCGCGGTAATTGTCTTTTACGTAAAGGACCAAATCGGCCCTGAACTGCAATGCGGCGAAACTAGTACCATCATAATTGAAACCTACATTGGTGCCGTTGGCATTGGTACCGCCGTTGACGAGCGCCTGCGGATCTTTATCGAGATACAATACGTAAGCTTCCGCCCGGTTGGCCGCGCTCACGCCCACATACAAATTGGTGTTGTCCCAAGTCATATAGGTAACAGTCGTGCCACTCGTTTGTTGGTTGTTGCCGTCGGTGTGGGTGCCGTATTCGTTTGTGCCGATAACACCATTCTGCACAGGTGCAGCGGTACCCTGAACGGTGAAATCGTCAATCCTGAAGTTTCCGGCGACCGTTGTATTCGGCGTGGTTCCATTGAACCGGAATCTTAAATTGGCTTGACCTGCTGCACCAGCCGGCAGCGAAATCCTTGTACCACCATTAACGAGCGCCCAACTGCCATTAAAAGCCACGTTCGTGTACGTAACGTTGTTCCACGTAGTTCCGTCGCTACTCCATTGGAACGAAATGGTACCATTGAATGAAGCAGAACTTGCGCGTGCACCCCAAAGCACCGTAATGTTCGAATAACCCACGGTGGACAATGAGTTGCTATAGGTCAACGTGTGCGTGGTATTCAGTGCTCCCGTGTTGTTGAAGATAGCATTGGCGTTGCCCGACGCACCCGTGTAGCCGGAGGAAACCGATACAGTACTATTTGACCAACCATTGGTCGTGTTAGAGCTCGTCCAACCTGTGGGCAAGGTACCGGTAGTACCGAAATTTTCGGTAAGAAGCGTCGTCTGCGCATTCACCGTTCCGGCCACAAGCACACAGAGCGCAAACAAAAATTTAGAAAAAGAGCGAGTAATGATCTCCATAAATAATACGTTTTAATATGATAAACACAGTAGGGTTTGTTCAATAAACCATTGTACGCTTGCGCGTTACGGCTTGGACATGATTTGGGACGGTAAATTTAGGATTTTTTTATGAAAGACCTCATTAAGAATTAATTATTTCTACCGAAAACGTTTGCGTATTCATAAGTTGTGCGGTTTTTACCGAGAACAGCTACCGTTGCGCAGACCTTTTCCATTTTCCATCCTGGCGACTACCGCTTGGCCATTTCCACGAAAGCCCAAAGAATTTGGTTGACGATGCGCGTCTTTTCGTCGGGTTGGCCATCGTGTTCCTGTGACAAACGCATCAGTTCTCCGGTGAGCATGTTGTAATGATCTGCCGCATACCGGAAACGCGCGAGGTCTTTCTCTAACCCGGTCTGGCGCGCCGCCGAAGCATCCATGTTGCGTTTGTGTTCCTCGAGAATGGCATCGGCTGCCGCCCTGAAATTTTGCATGACTATATATTAAGGTGTAATGTGATCGATATGGCAAAAATACGGCATCGGTCGCGTATGGGTTTCCTAAATCAGGAAATAAAAAACGGCCCGGCTAAAATCTTGCTTAAAAAACGGGCAAAGATGACCGCGCGCACCAAAACGCCGGTTGCGATTTGTTACCTTTAGGACAAACACAACAACTATGGACCAGAAAGTAAACATCGACAATTATCTCGACACGCATTACATCCACCGCAGTAACTGGTTGCGGGCAGCCGTCTTGGGCGCAAACGACGGCATCATCTCGGTATCGAGCCTTGCCATCGGCATCGCCGCGGCCACGACAACCCGCGAACCGATTGCCTTGGCCACTTTGGCCGGATTGGTGGCCGGCGCGCTTTCCATGGCGGCGGGCGAATATGTATCGGTGAGTTCGCAAACCGACATCGAAAAGGCCGACATTGCCCGCGAAGCGCAGGAACTCGAGGAAATGCCCGAAGAAGAATTGAAAATCCTGGCGCAAATCTATGAACGACGTGGCCTGTCTAAGGAAACGGCCATGAAAGTGGCGTTGGAATTGACCGAAGCGGATGCCTTGGCCGCGCATGTTCGGGACGAACTCGGCATCACCGAGATGAGCCAAGCAAACCCGATACAAGCGGCATTCGCCTCGGGTGCGGCATTCACGGCAGGTGGCGTTTTGCCTCTGTTGGTGGCACTTTTTGCCCCTGTCCCGCAAATGGAATATTTCCTTTACGGATTTACGATTTTGTCTTTGGTCGTACTTGGTGCCGTATCGGCCAAGACCGGCGGCTCGGGCATGAGAAAAGCGGTGTTGAGGATTACCATCTGGGGCACGGTGGCCATGGGCGCATCGGCACTCGTGGGTTATCTTTTTGGCGTGAATGTCTAACTAAATTCCTATATCATGAATGATGCACACTGGCATTTGGTGGTGAACCACTTGCCCATTATCTTTCCAATGGCCGCGCTGATTGTCTTGGCGACTGGCTTGGTCTCTAAATCTGAAGCGGTGAAACGAACCGCGTATTTACTTTTCGTCATCGGCGCGTTGACATCGGCGGCCGCGATGGCAACCGGCGAAGGTGCCGAAGAAGTCGTGGAAAACCTCAACGGCGTGTCTGAGAATTATATTGAAACGCATGAAGAAGCCGCGGAAACGTTCGCGCTGATGTCTTACATCTTGGGCGTATTGAGCATTATCGGGCTTTGGGCGAATTTCCAAAAGAAATCGTTTTCAAAATGGGTGTCGATAGCTGTGGCCTTGTTTGCGCTGGTCGTATTGTTCTTCGCAAAAGCCACGGGAACAACGGGCGGCGAAATCCGGCATTCTGAAATCAGGGCCAATGCACCAGCGGTGGGAATCGAAAAACATCAGGAACACGAGCACGAATGATGGTATAAACCCCAAAGGTTTTGAAAACCTTTGGGGTTTCCCCACAAAAAAAGCCGCTCCAAACGAAGCGGCTTTTTTCATTAACAAACTATAACCTATCTTTTAATGACGCGAAGCGTCTTGGTTTGTTCACCCTGCGTGACGATGACGTTGTACACGCCTGCCGGATAACGTTCCCCGATCTGGAGCGATTCTACCCTTGCCGCTTTCACGCTTTGGTCTTCGAGCAACCTGCCGGCCATGTCGTAGACCTTGACGTTGATGGCTCGGTCTGACGATGTGGTGACGTTTATGCCAAAGTTGTCCGCGAACGGGTTCGGATACGCCACGGCATCGAAACGATCGTCAATAGAATCCCTGAATGCGCCCGGCGTCACAATCGTACACGCCTTGCCGAACGGCCCAATCGGGTCGGCCATATTGAATACCAACCTGACTTTTACCGTGTAAGTTGCCCCCGGAACCAAGCCCGTGAAATCGGCCAAGGTGAAGGAACGCGTTGATTTGGTGACCTCAACACCTGTCGGATAGCCCGGCCCGGTGAGCTGGAACACGTAGGCGACGGCGCCCGGATGCGAAATGGCGTACAGCGGCGTGGTCATGCTCGGCACATTGTAGCTGTTGCATTGCGAATCCTGTAGTGACGTGGTCGGGAAAATCGGCGTGGTCACGTTACAAATGCTTCCGAACGTCAGGTAGGTGCCGTCTTGATTCTTCACGGCAACCTCAACGTTGTACACTTTGCCGTACTGCACCGCAAAGGCCGTAATCTGGTTCATCCTGAACTGGCGCGTGTTCGTGTCGATGTTTTGCGTGTTCGATGGGTTTACCGGATCGGTCACTTTGAAGCGGTAACCCGCCGCGAACGATACCATGTTGGCGTTAATCGCATCGGCCATGGCCGAGAGTTGCTGGCTGCAATTCGTGAGTGACGTGCTCGGCGACGGCGTAGTAACCGTACAATTCGATACCCCGAACGGCTGCGGATAACCTGCGTAGAATACGCCAACCTCAACCTTGTATTGCGTCGCAAAGGCGTAGTTGACCAACTGCGTGAGTTTCATGGTACGTAACGCCGTATCAAGGACTTGTACTTGTCCGGTGTTCGGTCCGGTAAGTGTCGTAATTTGCCAACGGTAGCCTTGTGCGCCCGCCACGATATTGGCCACAAGCGGCGTATCGATGGAAGCGAGCGTAATTCCGCAGATCGCGCCTTGAACCACCGTCACTTTCGGCACGAAACCTTCGTCGGTCTGGCCGTCACAGTCGTCGTCAATCAGGTTGTAACCGATCTCGGTCGCACCCGGATGAACCGTATTCTTGGTATCGTCGCAATCGTCTCCATTGGCTACATACCCGACCGGCTGTTCGCAAGCGGTTATCGTTGCCACTGGGTTTCCAAAGCCATCGGCGTCGGCGTCGACATAGAAAACAGTACTGCCCGCACCATTGGTAATCGTACCGCTGGCCGTTGCCGAAAGCCCCGTGTTGTCGGTTACCGTTACGTTATAGGTTCCGGCTGCAGCGGTAAGCGTCGGGCCATTGTAGCCGTTTTCCCATTCGTAAGTATATGGTGCCGTGCCGCCCGAAGGTTGTACGGTAAGCGTACCGTTGTCTAATCCTGTACAAGCGGTTGTAGATTGGAACGTCAAGCCCATTCCGCCCAACACGGTAGTCGATTCGTTGTCATCATAAGTAAATTCAAGCACCGATGCATTGATGATTTTAACGACAATAGTCGTGGATGGATCGAGCACTGCCCAAGGGAATTGGATGTTCAGGTTGCTGTTGTTGGCCACCGAAATGTGCATTGATCCGATTAGTTCCTGCTGTAGTCCGTCAGTCATGTAAAAGAACTGTACGTCGGCCTCCACGTCTAAATCACCATTGTTGCCGATGGTGGCGTTGATGGTAATTGGCGCGCCCATCGATGGCGACGGGTTACTCGCGGCCAGACTCACGAAATACAGGTTAGCCGCTTCGCCCACGACAATCGCGCGGGTAGCTTCGTTGTTGGTTTCGTTCGATTCGGCCACTTGGTTGTTGCTGTCGATGATTGTCCGGATGATGTGCGGCCCGACTACGGTTGACGACCACGGCACCGGAATGGCGACCGTAGCATTTTCGCCCGTGCCCAAACCGGTAACCGGAACGGATGCCAGCGGCACGTCGTCTACGAGCACGCTGAGTTGCATGGTGTCGGCCAAGTTGGTCGTACCGATGTTTTCATAGGTTACCGCCAGGGAAATCGGTTCGCCCGGTTCAGGGTTCAGCAATGACGGATTGATGTATTGCGACAAGACACGCATGTCCGGCAAACGGGTCACAGTGACTTGACGCACGATGACGTTGTTGCTTTCGTTGCATTCTGTATAAGCGTTATTCGGATCGACGGTCATCGTAAAGGTGTACACGCCTTCTTGCGGGAATACGAAACTATACGGCAACACGGCACTGGCCGGACAATAACAGGTTTGCTCCAGATTGGTGGCCACGGCATTGCCCAAATCTATCGTTCCCGACAATCCAGGGCCGCTCACTTGGAAACGCACATCAACCGAGGAAGCATCGTACATGCCGTACTGGTTAACGGCTACAGATAAATACACCGGCTGGTTTGCGATTTGGGTGTAGTCCCAGAAATTGCTGCCACAAGGATATACGCGATCTACCGGTTGGAAATCCCAACACAATGAATTGCTGATGCTGTTGTTGCCTTCAGACCATTCCTCGATGGCGTTGTTGTAATCCACCGTTGCGGTCAGGGTTTGTGTAGCAGGTGCTACCGATGGCGCATTCACGCTTACCGTGACCGTTTGCCCCGCCGCGATGTTTCCGTTATAAGTGGTGTTGTACACTTGTCCGCCCGACAAGTTGAAACGCACGGCGATTGGCCCAACAGCCGTAGCGTTGCCGCCGTTCTGGATGGTGGCGGTGTAGGCTACGCTGCCCGGGAATTGCGGATCTACCGGCGACACGTCGAAGTTTTCGCAGCCTAAGAGCGATAAATCTGGCTTGAACACGCAATCATAAGCCGTTACGCTATACGTCACAGTGTTGTTGGTTTCGTTTACTTCCGATACGATTCCGTTTGGCGTTGGCACGTCGCATTGCAACTCGAAAGAATAGTTTCCGGCCGATGCATACGTGAAAGGCAAACTGAAGCCATAGAAACTCAGCGCATTGATGTTTGGAACCGTATGATGCAAAGTCGTCAATACCACATTGTCTTTGCGGACGATGACATCCACGTTGAAACTGCCGGTCACCGCGCCGCCGCCGTTGTAGAGCGTAAAGCCTAGGCTGTTGGCTGAACATACCGCCGCTGTGTTGGTTGGGCCATAGTACGGATAGATATCCGGCTGGTTCGGCAAAACGTTGATCGTGGTGCATGTGGCGTTGTTTTCATTGACTTCCGAAATGGCGTTTCCACCGTCTGCCGTTGCACAAATCATGTATTGGCCCGGCGTATTGAAGACGATGTTGCTGAAGTTCGTGCTGTAGCTCGCACCCGAAGCCAAGGCCGGAATGTTCACGTCGGCGATGGCCGAACCGCCGTTCTGCGTCACGTCAAGGATTGAGGCACCAACCGCCGCGCAGCCGTTGTACACGGTGAATGTACCCGAAATGCTTTCACCGGCCAAAATCGTATTTGGCGGGATGTTGTCAGCAACCATCGCGGTGTTGTTCGACGTCTGGATGGATGCCCAAACATCCGTCGTACACGGCTGTACATAGACAATCCTTTCGAATTGCGAAGTAAAATTGCCCAAGAACGTAAAGTCGGTCATTTCGCCCGTGATGTGATACACGCCCGGTGTGATCGGCGCCGGGAAAGACTGGCTGAAATAGCCGCTCGAATTGGTATAGGTGGAATACGTGGCGCCCGTTTCCACAATGGTGAACGTCACCGTTGCGCCGGCCACGCTTGGGTCTGGCAGCGGTGTCGGCGTGCCATAGTACAGTCCGCGTCCGAAAACAGTCACCGCATCGGACGATGACGTGATGTACGAAACCGTCGGGCTTGCACCTACGTTTACGACTTCGATGCCGCCCAGTAAATTATAGTTGCCGTTGATGAACGGACGAATGGCTGTGTTGTCGAGTTCGTCACTCTCCGAAATGACGTTGGTGTTGTCAACAATCACTTGCATCGGGCACCAAGCCGGAACAGCAGGCGTTGTGATGTTCCAGGTGACGGTCGTTGTCCCGTGCGGTGGCACATTCGACACCAGTACATCACCATACACAATGCCCGGATCAAATTGGTTGACGAGTTTCACGTAGAAGTTCTCAGCCGGGAAATCACTGATGTTGTGCACCACGGCATTCACGGTCAGTGGCGATGCCGCAGCCGGATGGTTGCTGCTGAAGGTGATGTCGTTGGCGAAGATCTGCAGGTCAGATTGGACTTGCACGTCCGGATAATTGAACGGCCCGATCTCGGTGATGCACGCGCCGTTTTGCACCTGTACGCGCGTTTGCCAGTTGGTGCCATACGCGAGCCCATTGATGGTGCCGATGTAGCGTTTGCCATCGGCTGTATTAGTATCGTTCACGTCATAAGGCGTCATGATGACCGCGCGATCGTTGGCACCGTTGAATGACCCGTTGCCTTCGTAATCCAGATACACGCGCGGGAATGTAGCCGGCGGCATTTGGTTGTTGGCGTCGTAATACGTCACTTCAAAGGTGAAATTTGTATAGAGCGTCCCGTTGGTTGGCGCGATGACCGACGAAGTGAAATTGGTCGCACCGGAAAATTCGAGTCTTTGCGCCACAGGATTGATCGTAGGATTGTTGTCGTTGCAATCTCCAGTTGGTGAAGTCAATTCGTTGGCGAAGAAACCTTGTAGCGGACGTGTACAGGAAACCACTGTCGCGCCCGAACCGTAACCGTCGTTGTCATTGTCGAGTATCCAAACCTGACCCGGATATAACTGATCGTTTGCGTCATCGCAATCGGTGTTGTCCAAGACGTAGCCAACAGGTTGTGCACAAGCCAATACGCTCACGGCAATGTTGCCAAAGTTGTCGCCGTCGGCATCGGCATAATACGTCGTCTGATTAGCCGATGCCACCGATGGATCGTTGCTGTCGATCAAACCGTCGCAGTCGTCGTCGATGCCGTTGCAGATTTCAACAGCATTCGGATTGATAAATGCGTTGCCATCGTTACAATCAGCCGAATTTGTCACGCCGCAGCCCACGAGCGTCATCGAACCGAAACTGTCGCCGTCCGCATCAAGGTATTGCAGTTGGTTGTCGTTACAGTCATTGTTGTTGGTCACACCGCACGCCACAAAGACATTCGCCCCGAAACCGTCGGCGTCCGCGTCGAGATANTGGATNTGGCTGTCGTTGCAATCTNANTTATTCGCCACGCCGCAACCCACGAGCGTCATCGAACCGAAACTGTCGCCATCGGCATCGAGGTATTGCAGTTGGTTGTCGTTNCAATCTGCATTGTTCGTCACGCCGCACGCCACNAAGACATTCGCCCCGAANCCGTCNNCGTCCGCATCGAGATATTGGATCTGGCTGTCGTTGCANTCNNANTTATTCGACACNCCGCAACCCACNANCGTCATCGAACCGAANCTGTCGCCNTCNGCATCGAGGTATTGCAGTTGNTTGTCGTTGCAATCTGCATTGTTCGTCACGCCGCACGCCACAAAGACATTCGCCCCGAANCCGTCGGCGTCGGCATCCAAGTATTGCAGTTGGCTGTCGTTNCAATCGGAATTATTCGNCACACCNCAACCCACCAACGTCATCGAACCGAANCTGTCGCCGTCGGCATCGAGGTATTGCAGTTGATTGTCGTTGCAATCTGCATTGTTCGTCACGCCGCACGCCACGAAGACATTCGCGCCGAAGCCATCGCCGTCGGCATCCAAGTATTGCAGTTGGCTGTCGTTGCAGTCGTCGGAATTCGTCACACCGCAGGCCACCAAGGTATCAGAACCGAAGCTGTCGCCATCGGCATCGAGATATTGCAGTTGGTTGTCGTTGCAGTCGCTGGAATTGGTCACGCCGCAAGCCGCCACCTGCGTGGAACCGAAGCCGTCGCCGTCATTGTCGGCATACAACACCTGATTGTCGTTGCAATCGTTGTTGTTTACTGAATAGCCTGCAGGCGCTGATGGGCCCGGTGTGCAAAGTGTAACGACATCGCCGGCGCCATAGCCATCATTGTCATTGTCCACATAGAACGGATAGCCGAGATAAATGCCCGGATCAGACGGCGCACAATCTAGATTATTCAACGAATAACCTACCGGCGGTGTGGTGGCATTGAGCGCACAGACGTTTTCAACGAGGCTTCCGCTGCCATAACCGTCGCTGTCTGCATCTACATAGAACGAATAGCCGGAATGCGCAGCCGCATTGTTGTCATTGCAATCTGTACCGTTGGTAGTGAGCGCATAGCCGGTCGGCGCGGTGTTGCCATAACAAACTGTCTGGCTGCCTGCATCATATTGGTCGCCGTCGGCATCCACGTATAGTGTTCCTTGCTGGAACGCATTGGCGTTGGCAGGCGCGCAATCCGTGTTATTGGTGGCGTAACCTACCGGTGTGATTTCGGCGCTTTGCGCGCAAGCTTGTACCACGCTTCCGGCGCCGTAGCCATCGCCATCGGAATCGGCGTAGAAAGGATAAGTGGTCTGTTTGAGCGGATCGTTGTCGTCGCAATCAGCGCCATTGGTCGTCGCGGAATAACCCACAGGAACGTTCGCGCCATAACAAACAAAGCTGTTTCCGTTGTTGTAATTGTCTCCGTCGATATCAATGTAAAGTGTCGCAGCGACAAAAATGCTTGAATTAAATGGTGAACAATCGGTATTGTTCAAAGAATAATAAGGCGGTGCAATCGCGGCACTTTCGGCGCACGCCTGTACAAGATTGCCCGTGCCGTAGCCGTCTTGGTCTGCATCGTAGTAAAATGCAAATTCCTCGTGGTATAACGGTTCGTAATCGTTACAGTCCGGGCCATTGGTCACGAGCGAATACTGAGGCGGCAGTGTCGCGCCATAGCAAACACTCGTAAGTCCGGCATCATAGCCATCTTGGTCATTGTCTGAATAGACGTTTTCCGCGTAATTGTAAATCGTCGGGTCATAGTCGTAACAATCAGTATTGTTGGTCACATAACCGACAGGCAAGCCCGCACAGGCTGCAATGGTATCATACAAGTTACCGAATGTATCGCCGTCAAAATCGCGATAATAGGTAACCGCCGGAGAAACCGTAAGCGCGACCGTATTGTCACTGGTCAGCGTCAGTGTTCCGGTCATGACATCGATCCGCTCCAAGCTGACAAGTGTCAACGTCTGCCCATTGTTGGCGACGGAAACCGTCAGGCTGAAAGGCGCGTTGCCCGAAGCATCGGCGTAAACATTCGTTGTAAACGTATCGACGCCGTTAAAGGAATAAGTGAGTAACGAAATGCTGTCCGGCACCAATCCACTCAAAGTCACACTCAGATTCTGTCCGTCGCAAACGGCTGCCGACATTGGCGAAACAGCCGTAAACGTTGGCGGTTCGCCGTTGCCGCAGGCCACTTGCACTTCCGTAGATGAATTGCAACCCGTAGCATTGCCGCTGATGTAGTTGCTGCCGCCGTTTGAGAGGAACGCACAAATATTCGGCAGTGCGCAAGTGGAAAGCGCGGTCGAAGAATACAAATTCAGTCCATACAAGTAGTTCGGATTGAGGTTTTCTATACCGGAAAGGCTGGTCAGGATGTTGTTGCCGGAAACAGAGATGTAGCGCACCTGAGTCAGATTATTCAATCCGGAAAGGCTGTTGAGCGATGCATTCTCGGAAACCGTCATGGAATACACCGAACTGAAATTGCCCAGCGACCCGAACGATACTAGTGCGTCGTTGTTGTGGATCGTGACATAGCCCGGCGTGGTGACGTTGGTAAAGGTGACGAGCGACGTGAGCGCATCGTTGTTGGATATGGTGATGTTGCCGAAAATCGGCAGGTTTTGGATGCCGTTGAGCGAGGTCAGCGCATCGTTGTTGTCGATGCTGACGCTGTAGCAATTCGTGTTTAGGTTCGACAAAGCCGCCAGCGACGTCAGCGCCGAATTGTTGCTGATGGTGAGCGCGCCCACAAAATTTAAATTATTCAGCCCGGTCAGGTTGGTGAGCAACGGGTTATTGTCGATGACGAGCGGATTGGCGATGTACGTGATGTTGGCCAGGCCATTGAGATTGGTGATGTCGGCACCCGAAATGGTCACGTACGAAGGCAGCGATGTACAACTCGGGTACGCCAAAATGAACTGGTCAATCTGCGACTGGCTCGTAAAGGTAAGCGCACCGGTCGGGCATGTCCCGGTCGGGCCGCACGCCAATTGCAGGTCAAAGGTGTTGTTGCAACCGCTCGCATTGCCCGAGATGTTGGCCGAACCGCCGTTGGTAAGATACGTACAAATGTTAGGCAAGTCACAGGTCGAAAGGCTGTTGGATGATTGTAACGAGAGGTAATACAGTTGCGACGGAAACACGTTTTCCAGACCGGCCAACGTGGTCAGTGCATCGTTGTCATTGAAGTAGAAATACCGCAGCTGCGTGAGCGACGACAAGGCAGCCAAACTGGCTAGCGACGGGTTGCTGTTGATGGTGAGGTTGTAAATCGACGTCAGGTTTTCCAGTCCCGAAAGGCTCGTCAGTGAGGCGTTCCCGATAATCTGGAATGTTGTCGATGGCGCATCGGCCAACTGCTGCAAGCCATTGAGATTGGTCAAGGAATCGTTGTAGCCCAGCTGCAAGTTATAGACTTGTGTCAAGTTGCCCAGCGCCGCCAAACTCGTCAAGGCCGTATTTCCGGAAATATTGAGATTAGACAGCGTGGTCAGGTTGTTCAAACCGGTCAGCGACGTCAACGACGTATTGTCGGTGAGGTACAAGTCATTGATGGTCACAATGGGCGACAGCGATGAGATATCGGTAAGCGACGGATTGTTCGCGATGGTCAAATTGTACAGGCTCGGCGACGACGCGTTGAAGCCCAGCGACGTCATGGCCTCGTTGCCTTCGATGGATGCATAATCGAGCGAGGTCAACCCAGACAAGCCGGCCGCCGATGGCAATGCATCATTGTTAGACAAATACAGCGACTGTACCGACGTCAATCCCGACAAAGCCGACAGCGAGGCCAGCGCCGGGTTGTTGGTGATGCTCATACTGCCGTAGACGCTGGTCAGATTTAAACCGGCCAAGCCCACGAGCGCATCATTGCCCGAAATGTTTAGGTTGCCGCCCGGAAGGCTTGTAATGTTGCCCAAAGCCGATAAACTTGTGAGCAATGGGTTGTAGTTGATGTTCAATGATCCGCCCACACTGGTCAGTGCCGACAAACCATTCAGACTGGTCATCACGGCATTGCTTTCTACATTGACGCTGTATTCTACGGATGAAAGCGCAGTTAAACCGGTCAGGCTGGTGAGCGCATTGTTATTAAACACTTGCAGATCGCCGCGAATCGTAGTAAGCGATGACAAGCCGGCCAGCGAAATCAGCGCATCATTGCTGTTGATGCTCAGCGACCCGTTGATGGAAACGATGTTGGAGAGCGGAGACAAATCCGTAATGTCTATCCCGGCTATGGTAAGCGAGCCGCCCACAATCGTACAGGTAGGGAAATTCACCGCAAAGTCGTCCACTTCGGCCTGCGTTGACAGCAAGACATCTGTTGTTGGGCAACCAGCGTTACAAACCGCTGCGAGCGCCGCGTAATCTTCGCAACCCACGGCGTTTTCACTAATGCTGTGGCTGCCGCCATTGTTCAGGAACGAACAGATGTTGGGCAGCGTACATAGCGCCAGCAACGGATTGGAATAGATATTAAGACTGTTCAGGTTGGCCGGATTCAGGTTTTCCAGACCGGTCAGGCTGGTGAGTGCGCCGTTGTTGCTGATGTATAGCGAGCCATCCACCGAAGTCACCGAACCGAATGCCGAAAGGCCGGCCAACAGGTCGTTGTCGCCGAGACTTAAATCGCCGCCGATGGTGTTCAGCAATGGCATTCCGGAAACATCCAGCAGGCTGTCGTTCGAGTAAATGTAAAATTGGCCGCCTACGGACGTTAAATTAGGCAAGCCAGGCAAATGTTCCATTGTCGTGTATTCGACGTAGAAATTGCCTCCTATGGACGTGAGAGACGGCAATGACGGAAAGGTCGTCTGCGTCTGACCGTTAATCTGGAGATTTCCGCTCAAGGAAGTGATGTTCGACAAGCCGGAAACATCGGTCAGGCCGGATACGTAAGAAAATTGGATGCTCTCGGCGGAAGTAATCATCGACAAGCCGTCGAGGTTCTGGATGTCCGAGCCCGAAATGTAGATCGTTCCTACGGCCGTGCAACCGTAATTGTAGCTGTAATTGTCCACGTCGTACTGCGAATACAAAGACACGTAACCGCAATTCTGTGGCTGGCCGCAGCCCACGCGCACCTGGGTGTAATTGCCGCAGCCGGGCGCATTTCCGTAAATGGACGCGCCGCCTCCGTTGTCGAGATACGCACAAATCGACGGGAAGCTGCAAACCGAAAGCAACGGCGAATACGCGATGTTGAGATAAGTCATCCCCGAAAGGTTGTCAATCCCGGAAAGGCTCGCGAGCGAATTGTTGCTGTAAAATTCCAACGTACCGTTCATGCTGCTCAGGTTGGACAAAGCCGATAGGTTGGTGAGCGCGCCGTTGTATGAAATGGAAATGCCCTGCCCGACCGACGCCAGATTGTTCAGCCCAGACAGCCCAATCAGCGAATCGTTGCCTTGAATAGACAAATTGCCGCCCACCGAAGTCAGGCTAATCGTGCCCGGCAACGCGGTGAGCAATGCGTTGTAGGTAATGTATACGTTTCCGCCAATGCCGGTGACGTTGCTCAGTCCGAGGAAATTGACCAGGTTGTAGCAACTCGAAATGCTTACGCTGCCGCCAATGGCAGTCACGCCCGACAAAGCATTGATGGTAGCTGCCGTAGCGCCGCCGATGTTCAGGTCTTGTGTAATCGTATGGATGTTGTTCAGCCCGGAAAAATTGGTGAGTGCCGGTACGTCATAAATGTTCAGGTAACCTACTTTCGTGACGGCCAACAGACCATTGAGGTTGGTGACATCGGCACCGGTGATG
The DNA here is from genome assembly GCF_965137575.1 of Flavobacterium longum. Lineage (NCBI taxonomy): Bacteria > Pseudomonadati > Bacteroidota > Flavobacteriia > Flavobacteriales > Flavobacteriaceae > Flavobacterium > Flavobacterium longum. The sequence goes on along the minus strand of NZ_CBCRZJ010000004.1, from coordinate 90,505 downwards.
TACAAAGTGCCATTGATGATGGAACACCCAAAATTCGTCATGAAATTGTCTACGTCGGCTTGGCTGTACAAATAAACATCCGAGCAAGTGACGGGAAGCCCGCAGGCCATTTGCAGCTGTTGGATGTTGTTGCAACCCGGCGCATTCCCAAAAATATCGGCAGTGGCGTTGGCCAATACCGAACAAATGCCCGGCGCATCACAAACGGCCAACTGCGGATTGTAATAAATGGCGACGTAACTGGCCGAAGTCAAGTTCAAAAACTGCGGAATGGCCGTGAGCGTATCGTTGTAGTAGATATAGAGATTGTTTACCGATTGCAACGCATTGAAACCCGAGAGCGATTGCAAACCGCTGCCGGTCTGGATGATCAGGTTGCCGCCAACACTGGTGACGCCGTTCAACCCTGACATCGCCGTCACACCAGCATTGCCGATAAAGCAATCGTTCACGATGGTCGTCAGGTTGTTGAGCCCAGACAGGTCAGACAGCACGCTGTTCCCGTAAATGTTCAGGTAGCCCACCGATGTGATGGCATTGAGACCGGCCAGACTGGTGATGTCAGCCGAATCCAAAATCCCGAGTTCGCCCGTGATGGAGGTTACGCCGGGATAATTCACCGAAAACTGATCGACATCGGCCTGTGAATAAAGATAGATGTTGCCGTTGTATTCGACATCATCAAGTACACTTTTGGCGATTTCGCGTCCGGCATGGTGTTCAAACCCCGCGCGCGCATAAATGGTTCCGGCGCAGAACGCCCAAATCATCAACAATACGTAAAACTTTTTCATCGTGAAATGTTTTGGTAACTATTATTCGGTTTTGCCGCTTCCGGGAATGGCATTACACGCCCGGGAGACCAAGACTGGGTGCATGACAAAACTGCGACTAATGTCCAAGAGGTTCAATACGGAGAATTACGTATTTTCCGGATACGAAAAAAGGCCGCCCGCAGGCAGCCTTCTTTTTCAAAATCAAAACATTTATCGTTTCACCACACGGAGTGTCTTCATTTCGTCACCTTGCGTAACTACTAAATTGTACACGCCCGATGGCAGTTGGTTGCCGGTTTCAATGTCCGCGCCCGGTTTCACCCTGCGGTCTTCGAGCAGCCTGCCGGTCATGTCGTACACTTTGATGTTTACGTCGAGCGTCGAGGCTGACTGCAATGCAACCAAGAAGTTATCCGTAAACGGGTTCGGATAGGCCACCGCATCGAAAGCTGCCTTGGTTGCCGCTGTACGCGATGCGCCCGGTGTCGTAATAGAACACGTCTTGCCGTATGGCCCGGCAGGATCAGAAAGGTTGAAGACGAGACGCACTTTGACGTTGTAAGTCGCACCTGGGAGAATCTGCCCAGCGAAGTCGTTCAACGTGAATGTCCTAGCGCTCTTGGTGACCTCAATCGGCGATGGCAAACCGCCGCCGCTGAGTTGGAATACATAGGCAATGGCGCCCGGATACGAAATCGCATAGATTGGTGTGCTGTTGCTTGGCACGAGATAGCCGTCGCACTGCGAATCCTGCACCGATGTCGTGGGGAATACCGGCGTAGTCACTTGGCAATCTCCGCTGTATGACATCCACGAACCATCGGTATTCCTGACGCTTACTGCCACGTTATACGTCTTGCCAAACTGTACGACGAAGTTGGTGATTTGCGTCATCCTGAAATCACGTACCGAACGCTCCAATACCTGCGTATTAAGCGGGTTAATCGGGTCGGTGATCCGGAAACGATAACCCGTTGCATAAGGAACGATGTTCGCGTAAATCGCGTTGGACATCGCCGTCAAGGTTTGCGTACAATTGGTCAGGCTCGTGATGGCTTCCGGTGTGGTCACGTTACAGAACGACGCATTGTATGGCTGCAGGAATCCGGCGAAATAAACCGCCACTTCCACTTTATATTGCGTATTGAATGCATAACTGAGAAGCTGCGTGAGCTTCATCGTGCGCAATGCCGTATCCAACGTCTGGATTTGGCCTGCGTTCGGACCGGTCAAGGTCGTAATCCTCCAGCGGTATCCTGTAGCGCCGGCCACAATGTTGGCCACGATTGGCGTATCGATGGCAGCCAGCGTCAAGCCGCATTGCGTGCCATTCACAATCGTGATTTTCGGCGGGAAGCCTTCGTCAATCAAACCGTCGCAGTCGTCGTCGATCACGTTGTAACCGATTTCAGTCGCGGCTGGGTTGACAGTATTTCGGGTATCGTCACAATCTGTTCCGTTGGTGGTCAGTCGGTACCCTGCTGGAATGGTGGCGCCATAGCAAACGGTCTGTTGTCCGGCATCGTAGCCGTCGTTGTCTGCATCAACAAACAACAATGCGCTTTGGTAAATAGCGGCGTTGCCGTCATCGCAATCGGTATTGTCGGTCACATAGCCTGAAGGCGCGCCGGTGCAACTGGTTTGCGATTCACTTGGGTCGCCATACAAATCGTTGTCGCTATCGGCATAATAAACCACCGTAAGCGAACCGGTTCCCGACAGGTTGGAAAGTACCGGCGCGTTACTGCCTGGTGTGGTTGTGTCTATGGTAATGGTGGCTGTACGGTTTCCGGCTGCAGATGGTGTAAAGGTCACGTCGTAGGTTACGAATCCGCCAAACGGAACCGTGGTAGACGACAAATTGCTCACCACAAATTCTGGGTTGTCTGACACTACACTCACATCGGTTGCATCGCCGCCGGTGTTTGAAAGAATGTAGGTGATGGTCGTGGCCGCCGTGCCCACACAAGCATTCCCGTGATCGGTGCTGCCCGGGTTCAAGGCGAGTACCGGGCCTGAAGGCGCCAACTCACCCGATGGCAAGATAATGGCCGGACCCGAATATCCTTGAAAAACAATTTGCGAAAGTTGTTCGGCACTCAATCCACCAGAGCCTACCAAAATGTGTCCGCCAGTAGGGTTCATCTGATCTATGGCACCCGTCCAACCGGTAATGGTGAGCGTGCCCGACCATGGTTCCTCGCTGCTGTTGTTGAAAATCAGGTAGTGCAGGCTGCTGCCCAAAGCGATGGTCGAGTTCGAATCGACGACCAATAAGTTCATTCCTGATCCAAACCCATTGGCGTCGAATGTACCGCCGCTAAGGATCAGGTTGGACGCCAAAGGAACGGCGCCGCTGGCACCCAATCTCAACGTAGCACCAGCATTGACGACCGTATTTCCGGAATAGGTGTTTTGGGCAGATAGTGTAGTCGTTCCTTCAGCGACTTCCAAACCGCCCGATCCAGAAATGATACCCGACATGATTTTGTTGGCCGAGCCCGTCAAACGCACATTTCCCGACAAGTTAAATGTTCCTGTAAACGTTGTTTCCTGGTTTTCATAGATATCGCGTTTGGCTCCGTTATTGGCGGCAATGTTGAAGTTGTTGGAAACGGTTCCGCCCCAAAAAACTTCAAATAACGCATCGAATAGTGAATCTGCCCCCGCGTTATTCTTTCCGAGATTGATGGTGGCCGTCCCGAAAGAAGATGGGAAACCACCGTAAATCTTGCCCCTTGAAACATTATATGTCCCTGCAAAATTACTGGTAGCGCCAAACGAACATTGCTGAATGGCGTCAACTTGCCATTTTCCAGTTCCGGAATGAACGCCGTAGAGTGCAATGGTACCCGTTGAAGTCGTCGTCAGTTCTGCTGTAGCATCTACCGACACTGCATTTGGCTGTGGCAATGCCGAATTGATGGTTGCGATGGCGCCGGCCGGAAGCGTAATCTGGCCACTTCCGAAAGCGTACTCGGCATAACCGGTGAGCTTCCCTGACTGTAAGGTCACGCCGCCGCTGAAAAAACTTTCTGCGCCCAAATCGAGTTCGTTGCTGCCGGTTTTGATCAGGCTACCGGTACCGCTGATTTGGCCGCCCGAAGAAATTCTTTGCGTGCCGCCGAACGTGAGGACATTGTTGTTAAGATTAATGTCGACGCCGTCCAGGAACAGCCAATCTGAAAAGTCGGCTTGGATGCGCGAATTACTGGCCACATTGATCGTGCCGGAAAAAGAATTCAAGCCGCCAACATTCCGGATGGCACCGTTGGCGCCGTTCTGACCATTTCCGTTAAGGGTAATGTTGCGGGTTCCGTAAAAGATGCCTACCGGCGAATACAGTGAGATTGCACCATTGTTGTTTACCGTAACGCCTGAGGTCGAACCCAATGCGTTGGGCGATTGCAACTCGGCGCGGGCGAAGGCGTTCACCGTCGTCGCACCGGTGTACGTGTTGGGCTGGTTAAGGATGACCGTGGTTCCTGAATCTCCGCCTATATTGAGCGCGTTAACAGAAACTGCTGAAGTGGAATTCGCTGCCAACCCGTTGGTGATTTTTCCCGGCGTGAAGGTTCCCGAGGTTAAAAAGTAACCAAGATTAACCGATGTATTGGCGCGGACTTCGGTCACCTGTTTCCAATAGACGTTGGCGTTGGCCGAGCCGTTGTAATCGTCGGAAAGATACAAGGCGAAACCGGTGATGTTCGCGCCCGCCGTACCGTTCATGGTACGATTGAAAAGCCGCTTGGTCACCGATCCGTCAACGATAAGTTCAACGTCGCAAGTGGTTTCGGATGTGATGTACACTTTGAACAGATAGTTCCGGTACGTACTGCTGACGTTGTAGTCAAGCGTTTGGTTTCCGGCGCTGCTGTTCACATACCATGAACCGTTGGTGCCGTCTTCTTGGACATACAGTCGGCTGTTGGTGTGGCGCGTAGAATAATCGGTCGTGACATTGCTCGTGTTAAGCGAAAACCCGATGTGCCCAAACGCCGAACTGGCCCATACCTGCAGGGAAAAGATGTCTCCTACCTGCAGTGCCCTGACCGACCCGGTGTTGTCTCCTGCCGTCTTGAAATCACGGTAGGCGACGACATTCTTGGTACCGCCGCCGTTGGAATACATAGCCAATTCTGCGGTTCCGCTCGGGAGAAATGTTCCCGAAGTACCGGTTGTCCGGATGGTATAATACCCATTGTTCCCTAGCGTATAGGTAACGGTGGTTTGCGCCCCGACTTGGGTTGCGAACACCGAGACAAACAGCATCAGCAATGTCCTGGCGAAAGGCGCTTTAATAAATTGAGAGGAAATGTGCTCCATAAAATAAGGGATTAATTACTAACTTACTCTTTATGGATTTGGGGCGCACGCCGGCAGAACCGTTTGGATTCCAGCCAACTAACAGACTAAGTTAGCCTTTTCTCTTAAAAACCAAGTACGACAATTGTGAAAGTGATGCGCGAAAACGTTTTCGTGTTGATAAATTGTTATGATTGCATCACCAAAAGTGACAACATACAAAAGCCACGAATCCAAAAACAGCGGTCTGGATTTGTGGCTCAAAAAAAACGGCTGCAATTGCAGCCGTTTCTTAATTATGCTTGACCGGTCGGGCCAAAATTCAGTGGAATGGGCGGTACTTCCGATTCCTTGATTTCGCCGTTCGCCGATTCGTAGCGGTGGATGTTCTCGCCCATCGCGCGGAGCAGCCTTTTGGCGTGCTGTGGCGTGAGGACAATCCTTGATTTTACTTTCGCCTTTGGCGCACCTGGCATGATGCAGACAAAGTCCAATACAAACTCCGATGGAGAATGATTGATGATGGCCAAATTGGAATAAATTCCTTCCGCCGTCGCCTCGTCCAACTCAATGTTGATCTGGGCTTGCTGTGGTTGCTTCTGGTCCATTTTAATAATTGTATTCTTCTTTGTTCGCCATCATTTCATTGTAGTCGTCTTTTGAGCCTACGATTACGTTGTCGTACTGGCGCATACCCGTACCAGCCGGAATGCGGTGTCCTACGATGACGTTTTCTTTCAAGCCTTCCAGATCGTCCACCTTGCCGGCAACAGCCGCTTCGTTGAGGACTTTAGTCGTTTCCTGGAACGATGCCGCAGAGATGAACGACTTGGTCTGCAACGACGCACGCGTAATCCCTTGTAGGATCGGTGTAGCGGTAGCCGTGACCACGTCGCGGGCGGTGACCAGATTCTTGTCTGAACGTTTCAGGATCGAGTTTTCGTCACGCAATTCACGCGGTGTAATAATCTGTCCTGGTTTCAGGGTTTCTGAATCGCCGGCGTCTTCTACGACCTTCATACCGTACAACCTGTCGTTCTCCATGATGAAATCTTTGGTATGGATCAATTGCTCCTCGAGGAACAATGTATCGCCCGGATCTTCCACCATGACCTTGCGCATCATCTGACGAATCACTACTTCAAAGTGCTTGTCGTTGATTTTTACGCCTTGCAGACGGTACACTTCCTGGATTTCGTTCACCAGGTATTGCTGTACCGCAGCCGGGCCTTGGATGCGAAGGATGTCTTCCGGCGTGATGGCACCGTCAGAAAGCGGCGAGCCTGCGCGTACGAAGTCATTCTCCTGCACCAGGATTTGGTTCGAGAGTTTGACGAGATATTTCTTGATTTCACCGAATTTCGACTCGATGACGATCTCACGGTTGCCACGCTTGATTTTGCCGAAGGACACCACACCGTCGATTTCCGAAACGACCGCCGGGTTAGACGGGTTACGGGCTTCGAGCAATTCGGTAATCCTTGGAAGACCACCGGTGATATCGCCTGCTTTGGATGAGCGACGCGGAATCTTGACGAGGATTTTTCCTGCCTTGATCTTTTCGCCGTCTTCAACCATCAAGTGCGCACCTACCGGCAAGTTGTACGAACGGATGAGTTCGTTGTCTTTGCCATAAATGAGGAGCGTCGGGATGAGTTTCTTGTTCCTTGATTCGGAGATTACCTTTTCCTGGAAACCGGTCTGCTCGTCGATCTCCACCTGGAACGATTGTCCTTGTTCGAGGTCTTCGTACGCGATTTTTCCGGTAAATTCAGAAATGATAACGCCGTTATACGGATCCCATTTACAGATGGTGGCACCTTTGCCCACGACGTCGCCGTCTTTCACAAAAATGCTCGCACCATAAGGGATGTTGTTTGTACTTAAAAGGATTCCGGTTTTTTCGTCGATCAATTTCAGTTCGGTTGAACGTGAGATGACGATGTCTACGGTATTGCCTTCGCTGTCTTCGCCTTTTACGGTTTTCAAATCCTCGATTTCAAGACGGCCACCGAACTTCGCGATGATGCTTGATTCCTCAGAAATGTTACCTGCCGTACCACCCACGTGGAACGTACGAAGCGTCAACTGTGTACCCGGCTCACCGATGGACTGCGCAGCAATTACACCAACAGCCTCACCGATTTGCGTCATGCGTCCTGTGGCCAGGTTACGGCCGTAACACTTCGCGCAGATGCCTTTGTAAGCCTCGCAAGTGAGCGGTGAACGCACTTCGACTTTTTCTACCGGCGATTCCTCGATCAATCGGACGATTGCCTCGGTGATTTGCTGTCCTGCCGATACCATGATTTCGTTGGTCAATGGGTTGATGACATCCTGCAACGCCACACGGCCCAGGATACGCTCGCCCAAAGATTCCACGATTTCCTCATTTTTCTTGAGTGCCGATACTTCAACGCCACGTAAGGTTCCGCAATCGTCCATGTTGACGATAACGTCCTGCGAAACGTCGTGCAGACGGCGTGTCAGGTAACCGGCGTCGGCCGTTTTCAAAGCCGTATCCGCAAGACCTTTACGCGCACCGTGCGTCGAGATGAAGTATTCCAAGATCGAAAGACCTTCCTTAAAGTTAGACAAGATCGGGTTTTCGATGATCTCGCCACCGCCGGCGGTTGATTTCTTCGGCTTGGCCATCAAACCACGCATACCGGTGAGCTGACGGATCTGTTCTTTGGAACCACGGGCACCCGAATCAAGCATCATGTACACCGAGTTGAAGCCTTGCTGGTCTTCGCGGATGTTTTTCATCGCGAGTTCCGTCAAGAGCGCGTTGGTCGATGTCCAGACGTCGATGACCTGGTTGTAACGCTCGTTGTTGGTGATCAGACCCATGTTGTAGTTCATGGTAATGCCTTCCACTTGTTCGTTGGCGTCGGCGATGAGTTCTTCTTTGCGTTGCGGGATGATGATATCACCCAATGAGAACGACAATCCGCCCTTGAATGCGAATTTGTAACCCATGTCTTTCATCGAATCGAGGAACGCAGCCGTAGTCGGTACGTCGGTTACGGCCAAGATTTTACCGATGATGTCACGCAATGACTTCTTGGTCAAGACTTCGTTGATGTAACCGGCAGCTTCCGGCACCACTTCGTTGAAGAGCACACGGCCTGCGGTAGTCTGGATGATTTTCCAGACCAGTTCTCCGTTTTCGTTGAAATCCTTCGCACGGATTTTCACGCGGGCGTTCAATTCCAAACGGCCTTCGTTGAGGGCGATATTCACTTCCTCCGCCGAATAGAACGTCAAGCCTTCACCTTGGATTTTCAATTCAGGGGTTGACAAACGCTCTTTGGTCATGTAGTACAGACCGAGTACCATGTCCTGAGATGGAACGGTAATCGGCGCACCGTTGGCCGGGTTGAGGATGTTGTGTGAAGCAAGCATCAAAAGTTGCGCTTCCAGGATTGCTTCAGGGCCGAGTGGCAAGTGAACCGCCATCTGGTCACCGTCGAAATCCGCGTTGAACGCCGTACATACGAGCGGGTGCAACTGGATTGCTTTTCCTTCGATGAGTTTCGGTTGGAAGGCCTGGATACCCAAACGGTGAAGCGTTGGGGCACGGTTCAGGAGCACCGGATGTCCTTTGATGACGTTTTCCAGGATGTCCCAAACTACAGGCTCTTTCTTATCGATGATTTTCTTTGCAGACTTTACCGTCTTCACGATGCCGCGCTCGATGAGTTTGCGGATCACGAATGGTTTGTAGAGTTCGGCGGCCATGTCTTTCGGCAAACCGCATTCGAACAATTTCAATTCAGGCCCCACGACGATGACCGAACGCGCAGAATAATCCACACGCTTACCGAGCAAGTTCTGACGGAAACGGCCTTGCTTTCCTTTCAATGAATCGGAAAGGGATTTCAACGGACGGTTCGATTCGGTCTTGACGGCCGAAGCTTTACGCGTGTTGTCGAACAATGAATCCACAGATTCCTGCAACATACGCTTCTCGTTACGCAAAATCACTTCCGGCGCCTTGATTTCCATCAATCGCTTCAAACGGTTGTTGCGGATGATGACGCGACGGTACAAATCGTTCAGATCCGAAGTCGCGAAACGGCCACCGTCCAGCGGCACGAGCGGACGCAATTCAGGCGGAATGACCGGAACGACTTTCATGATCATCCACTCTGGCTTGTTCTCACGGTTTTCGTTGGCTTCACGGAACGATTCCACCACTTGCAAACGCTTCAACGCTTCGGTTTTACGCTGCTTGGAGGTTTCATTGTTGGCCGAGTGACGCAACTCATAAGACAAGGCGTCGAGGTCGATGCGCGCGAGCAAATCCATGATGCACTCTGCGCCCATCTTTGCGATGAACTTGTTCGGATCGTTGTCGTCGAGGTATTGGTTTTCCTGCGGCAACGAATCGACGATGTTCAAATACTCTTCTTCGGTAAGGAAGTCAAGTTTGTGCAACGGTTCGCCGTCCGGGCCGGCAGCAATACCAGGCTGGATCACGACATAACGCTCATAATAGATGATCATGTCGAGTTTCTTCGATGGCAATCCGAGCAAGTAACCGATTTTGTTCGGCAATGAACGGAAATACCAGATGTGCGCAATCGGGACGACCAAGTTAATATGGCCGACACGGTCGCGACGGACTTTTTTCTCGGTTACTTCGACACCGCAGCGGTCGCAGACGATGCCTTTGTAACGGATGCGTTTGTATTTACCGCAGGCACATTCAAAATCTTTTACCGGGCCGAAGATCCTTTCACAGAAAAGGCCGTCGCGCTCTGGCTTGTGCGTACGATAGTTGATGGTTTCCGGCTTGAGGACTTCCCCGCGCGACTCGGCGAGGATGGATTCAGGCGACGCGAGGCCGATTGAAATCTTGTCAAACCTTTTGACCATTTGTTTTTCTTTATTATTTCTAGTGTTCATCATAATGAATGACTCTTGATATTAAATTGAAAGCTGTTGATTTTAGTTGCTAGTTGTTAGTTGCTAGTTGCTAGAAAAATCTTCTAACAACTAACAACTATAAACTATAAACTATTCCTCCAAACGAATATCCAAGCCCAAGCCCTTCAATTCGTGCATCAATACGTTGAACGATTCTGGCAAGCCCGGTTCCGGCATGGTTTCGCCTTTCACGATGGCTTCGTAGGTTTTCGCTCTTCCGATGACGTCGTCAGACTTCACGGTCAGGATTTCACGGAGTGTGCTCGACGCGCCGTACGCTTCAAGCGCCCAAACCTCCATCTCACCGAAACGCTGGCCACCGAACTGTGCTTTACCACCGAGCGGTTGTTGCGTGATGAGTGAGTATGGTCCGATAGAACGGGCGTGCATCTTGTCGTCAACCATGTGGCCGAGTTTCAACATGTAAATCACGCCTACGGTAGCCGGCTGGTGGAAACGCTCTCCGGTGCCGCCGTCGTACAGGTACGTGTGGCCGAAACGCGGCACGCCTGCTTCGTCGGTCAGGGCATTGATCTGGTCTAAGGACGCACCGTCGAAAATCGGGGTCGCGAACTTCTTGCCCAGCTTCTTGCCTGCCCAGCCCAGTACGGTTTCGTAAATCTGCCCAATGTTCATACGCGATGGTACGCCCAGCGGGTTGAGTACGATGTCTACCGGTGTTCCGTCTTCGAGGAACGGCATGTCTTCTTCACGGACGATACGCGCTACGATACCTTTGTTACCGTGACGGCCCGCCATTTTATCACCTACTTTCAGTTTGCGTTTCTTCGCGATATAGACTTTCGCCAGTTTCAGGATTCCGGCAGGCAATTCGTCACCTACGGTAATCGTGAACTTCTCGCGGCGCAATGCACCCTGAAGGTCGTTCAATTTAATCTTGTAGTTGTGGATCAAGTCATTCACCAGCTTGTTGGTCTCGTCGTCGGCAACCCACTGACCTTTCGAAAGGTGTGCGAAGTCTTCTACGGCGTTGAGCATTTTCTGGGTGTATTTCTTGCCTTTTGGCAACACTTCCTCACCCAGATCGTTCATGACACCTTGCGACGTTTTACCATTGACGATGGCGAACAATTTGTCTACTAACTTGTCTTTCAATTCCTGGAACTTCACCTCGAATTCCATTTCAAGCGCGCCCAAATCGTCTTTGTCTTTGGTGCGTTTGCGCTTGTCTTTCATGGCGCGGGCGAAGAGTTTCTTATCGAGCACGACACCGTTGAGCGATGGAGAAGCTTTCAATGAAGCGTCTTTTACGTCGCCGGCCTTGTCACCGAAGATCGCGCGGAGGAGTTTTTCTTCCGGCGTCGGGTCAGACTCGCCTTTCGGGGTAATCTTACCGATCAGGATGTCGCCAGGCTTGACTTCGGCACCGATACGGATCATACCGTTTTCGTCCAAATCTTTAGTGGCTTCTTCCGAAACGTTCGGGATGTCGTTGGTCAATTCTTCGTTACCCAGTTTGGTATCGCGGACTTCGAGCGAGTAATCATCGATGTGGATCGACGTAAAGATGTCGTCGCGCACCACTTTCTCAGAGATTACGATCGCATCCTCGAAGTTGTATCCTTTCCATGGCATGAACGCCACTTGCAGGTTGCGGCCCAAGGCCAATTCACCGTTCTGCGTCGCATAACCTTCGCACAACACTTGCCCCGGTTTCACGCGGTCGCCCTTGCGGACAATCGGCTTGAGGTTGATGGACGTGCTCTGGTTGGTCTTGCGGAACTTGATGAGTTGGTAGGTTTTTTCATCCGGATCAAACGAAACCATACGCTCTTCTTCGGTACGGTCATATTTAATCGTGATGATGTTGGCATCTACATATTCTACGGTACCGTGGCCTTCGGCGTTGATCAAAACCCTAGAGTCTGAGGCTACCTGCTGCTCGAGCCCGGTTCCGACAATCGGTGCTTCAGGACGCAACAATGGTACGGCCTGGCGCATCATGTTCGAGCCCATCAACGCACGGTTCGCGTCGTCATGCTCCAAGAACGGAATCAACGATGCCGAAATCGAAGCGATCTGGTTCGGGGCAACGTCGGTGTAATGTACCACATTCGGCTCTACTACCGGGAAGTCGCCTTCCTCACGGGCAATAACGCGTTCTGCAGTGATGTCTCCGCCGTCGTTCATTTCGATGTTGGCCTGCGCAATCATTTTGCCTTCTTCCTCTTCGGCAGAAAGGTAAATGGGTTCTGAGGTCAAATCTACTTTGCCGTTCTTCACTTCGCGGTAAGGCGTTTCAATGAAGCCCATACCGTTGACTTTCGCATAGACGGAAAGCGACGAAATCAGACCGATGTTCGGACCTTCCGGCGTTTCAATCGGACACAGACGGCCGTAGTGTGTATAGTGTACGTCTCGGACCTCAAAGCCTGCACGCTCACGTGACAAACCGCCTGGCCCGAGGGCAGACAGACGACGCTTGTGCGTAATCTCGGCCAATGGGTTGGTCTGGTCCATGAACTGCGACAGCTGGTTGGTGCCAAAGAACGAGTTGATGACAGAGGAGAGTGTCTTCGCGTTGATCAAATCGATCGGAGTAAACACTTCGTTGTCGCGGACGTTCATCCTCTCGCGGATGGTACGCGCCATACGGGCCAAACCTACGCCGAACTGTTGGGACAATTGCTCGCCTACAGTACGCACACGACGGTTTGACAAGTGGTCGATATCATCGATTTCCGCCTTAGAGTTAATCAACTCAATAAGGTATTTTACAATCGTGATGATGTCTTCCTTGGTCAAGACCTGTTTCTCCATCGGGATGTCCAGGTTCAACTTTTTGTTCATCCGGTAACGGCCCACTTCGCCGAGGTTGTAACGCTGGTCGGAGAAGAACAACTTCTCGATGATGCCGCGCGCGGTTTCCTCATCAGGCGGTTCTGCGTTACGCAACTGGCGGTAGATGTGCTCGACGGCTTCCTTCTCGGAGTTGGTCGGGTCTTTCTGAAGCGTGTTGTGGATGATGGCGTAATCGGCTTGATTGTTATCTTCCTTGTGCAACAAAATCGACTTCACGTTGGAGTCAATGATTTCCTCCACGTTGTCTTTGTCGATGATGGTGTCGCGGTCGAGGATGATCTCGTTACGCTCAATCGATACGACTTCTCCAGTATCTTCGTCCACGAAGTCTTCGTGCCAAGTGTTCAAGACACGTGCAGCGAGCTTGCGGCCGACATACTTTTTCAGGCCTGTTTTAGACACTTTGATCTCTTCGGCCAAGTCGAAAATCTCGAGGATGTCTTTATCCCTTTCGAATCCGATGGCACGGAACAACGTGGTTACAGGTAATTTTTTCTTACGGTCGATATACGCGTACATGACGTTGTTGATATCGGTCGCGAATTCAATCCATGAACCCTTGAACGGGATGACACGTGCTGAATATAATTTGGTTCCATTGGCATGGAATGACTGTCCGAAGAACACGCCCGGCGAACGGTGCAACTGCGATACAACAACGCGCTCGGCGCCATTGATCACGAAGGTTCCGCTTGGCGTCATGTACGGAATGGTACCGAGATACACATCCTGTACGATGGTTTCAAAATCCTCATGCTCCGGATCTGTACAGTACAGCTTGAGGCGCGCCTTAAGCGGCACACTGTAAGTCAGTCCTCTCTCAATACACTCTTGAATGGTATAACGCGGCGGATCAACAAAGTAATCCAGGAACTCCAATACAAATTGATTTCTGGTATCTGTAATTGGGAAATTTTCCATGAAGGTGTTGTAGAGACCTTCGTTGCTCCTTTCGTCGGATTTGGTTTCCAATTGGAAGAAATCCTTGAAAGATTTGACCTGAACATCAAGGAAATCCGGGTAGTCCGGGATGTTTTTGGTCGAAGCAAAATTTAATCTTTCAGTCTGATTTGTTATCATCAATGGATAAAATTTTGATTTAAAAAAAAGTAGTTTTTTGTGTGGACACACTGTTTTTGATACTTTCTTTTATTGCGGGTACATCTTTGAAAATGACTAAAGTATCGTTTCATTTTCTGTCTTCGTACCGGCTAAAAGGGGTTTCGTATTTCTGAAAATTCATTATACGAAAAATGGTTTAGGCCGTTGGACGCTTTGTCCAAGGCCTAAACCTGGTTTTTCAGAACGTGTAAGCTTACTTAAGCTCTACAACAGCTCCGGCTTCTTCCAAAGACTTTTTCAGGCCTTCAGCCTCATCTTTAGAAACGCCTTCTTTTACGTTGGCTGGAGCAGCATCAACGAGATCTTTAGCTTCTTTCAAGCCCAAACCTGTAAGTTCTTTTACAGCTTTAACGACTGCCAATTTAGAAGCACCAGCATCTTTCAATACTACGGTGAACTCAGTTTGCTCAGCAGCGGCTTCGCCACCACCAGCAGCACCACCAGCTGCAGGACCAGCAACTACAGCAGCAGCTGCAGGCTCGATACCATACTCTTCTTTCAAGATTGTAGCCAGTTCGTTAACTTCTTTTACTGTCAAGCCAACCAACTGTTCTGCGAATTGTTTCAAATCTGCCATTTTTTCTATCGTTTTAAATAGTTCGTAAAATATAATTTATTAATAGTGCGCTATGCATTGTCGAAAGTCAAAAGTCGAAAGTCAAAAGAAAGCGACCCGACTTTTAATCTTTCAATGTTATCTTTCGGATAACGTTTTAACGAGTCCCGCAATTGTAGCTCCGCCAGACTTAAGGGCAGAAACAACGTTCTTCGCAGGCGACTGCAACAAGCCGATTACTTCGCCGATCATCTCTTCTTTAGATTTCAGGGCTACGAGTGCGTCAAGTTGGTTGTCACCGATAAAGATCGCCTGATCGATAAACGCGCCTTTCAACAAAGGCTTGTCAGACTTCTTGCGGAATTCTTTGATTACTTTCGCAGGAGCGTTTCCGTTGGTAGCAATCATAATAGAAGTATTTCCTGCCAACACCGACGGCAAATCGCCGTAGTTGTTTTCAGACGCTTCCATGGCTTTTTCAAGCAGGGTGTTTTTCACTACATTCAACTGGATGCCTGCTTTGAAGCAAGACCTTCTCAGGTTTGAAGTGGTTTCTGCGTCCAGACCAGAAATGTCGGCCAGATAGACGACATTGGTTGCGGCCAATTGTGCAGTCAAATCTTCAATAACTCTTGATTTTTCTTCTCTTGTCATGATTTAAAATTTTAACTGCCCGTTAGACTGCTTTTGGATCCAGTGCAATCGCAGGACTCATTGTGCTAGACAAATGGATACTCTTGATGTACTGGCCTTTGGCAGCTGTTGGCTTCAATTTAATTAATGTCTGGATGATTTCGTGGGCGTTGTCTGAAATCTTGTCGGCGTCAAAAGACACGCGGCCGATTCCGGCGTGAACGATACCGGTCTTGTCAACTTTAAAGTCGATTTTACCAGATTTGATGTCGTTAACTGCCTTACCAACTTCCATCGTAACGGTACCAGTTTTTGGGTTTGGCATCAATCCGCGAGGACCGAGGACACGGCCGAGTGGGCCGAGTTTACCCATAACTGCAGGAACAGTAACGATTACATCGATGTCTGTCCAGCCGTCTTTGATTTTCTGGAGATAGTCGTCCAAACCTACGTGGTCTGCACCAGCTGCCTTTGCTTCGGCTTCTTTATCTGGCGTAACCAGGGCCAAAACCCTTACGTCTTTACCAGTACCGTGCGGCAAGGTTACAACGCCACGTACCATTTGGTTTGCTTTACGCGGGTCAACGCCCAAACGTACTGCGATGTCAACAGACTCGTCAAACTTTGCAGAAGCAACTTGTTTTACGAGCGCTGAAGCTTCCTTCAGGTTGTACAGCTTGTTCTTTTCGATCTTCGCTGCAGCTTCTTTTTGTTTCTTCGTCAATTTTGCCATGTCTTAAGCTTTTAATGGAGATTCTCCAGTTACTGTAATACCCATTGACCTGGCTGTACCTGCGATCATGCTCATGGCTGACTCAACGGTGAAAGCATTCAAATCGGCCATTTTGTCGTCAGCGATCGTGCGGATTTGATCCCACGAAATGCTGCCCACTTTCTTACGGTTTGGTTCACCTGAACCTCCTTTAAGTTTAGCGGCTTCCATCAACTGCACGGCAGCTGGTGGCGTTTTTACGACGAAATCGAACGATTTGTCTTTGTACACGGTAATGACTACCGGGCACACTTTACCGGGCTTATCCTGGGTTCTCGCATTAAATTGCTTACAGAACTCCATGATGTTAACGCCGGCAGCTCCCAAAGCAGGTCCAACCGGTGGCGATGGATTCGCGGCACCTCCCTTAACTTGTAGTTTAACTACTTTACTAACTTCTTTTGCCATTGTTTAAGAAAATTTAGCACATCTATCAATTGGAAGCGATTGATGTGAATATTGATTGTAACAAATTATACTTTTTCAACTTGCATAAAGCTGAGCTCCAGCGGCGTCTTCCTTCCGAAGATTTTCACCATCACTTCCAGCTTACGCTTCTCTTCGTTGATCTTCTCAACGGTACCGTTGAAGCCGTTGAATGGCCCATCGACCACTTTTACGGTTTCGCCGATATTGAATGGGATCGCATGCGTATCTGCCTTGACAGACAACTCATCGACTTTGCCCAACATACGGTTCACCTCGGCCAAACGCAATGGCACCGGATCGCCGTTTTTGGTTTCGCCCAAGAACCCAATCACACCCGTAATAGACTTGATGGTGTGCGGGATTTCTCCGACGAGCGTGGCTTCAATCATTACATAACCTGGAAAGTACACCCTGTCTTTGGTGATTTTCTTCCCGTCGCGCACTTGGACTACCTTTTCGGTCGGTACGAGTACTTGCGAAACATAGTCTGACATGCCCAGCCTGTTGATTTCGGTTTCGATGTAATTCTTAACCTTGTTCTCCTGGCCGCTCACAGCCCTGACAACATACCATTTCTTTACGTTATTGTCTGACATGACCATGAATTAAGAACCTTTTATCCAGTTAAAGAAACCGGCCAATGCTTTAGTGAAAAGCTCATCGACACCGGCTGTGGCCAGCGCGAACACTACCGAAAACACCGCCACGATGATGGTCAATCTTTGGACTTCTGCCCAAGCTGGCCAAGTCACGTTGTCTTTCAGTTCGGTGAACGCTTCACCTATGTAATTAAAAACCTTCATTGTATCTTGTTTTTGCACGGGCAGAGGGATTCGAACCCCCATCAACGGTTTTGGAGACCGCTATTCTACCCTTGAACTATGCCCGTTTGTTAAAAGCCAGTAGCTTCCGCAGAAACTACTGGCTTCATTTTATGCTAATGGTAATTAGTCAAGGATTTCAGTTACCTGACCAGCACCAACTGTACGGCCACCTTCACGGATTGCGAAACGCAAACCTACGCTCAAAGCGATTGGGCTCAACAATTGTACTTCGATAGTCAAGTTATCACCTGGCATAACCATCTCAACACCTGCAGGAAGCGAAATTGTTCCTGTTACGTCAGTTGTACGTACGTAGAACTGCGGACGGTAGTTGTTGTGGAATGGCGTGTGACGGCCACCTTCTTCTTTTTTCAAGATGTAAACCTCAGCCTTGAATTTAGCGTGTGGCTTAACAGATCCCGGCTTGATGATAACCATACCGCGTTTGATGTCTGACTTGTCGATACCACGCAACAACAAACCTACGTTGTCACCAGCTTCGCCACGGTCAAGGATCTTACGGAACATCTCAACACCTGTGATGGTAGATGTCAACTTCTCAGCACCCATACCGATGATTTCAACAGCGTCACCAGTGTTGGCGATACCAGTTTCGATACGGCCTGTTGCTACAGTACCACGACCAGTGATCGTGAACACGTCTTCAACCGGCATCAAGAATGGCTTAGCGTTGTCACGTACTGGCTCTTCGATCCAGTTGTCAACAGCTTCCATCAATTCAAGGATTTTTGGAACCCAGTTCGGGTCAGCGTTCAAGCCACCCAAAGCAGAACCTTGGATAACTGGGCTGTTGTCTCCGTCATATTCGTAGAAAGACAAGAGGTCACGGATTTCCATTTCAACAAGCTCGAGGAGCTCAGCATCGTCAACCATGTCCACTTTGTTCATGAACACAACAATACGCGGAATACCAACCTGACGGCCCAAAAGGATGTGCTCGCGGGTTTGTGGCATTGGTCCGTCAGTAGCAGCTACTACCAAGATAGCGCCGTCCATCTGAGCAGCACCAGTAACCATGTTCTTTACGTAATCCGCGTGACCTGGACAGTCAACGTGTGCGTAGTGACGGTTAGCAGTTTCGTACTCAACGTGTGAAGTGTTGATGGTAATACCACGCTCTTTTTCTTCCGGAGCGTTGTCGATCTGGTCGAAAGATTTTGCAGCAGTTTTAGAGAAACCAGCTTCAGCCAAAACTTTAGTGATAGCAGCGGTCAAAGTGGTTTTCCCGTGGTCAACGTGACCAATCGTACCGATATTCAAGTGCGGCTTGGTCCGGTTAAAATTCTCTTTTGCCATTTTAGTTAATTTTTAATCTTAGTTATATATTAGTGTTCAATTTAATACAGTTGAGCCAATGACGGGATTTGAACCCGTGACCTCTTCCTTACCAAGGAAGCACTCTACCCCTGAGCTACACCGGCAAGTTTAAAATTCTAATTTTGAACCAGAAACAAGTGGAAGCTGTTTAAGGTTCAAAAGTTAGAATCTGGCAAGCCCGAAGACTTGCCGTAAAACCTTTGTAACAAGGTTTATTTTTTTAGGGATAATCTGAATTTCAGAAGTATTACCTAATTTTCGGGTGACGAGCCCGACAGTTTTATGTCTGTTTGGATCCACAGGATTACAAGCGAAGCCTGTGATCCGTAAGGGTGAACCCTTACTACTTTTTTTGAGCTCATGCGCTTACGAAAGTGAAACTTTCGACGCGCGTTCGCTCAAAAAAACTGTGGGAAGAGCAGGATTCGAACCTGCGAAGGTTTCCCAACGGATTTACAGTCCGTCCTCGTTGGCCGCTTGAGTATCTTCCCTAACCTTTTCATTATTTATAAGAACATCACCGAGGTGATTCTATTGAGCCGATGGAGGGACTCGAACCCACGACCTGCTGATTACAAATCAGCTGCTCTAGCCAACTGAGCTACACCGGCGGCACAATAAAAAAAGTCCGCTATTTCTAACGGACTGCAAATGTATATCTTTTTGTTTGTTAAACCAAACAGAAAATTAAAAAAAAATTCTTATCAGATGTAAGTCCTGATTTTTTCTTTTCTTTTCAATAATAACCGCTCTAATGCTTCTGCAGATTGGTCTGTCGCCTCTTCAAAACTCTTGCATTGTTTGGTCACCAAAAAGTCGTCTCCAGGAACAATCATTTTAATCTCTACCACTTTATTTTCCTTCTCACTTGTCTTTTCCACTTTCAGATAAACGTCGCACGAAACGAGTTTGTCATAGTATTTTTCAAGTTTGTCAATGCGCTCTTGGATAAAATCTACCAATTTTCTGTCGACAGTAAAGTTAACTGCATGAACATTTACCTTCATAATCTAAATTTTTAGGGTTAAACATCGCGAAGTCATTTTTGGTTTCTCGGATGCGCGGCACCATACACTTTCTTAAGCTCAGCCAAGCTGCTGTGCGTATAAACCTGTGTAGAAGCCAGGCTGGAGTGTCCTAATAATTCCTTCACTGAATTGAGGTCGGCTCCGTTGTTTAGCATGTGTGTGGCAAACGTGTGCCTCAGGATATGCGGGCTTTTTTTTACCTTCTCGGAGACATTACTAAAGTAGGTATTTATTAATCGATACACAAAAGAATCCGACAATTTAACGCCTTTTTCGGTCAAGAAGAAATAATCAGGATCCGCAATCCGCTCAAGTTTAGCACGCTGCGAAAGATACACGCTACATTGCGCTGCGGTAACTGTTAAAACAGGAATGATGCGTTCCTTATTGCGTTTGCCCAACACCTTAAGTGTTGTCGTGTCGTAGTTGCTGATTTTCAGGTTTATAAGTTCCGCGCGCCTGATACCCGTCGTATAAAACAAGTCGATGATGAGCTTGTCGCGGATGCCTTCAAAACCGTCCGGATATTTGATTTCGTTCAATACCGCATCCAGCTCTTTTTCGGAAAACGGGATTTGCAGTTTCTTCGGCACCTTTAAAGATTGGTGCTTCAAAAGCGGGCTCACTTCAATCTGCTTTATTTTCAGCAGGAATTTATAAAAGGCTTTGAGCGACGAAATTTTCCGGTTCACCGAACGGTTAGACACGCCCGAATCCACCATCGACACGATCCAGTTCCTGATTTGCGGATACTTCACGGCAACCAAATCAGCCTCGCCAAACTCCGTCTCCAAGAATTCGGTAAAAAATTGGATGTCCTGCAAATACGCATGGACCGTGTGGAGCGAATATTTCTTCTCCAATTGCAGATAGTTCCGGAATGCCTGAACGTTGTCCATAAAAAAACTGTTGGTCAAATGTAATGAATTTGCCGACGGTTCCGGTCTCAACGTGATTTCCCGCACTCCCATTTTTGACAGTCTCGGTTTTGCCGTCGGAAAAGACTTTACCATTCGCGCCCTTTCCAGCCATAAAAAAACCGCCAAGCCTGAACTTAGCGGTTTCTATATGTTGCAAAAACATTTTCTAGTTCTCTGCGCTATCACGCAATCCCTGAATGTAAGAAGCTTTCTGTACTTGAGCCCTACGCTTCACAGATGGTTTAACGAAAGCCTGGCGCGCACGCAACTGACGTACAGTTCCGGTCTTGTCAAATTTCCTTTTGTAGCGCTTCAACGCGCGGTCAATGTTTTCTCCGTCTTTAATTGGAATAATCAGCATAATCGAGACACCTCCTTTCGTTTGGACGGCAAAGGTAGGATTTTATTTTAAATTAGAAATTTTAAATTTTAAATTATTTTTTTGGGCGTTGCCTGCGGCCCGGGCTATCGGCAGTCGCTTTGCAGACCTCTGAGGTTTTAAAAACCTCAGAGGTCTTGCAAGAGCTCCAACACCCGAGCCCGAAGGGCGAACTGAGCGTTAGCTAATGCCTCTATCCCTAACGCAGCCTATTCAAGTGCTGACGCACGAGACAGACTCCAAAAAAAACGACCACACAAAGTGGCCGCCTTTATCTTCCTATATTAAGAATTATGCCTTCATCAGATTCCGAGAAATCACCAACTTCTGGATTTCGGTCGTGCCTTCGCCAATCGTACACAGTTTCGAGTCGCGGAAGAATTTCTCCACCGGAAAATCCTTGGTGTAACCATATCCGCCGTGAATCTGAATCGCCTCGGTTGACACCTTTACGCAAACCTCTGATGCATACATTTTGGCCATCGCACCGGCAGAAGTCACCGGCTGGTGCGCTTCTTTCAAATAGGCCGCTTTGTGCAACAACAATTCAGACGCTTCGATTTCGGTCGCCATATCGGCCAATTTAAACCCAATCGCCTGGAATTCGCCAATCGGTTTCCCAAACTGGTGGCGCTCCTTGGCGTATTTCAACGACGCTTCATACGCGCCTTTCGCGATGCCTAACGACAACGCGCCGATGGAAATGCGTCCGCCGTCCAGAATCTTCATCGCCTGGATGAAACCCTCGCCTACTTCGCCCAAACGGTGCGAATCCGGCACGCGGCAATTGTCGAACACCAATTCTGCGGTTTCGCTGGCGCGCATACCCAATTTATTTTCCTTTTTGCCAGACGAGAATCCGGGCATTCCTTTTTCAAACACGAAGGCCGTCATGCCGCGCGAATCGCCTTTGGCACCGGTACGCACAATCACTACGGCAATATCGCCCGAAATGGCGTGCGTGATGAAATTCTTCGCCCCGTTCACGATCCAGTGGTCGCCGTCTTTCACCGCCGTCGTAGACATGCCGCCCGCGTCAGAACCGGTGTTGTGCTCGGTCAAACCCCAAGCGCCGATGTGTTCTGCTGTGGCCAGTTTCGGGATCCAGCGTTTCTTCTGCTCTTCATTCCCGAAGGTCAGGATGTGGTTCGTACAAAGTGAATTGTGCGCCGCCACAGACAACCCGATAGACGGATCCACTTTCGAGATCTCCTCGATCACCGTGATGTATTCGTGGTAACCCAAACCCGATCCGCCGAGCGATTCCGGAACCAAGACGCCCATAAAGCCCATTTCGCCCAACTTCTTGAAAAGCGGCACCGGAAAGGTTTGGGCTTCATCCCATTCCATGATGTTCGGACGGATGTGTTGTTCAGCGAAGTCTCTGATGGATTGGGCAATCATTGATTGCGTTTCATTGGATTGGAAGTTCATGGATTTGCTTGTTTTTTCAGAACTCCAAATATAAGGCAATTATGCTGATTTTATCAAGCGGAAAATTTTTGATGTTTTTCAAATCATCGGCGTTTCGTATCGCGCCGTTCATGCTCCGACAGGTCACGATTTCCTTGGCCAACGCATAACGGAAATACGGAAATTGCGCCAATTCCTTTATCGACGCGTCGTTGATCTTGATTTTCTTCACAGCAGGAATTGCCCTAACGGCAAATCGTTGTTTTAGCTTTTCGACCACATCGCCCTGCAAACCCCAGACGTCGTGCATTTGATCCATCGAAACGAAACCACCCAAGATGTCACGCTGTTTTAGGATGCGGTCAGACAGCGCATCGCCAATGCCGTACACAGCCATCAGTTCATCTTTCGTGGCCGCATTGATGTCAATCTGCGGTTTGCGTTCTTCCCTGAACACGGGCGCCTGAACTTTGCGGCTTTTCCTGACCCAGTCCGGGAATTTGAAATCAGCAGAAATGACGGCCAATAAAGAATCAGACACTTTGGTCACCGATTGAAACTCGGCAGCCGAATTCACAAATTGGCCTTGCGCCCGGAACGCATGCAGCCGGTCAATCTCCGCTACCGACATCCCAATTTTGTAGCCTTTGGCATCCGAGATGAAATTGGGGTTGTACGGAAACCTTTGGAATTTCGGCTTTGCCCGTTCGAACGAATCAATCTTTCGCTCCAAGGCCAGCCACTGCGCCTGCTCCGGCGGACAGGTTTCAACAAAATTAAAATCAATGAAATAATACGCGAGCTGTACAGAAACCATCAGGAAAACAAGCAACAGCAAACCGTTGCGCTGTGACCGCGTAAAAATAAAAAGGGATTGAAAGGTATTCATGGCGTATAATCATCTGGTTGGCGTATAAAAAGGCAAATGTCGAATGTCGAATGCCGAAAGTCGATCCTAACCGCAGGGCAAATTGTTCAGCGGTAGCGACGAAAAATCAAAGGTCAAAAACCGAACTTCGTTTCGCCCGGACCAAATCCTTCAGCCGGAGCCAAAAGGCCAGCGTCAGGTAAACACCAAACCACAAGCCCGCGGTCACGAACGTAATGTAGATGAAAAATATCCTCACGCTACTGGCGCGCATGCCAAGCTTGTCGGCCAGACGCGACGCGGCATTGAAGCCATGCTTCTCGAAAAAATATTTCAGGTTCAGTACAAACGACACGGTTTGACTTTTCGGTTATTGGATACAAAATTAGCTAAAATCAACGTTGTTCGTTACGGTTTTACCGCATCAAATACAAAAGTGCACAGGCACGCGCGTCGGACAACGCTTCGTGGTGATTGAGTTCGATGTTGTTCCGCTCGCTGCAATACTTCAGGTTGGCCGGCTTGTAGCCTTTCGCACGGTAAATCCGGCAAGTGCATTCCCAGCGGTCGCCGATTTCGAGTTCATCGTAATACAGCCCGTAATGTTTCATCGTCCGGATCAATACATTGCGGTCAAAGGCTTCGTTGTGCGCCACGATGGTACGGCCAAAAAGACGTGCGCGGATTTCGGGAAACACGCCGTCAAAAGTCTTTTCATTTTCGGTCATCGACGGATTGATGCCGTACACCTTGATGTTGAAATACGAATAATGATTCCAAGGCGGTTGGATGAGCGTGTAATATTCGTCGGTGATGACGCCGTCTGTCACCGTCACAATGCCCACGGCGCAGGCGCTTTCTGGATGGCCGGTGGCCGTTTCGAAGTCGATGGCAGTAAAAGTCATGGCGCAATTTACCAATTCGGGCAAAAATTCCCAGCGGGCAAAATGTTATATTTGTTGCACAACCTAAGACCAATGCGAAATTTGTTATTGCTGTTATGCTGCCTAGCCGGCTGCTTCGGCTTTTCCCAGAAAACCCCGGCGGCGTTGAAGATTACCTATATCCGATCCTCGAACGGAAACGCGATGGAAAACCAAGATCCGATTGTCGTCTTCACGGACCAATCGCAAACCGTGATCACATCGCAGAAAATCCTGGACAAGAAAGCCGATTATCCGTTCGAGCAATCTGTCGTAGACCGGGCGTCACTGCTGTATTCGCAATTCGCACAACTGTCCAAAACCAGAAGTGCGGCAACCCTGGACAGCACAGCCATCGGCAAGCAAGTGTTCGAGGAAACGCCAAAGACCAAAACAATCCTGGGTTATCCGTGCAAAATGGCCAAAACCGTCATCAATTCCAATACGATTGAAGTATGGTACACCGATGCCGCCGGAATCAAAGGCGCACCTTCCGTGCTGGGCCAGAACCTTGGCTTGGTGCTGGAAGTTACGCGCAACGGCAACTTCACGATTGCGGCTACGAAAGTCGAAAAGTTGAAATCGATTCCAAAACCTGCTATTCCGGTGGCGCAGAAAACAAAGGTCGATTTGCTGACCTACCGCGATTTGTTGTGGAAAAGCCGCTTTACGCAAATTCCTGTCTTCCGCAAGGAAACGATTAACTTCTCGGATGATTTCGGCTCGAACGACAGCATCCTGCGTTTTGCGAAAGGCACGATCATCGTCCGGAAAATCAAGCTGCCGACCATCTCCAAGAACAGCCGCATATTCATTGATGCCACCGAACAATCTGCCGGAGACGCATACGACCGCACGGGCTCGGTGTTTTTGATCCCGACCGACAACAAACTGTCTTTCCTGGACGGCTTGAAGGAAACCGCGGGTTCGCTTCCGGTGTATGAAAATGGGAATGGCAAGAAATACCAAGGCGTCGTGAGAACCGGGAATTATTCGCCGTTGCTGGAATTGATGCGTTTCTTTACCCCGTTCGGCATCAAACAATACAATACCATCCAACTCAAAGGAAAAACCTGGCAGGACAGCGTATATTACCGCCAAGACGTGACGGATTTGCTCCCTGTACTGTCGGACAAAGAAATCTGGATCGGGGCAAACATCGCCAATTACGACAAAGGCGGCCACAAACTATCGGTGAACATTACGATCCATCCTGAAGAAGAATCCGCAGAGACTGACAACTTCGTGCTGCCGTTGTTCAATACGAACAATGTGATGGAAATGGCGGGGCAGGAATACGCCACCATGTTCGACTCCGAGAAAGGACTGGAACTCACTTTTACGCTGGCTTCGGCGGTTAAAGGCGCCAAATTGCGCTACATCACCACAGGCCACGGCGGCTGGGAAAATGGCGATGAATTCCTGCAGAAGACCAACACCATTTTGCTCGACGGGAAAGAGATGTACAGTTTTATCCCGTGGCGGACCGATTGCGGCTCCTATCGCATGTACAATCCGGCATCGGGGAATTTCAACAACGGGCTGTCATCATCAGACTACAGCCGCTCCAATTGGTGTCCGGGCATGACGACAAGCCCGGTTTACATTCCGCTCGGCGATTTGGCTGCGGGCGAACACAAAATCCAAATCAAGATTCCGCAGGGCGCGCGGGAAGGCAACAGTTTTAGTTCGTGGAATGTGTCGGGTGTGTTGCTCGGAAGGTAAATCCTTAAAATAAAAAATCCTGCTCGTGCAGGACTTATTTGTTTTTGACTTCGGCCGCTTTTACGGTCATGATCTTTCCGTTGTGCATGATTACCATGGATTGGTTTTTCTCGGCCTTGGTCTTGACCAGTTTCTTGTACGACTGTTGCAGGCCTTTGGTGACCTTGCGGATGAAATCTGATTGTTCGTGCAACGCGGTTTTCATACTAATCTGTAATTTTTGAGCGCCGTCCATTTGTGGAAATCGATGACATCGGTCCGTGTGGGCGTGCCGTCTGCGATGAGCAAAGGTTTGTCTGAATTGTCAAACACCACCCACTCGTCGCACAAAGGTATGTAAATTTCAAATAGGTTGTTGATGCCGCGCACATACCGACGACGAATGACATCAATCGGGATGTTATGACCGCCTTCCT
The DNA here is from genome assembly GCF_965137575.1 of Flavobacterium longum. Classification (NCBI taxonomy): domain Bacteria; kingdom Pseudomonadati; phylum Bacteroidota; class Flavobacteriia; order Flavobacteriales; family Flavobacteriaceae; genus Flavobacterium; species Flavobacterium longum. Next base: position 64,320 of record NZ_CBCRZJ010000004.1, on the reverse strand, counting down.
TGACGCGCATGCCAACGCGTTTGATGGCCATTTCGGGCGTGGGCAACCAGAAGAAAAGCAACCGGACGGCATAACCGTTGGCTTTTGCGCGCTCCAATTTGGACCGATACGACCGCGTGGACAGCGTGGTTTCGAAGGCAAAATTATCGTCTTGCGTCAACAGCAGGTTGATGCGTTCCATCATGATGCGTCCGGCCTCGAACGAAACCTTGTCGGGCTGAAATGGCGAAAGTCCTTTTGCAATCTCATCGGCATTCACGAATTCCCGACAATCCAATATCTCTGGCAAGATGGAATAAGAAGCCGTTGTTTTTCCGGCGCCATTGCAACCCGCGATGATATAGATGGTCTTGGAATCCAAATTACCTGATGGAACCGATGATATCGTATTTGGTGATGATGTGGTGTTTCCCGTTTTCGAGTGCCACCAAAACCGCCTGGTTGTCTTTTGAAATAAGCTTGGACACTTCTTCGATGGCCGTTCCCGCTTTTACGATTGGATACGGTTTACCCATGACGTCTTTAATAGGCGTGTCGAGCACATTTTTGTCTGACACATAATGCTGGAACAAATCGGTTTCATCAACGGAACCCACAAAACCTGTGGTATCGATAACCGGTATCTGCGAGATTTTGTATTTGCGCATGCGGTCTATGGCGTGCGACACCAGCTCTTCGGTACGCACCGTAACGAGCGGTTTGTCTATATGGTCTTTGATGACATCTTCTGCTTTCTTGAAGTCTTCGTCCAGGAAACCACGCTCGCGCATCCAGTCGTCGTTGAACATCTTGCCGACATAACGGCTGCCCGAATCGTGAAACAAAACCACCACAACATCACCCGGCTTAAAATGTTCTTTGAGTTGCAACACACCCTTGACGGCAGATCCAGCGGAATTGCCCACGAAAATGCCTTCTTCAAGCGCCAGCCTGCGTTGGTAAACGGCGGCGTCTTTATCGGTGACTTTGGTGAAGCCGTCGATGAGGGAAAAATCTACGTTTTTAGGAAGAATGTCCTCGCCGATGCCTTCGGTGATGTACGAATAGATTTCGTTCTCGTCAAAGATGCCGGTTTCGTGGTATTTCTTGAACACCGAGCCGTAGGTATCGATGCCCCAGCATTTGATGTTAGGGTTTTTCTCTTTTAAATATTTTGCCACGCCCGAAATGGTGCCGCCCGTGCCTACCCCGACCACGAAATGCGTAATCTTTCCGCCGGTTTGTTCCCAGATTTCGGGTCCGGTAGATTCATAGTGCGCTTGCTTGTTGGATAAGTTGTCGTATTGGTTGACGTACCAGGAGTTCGGGGTTTCTTCGCCCAAACGTTTTGATACTGAATAATAGGAACGCGGATCTGACGGTTCAACATCTGTTGGGCAGACAATCACTTTTGCCCCGACGGCGCGCAGGATGTCCATTTTTTCCTTGGATTGTTTGTCTGTAATGACGCAGATGAGTTTGTAGCCTTTGACGATGGCGCCCAAGGCCAATCCCATTCCGGTGTTGCCTGATGTGCCTTCGATAATGGTACCGCCTGGTTTGAGGCGGCCGTCCGCTTCGGCGTCTTCAATCATTTTGACGGCCATGCGGTCTTTGACGGAATTGCCCGGGTTGAAGGTTTCGACTTTGGCCAGGACGAGCGCCGGGATTTCGGCGGTTATTTTATTGAGCTTGACCAATGGCGTGTTGCCGATGGTGCCGAGGATGTTTTCTGCGTAGTTCATTTTAAATGCTTATCGAAGGGCAAAGATAAGGAATCAATTGACAATGGATAATGGACAATTGATAATTGATAGCCCGCGTTAGGGATGGAGGCGTTGTTGGAGCTCTTGCGGAGACCCGAAAGGTTTTTGAAACCTTTCGGGTCTGGCAAAGCGACTGCCGACAGCCCGACGGCGCAAATGACCTTGCTGGATAGATTTAGTCTGTTGCGCCGGAACGCCCAAAAAATTACTGGAAAAAGTTCCAGACGAGCCCGAACCGGATCATGAAATCGCGGTATGGGTAATGCGGCGCTGAATAGAATTTGTTGCCCGTGAAGCCCGAGTTGAAGTGCTCGGCCTTGAGGAAGAAACGCGTTTGGCGTACGCGGGCGTTCACAAAGAAATCAAGCATCGGAAAACTGCCGATTTCCTTTTGGTTCTGGACAAAAAATTCGCCGAGCATCGGGTTGTATTCGTTGGCGTAATACTTTGTGAAATAGTTGAACGTGACGCCGGTTTGGATGTACAATGCGCGCTTGAAGAAATAATCTGAGTAGTAAAGTGTGTTGCGCGTGGTGAATTTGGGCACGTTCAAAATGTCGTCTTCCTGATCGACTTGCTGGTACAGAATGGTGTTGTCCAGCGCGAACTTGCCGAGCCTGAACTCGCGTGCCACTTTCACCGCAAGGTAATTGATGGCTTTGTCGTACTGCTTTGGCGTAACGAGCTGTAGCGTATCGTTGATGCCGTCTGCGTCGTCGGAGAAAAACAATTGGTCCTTGATGGTGCGCAACTGGAGCGACGCAGTAAGCCATTGGGTTTGGGCTTCGGCTTCGAGCGTATTGATTTTTACGTTCTCGAAATCATTGAACCAGTTGTAGGCGCGGTAACTGCTTTGGTGCAAGTTATAGATGTGATCCGGGATTTTACTTTGGTTCTGGTAGCGAAACGTGAGTTTGTTTTTGTCGTTGATTTGGTAGGACGCCGATGCTTCCGCATTTGAAGTGGCCGGGCCGGCAATGGCGACACTGTACAACAACGCGCCATTCCAGTTGCCTTTGCGGTAGTCATATTGGCCGCCGATGCTGTTGATCTGGTCGTTGAGCGATGAAGGAATCGTGCCGCTGCTGAGCGTGATGATTTTGTCGAAATAGTAATTGTAGCGGAAATCGTCGGCGAAGAAACTGAAACGGCCGAGTGTAGCATTTTCATACACGAGACCGGCTTTGTTGTACATGTGGTTGTATCTGACTTGATCTATCAGTGTTGACGTCACGAAAGCTTCGCCAAACCTTTGGATGGTATAAGTCTGGCCTTGATCGTCGGTAATGGCCGATGCGATGGTAGGCTGGCTGTATTCAAAGAATTTTCGCTCGTAACTGAACTGATGCGTCACATACAGGTTGTTGCTGCCTTTCTTGCCGTTGACCAGAAAACTGTGGTCCACGAAACCTCGGTAACCTTTCAAAAACGATTTGGCGTCCTTGAAATACACTTCGAGCCGTGCACGGTTCCGGAAGGCATTGTCTTCGCCTTCAAAATTTTCATCGCTCACGATGCCGCCGTTCTCGCCGTTGAGCATGTCCTGCGACACATAATGGATGTTAACGGCATAGCGGTCGTTCTTGGTGCGATAACTTGTAGTCATCCGGAAATTGCCGGTACTGGAAAGTTGGTTGATGTATTTTCCGAGGGAACGCAATCCCTTGTAGGCGATGGACATGTTCAAGCGTTCGGACGTGTTGACCGTCAGGAAAGCATCGATGTTCTGGCCCTGTTCCATGACGCTTTTGAAATACAACTCGGTGAGCGGCGTGGCCACGGAATAGTAGCGTACGTCATTCGCTTCGAGATAATTGAAATGCTTGGCTTTGTAACCGGATTCGGGATACGGTGTCTGGCGCGTCAGGCCATAGTATAGCGTGGTATACGTCTGTCCTTCATTGGCGAATGGCATCAACCCGAAGATGTCACGGCGCAGGTAATTGAACTCGTATTCTTTTTTAATGGTCAGCGACGTGTCCACATAAGTCGTGTCTTTGTTTAAGCTGATGATGCGGTATTGGTCGATGGACGCTTTGGGCGCTTCGGCAACTTTGTCGGTGAGCAGCTTGCGCTCTTTGGGCTTGGGTTCCGGCTTGACTTGTGCGAAGCCATGAAGCGAAAGCAAAAGAAAGAATATCAGCGCGTACAATCTCATCGAAAGGTCATTACAAGTTGGGCAAAGGTAATTGGATTTGCCGTATAAAAAAACATCCTGAACGAGTCAGGATGCTTTTACTATGCTAATGTTTTGTTATTCTTTGATGAACTTCTTGGTGAAGGAAGCGCCGTCATAGGTGAAGCGCGCCATATAAATACCACCTGCAAGGTCTGAAAGATCGATGCTGTTGTTCACCAAACCTGCTGCCGTTTTCACTTGTTTGCCCAAGATGTCATAGATGCTGACATCGGTGACTTCGCCATTGTTCGGCACCGCGAAACCAAGTGTAGATTTTACTGGGTTTGGATACAGGACGATGTTGTCTTTGAAGTCAACGCTGTTTGCGGACAAGCCCGCACCATTGTTTCCGCTGGCAATCAGCGAAAAAACCTGTGAACCGCCTGCGAGCGATCCTTTATGGGTAACTTGAATCGTGTACACGCCAGGCGTAGCCAAATCAATCTGTACTTTCTCAATATTGTCAACATCATTATCCGCGTCACGGGTTGCTTCGCTAGTGACGTCTTCAGGATTTAAACGCCACGGAAAATAAGTATTGCCATCTTTCAATACTTTCAGGTCCAAGTTGTTCTTCAAACGTGGAACACGGGAATCGACTGCACCTGTCAGGTTCGTCGCGCCTACTGGGTCTGTCCAGCATATGGTAACAGACAATTTTTGTGGCGCTGTTATGGTTATTTGCTTGGTGAACGTTCCTCCGCCAGACAAAGTATTCTCTTCCAGAACCGTTGAAACATTTCTATTTGAAATGATAGTCGCCGCTGTCTGTCCGTCGGCTAAACCCCAACCGTATTCATAATCTGGTCCGTCTGTCATTCCTGCTTCCCGGGCAGAATGGCAAATCAGGCCCCTTACGGTGGAAGCCCGCATAAAAGCACTATTTAAATTGTTGTAGTGCTTTTGCAACAATACGATAAGCCCTGTAATTGCAGGCGCCGCCATGGATGTTCCATTGAAAATTTCGTAGGCAACGTTTGACGAACTAACGCATGAACTCGTGCCCACACCCTTCGCGGCAATATCAGGCTTGATTCTACCATCATCGGGAGGTCCGAAATTACTAAAACTGCTCATTACCACACTTGATGGATCGACATAATTAAGTTGCTCCTCTACCGCCGCTACAGTTATTCCGTTCTTAGATAAATTTGTTCCTGACAATAGGTCATATCCGCCTTTCAGTCCGTTTTGTTCCAACACCCCATTGTCGCGGTCATTGCCAGCCGCAAGTACAACTTGATAATAGGGATTCAAATTGGATACTTGATCTACTTCTACGGACGAAGAGTCATATGAACCGAACTTCCAACTCGGCAATGACGCGGTGTCATAACCATAAGAATGGTTAGAAACCAAATAGCCACTAGCCCCGAAAGCCAGCATTTCAGAATAGTCGTCGTCCCAGTCATAGCTAAGGCCGGATGCTCCGTATGCCACGCCTCTTCTGGGCGCACTGATACCCGCAGCCAATATTGTTCCCGTGACGTGGGTGGCATGGGCACTAAGGTCTGTGGCACCATCGCCCAAGGTGAGCTTCCCGGTGAGTTCTACATGCGTATTTCGAACTTTCCCTCCATCCCACACCCCGGCAGTAATACCTGCCCCGGTCACGCTAAGACCCAACAATCCGCCCGGATAAAGCCGGTTCGCGCGAATGGTCTTGGAAGAACCGTCATTAAAAATGGTAAAAAAGATAGGCAGGCCGTCTTCAATACGTTGTAGAGAATGACGCTCGCTGTCTACGACACCGAAGCGTTCCTTATAATCGGCAATTAGTTGCTTTTGCGTTGCACTCTTTTCCTTTGCCGCCTGAACTTCAGCAGCAATTGCGTCCTGATCATAAGTGGCCGCTATCTTGTTTCGTTCAGCTTCGGTTTGAGCGAGGCATAACGCTGGCAAAAAGAGAAGTAATATCGTCTTCATAAAAATCGAATAAAAAATTTGCTAAATGTAGTAACATTAAGTATTATTAAATAAAAAAAGCTGTTAAAAAATTAACAGCTCTCTTTACTTAAAAATCCGAAAATCTTAGTACTCAGGATTTTGTTGTATTGCAGAGTTACCGATAATCTCATCGATTGGAATCGGTAAAACATAACGATGATCGTCCAATTGAAGCTCACAAACAGGAACAGCGTTCTCTGAACAATCTCTCTCGTAACGATTAATCGACACGCCACCGGCCAAAGCCCCTAAGCGCCTCAAGTCAATATAACGGTGTCCTTCGAAACAAAGTTCTTTCCTTCGTTCGAGCAAGATATCAGCCCATGCCAGAGTGGCAGAACTGTAAGAAGGCAACGGCTGTGCCTGTCCGCCAGCCATCGTCCTTTGATCACGGAAATCTTTCAACATAGTTGCCACAGTGGCCAAGTCACCAGCCGCAGCACGCGCTTCCATTTTAATAAAAAACATTTCTGACAACCTGAATACTTTCAAGTCATTGGTCAACGCAAAACCAGTAGGACCGCTTAATTTGCCAGGATACTTGTCAATGGTAAGGTTATCCGTTTGTTTGTAGTTTGCAACGGTAGCGTAATCTGGGCGAATGGTGGCAGTTCTATCAATGAATGACCTTACACGAACGTCGCGGTCGTCCGAATCATTCGCAGCATTCGTCGGAGGCTGCTGGAAGTTCGTTGAGAGCAAGCCGTCCTGATCCTGATCGTTCAACAGGTTAAACAAGTTCCTTCCCATATCGTGCAGTACGGAACCACCAGCAGTTGTTGCATTGGTTGTCCAAACGCCCGCAATTGCACCGTCTCCCGGGAACCTGCTCAAGCCCCAGATAATCTCGCCTCTGTTGGTGTCAACCCACATAGCGCGGTAAGGACTGGTTGTTCCAGTAGCAAATGTGGTGGCGGTTGTAAAAGAGCCGGCTGATGCCAAACTCAGACCAGAGTTATTGATTACCCAATCGGCAGCCGCTTCGGCAGCCGGATAATTACCACGATAAGCATACATTCTGGCACGAATCGCATAAATCAGGTTTTTCGAAGCATAGAAATACGCATTAGCTCCTGTTCTGTCAACGATACTGGCCTCAGCGTCGTCGAGATCGGACTCAATCAAGGCGAAGACCTCACCAGTAGTGTTTCTTGGTAGCTGCTCTTGCAAATCCGGTACGCGATCCATCAGGATTACACCCAATGAACTGTCGTCTGTCATATCTTCAGCAAAGTAAGACATCAATTGCAAGTGACAAAACGCACGAATAACCTTCGCTTCTGCAATGATTGAATTATAGCGTGACAAATCAGCGGCCGACGGAGTGATTGTAGCAGCGCCTTTCAGCAAACGGTTAGAATAATTGATCGCTGAATAATGGCTCAACCATATGGATGAAGCGTTGCCATTGTTGTTGTTCAATACCAATTTATACAAATCGAGATTCTGACCCGCATTGGCAGGGCCGAAACCTACTTCATCAGTAAAAATAGAGGTGAAAGCGATTTCGCTCGTAGTCGTCAATTGTGAATACGTACCTGTAAGGTATTGATCCATATCGTCCACCGTACGGAATGTAGCGTCTTCATTAAATTCGCCATCCTGTACGATGTCGCGGGCGTCGTCGCACGAAAAGAACAACGTTCCTGCAGCAAAAAGTGCAATTAATCTGAATTTTTTCNTTTTCTTTTTTTTAGAATTGAATATCAACACCAACAGAAGCAATTTTCGGAGACGGATAGCCACCTTGGTTGCTTGCGTTCAAGTTTTCAGGATCAAAACCTCTCCACCTTGTCCAAGTAAGATAATTCTCAAATTGTCCAAATACACGCACGCTGGTCAGGAAAGTCTTTTCCAGCATTTTCTTCGGTACGTCATAACCTACAACGAGGTTTTTCAAACGGAGGTATGAAGCGTCCCTGAGGAAACGGTCAGAAATTCCGTCGAAGCTGGTGTTAGTAGCGGTAAGCGATGGATAGTTAGAATCTGTGTTGGTTGGAGACCAAGCATTGAGATAATCCGTGGTTCCTGGATACTGTCCGATAACTTCCGGGGCAGACAAGTTCGCCAAGTCAAAGTCGAAACGATAGATATCTGTCACAAACGAGAAGTCGGTGTTTACGAAAATACCTTTATAGTTTACATTAAAACCAAAGCCACCTTGGTACTTCGGCAGGTAGGTTTTACTTAGAAAACGCCTGTCTTCGTCAGTCGGTGTCTCTGTCAAACTTCCGTCAGCAGCCAAGAACAAAAGGTTACCGTTTTCTTGGTTCACTCCTACGTAAGGCACCAAGTAAAATGCATTCAACGGCTGGCCATTTGCCTGGGAAATGTTCCCCTCGAACTGGAGGTCTTCACCCGGCGCATAAATAATGCCTTCCCTAGTATTTTTGTTGTAAGAACCGTTAAAATAAAGGTTGATTTTCCAGTCGCTTTTTTTCAAGAGGTCATAACGGAGGGTCAATTCCACGCCCTCGTTCAAAAGTGTACCCTGTGTATTGGCAGCGTAACCATATTGCGTGGTCACACCCGAAACGTTATCAGTGTCGAACAAGTCCTTTGTCTCTTTCCTATACACGTCGATGCTACCACTCAAACGCTTTTTAACTGAAAAGTCAACACCCAAGTCAACTTGCGTGGTGGTTTCCCATTTGAGATCCGGGTTGCCGATTTGCCCAATATAATAAGCCGCCGGCGCATTGTCATAGCCGCCTCCAATGGCGGTAAGGTCGCGGGTATAAGATCCGCCGATGTAAAGTGGGTTCACACCGTACCCGGCATACAGAAAGTTTTGGTTACCTGTAGTACCATAAGATGCCCTGAGCTTCAGACCATCAAACCAGGTATTGTCCATAAACTTCTCTTCGTCAATGTTCCACCTACCGGCGATCGACCAGAAAGTACCCCATGCATTGTCAGCAATAAATCGGTAAGACGAGTCACGACGAAGCGTTGCCACCAAACCATATTTACCGTCATAATCATAATCAAAAGTTGCAAAATAAGAGAACAATCCGGCAGTAGCTTTCGAAGCACTTACGGTTGGCCTGTACAAATTGTTGACTTCGTCGAACGGCACGTAGCCTGTTCCCGCTCCAAATGACCATGTCTGCGGGTTCAAACCGTCCTGACGCTGCGCCTGAGTGTTCGCGTGACTCTTAATATACTCGACAAAAACCGACGCGTCGATAGTGTGCTTGTCTTTGAATGTTTTTACAAAGTTTAAGCGCTGTGTAGCAGTAAACCCAAAGTCACGTGCATAAGACATGTCTTCGATGCCACCAAACTCCGTCCCGTTTGTTTCAGCAACTGCACGAGCCAGGAATGACCAAGGCGCCCTTGCAAACAACCTGCGGCTTTCATTAAAATCGATACCGGCGGTAGAGGTAAATTTCAAATAATCGGTAAACTTATAGGTACCCGAAGCATTGAACAACAATTTGATTTCACCATACTCGTTTGGAATATTTCCGGGCGCAATGTAATCGAGCAAAGCCATCGGGGCTTGGTATAAGTCGTTCTCTGCATCTTCAGGATCATTGTATTCCGGAAGGTTCGCATAAAACTCATCCCAGATGCGCTGGCCGTTTACGTAACGGCTTGGGTCAACCCATGGCATGGAAGCCAAAATACCTTGCAAAGGGTTTTGCACCACGTTTGCATTCAAACCTGAATTGGTTTCTTGGTTCAACTGGCTTCTTTTTGAGTACGAACCGGTAAAGTTGGTTGAATAGTTGAACTTGTCGTTCGACGTCTTACCGGTGAAATTCGTACGAACCGTAAATCTCTTGAAATAAGTAGTTGGCACGATACCGTCTTGATCAAAATAACTCAAAGACGTAAAGTTGGACATATTCTCACCACCTTGCGTAAAGCTTAAGTTATGAGTACGTGTTACGCCAGTTTGGAAAAAGTAGTCTTCCCAATCCGTATCGACATCCCATGCGTTAATTTCATCGTCGGTCAAACCAGCACCGTCGTGTGCGGCTGTAGCATAACCCACGCCCAATTGCTTTTCAAGTCTAAGCTCCTGCCTAGCGTTAAGCAAGTTGTAACGGTTTTGTTGCAAAACAGAAAAACCAGTGCTTCCGTTATACCGAACCTGCAATTTCGAATTGTATTTCCCTTTTTTGGTTGTGATAACCACCACACCACTGGCACCACGGTTACCGTAGATTGCAGTAGCCGAAGCATCCTTCAACACGGTAATGGATTCGATATCTTCGGCGTTCAAAGCCCTGAATACAACAGAGTTTGTAGCCACGTTATCAATTACATAAAGTGGATCTGTAGCACCATTTACCGATGAATAACCCCTCAAAACAATGTCAATTTTTGCGGAACCTGGCGTACCAGATGCACTGGCGATATTCAAACCGGCCACTTGCGATTGAAGCGACTGCAAAAATGAAACGTTCGGTCTTCCCTCAACGACATCGGCACTCACAGTAGTTTGAGCAACGGCAGCCTTTTTACGACTAACCGTACGGTAACCGTCAATAACAACTTCCGCCAATTTTGTTGCACTTTGGCTCAAAGTTACATTGATGGTGTTCGATGCGCCGACGGTTGCTGTCTGGTCAGCCAAACCTACGAATGAAAATATCAACACATCGCCTGTTTTTGCCTGGATGGAATACTTCCCATCGATGTCTGTTTGCACGCCTTTATTCGTACCACGTACGACTACATTCGCGCCAGGCAATGTTCCTGTGGCATCAGAAACAACACCTGTAATCGTTTTCTCCTGTGCAAAAGAAAACTGAAGTGTTAACGCCAATAAAAGCGTAAAAATCCATTTCAACTTCGATCTCATATTACATTTATTTGAGTTAGTTATTCCGCAAACTTCATAATTATTTCTTAATTACGCAAATATTACCAAGTAATAATCATTTTTAACGTTTGTTAAGCCTGCACTTTAAAATCGGGTCATTTTGACTTAATTTTCTAGATGCACTTACTGTGTGGAAGGTTGCGATGTTTTTATAATTTTGTAAAAATTAACAGAATGCTTGGCAGAAAATTTTCCGAATTCACCCTCGAAGCCGGCACCGACGAAGCTGGCCGTGGCTGTCTTGCCGGGCCGGTTACCGCTGCCGCAGTCATTCTTCCCGAAAACTTCTCGCACGATTTACTCAACGACTCCAAACAATTGTCAGAAAAATCACGCGACACACTTCGCCCATTGATCGAAGCCCAAGCACTCTGCTACTCGGTGACACATATTGAACATCACATTATAGACGAAATCAACATCCTCAACGCCTCAATCCGGGCCATGCAGGAATGTGTACAAAAGCTGAATCCTACACCGAATTTCCTGATTGTAGATGGCAATCGTTTTAAGCCTATCCAGGACATCCCACACAGTTGCATCGTCAAAGGCGATTCAAAATTTATGAGCATTGCCGCGGCGTCTATCCTCGCGAAAACCTGGCGCGACGACTACATGAACCGCATCCATGAAGAATTCCCGATGTACAATTGGAAACAAAACAAAGGTTATCCCACCGAAGAACACCGCGCAGCCATCAAAAAATATGGCGTGACGAAATACCATCGGATGTCATTCAGGCTTTTACCGGAGCAACTGGCGCTTGACTTTGAGGAAGATTTGAGTTTTGACGGAGTTCGGCTTCAAATAACACGCTGAAGTGCGCGAGGATTTTCGCTTTGACTTCGTCCATATCCACGGCCTCGACACCCAATTCCACATGTAAAGACGTCACTGCTTTTCCGCGGATGCCGCAGGGAATGATGTTGTCGAAATAGCCCAAATCCGAATTCACGTTCAACGCAAATCCGTGCATCGTCACCCAACGCGACGCGCGAACGCCCATGGCGCAGATTTTCCTGGCGAACGGCGTACCCACATCGAGCCACACACCTGTTTCGCCTTCGCTCCTAACGCCTTTCAGTCCGTATTCGGCTAAGGTCAAGATGATGGTTTCCTCCAGCAATCGCAGGTATTTGTGGATGTCAGTAAAGAAATTTTCAAGATCAAGGATTGGGTAACCCACAATCTGCCCGGGACCGTGATAGGTAATGTCGCCGCCACGGTTGATTTTGTAGAACGTCGCGCCCTTCGCTTCGAGTTGCTTTTCGTTCAACAACATGTTCGATTCGTCGCCACTTTTGCCCAGTGTGTACACGTGCGGATGCTCAACAAATAAAAAGTGGTTGGGAGTAGCTTCTGGAAACTCGCGGTGTCGGTTGCCCATTTTCACACCCACGATTTCCTGAAACAGCATTTCCTGGAAATCCCAGGTTTCCTTGTAGTCTTTCCGGCCGAGGTCGCGGACGTTGACAGTCTTGTTCATGCCGCAAAATTACGAAGTTATTTCTTCTTCTCGAGCACGACTTCCAGGTTGAGTTTTTCCGGATCGTCCAGGTATTCCGTAAACGGGTATTGAATGGTCACGACTTTACGGTCATCGCTAAACATCGCCGTTTTATTCGACACCGATTTCACCTTTCGCGGAAAATGGTATTTCAACGTGTAGTTCGACCCTGCGAACATCATTGCAGTCATGCCGGTCGTGTCTTTCTTCGCTGCCAACGCCGCTTTGTCCTTCACGACAACATTGCGTTTGAACGATGTGCCATCGAACGAAAACTTCAAATCCGTAGCATTGCCGTTCCCGATGGACGACAACGGATTGTCTTCGCCTGCGCCCGGCTGTTTGGGTTTGACGGCATTCATCGCCTGCATCATGTCCATGAGTTCGTCGGCTTTCTTAAAATCCATAAACATCGAAATGAGGAATTGCTTGTCTGCGGCTTTCATCTTCATATTGACCGACACGTTTTCCAACTTCTTCAATCGGGCCTGTTCGTCGGCCGGCAACTTGGAAATACTGTCGCGCTTGGCATCGAACATTTCCTTGAACGTGAAAGTCGAATCGACATCTTTTTCGCCGCCCATCTTATCGCCCGCCATCGCCATCAATCCGGATGCATCGATATCGAAGGACAGTTTGCCGCTGCCGTCTTCATTGACATATACATTTTCTGTGATTTGGCAACTGGTAAAAAACACGCAAACCAGCGCGGCCAGGAACAACCGGATTTTCATAAGATTGGATTTTGTTTCCGCCAAATATACAAATTACGTTCACGCCGGCGCCGTTGCAACTGTGCAACTTATGCGTTATCTTTGCGCACTTAAAAATCACAGCAATGGCTTTATCAGAACAGGAATTGTTGCGCCGCGAAGCAATGGCGGAACTGCGCAACATGGGCATCGAACCTTATCCGGCAAACGAATTCACCGTGACGGCACATTCCAAACAAATCCTTGAACATTTCGAGGAATTCGACGGAAAAGAAGTCGTGCTCGCCGGCCGGATGATGTCGCGCCGCATCATGGGCAAAGCGTCGTTCGCCGAACTCAAGGACAGCGAAGGCCGCATCCAGGTGTACATCACCCGCGACGATGTTTCTGATGACGAAGAAAAAACGATGTACAACGTCGTGTTCAAGAAATTGCTGGACATCGGTGATTTCATTGGCGTGCGCGGCACGGTATTCAAGACGCAGGTCGGTGAAATCTCGGTACACATCCACGAGATGAAAGTCTTGGCGAAAGCCTTGCGCCCGTTGCCGATCGTAAAGGTCGATGCCGATGGAAAAGTCCACGATGCGTTTGCCGATGCCGAACAACGCTACCGCCGCCGTTATGTGGATTTGACCGTAAACGATCACGTCAAGGAAACGTTCATCAAGCGCACGAAACTCTTCAATGCGATGCGGAGCTTTTTCAACGACAAAGGTTATCTGGAAGTGGAAACGCCCGTATTGCAACCCATTCCCGGCGGTGCGGCAGCGCGTCCGTTCGTGACGCATCACAATGCGCTCGACGTGCCTTTGTATATGCGCATCGCCAACGAATTATACTTGAAAAGACTGATCGTCGGCGGGTTCGACGGCGTGTATGAATTTTCCAAGAACTTCCGCAACGAAGGCATGGACCGCACGCACAACCCGGAATTTACCGCCATGGAAATCTACGTCGCGTACAAGGATTACCACTGGATGATGAATTTTACCGAGAACCTGCTGGAGCATTGCGCGATGGCCGTCAACGGCACGACCGAAGCCACTTTCGGCGAACATACGGTAAATTTCAAAGCGCCGTATGCCCGCGTATCGATGACCGATGCCATTAAGCAGTATACCGGCTTTGACATCACCGGAAAATCGGAGCAAGAATTGTTCGAGGCCGCAAAATCAATGGGAATCGAAGTCGATGCGACCATGGGCAAAGGCAAGTTGATCGATGAAATCTTCGGCGCGAAATGCGAAGGCAACTTCATCCAGCCGACGTTCATCACCGATTATCCGAAGGAAATGTCGCCGCTGTGTAAATCACACCGTGACAATCCTGACCTTACAGAGCGATTCGAACTGATGGTCTGCGGTAAGGAAATCGCCAATGCGTATTCGGAACTCAACGACCCGATTGATCAACGCGAACGCTTTGAGCACCAGTTGTTGTTGGCCGAAAAAGGCGACGACGAGGCCACGCAATTCATCGATACGGACTTTTTGCGCGCCCTGGAATACGGCATGCCGCCAACGTCCGGACTCGGCATCGGCATGGACCGACTCATCATGTTCCTGACCAACAATTCGTCAATTCAGGAAGTGTTGTTCTTCCCGCAAATGCGTCCGGAGAAAAAAGCAGTACAACTCACCGATGATGAAAAACTCATTTCGGAAATGCTCAAGGCCACCAAATCATTGGCACTCGACTTACTCAAGGCGCAAACCGGCCTGAGCGGCAAAAAATGGGATGCGGCCATGAAAGGATTGTCTAAACACGGATTGGTCAAAGTTGTCGTAGAAGGCGACAACAAGACCGTCGAACTAATCGGATAAAGATGAAAAAGATTTGGCTTTTGCTATTGTTGTCATCGCTCACCGGCATGGCGCAACAATTTTCATGGAGTGAAGAACCGACAGCCGTGCAAGACGAATCGGCATTCCAGATCAGTCGTTTTTTCACGGGCAGGCTGTTCGTGGTGAAAACCAAATACAACATGGAAACGTTCAACAAAGACGTTTTCGTGGACATTCTCGACCCGCGCGACGATTTTGAAAAAGACACGATGAATTTGTCTGTGGAACAACCGCTAATGGGCTTGAACATGTCTACGCTGTTGGAGATATTCCCACTCACCGACCGCGATTATGTCTTTTTCCAGAGCGAGTTCGACCGCAACACCAAAAGCACGACGCTTTCGTGGCTGAAGGCCAATATGGATACCGGCAAGAAATCCAAGTTGGAAGCCATTACATCGATGCCAGGCAAAAACGCCGTTAACCCTGGGAATATGTTCGTGGCGCAATCGCCGGGAAAAACGCATTACGCCGTATTGAAAGAGCCATCCTATGACAAGAAAGTGAACCAAAAAATCACTTTTGCCCTGCTCGACAAGAACTACAAAGTCTTGAAGGAAAAGGAATACGAGTTTCCGTTCAGTTCCAAGCAATCGGGCAATCATGAAATGTTCGTATCGGACGCGGGCATCGTCTATCTGGTCAAGGAAATTGACTTGCCGAAAATGAAGCCGTACAAATCGGTTTACATCTGGAACCCGGCCACCGATGCTGTTACCGAACAGACGCTCAAACTCGACAACGACTGGCAAATCCATCAAATCAAAGGCAATTTCAACAACGACGAATTTTACCTTTACGGATTGTATACCGATGCCGGCTCGCGCAATTTCCAATTCCGGGCATCGTTCAATGGCTCGTCGGGCGTGACCAGCCTCGGCATTATGGTGGCGAAATTCGGAACCGACGGTTTGAAGAAATACATGATGTTGAACGACACCGGACGCATTTCGGATTTAAACATCAAGGATTTTGTTCCGGCTGGCGACAAAACGTGGGCGCTGCTCGACCGCTTGAATGCCAATGGGAAAAGGCGTCCGCTGAACCAGACGAACATGCAGATCATCTACGATTATACCTACACCGATCAAGGCATCGAGATCGGGATGATTGACAACGCCACGGGCAAACTCGATTGGCGCAACAGCATCAAGGTTGATCGGCCGGCGACGGTAAACGACAACGGCAATTTGCATTCGTATATGTATTTCATCGGAAACGACGGCATCGACATCATCTACAACCAATACCAAGGACAGAACCTGAGCCAGCTGCCGGTACTGAAAAGATATTCGAAATCCGGACAATTGACCGGAACGACGAACATCCCAGGTATGCTTCCGCAGAAGTATTCGCTCGATACGTCAATGGCCGTAAAAATGCCTGACGGCAAATACATCGTAAGGGCAAAACTCGGCAACAGCCGCGCCGTGTACGGCTTTTTGAATTTCTAGCTGTTAATTTTCCGCCAATTTCAAAACGCCCTTAAACCCTTTATGGGGCATTGCGTCCTACGGCGGAATTTTAAAAATTTACACCATGAAAAAACTGATTGCCGTTGCAATCCTGATGACCGGACTGGCATCGTTTGCACAAGAAGGAAAACCGATGCAGAAACGCGACAAAGCCGAGCAACTTACACCGGCGCAACGCAACGAACTTCACTTGAAGAAACTCACGCTCGAACTCGGACTTAATGACGCACAACAGAAGGAAATGGCCAAAGTCATCGCCGACGAATCAGCAAAAAGGGAAACGGTAAAAGCCGAACGCGAGAAGAAAGTCGCAGCCGGACAAAAACCTACCGCCGATGAACGTTTCGCAATGAAAAGCAAAATGCTCGATGAGCAAATCGCCGTGAAGGAGCGCGTCAAAAAAATCCTGACACCGGAGCAATTCGAGAAATGGGAGAAGATGAAAACCGCGCAACGTCACCACATGAAACAAGGCGCTAAAAAGCGTCAGATGAAGCCGGAAGACAAAAAATAATTTTGTCGGTTCGCAAAAATAAGTTAGCTTTGGTTGCTAATTCCAATAAAAAATTATACTAATGAAAAAACTAGTTGCCTTCGTTACCTTGTTTTTTGCGTTTGCTGTTTCGGCCAATGCGCAAGAAGATAAAAAGATGGACGCCGTCAATGCCGCTAAAGCCGACGCCGTTAAAATGACCGAGACTTTGGGCCTTACGGGAGAACAGCAAAGTGCATTCGTGAACCTGTTCGTGATGAAACACAACGTGATGAACGATGCAACTGCGCCGGAAGCTAAGAAAAAAGAAATCACTGAAGTGATGAATGCGAAAATCAGGGCTACGTTGAACGCCGAACAAAATGCGAAACTCGATGCAAACCCTGCATTGCTTGACGAATTGACCGGAACTGCCGAACTCAAGAAAGCGAAAGCCAAGAAGTAATCAAAGAATACTCTTAAAAAAAGCGACCCGAAAAGGTCGCTTTTTTTGTTTATAAATTCTTGGAGACTTTGTCTATTGCGGCTATGGTAAAATCCAGATCGTCATAGGTCAGCGCATCGGTAATGAACCAGGTTTCGTATGCCGACGGCGCAATGTAAACGCCTTCGGCCAACAATCCGTGAAAGAACTTCTTAAAAGTGTCATTGTCGCCTTTGGCCGCAGAAGTAAAATCAGTTACGACATCTGGCGCAAAATGGACCGAAATCATAGACCCTTTCCTATTGATGGTATACACTACGCCGTTTTTGTCTAACACCTCGCGGATGCCATTCTCTAGGTAGGCGGTTTTCTCTTCTAATCTTTGGAATATCTCGGCGTCGGCGTTCAAGGCTTCCAACATAGCCAAGCCAGCCGCCATCGCCAATGGGTTGCCTGACAAGGTTCCGGCCTGATAGACCGGACCAACGGGCGCCAGATAATTCATGATCTCGTTTCTTGCCGCGAATGCACCCACGGGCAATCCGCCGCCAATCACCTTTCCGAACGCCACGATATCGGCTTCGACATCATACAATTCCTGAGCACCGCCTTTGGCCAGTCGAAAACCGGTCATCACTTCGTCAAAAATGAGCAAGATGCCGTTGGCCGTACACAACTCGCGTAGACTTTCCAAAAACCCGGGAACCGGCGGGATGCACCCCATATTCCCGGCGACCGGCTCAATGATGATGGCCGCAATTTCATTCGGATTGGCAGCTACCAGGGCCGACACATTCTCGATGTCGTTGTATCGTGCCAACAGCGTGTCTTTGGCCGTACCCTGTGTTACGCCCGGGCTGTTCGGGACGCCAAACGTACTGGCACCGCTCCCGGCCTGGATCAAAAAAGAATCGGAATGACCATGATAGCAACCCGCGAATTTGATAATTTTATCCCGTTTCGTATAGCCACGGGCAAGCCTGATGGCGCTCATACAAGCTTCCGTACCCGAATTTACGAACCTGATCTTGTCGATGTTCGGCACCATGCTGATGGCCAATTTTGCAATCTGCGTTTCGAGTTCAGTCGGCATCCCGAATGAAGTACCCGATTTGGCGCGCTGCGTTACCGCATCCACAACCGGATCGAACGCGTGGCCCAATATCATCGGACCCCAAGAATTGATGTAATCGACAAGCCTGTTGCCGTCTTCGTCGTACAGGTAAGCGCCTTTGGCACGCCGGACGAAAATCGGGGTTCCACCGACGCCCTTAAATGCGCGCACAGGTGAGTTCACGCCGCCTGGAATGACTTTCTCGGCTTCGGCGAAGAGTGCGCTACTCCTTTGGTATAGCATATTATTTTATCTTGAGGATTTGGCCGATGGAAATAGCATTCTCCGACAAGTCGTTTTTGCGCCTGAGTTCATCGACACTAAGATTGAATTTTTTCGAAATCGAATACAACGTGTCGCCTTTCACAACTTCGTAGGTATCGATATTGTTGGCTTTCACGCCTTGGCTTGCCGTGAGCGGGCCAGTGTTCAACGGAACGAATTCGTCGCCCATGACTTCCGCGTCGTACCGGTTCAGCTGGTAACGTTCGATGATGCCAATGAGTTTTTCCGGGTATTTTGGGTCGGTGGCATATCCGGCCGCCTTCAACCCGCGCGCCCAGCCTTGGTAATCGCGTTTATCCAAATTGAACAAAAAAGCATACCGGTCTCGCGTAGTCAGGAACAGCGAATGGTCTTGATAAGACTGGCTCGGATCGTCATATTTCCGGAAGCATTCCTGGGCTGCGTCGTCGTCGTAAGCCACGCTCGGCCCAGTCCATTCTTTATGGCATTTGATCCCGAAATGATTGTTGGCCAATGCACTCAACGGCCCGGTACCGGCACCAGATTCAAGAATGCCTTGCCCTAATGTTATACTGGCCGGAATCCCGAATTTGTTCATGTTGCTTTTCGCGATGTCTTTGTATTGCCCGATGTAATCCAGTACCATTTGCGTGGTTACCCGTACACGAGTAGTCGCTTCCAGGATTTCCTGTTTGGAATATACGGTCGTATTTCCGGATGACTTCTCGGGCTCTTTTGCGCCTTCGTATTGCGCTTCGATTTTCTTCATTTCTCCGGATTGGTTCGATGAAGATTTTTGTGCCACCGGTTTGGCCGTTGCTGTTGCGGGCTTCTTTGTTACAGGCTTTCGGACATTTCTGGCAACGGGTTGCGGTTTTTTATACGTTGTCGTCTTTGCTACCGGTTTGTTTCCGCCGCAGGAAGCCAGCACAATGACCATCATTAAAAGAAAAAGTCTCTTAAACATTGGTTGTTATTAGTGGTTGTTTGTTGCGTTTCAGTTTGTTGTTCATGCCTTCGATTCCTTGAAGCCCACCGGTATGGATGGCCAGGATTTTTGAGCCTGTCGGAAAACTTCCTCGGTTGATCATGTCCATAACGCCGAAAAGCATTTTCCCAGTATAAACCGGATCCAGCGGCACGCCGTTTTCCAGATGAAAACGGTTGATGAACGACACCAATTCTGGCGTAATCCTTCCGTAGCCTCCGAAGTGATAATCAGGAATGATGCGCCAGTTTTTCCCTGAGGTAAACTTCCGGATTTCGTCACCTAAGAAATTTCCTTTCAACGACGGGAACACCAAAACCTGTTGTCCTTCTTGACTGGCATTAATCAATCCGGCCGCCGTTCCGCCCGTCCCTGCGGCACAGCAAAGATAATCAAAATCGGCATCCGCTTGGGTTAAAATTTCCTCACAGCCTTTTACGGCAAGCGCGTTTGTTCCGCCCTCGGGCAGCAAATAAAATGACCCGAACTGCTCCTGCCATGCGGTAATGTTATCAGCATTGGCCTTTTGTCGATACGCTTCGCGGGACACGAACACCAACTTCATCCCACAATTCGCCGCAAATGAAAGCGTAGGGTTTTCGCGCACTTTCCCTTCTAACTCTTCTCCTCGGATAATCCCGATCGTATCAAACCCATGCATTCTTCCTGCTGCCGCGACCGCCGCGATATGGTTGGAAAAAGCGCCGCCAAAAGTTAGCAACCGGGTATGGTTTTGCTTGGCAGCTTCCAAGAGATTGTATTTGAGTTTGCGGAATTTATTGCCCGAAACCACCGGATGAATCAGGTCTTCGCGCCGTATGGATAAAGTGACGCTTCGGTCTGGAATGTGAACGGTTTGGGTCGTGACTTCCATGTCACAAAAATAGCAATAAAAAAAGCGGCCAAAGCCGCTCTGATGTTATAATTTTCTGAAGATGGACACCTTTCGGCTAAAGCTTTGCCCTTTGTCCGTAAGTAGTTTCACGATGTAGATACCTTCACTCAGACCGCTGGTAGAGAACCGGTATTCTGCCTCAGTCCCAAGTTTGTTCTTGTGCATCACCAACTTTCCGGTGATGTCGTACAAACTGCAAGAATTAAGCTCGAGCATGTCCGGATTGGCAATTACCAATTGCTGCGCATCGTTGTCCTGAAGGATGTCAAAAGCATTTTCGTCTACACCCGGAACGCCGAGCGATGAGTTGATGAAAGTAATCTCATAACGACTGGTTTCGATCCCCGCAGGCAATGTGACATCAAAATCCGCTTCCTTTACATCATAGTAAATGTCGGTAAGTTTGTCGTGAACATATACATTTTCGGCATCGGTAAAATTGAGCATTTCAGCCACACGGATCCTAAAAGTACCTTGCCCGTCGCTCTTTAATCCGAGTGGAATTTTTTTGTTGATGTCAAAATCGATGGCGGCAATGACATACTCGCCACTTTCCAAGGCAAAGAAACCATCGGTATTGCCGCCGCCTGGCGACTTGGCATCCATCGCGCGGTCGATACCATCGGTCGCCAACGGATTGAACGTCAAGGCCAATTGTCGCACGCCTTGATTGTTCAGCAAGATGTTAAACCTGATTTGCGGATTCGGCAACATGCTCACTTGCGTGTAATCAAACCCAGAAACCGATGGGATTTCCGGATAGTTAGTGTCGCCCAAACCCGGTGAAGCAGCGCCATGCCCTGCAGAAGCCGGGCGTTCGAAATGTGAAATCACGCCTTCTTTCTGGAATACGCGGTAGACATTTTCCATCGTCACGGTTCCGTCCACGCTGCCTTCTATCATGAAACCTTGTCCCACGGGAGAGAATTTCCGTGGATAATTTGTTCCCGTGCCGACAACACCCAATTGTGTTCCGGCACCATTGTACGCGTAAAAGGTTGGCGGTGTATAGGTATTGGTTCCTGCGGCATACGTCCCGTAACCTCCTTGATAAGAAGCTATTAAATGAGAATTTACGGTCTTGTCTTGCTCCCAAAAATACGCCACGCCAGTACAGTTGGTCGCGGCCAGTAGGAATGCTTGCAAATCAATGGCGGATGGGTATGGATTACCGGTCAAAGTCAATTTTCCCGCACCCACGGTAATCGAAATATCTCCGTCATTGGGTTTGCCGCGGAAATCATAACGTTGCGCAGCGCCAGGATTGTTGGACACGCCACCTTCCGAAAAAGAGGCATCGGTTCCAGATGTGCCTTTCATCGTAAAACCTTCCCCGGCACCGATTGTAGACGCCGCGCCTACCGAAACCCACTGAGAATACGTGGAAGACGACAGAAACTTAAATATCCACCGCGGCGCGATGTTCAAGCCTGGGTTGGAAGCTTCGCCGTTGAGCGCCGTCATTGATAACATGGTTGCAGGCGTGCTTGCCGTCACCGACGACGGGCGATTCAACATCGTCACACCAAACGCCTCATTGCCTGTAGCCGCAGAAGCATTGCCCACCGGCGAACACCAATAATTATATTCAAAATTATCGACGGTGCCTTCCTGGAAAACCGACAGCTTACCTTGGCCTTGGTTGGTCGATGTCGCCGTTGTGCCCTGCAACAGCTGTCCGCCATTGCGCAAATACAGGTTCGAGTTGTTCTGCAGGTTTACATCTTGTTTGACGAACAAGTATTGGTCGCCCACATACACGTAACTGTTCGGGTTCGCTGCAATGTACAGCTGCGCCGTCATGGCAAAACCGCTAAGAATAGAGAGCAAAGTAAATATCTTCTTCATGGCCTCATTGTTTCTGATAAAAATACAAATATAAATACATCATTCACAGCTTTTTATAAAAATACGCGCAATTACGTATAAAAAAGTTGTTCGTCCATCCATAACGTCGTTCGTCTAAAATTGTGGAAAACTTTTACAAATATTGTAGGAATTTCCACCATGTTCTAGAGGGCAAATACACGAAATTGGCTTCGTGCGCATACGCTTCGCGCTCGAAACTGATGTTCCGGTAGGCCTTGTCATAGTTTCGGTATTGTGCGAGCCGCCACAAGAATTCAATCCCGTACCAAATAAAAAAAGGCAGTATACCCAGTTCCAATTGCTGCCGCAAGTGGATTTTTTCATGATTGACATAGGCTGCATCGGCGGCCTGCGCTTTATGCCGCAAAATCACGAACGGGAAAATCGCGATTCCGTCAAAACCTTTCGGCACCAAATATTTCGAAACCAGCAAAAACATCCTATTTTTGTAGAAATGGAGGAACAAAGTAAGGAAAATAAACTCATTGAAGGCGAAGATTATTACCTCACGCCCGAAGGATTCAAGGTTTTTACCGAAAATTTCCACCTTAAGCGCGGCTATTGCTGCCGTTCCGGATGCCGGCATTGCCCGTACGGCTTCGACAAAAATACGGGTACGATCAGGAAGAAAAATTAAATGGGCGTTGCCTGCGGCCAGGCTTTCCGCACTCGCTTTGGGAAAAACCTCACAGGTTACAAAAACCTGTGAGGTTTCCCAAGAGCTCAAACAGTGCTGCAATCCTTAACGCGGTTCGCACTAATCTGAAACATATGACTTTTCAAGAACAAATCAAACAAGGCATTCCGCAAGAACTGCCACAACCCAAACCCTACGACCCGAACATCAACCACGCGCCCAAACGCAAAGAAATCCTTTCACCCGAGGAGAAAAAACTCGCCCTCCGCAACGCGCTGCGCTATTTCGACAAAAAACACCACGCGGTGTTGGCCCGGGAATTCGCCGACGAGCTCAACACCTACGGCCGCATATATATGTACCGGTTCCGGCCGGATTATGAGATGAAAGCCCGTCCGATTTCGGAGTATCCCGGAAAATCGGAGCAAGCCAAAGCCATCATGCTCATGATCCAAAACAATCTCGATTATGCCGTGGCGCAGCATCCGCATGAACTCATCACGTACGGCGGCAACGGCGCGGTGTTCCAGAACTGGGCGCAATACCTGCTCACGATGCAATACCTTTCGGAAATGACGGACGAACAAACCTTGGTCATGTATTCCGGCCACCCGATGGGATTATTCCCGTCGCATACCGAAGCGCCACGCGTGGTCGTGACCAACGGCATGATGATCCCGAACTATTCCAAACCAGACGATTGGGAAAAATTCAATGCACTCGGCGTTACCCAATATGGCCAGATGACCGCGGGCAGTTATATGTACATCGGGCCGCAGGGCATCGTCCACGGCACGACAATTACGGTGTTGAACGCCGGTAGAAAAATCGCCAAGAACGGCGAAGATCTCACCGGAAAAGTGTTCGTCACTTCAGGTCTAGGCGGTATGTCCGGCGCACAACCCAAAGCCGGAAACATCGCAGGCTGCATCACGGTTTGCGCCGAGGTCAACCCGAAAGCTGTACACACACGTCACTCGCAGGGTTGGGTTGATGAAGTCATCAAAGATCTAGACCAACTCGTGGCCCGTGTCCATTCAGCAAAAGCCAACAAAGAAGTCGTATCCATCGCTTATGAAGGCAACGTAGTTGACGTCTGGGAAAAATTCGATGCCGAAAACCTTCACATTGATTTGGGTTCAGACCAGACTTCACTGCATAATCCGTGGGCTGGCGGCTATTATCCGGCCGGGCTTACCTTTGAGGAAGCCAAAAACATGATGGCCGAAAACCCGTCATCGTTCAAGGAAAAGGTACAGGAATCGCTTCGACGTCATGCAGCCGCCGTAAACAAACATACCGCAAAAGGCACGTATTTCTTCGACTATGGCAACGCGTTCCTGCTCGAAAGTTCACGCGCCGGCGCCGATGTCATGGCATCAAACCACATCGACTTCAAATACCCGAGTTATGTTCAGGACATTTTGGGTCCGATGTGTTTTGACTATGGATTTGGTCCATTCCGCTGGGTTTGTTGCTCCGGAAAACAGGAAGACTTGCAAAAGACCGACAACATCGCCCGTGAAGTCCTGGAAGAAATGGCCAAAACCGCTCCGGCGCGCATCCAGCAACAAATGCAGGACAACATCCGCTGGATCATCGGTGCGCAACAAAATAAACTGGTCGTTGGCTCCCAGGCCAGAATTCTTTATGCTGATGCCGAAGGCCGCATGAAAATCGCCGAAGCGTTCAACGAAGCCATCGCCAATGGCCACATCGGCCCCATTGTTCTCGGCCGCGACCACCATGATGTTTCCGGTACCGATTCGCCCTACCGCGAAACATCCAATATTTATGACGGTTCAAGATTTACCGCAGATATGGCCATACACAATGTCATCGGAGACAGTTTTCGGGGCGCCACTTGGGTATCCATTCACAACGGCGGCGGCGTAGGTTGGGGCGAGGTTATCAACGGCGGTTTCGGTATGGTTCTTGATGGCTCGGCAGCGGCTGAAAAACGCCTGAAATCCATGCTTTTCTGGGATGTCAACAACGGCATTTCCCGACGAAGCTGGGCCAGGAACGATGAAGCCATGTTTGCAATCAAACGCGCGATGGAATCCGAGCCTTTACTCAAGGTCACCATCCCGAATCTGGTTGACGACGCCATCCTCAATAATATATAAATGAAAAAACCTGACAGCATCGGGCTGATGATCATGGGAATCGGACTTTTACCGGTAGCCTTGCTCATGAGTTCTTTGTGGTTGCAGGCGATTGTGCTGGTGGCTTCGATGGTCTTAAACATCTTGGCGATTGCCCGGAGTTTCAAAGAAAAAAAGAAAAATAAATTATAAACCACCGCTATGAAAACATTTAAATTACTTCCCCTGTTGCTGCTCCTGATTGCGAGCAGTTGCGCGTCAGTCAGCGTGAATACCGACTATGACAAACGCGTAGATTTTACACAGTTTAAGACCTATGCGTTTTACAAGACCGGCATCGATAAAGCCGAAATCTCCGATCTTGACAAAAAGCGCATCCTACGTTCCATCGACGAAGTCATGGCCGCCAAAGGATTTACCAAAAGCGACAATCCAGACTTACTCGTAAACTTCTTCACCAAAGCCCGCGAAGAAGTAAATGTCAATCAATTCAATGCCGGCTGGGGTTACGGCTGGGGCTGGGGTTGGAACCCGTTCTTCTGGGGCGGCTACAATACGGTTTACACAACTACCGAAGGCACGCTCTATATTGACCTGATCGATGCGAAGAAGAAAGAAATGATCTGGCAAGGCCAAGGCATCGGAAACCTCACGAAAGACGCCGAAAAGAAAGACGAAGTCATCAAGGAATTCGTATCGAGCATACTGGCAAAGTATCCGCCGGAAATAAAAAAGTAACATTTGAAACCGCCGCAATTGGCGGTTTTTTATTGACGATTCCGCAACAATTTCTTTACCGATGAAAAAGTTTGGTTTACCTCTTTTATTTTTGGCACGCCAACCAATAGAATATTTTTGGCCGCTAACTTAATGAAGATGAAGAAACTGTTCCCTTTTGCGCTCTTGACGCTTCTCGCAGCGCAAACCGCAACAAGCCAATCGCTGCCGCAGGAAATGTATTTTTCGGCCGATGGCAAAATCCTCTATACGGGCGGCCAGGCGCCAACCGGATTTTACGACCGCACCACCATCAAGGACGTGTATCTCACTTTCGCACAAACCAACTATTGGAGTTTGTTGCAGGCCAACTACAGCAGCGAAACGGAAATCCCGGCGTCGCTGACTTATGATGGCATAACGTATGAAAATGTCGGCGTGCGTTTCCGCGGAAACACTTCGTACCAGCAAACCGGCACATCGCAGAAAAAATCATTTGCGGTTTCCACAGACTTCGTCGATCCAGACCAAACCATCGCGGGCTATAAGAATTTCAAATTCAACAACGGCCACCAGGACGCGACGTTCATGCGCGAAGTGTTGTACAACCGGATGGCCCGTCGTCACACCCCGATTGCGAAGGCCAACTACATCCATTTGTACATCAATAACCAGGATTGGGGCATTTACCCAAACGTCCAGTCAACAGACAAAACGTTCATTGAACAGTGGTTCACCAGTAACAATGGTGCAAACTTCCGGGCCAATCCAGACGATGGCATGCCCGGCGGCGGCTGGGGAGATGGCACGGCAGGCATGAATTATCTCGGCGCGTCGGCAACAACATATCAGAATTATTACAACCTCAAGTCGTACGATTTTACCGATGTGGAATCAGAAGCCTGGCAAAAACTAATCGATGCGTGCCAGACCTTGAGTGCAGCCACCAACGCCAACAAGGAAGCTACCCGTGCGAAAATCGACATCGATAAAGCGCTTTGGTTTCTGGCCGCGGAAAACATTTTCACCGACGATGACAGCTACGTCATGAAAGGCAAGATGGATTACATGGTGTATTATGCACCGGAAACCGACCGTACCGTCCCGTACGAATACGACGGCAATTCTACTTTTGAAAGCGCCGCCGCAACCTCATGGACACCATTCAAGAATGCCACGAGCGTGAACTATCCGCTGCTCAACAAATTGCTCAACATCCCGGAATGGCGCCAGCGTTACCTCGCACACTACCGCACCATTTTGAACGAAACTTTTACGACGACAAATGCAAATGCAATCATCGATGAAATGAACGCACAAATCGCCTCGCTTGTCGCCGCCGACCCGAAGAAATTGTACACGACCGCACAATACACCAGCGGCGTCACGCAACTCAAGACCATTGTAGCCAACCGCAGGAATTACCTGATGGCCAACACCGAAGTGGCGCAAGTCGCACCGGTCATCGCATCGGCACCTTTTTACAATAGCGTTATGGCGGAAACTGTCCCGCTGGCTGGCGAAGTGGCCAATATCAAAGCCACTGTAACTTCCACCAACGGCATCAACAAAGTAAATTTGTACTATGCCACCGGATTGGTCGGGAACTTCACCGTCACACAAATGTTCGATGACGGCGCGCACAACGACGGCGCCGCTGCAGATGGCGTTTACGGCGCATCAATCCCGGGTTATGCCGCCGGTACGTTCGTACGGTATTACATCGAAGCCATCGCCAACAATGCGGCCTTGTCTGCTTCTTACCTGCCGGCGGGTGCCGAACACGACATTTTCGTTTACACCGTAACGGCCGAACAAGCTTCGAATGGCGTAGTCATCAACGAAATCCTGGCGAGCAATTCTGCCGGTGCCACAGACGAAGCCGCCGAACTGGAAGACTGGATTGAACTTTATAACAATAATGCTACAGCCGTTGACCTCAGCGGTTTTTACCTGACCGACGATGCCACCAACCTCATCAAATGGCAGTTTCCTTCTGGAACAACGATTCCTGCCAACGGTTACCTGATTGTCTGGGCCGACGAAGACCAGGATCAAGGACCGCTGCACAGCAATTTCAAATTGTCGGCGAGCGGCGAAGTCGTTGTGTTGTCTGATCCGTCGCAAGGCTTAGTGGATTCGGTGACTTTCGGTGCGCAAACCGCCAACACGGGTTACGCCCGCGTGCCGAACGGTACCGGAGATTTCGTTTCGCAGGCGCCGACATTCAATGCGAACGATGAAATTCCGCTGGCCAATCCGTCGGTGTCGGTGAGCGATTTGGTCGTCTATCCGAATCCGGCGAGCAACGTCCTTTACATTGCAAATGCCCAAGCGCTTGACGGAAAGAAAGTCGTTTTGTACAATGCGCTCGGTCAGAAAGTATACGAAGCAACGGCTTCCGCGAGCATGGAAATCAATACCTCAGGGTACGCTTCAGGTTTGTATTTCTTGAAATCTGACGGTATCACCAAAAAGATAATCATCAGGAACTAAACCGAACCTGATTTTTTTGTTTTTTGTTTAATGAAAAAACCGCAGCTAATTGGACTGCGGTTTTTTTTGTCGGTAATGGGATTGCAAAATCAATACTGTATCAACTCTTCGATTTTCGCCCTGACTTTATCGGCACTCGGAATCATGGTTTGTTCCAGCGTACTGTTGAGCGGAATCGCCGGCAAATTCTCCGAACCGATGACCATGACCGGCGCGTCGAGTTGTCGGAAACACTTTTCCTGGATCATTCCGGCCAAGCCTCGCGCAAAAGAATTGTTCACCGGTTCTTCCGTGACCACCAAACACTTCTTCGCCTTTTTGACCGATTTTATAATGGTTTCTTCGTCGAGCGGATACAGCGTCCGCAAATCGACGATCTCGACTTGATTTTTCCTATCGGCCGATGCATTCAACGCCCAATGCACGCCCATGCCGTAGGTAATTACGGTCACGGTTTCGTCTTCGTCCTGCGGCCAGATTTCCTGTACGATGTTCGCCTTTCCGAACGGCAAGACGTAATCTTCAGACGGTTCGTTCACGCGCGCCATGTCGGTGCCTTTTACTTTTGACCAATACAAACCTTTGTGCTCGAGGATGACCACCGGATTGGGGTCGTAATACGCTGCTTTCATCAAGCCTTTCAAGTCGGCGCCGTTGCTCGGGTATGCAATCTTAATCCCGCGGATGTTCGTCAAAACACTTTCCACCGACGAGGAATGATACGGGCCGCCGCTGCCATACGCGCCAATCGGTACCCGCAAAATCATCGACACCGGCCATTTTCCGTTGGTCAGGTAACACGAACGCGCCACTTCGGTAAAGAGTTGGTTCAGTCCGGGCCAGATGTAATCGGCAAATTGGACTTCCACAATCGGTTTTAGCCCGACCGCACTCATGCCTACTGTTGACCCTACGATAAATGCTTCCTGGATCGGCGTATTGAACACGCGCTCGTCCCCGAATTTCTGCGCCAATGTCGCCGCTTCGCGAAACACGCCGCCCAATCGGCCGCCGACATCCTGCCCGTAAAGCAAACATTCTTTGTTTTCGCGCATCAACTCCTCGACGGCAAACAACGCGCAATCTACCATCACGACTTTATCTTCACGCGCCGGATTTCGTTCGCCTTTCTCTTCTGTTATCGGCGTCGGTGCGAAATCGTGTGTAAACAAATCTTCAGGCCTCGGATCTTCGGCCTGTAATGCTTTTTCGTAATCGGCTTTGACTTTTTGGAAAGCGTCTTTTTCGATCTTCTCTATTTGGCCCGACGTAAATCCTGCGTCTAAGAGTTGTTTGATCAACACCGGATACGGATCGCGGCTTTTGGCTTCGTCCAAATCGTCGCGGTACCATTCCATACGTACACCCGAGGTGTGATGGTTCAACAACGGAACTTTCGCATGCACCAAAAAAGGGCGGCGTTCTGTTCGGATTTTATCGAGTACATTTTGGATTGCCAGGTAACTTTCTGTGAAATCGGCGCCATCAATAGAAATGGCCTCGATGCCGTGGAAACCTTTCGCATACTCAAAAGCATTCTGTGCGCGTGTTTCCTTGGCGTTGGCCGAAATGTCCCAGCCGTTGTCCTGCACCAGATACAAAATCGGGAGTTGCTTGAGCGCGGCCATCTGGAACGCTTCGGCAATTTCACCTTCGGTGACCGATGCGTCGCCCAGCGAGCAAACCACTACAGGTTTCACCTCGTCCATTGAAAGCCCGACACTTTCCTTATACCAGAAGCCCATCGCCGCGCCCGTAGCAGGGATAGCCTGCATCCCGGTGGCCGATGACTGGTGTGGAATTTTTGGTTTGTCGGCATCGCGCAGGCTCGGATGGCAATAGTACGTGCGGCCACCCGAAAACGGATCGTCGCGCTTGGCCATCAATTGCAGCATCAAATCGTACGGCTGCATCCCGATGCCCAGCAACATCGAGTCGTCGCGGTAATACGGAAACGCATAATCCTGAGGCAGCAACTGCATTGCCACGGCAATTTGTATGGCTTCGTGCCCGCGCGAGGTGGCGTGGACATATTTGGAAACGGTCTTAAAATTCTCCTCGTACCATTCGGTCATCGACTTGGCGGTGGCCATCGTGGCGAAGGCTTTTTCCAGGATTGTTTTATTCAAAGTGAGTTCGGCTGTTTGCATAGTACGTCTAGATAAGCCTGCGGCAAATGCAGTTTTTCAGGCCTACGGGCAAAGTTACCGAAAACTTTACAAAACGCTTCAAAAAATAGCGCTTTGACGGTAGGGAAAATCGAATTGCGGTTGTTATCCTATCGACGGTTTCCCTACAAAACCACGGCTAACTACTTACACCATGAAACAAAATTTTACCCTTGCTTTTTTCTGTTGTTATTTGATTGCCTTCGGACAAACTACAACATCGTGGCGCTTCTATCGACCCGGAAATACAGGCATCCAAGGTGATTCGGCCACCGCACTCTGGATTGACCATGACGGAAACCCATACATTGCCGCCAATACAGGCAATTGGGGCGAAGGCGGCTTTGCGAAATACGACATTAGTCACGACCAATGGACCAATTTCTCCAATGTTGACTTGCCCGTTCTGGGCGGCTTCGACAATGGCGACATCCACATCAACGAGATTATCCAAGATGCGAACGGCGTGGTTTGGATGGCTAAAAATACCGGCCTCATCAAATTCAATCCTGAAGTAGGCAGTGCATCGATTGAGAGTTTTTCGCAGGCCGATTTCCCGTTTCTCGGTTTGGCGTCAGACGTCGACCGCGCTCCGGACGGCACGCTTTGGGTGGCCAGCCAAGGCTTGATTCGGTACAACCCTCAAAACGACACTTGGAACAATATGGGCGGGGCGCAACTCTACGTAAGCGTGCAACCCAAAACCAGTGGCGGCTATTTGGTTTGGTCCGGCGATGCGTATTATGGCCAAGTATCAAAGTTTGACAGTGAAACCAATACAACTACGTACACCTACCCTGCGTCGGTGGGCGATATTGCCGGTCTTCCCGGAAAAGATTGCGTGGACGACGACGGGAATTTCTGGGCTTTGCGGTTGGCCGCCGACGGCGCTTTCGAAACCTTGGAATACCAAGATCAGAACGGTGTTTGGCACCATCCGTTGCATCCTTATTCCAACCTGACTTTTTACATTGATTCCTTTAAGGCGTTTGGGTCAAAGCAAGCTTTGCTGGTGACGGCTACGGGCGAAGTCTGGCGGTTTGACGGTGCCAATTGGCAGAACTACGGCATTTGGCGCGACGGCAGCAACAATACGGCAATTGACATCGACGCTGACGGGAACGTATGGGTTTGCGGCCTTGAGGGTGCGGCAAGACGCGACGCCGCCACCGGCAACTGGCAACGTTATCGGTTGACCAACACCTCACAGCTTGACTACTTTGTGGAAGATTTGTGCATCACGCCAGATGCCATCTGGTTTACGGGCAACGCCGGCACGGGTGTTGGCGGCATCCAAGCCTTCGATGGTGACCGATGGAAATCACACAACCCCTACACCTATGGACTAGGACAAGATTTTCCGTTTCTGGCAGACAATGCAACCGCCATTTGTTACCGACCTTCCAACCACAGTATAGCATTCAGCCCTACATTCAGTGGCATTTACGCATGGGACGACACGCAATATGCGACACTCGACGGCGATCTGGTTACCGCAAAAGGTTTGGTTGAAGATGCGGCGGGCAGGCTTTGGCAGTTGGGAGAATATTACCACATCCGCTACTATCACCAAGGGCAATGGACGCTACTCCCCATCGTCGGCTGGGGCCGAAAAATTATGGCCGACCCAACAGCCAGCGGCGGCATTTGGGCCATGACCGACGACGAAATCCAGCATACCGACGCCGTGAACACACATTCTTTCACCGTCGCCGATTTCGAAGCCGCATCGGGCGTATTCACCGGTTTGGCGGCAGACTCATCAGGGAATCTCTGGACTGGAAATTGGCTGCCGGGAAACAGCAACGGCAGCGTCCTGATCAAACACGACATCAATACGGGACAATCCACGACCTGGTCTTATGACGAAGGCTGGCCATTTCCAGGCGAACACGTACGGCCGATGGCCGTTACGCCTGACGGAAAAGTCTGGATGCAGTACGACTCCGAATTCCCGTCGTTGGAATCAGGATTGCTGTCGTTCGATGGCGCCAACGTGGAAGTATTCCCATCGGCTCCGGGCGGCGAACCAGCCTGGAATATGTTGCCAAACAGCAACATCAAAGACCTGGAAGTGAAAATCATCTCCGGCGGTTACGAACTGTGGATGAGTTGTTTGGGTCGGGGCATTGCTGTGTTGAAAGTGCTTACAGAAAACTTGGGCACCAACCCCATAACCTCCAATACCAATCAAGGTTTATCGGTATTTCCGAATCCGACGGCAGGTCACACCACGTTACATTTCCCGGCCAGCGCAGGCGAAAACTGCGACATCCGTGTGTATGATTTGGCCGGACGACTCGTTAAAACCCTGTCGCAGCAAGCCACAGTGGGCATGCAAACCGTCCCGCTCGATTTATCCGCCGAGATGCCATTCCAAACTGGTTTGTATGTGGTGAAAATCACAAAGCCTTCCGGTATGCTCAACGCGAAGATTGCGGTAAATCCATAGAAGCTGACAGATTAAAAAAATAAAAACCGCGAATTCACGATGATAGCCTGGGTGATTTCGCGGTTTGCTTATTTAGTATGGTCGAGACGGTAAATGGCGGCCTATTGTCAATTATCCCTTGTCAATCGCCATTGGCTCCGCCGGTACAATCCAGCCGAATTTGTCATCTAACTGCTGCGTCTTGATGGCGTCGAGTGTGGCCTTGATGTCTTTGCCCACGGGCGCATGTTCGGGGAACGTAATGTTCAGGTCTTTATATCCGATTTCGGCCACCGGCGCAATAGAAACTGCGGTTCCCACGCCGAAAGCTTCTTCGAGCGTTCCGTTTTTAAAGGCTTCGACGATTTCCTGCATCGATACCGGGCGTTCCTCAACCGAAAAGCCTTTGTCGCGTAGCAAGTCAATCACGCTCAAACGGGTAATCCCGTTCAAGACCGCGCCGCCCAAGTTTGGTGTGATGAATTTGCCGGCCACCTTGAAAAAAATGTTCATGGTGCCCACTTCCTGTACGTACTCAAAATCGCGCGCATCAAGCCACAAGACTTGGTCGTAACCCTTTTTCTTGGCCATTTCGGTCGGGCGGATAGCAGCAGCGTAGTTTCCGGCTGCTTTGGCTTCACCCGTCCCGCCAATGGCTGCGCGGATGTAATGGGTTTCTGCCCACAGCTTAATCGGTTTGGCGAAAAACGGTCCGCTCGGCGACGCAAAAATGATGAATTTGTATTTGGTTGCGGCGCGCATGCCGATGAAGGCTTCGTCAGCGTACATGAACGGACGCAGATATAAAGCGGTGCCTTCGGCCGTAGGAATCCAATTTTTCTCGATGGCCACAAAACGTTTGAGTGCTTCTACGAAAAGATCTTCCGGAAAGGTAGGCATGCCCATGCGGTCTGCGGAAAAATTCAATCGCTTGGCATTTTCATCGGGCCTGAACAACAACGGCGTTTCGTCTTTACCCAACGTGGCTTTCATGCCTTCAAAAATCGCTTGTCCGTAATGCAAAGCCATCGCCGCCGGATGCGTGGCAATGGGCTCGAGCGGCTCAATCCTGGGGTTATGCCATGCGCCATCGTAGTAATCGCAGATGAACATGTGGTCGGTGAACACCGTTCCCATGACGCTGGTGTTCAGGTCAACATTTTTTTCGCGGCCACTGTGGCGGATGTTTTCTTTGATGTCGTGTAACATGTCGGTTATTTATATAGTTGTGTTTGTATCGAACTTTTCGAGATAATCGCCCACGCGTCGCAAGAATGATCCGCCCAGGAAACCGTCCACGACGCGGTGGTCGAAAGACAGCGAGAGGAACATCATGCTCCGGATGGCTATTTCTTCGCCCTTATCGGTCGTGATGACCTCAGGCCTTTTCTTGATGATGCCGAGCGCTAAAATGGCCACTTCCGGTTGGTTGATGATGGGTGTTCCCATCAAACTCCCGAATGTACCCACGTTGGAAATCGTAAATGTGCTGCCTTGCACTTGGTCTGGTTTCAGTTTGTTGTTGCGTGCGGCGTCGGCGAGTTGGTTGACTTCCTTCGCCAACACATCGAGTGCTTTTTTGTCGGCATTGCGCACCACCGGCACTATCAAATTCCCGCTCGGAAGCGCCGTAGCCATCCCGATGTTGATGTCGCCGCGGGCAATGATCTTCTTTCCGTCGATGGCCACGTTGATCAACGGGAAATCGACAATTGCCTTCGCCACCGCGTCTACGAAAATCGGTGTAAACGTAAGCTTTTCGTTGTATTTTTCGACAAAAGCATCTTTGTTTTGCGCCCGCCATTGCACCAAATTGGTCACGTCTATTTCGAGGTACGACGTAACATGCGGCGAAGTTTGTTTGGAATACACCATACGCCCGGCAATCATCTGGCGCATGCGGTCCATTTCTATGATGCGGTCGTTTTCTCCGACAGAAACTTTTGGATTGGAATAGCCTAGTTGTTCCCAGGCGGTGGCTGGTGGCTGGTCGACTGGTCGACTGGCCAGCGGATATTTCCTATTCTTCAGATAATTGAAGACATCGCTTTTTTGGATGCGGCCGTCTGCACCCGAACCCGGAATGCTTTGCACTTCTTCGAGCGACAGGTTTTCCTTTTGCGCGATGGAAATGATCAGCGGCGACAGGAATGCGTCGGGGTTGGATTTTAAATTTGGTCGCTGGTGGCCGGTGGCTGGTGGCTGGATTTGAGTTGACGAGCCGGTTGATCTTTCTTCACCTTTTGTCGTTTGACCTTCGAGGTTTGACTTTGGACTTTCGAGTTTCGAGTTTTGACTTTCGTCTGTGTCAATCAACGCCAACACCTCTCCCACTTTCACGACATCGTTCTTGCCATAACGGATTTCGGTAATTACGCCCGATACCGGCGACGGTACATCGCTATCGACTTTATCGGTGGCCACTTCCAGCAACGTGTCTTCAGCTTCCACGCGCTCACCGACATTTTTCAGCCAGTTGATGATGGTTGCTTCCGAAATACTTTCACCCATTTTGGGCAGTTTTAGCTCAAACATATTATTTAGTTTAAGTTTCGGAGGTTCAAAGTTCAAAGTTAGCATACACCAACATTGGACTTTGAACCTCAAACTTTGAACATTATTTCTTTCTTGTTTCCTCCAACGTCATATAATTTCGCTCCTGTACCGGACGATTCGCCGGGATTTCACGTAGCGGTTCCACCGGTTTCCACGTCTCATACATTTCCTTGGGCAACTGTTGGTAAAGCTGTGTGCCTTTGGTTTTCCAGGCCAGCATCTCGTCTGACACCGACTTCACGATCACACCCGGATTGCCCACCACAATGCTCCGCGGCGGGATTTTGGTTTCAGCCTTAACAAAACACAACGCGCCCACGATGCTTTCGTCGCCGATGTCGGCATCATCCATGATCACCGCATTCATGCCGATGAGACAATTCCTGCCGATATTCGCGCCGTGGACAATCGCACCGTGGCCAATATGCGCGCCTTCCTTCAAGACGATGTCTTTCCCCGGAAACATGTGTATCGTGCAATTCTCTTGCACATTGCATCCGTCTTCAATGATGATTCCGCCCCAGTCTCCACGGATGGCCGCGCCCGGCCCAATATAGACGTCCTTGCCGATAATCACGTTACCGGTAACAGCGGCCTGTGGATGGATGAAGGCCGACTCATGGATGACGGGAATGAAACCCTTGAATTCGTATATCATAGTTGCCAGTGGTTAGTTGTTAGTGGCTCGATAAAACCGCTAACCGAAACCTCTTCCTTTTATTTGAACTTTTCCAGTGTTTTTTTGGTGAACGCTGACAGAACCAAACGTCCGCTGATGGCGGCGCGTTCTGCGAGCAAATGGTCCCAGTCGTCGGTGCCTTTCCAGAAGATCTTCTTCATTTCTGTCATCGCTTCCGGGTTGTAGGTACACAAATGCTGGGCGAATGCTGCCACTGCATTGTCCATTTCCTCGATGTCCTCATAGACCTGTGCGAACAGGCCTTTGCCCCTGGCCCATTCAGCTTCGTAAAACGTGTTGGCGTCAATCGCGATCTGCGACATGGCCGACACGCCCATTTTGCGTTCAATGGCCGGCGACACCACGAACGGCCCGATGCCGACATTGAGTTCGCTCAGTTTGATGGCCGCGAATTTGGCCGCGAAGCAATAATCGGTGGCCGCCGCAATGCCTACGCCGCCGCCCACGGTTTTCCCTTGGATGCGCCCGATGATGAACTTCGGGCATTTGCGCATGGCGTTGATGACGTTGGCAAAACCCGAGAAAAATACTTTCCCTTTCGCCGGGTCGTCAATCGCGATCAGTTCGCGGAAACTGGCACCGGCGCAAAACGTCCGGTCACCGCCGCTTTTTAGGATAATGACTTTCACCTCCGGATTGTTGCCCGCATCGGTAATGGCTTGCGCCAGCTGTGCGAGTATATTTCCCGGCAACGAGTTCTGTTCCGGATGAAAGAATTCAATCGTCGCGATGTGGTTTTCGGTATTTGAGTGTACGTATGCTTCCATGTTTTCAATTAATAATGGATAATTAATAATTAATAATGGTTGATGGCGGCCGCTATTAATTATTAACTATTAATTATTCATTAATCCAATATTCCAAATTGCTCAAAATGATGCGTGAAATGTTTATTCGCCAGCAAATCCCACTCGAATTTGTCCATCATGCCAAATACAACGTTTTTCGTGCGCACCTCGGGATTTTCCTTAAAGAACGCCTCGTACGCGTCCATGGCTTCGATGAGCTTGGCTTTCGCGGCGTCCAGATCGGCGTGTTTCAAAGGCTCATTCTCGCCTTTTTTCATCAGCGGATGCTGGTGTCCTTTCGGCATCGGCTTGTGGTTGAAAATCGTCTCGCGGTATTTCTCCAGGTGTTCGGTCGGGGTCGCAATCTCGAACTCGCCCATTTGCGCGGCGGCGTAACGGTATTGGTCTTCGAGGTGCTCCACCATGTGTTGCGGCGTCATCGTGCCCCAGTTGGCCTTGTGGTTCACGGTCAACTTTGAGATATAATGATCGATGGTACTGCGGTTGATCTCCGGGAACGGCGAGCGTTTCTGCACCATCGTTAAAATCGTCGCAACGGCGGTCAGCTCGTCGTTTTGGTCGAACACTTCCACGAACCATTTCACGATGCCCGACGGCATTTCTTCGCCGCGGTGGTCGCGTTCGATTTTTTGTTTGCACGTCAAACGCACATACATCGTATCGTTGTGGTAAATCGGACGCAGGAATCGGCATTCCTCCAAGCCATAGTTTGCGGCCACCGGGCCTTTGTTCGGCCAGACGAAAAGCCCTGCGGCTGCGGCCAAAATGAAATAGCCGTGCGCCGTGCGCTTCTCGAAAATGCTGCCTTTTAAAGACGTGATATCGGTATGGGCGTAAAAATGATCCCAAGTGAGGTTCGCGAAATTGATGATGTCGGTATCGGTTACCGTGCGCTTGTGCGTCTTGAGCGACATGCCCGGCTCGATGTCGTCCCAGTAATATTGGAACGGATGCTGCGCCGTTTCTTTGTATGCGGAATTTGGCTGGTAAATGCCTGTGATTTCGGTCAGCGTCGTCGGCGAACCTTGGATGGCGCAACGTTGCATGTAATGCTTGATGCCGCGCAGTCCGCCCATTTCCTCGCCGCCGCCCGCTCTGCCCGGGCCGCCGTGGACCAGTTGTGGCATCGGTGAACCATGGCCGGTACTCTGCTTGGCGTTTTCGCGGTTCAGCACCAAAATACGTCCGTGGTGCGATGCTGCACCCACAACATATTCCTTTGCAATTTTATCTGAATTCGTGACGATGGATGACACGAGCGAGCCTTTGCCCATTCGGGCCAATTCAGTCGCTTCGTCGATGTTTTTATACGGCATGATCGTAGCCACAGGGCCAAATGCCTCGGTTTCATGGACAGCGGTATTCTTGAACGGATTGTCTTCGCGCAACACCATCGGGCTGATGAACGCACCTTTTGACGGGTCGGCGCCAATGGCATCGATTTTATCCTGTCCGCCATAAACGATGGAAGCCGTTTTCGCGATTTCCTGTGTACGGAGTTTGACTTCATGTACCTGATCCTGGCTCACGAGCGAACCCATCCGGACTTCCTTCATGCGCGGGTCGCCGATGGTGACTTTGTCGAGCGCCTTGCCGAGTGCGATCTGTACGTCTTCCACCAAACCTTCCGGAACAATGATTCGGCGGATGGCGGTACATTTCTGCCCACATTTCACGGTCATTTCCGAGCGGACTTGGTTGACGAACAAATCGAACTCTGGCGTGCCGGGTTTGGCGTCTTCACCTAAAATAGAAGCGTTAAGCGAGTCGGCTTCCATGTTGAACGGCACCGATTCGGATATGATCTTCGGATGCGCTTTCAGTTTTCTTCCGGTATCGGCCGAACCTGTAAAGGTCACCACGTCTTGCGACTCGACATAGTTGAGCATGTCGCCCGCCGATCCGCAAATGAGTTGCAAGGCACCTTCGGGCAAAATCCCTGACGCGATGATTTCCTTGACAACCGCTTCGGCCAAATACGATGTCGATGTGGCGGGCTTTACTACGGCTGGCATTCCGGCCATCCAGTTCACCGCACATTTCTCGAGCATGCCCCAAACCGGAAAGTTAAAGGCATTGATGTGTACGGCCACGCCCGGTTTCGGCACCAAGATGTGATGCGCCATGAAACGGCCGCCGCGCGAAAGGTCAATCGGGTCGCCTTCTACGTCATAGGGTTGGTTCGGGAACAATTTCCGGAGCGATGCGTTGGCGAACAAGTTGCCGAATCCGCCTTCGATGTCAATCCACGAATCCACGCGGGTTGCGCCGGTGCGGTAGCTGATTTCGTAGAACTGCTCTTTGCGCTTGCTGAGATACATCGCCAGTTTCTTGAGCATGTTGCCGCGTTCCTGGAACGTCATCTTGCGGAGTTTTGCCCCGCCGGTTGTACGTGCATAGTGCAGCACTTTTTCGAAATCGACGCCTTCGGTCGAGGCATGCCCGATCAAATCGCCCGTCACCGAGTCAATCAACGCGGTTCCG
This sequence comes from Flavobacterium longum, assembly GCF_965137575.1. Classification (NCBI taxonomy): domain Bacteria; kingdom Pseudomonadati; phylum Bacteroidota; class Flavobacteriia; order Flavobacteriales; family Flavobacteriaceae; genus Flavobacterium; species Flavobacterium longum. Next base: position 24,935 of record NZ_CBCRZJ010000004.1, on the reverse strand, counting down.
TTGCCGGCGCCTTCGACCCATTGGCCGTGTATATAGTTTTGTATTTTCATAGTTAGTTGCTAGTGGCTAGTTGTTTTTTTACGCTGCGCTCCAAACAGTTCGGCTGCGCCTCGAGTGTTGCTAGAAGAATCTAGCCTCAATCCCTCATTATCAATTATCCATTGTCAATTGTCCATTCTTTCGATGATCATCGCGTAGCCTTGCCCGACGCCAATGCACATCGTGACAAGCGCGTATTTTTTTCCGGTCAGGGAAAGTTCCAAAGCCGCGGCGTAGGTGATGCGCGCTCCGGTCATGCCCAGTGGGTGCCCGATAGCGATGGCGCCACCGTTGGGGTTAATCCGCGGGTCGTCGTCTTTAAGCCCCAGTTCGCGGATGCAGGCGATGCTTTGTGCCGCGAACGCTTCGTTGAGTTCGATGATGTCGATTTGATCCAATGTCAAACCCACTTTGTCCAACGCTTTTCTGGTGGCTTCCACCGGACCTATACCCATGATTCTCGGTTCGACCCCGACAACCGCCGAGCTGACGATTTTCGCCAGTGGTTTCAGGTTGTATTTCTTGACTGCGTCTGCCGAAGCGACCAAAACCGCAGCCGCGCCATCGTTCAATCCCGATGCATTCCCTGCCGTGACACTGCCGTCTTTCCGGAAGGCACCGCGCAATTTGGCAAGACCTTCCATCGAAGTACTGGGCTTTATGAATTCATCTTTGCTGAAAACAACCGGATCGCCTTTGCGTTGCGGGATTTCGACAGGAATGATTTCTTTCGCCAATCGGCCGCTTTCCTGCGCTCTGGCAGCTTTTTGTTGGCTGTGCAGGGCAAACCTATCTTGGTCTTCGCGCGAAATTTGGTATTTGTCGACGAGATTCTCGGCCGTTTCTCCCATCGCATCCACGCCGTACATTTCTTTCATTTTCGGGTTGATGAAACGCCATCCGAAACTGGAATCATACATTTTGGAATCGGTACCATAGGCCGACGACGGTTTGGAAACCACCAGCGGGCCGCGGGTCATGTTCTCGACGCCGCCCGCGATGAACAAATCACCGTCACCTGATTTGATGGCGCGGTTGGCTTGCACGACTGCCGACAATCCGGACGCGCACAAGCGGTTGACGGTTTCACCCGGTACGGTTTGCGGCAAACCTGCCAAAAGCAGCGACATTCTTGCCACATTGCGGTTGTCTTCTCCGGCCTGGTTGGCGCAACCGAATATGACGTCGTCATACACCTGGGCCGGGATTTCCGGATGGCGTTCCACTAAAGTCTTGATCACGTGCGCAGCCAAGTCATCGGCCCGAACAGCCGACAACGCACCTTGGTAACTTCCGATGGGCGTTCGTACGCCGTCTATGATGTATGCTTCCATAGTTGTTAGTTGATAGTGGCTAGTTGTTAGATGAATTGTCTAGCCTCAACATTTAATTCTTATTAATATTTTAATCACAAAACTATCGGCAACTGTGAATATCTAGCCACCAGCAACTAAACCCATTCTTTCTCACTCCTATATACCGTTCCTTTGAACAGCGCCACAATCACATCGCCTTTCTTCACTTTCACCGTGTAAAACCCGAATTTGTTCTTGATGGCGTTCTCATATGCCGTGGCCGTAATTATATCGCCAGCCTTCAATGACTCGATGTGGTTGACCGAAGTATCGATGCTCACCGATTGGCGTCCGTGGGCGTTCGACGCGAAAGCCAGCGCACTGTCGGCCAAGGCGTATGTGATGGAACCGTGTGCGATGCCAAATCCGTTGGTCATTTCCGGGCGGATGGTCATCGACAGCACGCAATGTCCTTGCGAAACCTCATCGACCGAAATGCCCAGCCATTGGCTGAACGCATCGTTGGTGAACATCTTATCGACAATTTCCTGTGGTGTCATGAAAAGAACGTTTTATGTTCACGCGCCATGTTCCGGAGCAAAACGCTGCAACGGTAACGGTCTTCGTGGTATTCGTTATACAATTCGTCGAGCGTTTCCACGCAACGACGGATTCCGATCTCGTCGGCCCAAGCCAGCAATCCTTTCGGATAATTGACGCCTTTGGTCATGGCATTGTCGATGTCTTTTGCCGATGCGATGTTCAGGTGCAAGGCATCGGCGGCCTCGTTGATGAGCATGGCCAAGACGCGGTTGCAAATTTGCTTTCCGAGCGTTTCATCCTGCGTCGGCACCGGCATTTCGGACGCATAGTCGTAAAAACCGCGTCCGGTCTTTCGGCCCAAAAACCCAGCTTCCACCAGGCGTTTTTGCGTAAACGACGGCTTGTAGCGCGGGTCGAAATAGAACGCCGTGAACACCGTTTCGGTCACGGTGTAATTGATGTCGTGCCCAATGAAATCCATGAGTTCAAACGGCCCCATGCGGAAACCGCCGAAGGTTTTCATCGCCCAGTCAATCGTGGCCATATCGGCGATGCCTTCTTCATAAATGCGGAGCGCTTCGCCGTAAAAAGGACGCGCCACGCGGTTGACGATAAAGCCCGGCGTGTCTTTGGCGACGGCCACGGTTTTCTTCCAACTTGAAATGGTCTCGACCGTTTGCGCGAGGATTTTGCCATCTGTTTGTACGGCCGGAATCACTTCCACCAATTGCATGAGCGGCGCCGGATTGAAGAAATGGATGCCGATGACGCGACCCGGTTTTTGGCAAGCCGATGCAATAGACGCAATCGACAACGACGAAGTATTAGAGGCTAAAACGGTATGCTCCGAAACGATGGATTCCAAATCTGAAAACAACTTTTTCTTCACCTCAAGATTTTCGACAATCGCTTCAATGATAAGCCCTGCGTCGAACAATTCCTCGAGTGCATTCACGTAGGAAATGTTCCCGGCGATGCGCGATTTTTCGGCCGCGTCAATTTTGCCTTTTTCCACCAGTTTCAGCAGTGTGGCATCGAGTGACTTTTCGGCACGCGACAACGCTTCTTTATTGGTGTCGTATAATTTCACGGCGCACCCCGCGGTGGCTGCCACTTGCGCGATGCCACTGCCCATGGTTCCGGAACCGATTACAGCTACATTCATTTAATTTGGAAATTTGAAAATGTTCTCATGCTCCGATTAATCACCGTCGTTTTGTTTACAATACCTTTTCTTTCGACGTTCGACATTTGACGTTCGACCTCCAACATCATTCTCCTTTAAAAATGGGCTGGCGTTTCTCGATGAACGCGTTGACGCCTTCGTTGTAATCGTATGAATCGCTGGCCTCGATCTGCAGGTCTGACTCCATGGCCAATTGTTCCTGCAGGTTGTTGATCATCGATTTGTTGAGCAAACGCTTGGTCAGCGCGAGTGCATGTGTCGGCATTTTCGATAAGGTCAAGGCGAGTTTTTCGACTTCTTCCTCGAACAACGCTGTCGGGTAGAATTTATAGATCATGCCCATTTCAAACGCTTCGCGTGCCGTTACTTTATCGCCCAACATCATGAGCGCCGATGCTTTCTGGAAACCTATCAAACGCGGCAGGAAAAACGTCCCGGCGCTGTCCGGCACCAAACCGATTTTGCTGAATGCTTGTATGAACGCCGCATTCTCATTGGCCACGACGATGTCACAAGCCAACGCAATGTTCGCGCCCGCGCCGGCCGCAACACCGTTCACCGCCGCCACGATAGGTTTGTCTATAGTGCGGATGCGTTCAATGATGGGGTTGTAATGTTCTTCGAGGATTTTGCGGAAACCCGGCATCAGTTCGGGTGTGGTGACTTCCTTCAAATCCTGTCCGGCGCAAAACGCCTTGCCTTCACCCGTGATCACGATGGCGCGCACGGTTTTATCATTGGCGCAATTGTCGAGCGTCGCTTGCATTTCGAGCGCCATCTCGCGGTTGAAACTGTTGAATACATCTGGCCTGTTGAGCGTGATGTAGCCGATGCCGTTTTTTATGTTTAGTATGATTGAACTCATTTTAGTTGTTAGTCGTTAGTTGTTAGTGGCTAGATGCTTGATCTGGCCGTAAACATCAATTTCAAGATTAAAATTCTTCCAATTATCAATTGTCAACTGTCAATTATCAATTATTTCAGGCATTTAAAATAGTCGAACGGTTCATGGCAATCGTTGCATTGGAACAAAGCCTTACACGCGGTTGACCCGAATTGGCTCACCAAACGCGTATTGGTTGACTTGCACAACGGGCATTTCACCATTTTGGCGTTGCCGAGCAATACCATTTTGTCGTGCGATTCGTCGAGCGGTGCAGCAATGCCATAATCCTCGAGCGCTTTGCGTCCTTTTTCGGTAATCCAATCGGTTGTCCAGGCTGGCGACAAAACGAGTTCAACGGTAGCATCGATCCCTTGTTCGCGCAATGCTTTTTTGATGTCGTCGCCAATAACGTCCATGGCCGGACAGCCGGAATATGTTGGGGTAATCGTAATGTGTGCGATGCCATTGCTCACCGATGCCGTGCGGACGACACCCATGTCCATGATGGAAAGCACCGGAATTTCCGGATCGGAAACCGTGGAAAGGATTTCGGCAAGATGCGCGTCAATATGTGCACTTGTATCTGTCATACCCCAAAGACAAAGTTCAACAAAGTTCGCAAAAATTACCAGGTCATGTTTGGATAGGCGCGCTGCATGTATTGCATGTCGGCCAGCAAATAACCCATATGCTCAGTATGGATGCCCATTTTTCCGCCTTTTTGGAAGAATTTCAAATCGGGCACTTTCAGCGTGGCTTCTTCGAGCAACGCCGCCACTTTATCGTAATAATCTTGTTTGAATTGCGATACATCGACGCCAATGCCTTGTGCGGCCATTTCCCTATCGGCATCGGTCATGTGGAACAATTCGTCTGTAAATGTCCAGAGATTGTCTATGCCCGACTGCATTCGCTGGTGGCTTTCGGGCGTACCGTCGCCCAATCGTTTCACCCAATCAGAAGAAAAACGCCTGTGATACGACACTTCCTTCAACGACTTTTTCGCGATGGCCGACAAGGTAGCGTCCTTGCTGTATTGCAATTGTTCGAGCAGCATCAAATGAAACTCGTCGAACAAATATTGGCGCGCTACCGTAAAGGCGAAATCGTTGTTGGGTTGTTCCACGAGCAATACGTTTCTGTACTGGTTTTCGTTGCGCAGGAATGCTACCGTGTCTTCGTTGGCATTGCCGCCGATGAGTTTGGCTGCGTACTGGTAATAGCTGCGCACCTGCCCGAAAAGGTCAAGCGACATATTGGTCATGGCGATGTCTGTTTCCAGATTCGGGCCGTGGCCACACCATTCACCGAGCCGTTGCCCGAGGATGAGCGCGTTGTCGGCGACGCCGTAAATGTATTGGACGAGATTGTTCATTTCTTAGTCAAAAGTCGAAAGTCAAAAGTCGAAAGATTCGCCTCCTGAAGCTCGAATTAATAATTAGTCCTAACGTTGGTCGAATATAAAGACGAAGGGCAAAAAAATTAAACCTCTGTTACCTTTCGACTTTACACTTTCGACTTACATATGTTTCAATTCCTCCGGCAAAATGTAAAATGTCGGATGGCGGTACGCCTTGTCTTTTGCAGGCTCAAAAAATTCCCCGTTGTTTTCAGGGTTTGATGCCGTAATCGCCGTGGACGGCACAACCCAGATGCTCACGCCTTCCATGCGGCGGGTATAAACATCACGGGCATTTTCGAGCGCCATCGTGGCATCGCTCGCGTGCAGGCTACCGCAATGACGGTGTTCCAGTCCGTTCTTGGAGCGGATAAATACTTCCCAAAGTGGCCAATTTTTCATGATTATCAGTCTATTGTCGAATGTCGAAAGTCGAACGATTGAATCCGTACCTCAGATTTCGACGGGTTTATTGATTTGATAGTGTCGTTAGGCGTTTGCCATTTCAAGATTGGCTTCTTGCTTTTCAGCGTAAGCCACGGCTGCGTCGCGTACCCATTTGCCTTCGTCCCAAGCGCCTTTGCGGGCATCCATCCGGCTTTTGTTGCACGGGCCATAGCCTTTCACGACCTGCCAGAATTCATCCCAGTTGATTGGGCCGAAGTCATAGCCGCCTTTGGCCTCGTTCCATTTCAGGTCAGGGTCTGGAATCGTAAGTCCGATCAAGTGTGCTTGCGGCACGGTTTGATCGATAAATTGCTGGCGAAGTTCATCGTTGGTTTTGCGCTTGAGTTTCCATTTCATGGATTGCGCGGTGTGTACAGATTCTGCATCAGTCGGGCCGAACATCATCAAAGACGGCCACCACCAGCGGTTGAGCGCATCTTGTGCCATCGCTTTTTGTTCCGGCGTGCCTTCGGCCAATGTCATCATGATCTCAAAACCTTGTCGTTGGTGGAAACTTTCTTCCTTGCAAATCCTGACCATGGCGCGTGCATACGGCCCATAAGACGTATTGGTAAGCGCTACTTGGTTGATGATCGCCGCGCCGTCCACGAGCCAGCCAATGGCGCCCATGTCGGCCCAAGTTACAGTCGGATAATTAAAGATGGAAGAGTATTTGGCTTCGCCCGAATGCAATTGGTCGTACAATTCATCGCGCGAAATACCGAGCGTTTCGCAGGCACTGTACAAATACAGCCCGTGTCCGGCTTCGTCCTGCACCTTGGCCAGCAACGCCACTTTACGGCGAAGCGAAGGCGCGCGGGTAATCCAGTTTCCTTCCGGCAACATGCCTACAACTTCTGAATGCGCGTGCTGTGAAATTTGCCTGATGTGCGTTTGGCGGTATTTCTCAGGCATCCAATCTTTGGGTTCGATCTTCTGGTCGTTGACTATTTTTTGGTCGAACGCCGCTTCTAATTGTTGCAATTCAAGCTCAGACATAGTTTTTTCAATTAATAGTTAATAATTAATAATGAATAATTGGGTTCGCTATTAATTATTAATTGTTCATTATTCATTATCTACACGTCAAAATCCACGACGACTTTCCCCGATGTCGGGACAGACTGGCAACTGAGCACCAGATTCTGCGCGACCTCTTTGTCATCGAGTGCGTAATTGGTTTTCATCTGGACGCTGCCTTCCACCACGCGACATTTGCACGTGCTGCATACACCGCCTTTGCAGGCGTAGGGCAAATCGGCACCGGCAGCGAGTGCGCCATCCAAAATATTATCGTAATCGTCATCCATCACAAAATGGAATTCCTTTCCGCCATCGATAATGGTGACTTCTGTTCCCGTTACTTTGTTTTCCAGCGCTTTGCTGGCGCGGGCTTTATCGGCTTCCGAATGACCGGTATTGAACAGTTCGAAATGGATTTTTTCCTTCGGCAACCCGGCGGCGACCAACGCGTCGCGGATCAGGAAAATCATGTCTTCCGGGCCACAGATGAAACATTCGTCGGTGTCGTCTATATCCATCAACGCTTTGGTGATGACTTCCATTTTCTCCTTGGTAAACCGCCCGTTGAACAATTCTACGTTACGGCGTTCCTTGGTCAGGAAATGGAAAATCTCAAACCGCCCAAAATATTTGTTCTTGAGCTGTTCAATTTCTTCCTTAAAGATAATTGACTTCACGCTGCGGTTCAGGTAAAAAAGCTTGAACGTGCTTTTGGGTTCGAGCGCCAAATGGGTTTTGATGATCGACAAAATCGGGGTAATGCCACTTCCGGCAGCAAACACGATGTAATTCTTGGCTTTCTCGGGTTCAATCGGCGTATGGAATACACCAGACGGCGGCATGACATCCAGCGTATCGCCTTTGCGGAGCGTTTCATTCACGTAGGACGAGAACAGCCCGCCATTTATTTTCTTCACCGCGACTTTCCATTGGTTTTCGGTTGGGCTGGTGCAGAGCGAATAGTTTCGGCGCACTTCCTGACCGTCAATCATGGCGCGAATCGTAAGGTGCTGGCCATGCGTGAAACGGAAATCTTCGCGGATGTCATCGGGAATATCCAGTGCAATTACCGAACAATCCTTGGTTTCCTTGTAGAGGTCGCGTACTTTGACCGGATGGAACTTTGCCATATCGAACACTTTTGATTACAACTAACATTTGTTAGTCAAATATGCAAATTTAATTATTATTTGCCAAAAGTTTACGACAACGTTTGAAAAATTGCATCACTGTTGAAAACCAACAATTTACACGCAATCGAAACAGTCCATCAAATGGGTTTAAACGATACCGCGCAACAAGATTTCAGGCAGGTTTTCCTTGAGGATTTTCGGGGTAAAATCCTTCTTTTTGCCGTACCACAAATAAAGCGTCCGGAGGGTTGACAGCATCGAGAAAATAATTACTTCCGGGTTTTGCTTCTTGAATTCGCCATCGGCAATGCCTTTCTTGATGATGCTCCGGAACATTTCCTCATATTCTTCCCGCATCTTCAGGAAATACGCCAATTCCGCGGGCGGCAAATGCATCCAATCATTGTTGAGCGACGCCAATGCTTCCGGATTCCGGACGGTAATGTCAATATGCAACTGGATGACTTTCTCGAGTTTCTGTACTGCGGTTTGGTCTGACGCGACAATGTCCGAAATAGTGTGGGTATATTCCTCGGCAATCGCGATGACAATCAACGACAGGATTTCGTGCTTGGATTTGATGTGGTTGTACAAACTCGCCGCCTTGATGTGCATGGCCTGCGCGATATCTCGCATGGTTACGGCGCTGTAGCCTTTCTCCTTGAAAAGGATTGCGGAAATGTTGATGATTTCGGTTTTCCGGTCGGGCTTCATGCAGCAGCGAGTGGCTAGATAATTTGTCTAACATTAAAAGGCTCGTAAAAATATAAAAAAATTCGGCTTAAAAACAATACTGAACCGCTTGTCCGATTCGAATCGTTCCAACAAGGTGAAACATCTAACCACTAGCCACTATCAACTAGCCACTACCAACTAACCACTAAAAACCTAAATCAAATTGTTGTTCTTCGCCTTCTGTATCGCCTCTATTTTGTTGTGCACCTGCAATTTGGCGTAAATATTCTCGATGTGTTTGCGTATCGTCCCGACAGACAGCACCAAGTTTTCTGCGATATGGTTGTATTTCAAACCTTTACTCAATTGTTCGAGCACTTCGATTTCCCGCGCCGTAAGGTTAACTTCCTCGGACTGTTGCTGGTTGTCAAAAACCATTGGGTTGCGGAATAATTTCAGGGTTTTCAGGGCAATCGATGGCGTCATCGTAGCACCGCCGTTCATGGTTTCCAGGATGCCTTGGTGCAAGTCTTTTGGGTTGACTTCCTTGAGCAGATAACCATCGGCGCCGGCCTTGATCGATTTAAAGATGTTTTCATCGTTGTCAAAAACGGTCAGCATGATGATTTTCAAGTGCGGGTATTTCTGCTTGACGATTTCGGTGGCTTCGATGCCGTTCATCTTGGGCATTTCGATGTCCATCAAAATCAAGTCGATCTTTGCCGTGCCGTCGAGTTTCTCGAGCAATTCCAAGCCGTTCGAAGCAGTGAACCGACAGTTAAGGTCATCAAAAAAAGAGAGCTTTTCCGCAATGGCTTTTTGCAGGAAAACATTGTCGTCAACGATGGCTAATTTGATCATGATCGTAGTGCTTGCTGGTCCAGAACCAGTGTGATTGTTGTGCCCTTTCCGGGCGATGAGGCAAGTGAAAATTTACCGCCGACCGCTTCCGAGCGTTTCTGCATATTCAATAGCCCGTTGCCTGATGGCGCCTGCGCAGGGTCAAAACCACGGCCATTGTCGGTTACCACAATATCGATATTATTTCCTGATTTTGAAATGCCGATGGCAATGTTTTTCGCATCGGCATATTTCAGGGCGTTGTTCACCGCTTCCTGGATGACGCGATACACGTTCATGCCTTGCACCGAGGTGAGCCGGACGCCGGACAAATCGTCGGCTATGGTAAAACTGAATTGCACGTCGGTTGCGGCTTCCTGCGCCTTATCGATAAAATTCGCAATCCGGACGCGCAAATCCTCCAGCCCGATATCATTGTGGTTCATGGCCCAGATCGTGTCGCGCAATTCCACGATGGTATCCCGTGTAAAACTGCCGATGCTTTGGAGTTTTTGCCCGATTTTGCTGTCGCTCAAATCAAATCCGAACCGCAGGTTGTCCAATGAAGAAATGATGAACGTGAGTTGCGACCCGATGTTGTCGTGCAAATCGCGTGAAATCTCAAGCCGCTGCTGCTGCAATTGGTTCTGCATCTCGATTTGCGCAATCGCCGCCCGGAGTTCGTGTTCCTGCGCCTGTTGCCGGTTTCTGATTTTTTGTTGCCGATAGAGCAAATACCCAATGGCAGCGACGCAAATCGCAATGAGCGAAACCACCAGGATGTATTGCCGCTGCTGGTTGACTTCGGCTTGTTTTTCCAGCAGCATTTTCTCTTTTTTCTGGCTCTCGAACTGCACCTCCAGCTCCGCGATCAGGGCATTGGTTTCCTTGTTGAGCACGCTGTCTTTGTAGGTGACATACTGCTTGTAGCTGTCGTAGGCCAAATCAGTCTTACCCTGTTTTTCATACACGTCGGCCAAACTCCGAAAGGTCAAAGCGGCGTGATGGATGTAGCCGTTCTGCTGCGCCGACGCGATGGATTTCCGGTAATTTTCCACGGCTTTGTCTAGCTGTTTCGTCTCTGCGTACAACGCGGCGATGCTGGCGTAAGTCTCGGCCATCCCGGCAAAATCCCGCCTGGCCACGCGAATCTGTAGCGCTTTCTCATACACTGGCAAGGCATCATCATAACGCTTCCTCATGGCATACAATCCAGCGATGTTGTTCAAACTGTACGGAATCCCGATGCTGTCGGCGAATTGCTCTTTCAACTGCAAGCCTTTCCGATAGAATAGCATGGCGCTGTCGAGCTGGTGTTGCATTTCCTTGAGCACGCCGTAATTGTCGTAAATCCCGCAAAGTTCAAAGCGCAATTGGTCTTGTTCCGCAATGGCGATGGCTTTGCGCATGTAACCCTGGGCGCGCGGCATGTTGCGGCGTTTCATCGCATAACCCAATTCGCCGTATTCGTGGGCGAGTTTTTGGCGGTTGCCGATGTTTTCGTAAAGTGCGATCGCCTTGAGCCGGAATGCCACCGATTGCTCGTACTTGCCACGGTAATAGTAAATCAATCCAAGGTTGGCGTAACTGTCGGCCTCGCCCAAAGCATACCCAATTTTCTTTGCGGCGGCGGCATTCGCGTGAAACAATTTGCCGATCGTGGCCGCGCGGTTGGTCTTGGTATCGAACGAAAGGTTGTTGAGTGAATCGATGGATTTCCTGTCCTGCGCCCAAAACAGCGCCGGAGCAAAAAGAAACGCTATCAACAACCGCTTGCTCATAGCTGTGCTGTGGATTTTCCCGGAAGCGTGATCTCGACGGTCGTGCCCGTGCCCGCTTCAGAGGTAATGGTCAGCGTACCGCCAATGTCGGCGATGCGTTTTTCCATGTTGCCGATGCCGTTCCCGCGGGCGACGTCTGCCGTGCTGAAACCGCGCCCGTTGTCGCGAACCGTAATGTTCAATGCCCTATCCGATACGGATTGTTGCGCCACATCGATCACGATGTCACGCGCTCCGGAATATTTAATGGCGTTGTGAATGGCTTCCTGCACGGTGCGGTAGATGTTCATCCCGATGAGCGACGTAAACGGCACATCTTGCAACGATTCGGGCATGTTGAATTTAAACGACACCAACCCGTTGGCTTCCTTCGCCTTTTCGATGAAATTCATAATTCTGGACCGCAATTCCTCGAGCGTGATCGTACTGTGGTTCATGGCCCAAATCGTGTCGCGCAGTTCGATGATGGTTTCCTTGGCAAACACGCTGATGTTCTGCAGTTTGTCGTCGAGTTTGGCATTCTTCAGGTCGAAGGCATATTTGATGTCGTCCACGGAAGAAATGATGAACGTGAGTTGCGCGCCGATGTTGTCGTGCAAGTCGCGTGAAATCTCGAGCCGTTGCTGCTGCAGTTTGTTCTGCGTCTCGATTTGCGCAATGGCCGTCTTGAGTTCGTGTTCCTGCGCCAATTGGCGGTTTTTCATTTTTTGCTGGCGGTTGATGAGCAACCCGACGAGCGCGATGAAAAACACCAGCAAAGACAACACGATCAGCAAATTATTACGGTTGCGGACTTCGGCATCTTTCTGGACGAGTTTGAGCCGGTTCTCCGCCAGTTCGCGCTCTTTACGGTCTGTCTCGTGCAAGATGCGGAACTCGGCCAAAGACGCTTCCTTTTTCTCGTTGACCAGTTTTTTGTATTCCTCGAAAAATAGGCGTTCGGCGGCAAGGGCATTTTTGTGGTCGCCTTTGCGTTCATAGATTTCCGATAGGATTTGATAGGATTTCCCCAGGTTGAATTTGTTGTTGACGTCTTTTAAGATGTCGATGCTTTTAAGCGTCAGTGCGATGCCTTTGTCGTGGTCGCCGCGAAACGATGCCAAATTTCCCAGGTTGCTGTATGAATCGGCGATTTGCTTTTTGCTGCCAGAAGCCAAATCAAGTTTGAGACATTCGTTGAAATAATAATCTGCGCTGTCGAGTTTTCCGCTGAACAAGTAGCAATTGGCTTTGTTGTCGTAAAACGTGGACTTGGTGCGCGGAGACCGGATGCTGTCCGAAATCCTGATGCCAATCTCATCCAGTTTGAGTGCACTTTCGTAATCGCCGCTCATGCCATACACATTGGCCAATGTATGCGCCGCACTTAACCAACCGGTTTCGGCCTTATGCCTATCGAGAATCCTGAGTGCGGTTTCAAGGTTTTCCTTGGCGGCTTTCAAATCTGCCTTCTGCAAATGAAGTTCGCCGATGAATGCCGTCACGCGCCCGATGCTGATACTGTCCCGTCGGTTTTCAAAAATCCGGAGCGCATCGTACAGATACCGTTGCGCCTTCGGATAGTCGCCGGTATGCCGATAGCCGTTGCCGATGCCGGTGAGCGCGAACGCCTTTAACGTATCCGATTCTGCTTGTCTGGCTTTTTTCAGTCCTTTCTCGAAGTGTTTCTTACCGAGTTCGTATGACGACTGTCCGGAATAATAAATCCCCGAAATGATGTGCGCCATCGCTTGAAATTCGGCCGATTCCTTTGTAGCGATTTTTTCGATCCGAGTCACTGTCGAAGAATCGATACCCCGATCGCTCATGGTGCGCGCGGCATTAAAAACTTTGATGATGGATTTCTGCGTGGCACTGTGCGCGATGACTTCAGGCTTGGTTTCCTTGGTGCACGACAGGAGCAATGTCGCCAAAATCAATGCGGTATAAAAGGCGAATGTCGCGCGTTGGGTTTGCATCGTCCGGGATATTTTACGCCTAAAATAACAAAACCTGAACAGAAATTGTCCAGGTGTATTAATCGACCAGTCCATGCTGTACTATTTTGCCTACCAAGTCGTGTTGCAGTTCCAGGATTTGGCGGTCGAGCTTATCCCGCGCCGATTGCAACGTCAGCCGGAGTTCGTCCGAGAGTTCCAACTGCGCCAGTTTTTCATCGTTGTCGGCGGTCAATTGTGCAATCACGTAATGCAGATCGCTCACTTTCCTATTGTGGCTGAGTTGCGCTTTCCGGAAATTGATGCTGAGCACTACGATGGTGACACTCAGTAAAACGATGATGGCAATCAGCAAATAAATCATTCTTCTAAAGGTTATCATGTAGGTCGGTTATTAATGGGGAAAGCCGGGACTTTAATGCCCCGGCTGCTGTCATACATTACAAAAACTCGCCGCGGAATGAACCCTGCGTCACTGATTTTGAATCCGTACAATTCTCGTCGTCTTTGCCGGTAAAGCTAAACGTGCCTTCCACTTTGGAATCGTTCAAGGTCGTGATGTTGATGGTTCCGGTGGCGCCTTCGCAATTGCTGGTGTCGTAGCTTACGCCAGATCCGGTCAGGACAAAAGCCAATGTGCTGTCACTGTCTGGCCCGATGGTGTATTCGCCCGTACTGTTGATGCCGAGCAGGTTGATGGAAAACGAGGTAGCGCCAGACATGTCGTTGCTTCCCGAAATCATGATCAGCCTGCCGCTGCCCGAACCGGTAGAAGTGGCCACGCCCGCGGAAAATCCGCTGATGTTGTACGTCACGTATTGCGTGCCATCAACTTTGGCTTTGATGTACGTGCCGGATGGTGTTGAACCGCCGCCGCCATCATCATCGCTGCTGCAGGAGAGCGCGAGCATCGACAGAGAAAAAAACAAACATTTTCCGAATAGTTTAACTGCTTTCATTTGTAAATTTTGTTGGTTTATGAAAGCAAAGTAACCTTATCGAGGCGTGCCGTTCAATACGGACTTTTTCGTATTTTGATCAGAATGCCATGTGCGGAAACCGGACTTGCAACGCGGCGATTTTTTCAGTTGTGGCCTGAACGAACTTCCTGTAACTGTCGGCATCAGGGTTGAACGGCCGGTGTGACTGCGCCTTGCGGACGGCATCGACTTCGGCCATAACCGGAAATACTTCGGGCGAAACCCAACTTGCCGCAAATTTTTCCCAGATGCAGTTGATGGCCATTGGGCTCGGATGCAGCAAATCGTCGGCGTAGAAACGGTAGTCGCGGAGTTCGTCCATCATGATTTCGTAGGATGGAAAATAGTGGCTGGTGACCGGCGGTTGGTGGCCGGATTGTTTGTCCAAAACAGTATGAAGCGCCGCGATCAAATGTGCTTTGCTGCGTTGGTTTTCCACAAAACCGTCTTTGAGGTGACGCACCGGCGACACGGTAAAAATGAGTTGCGCCGATGGGTTATCACGACTCACAAGCGAAACGATCCGCGAGAGGCTTTCCGCAATCGCCTCTATGGGAAGCAGTTCTTTAGTGAATTCCGTTTGCGGGATTTTGTGGCAATTGGCGACGCGATTCCCTGAAGATTTATGCCGATACACCCAAGCCGTGCCGAGTGTAACGATGACATGCGACGCTTGCTGCAAATGGCCTCGCGTTGTAGCCAAAGCCTCGTTCAACCGATGTAGAAAAATCGTGGCGTCTGGATGGCTCAAATCTGAATGGACGTCAAAACATTGCCAGCGGTCGTTCGCATAAAAAATGTCTGTCTCGTTGAATGGGCTGTCATTGATCGCGCGTTCCAGAAGTTTTTCGATGGCCGTCGGTTGGAACAAAATCCCAAACGGATTGACGGTTTGCCGGAACTGGAAATAGCCCAGTTTTTCGGCCATGTTCACCGCGAAACACGACCCGAGCGACAACACCTGCGAATCATAGCCAATCGGGTTGGGCGAAACAGCAATCGGGATGCGGGTAAACAATTCCAATTTACTTGTAGAAATACTTGATGTATCCGTCGTCGATGACCACCGTGCCGCTGTCGTCGTACGTAAAAAATGTGGGCGCACCATCGTCATTGTATTCCCAAACGTGCGCATAGTTGTCAATAGCTGGGCTGTTGGAATACGTCTGCGTCACGGTCACGATGTTGTGGCTGATGCCTTTGTATTTTTCAGGGTCGAACGACCTGATTTGATCCATGCCGAGAATGTCATGTTCGGGCACGAGTTTGTCGTCATAGGTGTACGTATGGGTTTGTGTGGCGCCATCGGTACCGATGTAAATGGCATGCGACACTTCGCCACCGGCAAAGAAGAACTCGCGCGTGCCCAAATAACTTTCCTCCGAAACGCCGAACGTATTATACCGAAGTTCCGTCACCGAACCGTCGGGATTGTAATTGTAAATACTTCTGTCGCGGCCGCCATTGGCGTAATCGAGTAATTTACGCCGGATCAATCGCCCCGAGTCGTCGTAGGTGAATTGTTGCTCGCTCGCCAAATCGGTATCGTCGTAAGTCTTGATGTTGACGATGAGGTCGCCGTCGTAATAGTAAAACGTACGCACGTCGTTCGAGGCCTCGGTCCGTTCGAGTTTACGCCCATCGTAATAATACCGGATTTCAAACGCATCGCCCACAAAAGGCTGCCGCACCACTTTCCGGAGCATGCCTTGCGGTACGTTGCCCGTGTCGTCGGTCGTACATGAAAACGTTACGACGACCAGCAGAAACGCAAACAGTTTTTTCATGGCTTATATTTTCGGATAAACTTAAGGAATTGCCGCCAATAAAAAAATCCAAACACTTGCGTATCTGGATTTGTGATTTCGTGTCTGAACGCGATTAATAGTAAGTAAATGTCGTGGTCACTTCATTAATGCCTGAGCCTTCCACGGCCACGGTCGGGTAATTGTCGGCATTGTAGGTATAGATGATTTCGTCGGCACCAAAACTCATTTGGTCCAACACTACATTGTGCATGATGCCCGACGCGCCGATATCCGTAAAGGAAATTTTGCCATATCCAGTAACATTCTTGAACGGGTTGTTCTTGTTGTCGTACGTGTAGATGTGGCTCTCGCCCATGCTTGTCGTGATCGTGGCGACTTCGCCATTTGGAAGAAACGTGATTACGCCCGTGCCGTCGCTGGTGGTTTGCGATGTGGTGTCGCCGTTAAAATAGCTTACCGAGATCGTACCGTCGCCATTATACACATAGTTTTCCTTACGGCCGTAGTCATCTTCGAGTTCGAGCATGACATACGAAGTAAGCTGACCACTGCCGTTATAAGTATAAGTTTCCTTTTGGAAGAGCACGCCGCCCAATTTGTATTCAACTTTTGTGATCAGGTCACCGGTATAGGTGAATTGCACGACGTAACCGCCGTCGGAGGTTACTTTGTTGATTTTGGTGCCGTTGTAGGTCGCAGTAGAAGTAAATGTACTGCCGTCTGCGTCCGTTTCCACGGTTTGTTTGAGCAACACCACGCCTGATGCGTTGTCGTCGTCGTCCGAAGAAGACGAGCAAGATTGCAAAGCCAACGCACCGATGGCCAGAAAACATAAGATTTTTTTCATGATTGTTTTTTTTTGTGGACGCAATAATCCGAAAAAAAGTTGAAGGAAAAAACCTGCAATGAAAACTTTAAGAAAAATCCGCGAACTATTCCGGACTGTTTGCCGACGCCGTTTCAGATTATTCTTCCCGAAATTTTACGTTATCAAGACGTGCCAAGTGAAGGCAAAAAATTATTTGCTTCCCGGTTGCAGGTTCACAACGCTAATAAACACAAGTGAATTTGTATCGAATCAATGAATCCTTGACTGTCATTTCTGTCGGATAATTGTCCTGGTTATACGTGTACTCGAAGGTTTTTAGGGCTTGGCCTGTTTCTGGATTATTTTGTGAGAGCAAGTTTTCTTTGTTGCCCCAAAGCATTTGAGAACCTCCACCCACAAAATACTCAACGCGGTAAGCCAACATGATTTTATCGAAACCTGTTATATTTTTAAGCGGACTATTCATTTCGTCATAATTAATAATCGTTCCTTCTGGCAACAAAGTATTTTGATCACCTTCGGTGAATGAAAACCTATCGAAACTATAATAGAAATAATTGCCCTCATAACGATAAGTGTGTCGGTCTACAATACCGTCGGCGACATAATTATAAAACATACGATAATCTGCACCATAATTACTCGTTTTTAAACACTTTATAAGTCTATGGTACATATCATAAGATAATGAATATTCATATTGTGCGGAAGATTCCAGCAATTCTCTTCTTTCCTTTATACTTGTAATCAAGTTGCCAGTATAGGTAAAGTCAACACTACCACCGTCTGGATTGATAATGCGCAACAACTTATTTCCGTCATAGATAAAATCAAAAGGATAATCGTGGAGCCAAAATCCATCAGAATACCAATGATTGATCATTTGCTTCACAAGAACGCCACCTTGAGAGGTTGTCTGTAGGGGTGAAATTTCGGCAGACGATTGTTCGTCTTCGCTCGAGCAAGCCATAGCCATCAACACGACCGCTCCGATCAAGATTCGATTAAAGGCAAGACTACTCATAAAAATATTGTTTATTGTATGTCGTACTTCTTACAACGTTCAACGGATAGTCGTACTCGTTGTAAGTATATGCGCCAGCAATAGTTCCAACTACGTTATTTGGACCGCCAACATAAATTCCATCATACATCCTGATATTGACGAGATTCAACAGCGTAATTTTATCCAGACCAATTACGTTGCGTAGCGGATTCTTCTTATAATCGTACATGTAGTACAAAACCTCATGGACAACATAGGAGTTGCTTGCGCCACTTGGACTGTAAACAAATACCCAATAATGACGTTCCAACTTTGTGGGTCGCCCCTGCGACAAAGTAATCTGTCCCCATTCGGTAGGGGTCGTATCATTTACGTTATTGATTTCGTATGTCACCGTATTGTCTTCATTGTAAACAAAATCAATGGTCCGGGAAAAAACAGATGCGAAATAAACGGCAACTCCACTCAACCTGCCGGCGTCGTCGTAGTCCAGCAAATCCAATCTATTCGAAAAATCAAAACTATGAAAGATTTGAGTGATTAGCGAATCGGTATAGGTAAACTCCACGTTTTCATCGCCTTGAATTTTCGTCAATTTCAAGCCGTCATAAACGTAGTCCAACGTGTCCACCGACCCAATCACGGTAGCGCCACTAATCACAAGCCGCTTCAATAAAATCGAATCCGGTGTCAACGGCGCAATCGGAGGAGGATTAGGAATGGAGTCATTAGGTGTGGGTATTGAATCGGTAGGCGTCGTCGATGGATCAACTATCGCAACATCATCTGTACTACACGAGGCAATAATCGTGAGCGTCAACAATATCAAGATTTGCTTTAGCATCGCATTCATTAAGGCAATATACGTAGTTTTTTTTGCCTAACAAGTTTTTTACTTAACAAACCCTGCAGCCTGCTCCAACGCCGCCGGAATGCCCAAAACATCCTTGCCGCCAGCGGTTGCAAAGAACGGTTGTCCGCCGCCGCCGCCTTGGATGTGTTTGCCCAATTCGCGGACGACCTGCCCTGCGTTGTAGCCTTTCTCGGCAACGAGTTCCTTGGAAATGTAGCACGTCAGCATCGGTTTGCCCTCATCGGCAGTCGCCAAAACCAAGAACAAATTCTGCCCAAGCTTGCCGAGTTCATACGCCAGGTCTTTCGCGCCTTCGGCATTCAAATCAACTTGTTTGGCCAGGAAACGGACGCCATTGATCTCGCGGAAATCATTCATCAATTCGCCCTTGAGGCTTTTGGCTTTGTCTTTCAAAAGCGCCTCGACCTGTTTCTTCAACTTGGCGTTTTCATCCTGCAAAGACATCACGGCCTTGAGCGAGTCTTGCGGGTTTTTCAACGCGACTTTGATTTCGGAAAGCAACGCTTCGTGCTCGGCGAAATAACGCTTTACCGCTTCGCCCGTAATGGCTTCGATACGACGGATGCCCGCAGCCACCGCGCCTTCGCTGACAATCTTGAAATGCCAGATGTCGGCCGTGTTCTTCACATGTGTTCCGCCACACAATTCCATACTCTCGCCGAACTTGATGGCGCGCACATGGTCACCGTATTTCTCACCGAAAAGCGCCATCGCACCTTCTGCAATCGCATCGGCAAAAGCCATATTGCGGCGTTCCATCAGCGGGATGTGCTCGTTGATACGCGCGTTGACGAAGGTTTCCACGTCGGCGATCTCGTCTTCGGTCATCTTCGCGAAATGCGAAAAGTCGAAACGCAGATAATCCGGTGCCACGAGCGAACCTTTTTGCTCGACGTGCGTCCCCAAAATGGTACGCAATGCCTGATGCATCAGGTGCGTAGCCGTGTGGTTGGCCATGGTTTCCTCGCGGAGTTCGCGGTTCACTTTCGCCGTAAACGTGCCGTCGAGATGTTCGGGCAATTCGCGGCTAAAGTGCAAAATGAGGTTGTTCTCTTTTTTGGTATCGATGACTTCGATGGAATCGTTGATGTTGTACAGCGTGCCTTTGTCGCCAACCTGGCCGCCGCCTTCCGGATAGAACGGCGTGTGGTCAAGCACGATCTGGTACAACGTGCCGTCCTTTTTCGAATCGGTCTTGCGGTAACGCAGGATTTTCACTTCGTTGACCAAAGTATCATAACCCACGAATGGTTCCGATCCGTCGCCTTCCGACACGGTTACCCAGTCGTCGGTGGATACTTCGGAGGCCGCACGCGAACGGGTTTTCTGTTCGAACATCGCCTTGTCGAAATCGGCTTCGTTGTAGGACATGCCTTTTTCCTTGAGGATGAGCGCCGTCAAATCTTTCGGGAAACCAAAAGTATCGTAGAGTTCAAAAGCCTTTGCGCCCGGTACTTCTTCGCCATTGGTTTCGGTCACGACATTCTCGAGCAATTGTAAACCTTGGTCGAGCGTACGCAGGAACGACGTTTCTTCTTCCTTGATCACGTTCATCACCAAGTTTTTCTGCGACCTGATTTCCGGGAACGAATCGCCCATTTGAGCCGCAAGCGTATCGACCAATTGGTAGATGAACGCTTCTTTTACGTTCAGGAATGTAAAACCGTAACGGATCGCGCGGCGCAAAATCCTGCGGATGACGTAACCTGCGCCGGTGTTCGACGGGAGTTGTCCGTCGGCGATGGCGAATGCTACCGCACGCACGTGGTCTGCGATGACGCGGATGGCGATGTTGGTTTTCTCTTCGGCGTCGTTGGAAGCCTTGATCGTATATTTTGCACCCGTGATTTTCTCGATGTGCTGGATCAGCGGCGAGAAAACGTCCGTGTCGTAGTTGGATTGTACGCCTTGCAAGACCATGCACAACCGTTCGAAGCCCATGCCCGTATCCACGTGTTGCGCAGGCAATTTTTCCAAAGAACCATCGGCTTTGCGGTTGAATTCCATGAACACGTTGTTCCAGATTTCCACGACTTGCGGATGGTCGGCGTTGACGAGTTCGCGGCCCGACTGCTTGGCTTTTTCTTCGGCCGAACGGATGTCGACGTGGATTTCGGAACACGGCCCGCACGGACCTTGGTCGCCCATTTCCCAGAAATTGTCTTTTTTGTTGCCCAGCAAAATGCGGTCTTCGGCAATGAGGGTTTTCCAGATGTCGAACGCTTCCTGATCGAATGGGACGTTTTCGGCTTCGTTGCCTTCGAACACGGTCACGTAGAGAATGTCCTTATCGATTTTGTAGACTTCAGTCAACAATTCCCACGCCCAATGGATCGCTTCCTTCTTAAAGTAATCGCCGAAAGACCAGTTGCCCAGCATCTCGAACATCGTATGGTGATACGTATCGATGCCCACTTCTTCGAGGTCATTGTGTTTTCCCGAAACGCGCAAACATTTCTGGGTGTCTGCGATGCGCGGGCTTTTGGGCGTGCCGTTGCCCAGAAAAAACTCCTTGAATTGCGCCATGCCCGAATTGTTGAACATGAGCGTCGGGTCGTCTTTCAAAACGATGGGCGCAGACGGCACGATTAAATGCCCTTTGCTTTTAAAGAAATCGAGGAATTGCTGGCGGATGTCTTGTGACTTCATTTTAATTTGGAAATTTGAAAATTTGGAAATTTGAAGATTACAAAAACCTGGAATCGAAAACGAATGTTCGTTCTATCAACGCACATATAGATCATTTTCCAACTCTCAAATTTTCAAATTTTCAAATTTGACCGGCAGACGGAAACATTTTACTAAATTTGCTTTCGCCCGCGTTTTGCAAGCGCAAAAATAGGAATTTTAACTGATGAAGAAAGTAAAATATTACTACGATCCGGAGACGTTGGCTTACCGCAAAATCAAGCCGCGGAAAAGGACGAAGTTGGCATATGCCGGGCTGTTTCTGCTTTCATCGGCGCTGTTCGGTTTTCTAGGATTCGTGCTCTTGTTGAACACCTCTTTTTTTGAGACGCCGAAAGACCGGTTGCTGACCCGCGAAATTGAAAACCTCAAGATCAATTACGATATCGTCAACCGGAAGATGGACCAGATGGACGAAGTCATGGCCAGCATCGCGGAGCGCGACAACAATTTGTACCGCACCTATTTTAACGCCGCACCGATTCCTGAAGAACAACGCAAAGCGGGTTTCGGCGGCGTGAACCGCTACAAGGAATTGGAAGGTTACAACAATTCGCAGCTGGTGACAGATACGCGCAAAAGGGTCGATGTGTTGTCTAAAGAACTCGCGATCCAATCAAAATCACTCGACGAAATATACCGCTTGGCCAAGGAAAAAAGCAAACTGCTCGCGGCCATCCCGGCCATTCAACCGGTACAGAACGAAAAACTGCGCGCCGTGGCCTCGGGCTTTGGGTACCGCAGCGACCCGTTTACGAAAGTGCGGAAATTCCACGCCGGAATGGATTTCTCGGCACGTACCGGCACGCCTATTTTTGCCACTGGCGACGGCGTTGTGGCGCGGGCCGACGCAGGCGCATCGGGCTATGGCAACCACATCGTCATCCGTCATGGCTATGGCTATGAAACCTTGTACGGCCATTTGAGCAAGTATAAAGTGCGCGCCGGGCAACGGGTAAAACGCGGCGAAATCATCGGCTATGTGGGTTCCACCGGACGGTCTGAAGCACCGCATTTGCATTACGAAGTGCACAAGGGCGGCGTGGTCGTGAACCCATTAAATTTTTATTATGGCAATATTTCGGCGGCAGAATACGTAGCAATTGCTAAATTAGCCAACCAAGAGAACCAATCATTAGATTAATGCACCTCGATTTATCACCAGACAAAAGATATTACAGCATCGGCGAGCTGGCCAAGGCGTTCAATGTGAATGCGTCGCTGATCCGGTTTTGGGACAAGGAGTTTGACATCCTCAAGCCAAAGAAAAACGCCAAGGGCAACCGGATGTTCACGCCCGAAGACGTCAAAAACCTCCAGCTGATTTACCATTTGGTGAAGGAACGCGGCTTTACGCTCGACGGCGCGAAAACGCATTTGAAGGAAGGCCAGAAAAAAACGCTTGACAAATTCGAAATCATCCGTAAATTAGAAGGGATTAAGGCGCAGTTGGTGAGTATTAAGAACGAACTTTAGCGGTAGCTTAGTGGCTAGTTATTAGTAGTTAGTGGCTAGATATCGCCTCTAAAATGAATTTTTCACTTTTACACATGAATCGGAAATAAATCTTTAACCCAGAACAATTATCTAGCTGCTAGCAACTAGTCACTAGCAACTTAATTTTTTAACCTAGAATAACTTTGCAGCTACTAGCCACCAGCTACTAGCAACTAACAACTAAAAACAAACATCATGAGAAAATTTTTGCCTTGGATTATCGGAATCGGACTTGTCTTAATCTTGTTTTTCTGGATTAAGGGAATCAACAACTCCGCAGTATCGCTCAACCAGAACATCGAAGAAGCTTGGGGTAATGTGGAAACGTCTTACCAACGACGCAATGACCTCATCGGCAACTTGGTCAATACCGTGAAAGGTGCCGCAGACTTTGAGAAATCAACGCTCACCGCCGTGATTGAGGCCCGCGCGAAAGCGACTTCCATCCAAGTTGACCCAACGAACATCACACCGGAGCAATTGGCGGCATTCAGCCAGGCGCAAAGCGGCGTGTCGTCGGCATTGTCTCGACTGTTGGTTACCGTTGAGCAGTATCCGGACTTGAAGGCGAACCAAAACTTCCTGAAACTGCAGGACGAATTGGCCAGCACCGAAAACCAAATCCTTACCGCGCGTACCCGTTTCAACGAAGCCGTGAAACCATACAATACACACATTTCAACATTCCCGAATTCGATTTTCGCGGGCATGTTCGGCTTCCAGAAAAAAGAATACTTCAAGGCGGTTGAAGGTGCCGAAAAACCGGTAGAAGTCAAGTTCTAAAACACCTACAAATGTCTAAAGTAGAAAACTTCCTGACCGCAGCCGAAGAAGCCGAAATCGTCGAAGCCATTCGGCTGGCCGAGAGGGAAACCTCGGGTGAAATCCGGGTGCACATCGAAAAGACGGCATCGGGCGACGCCTTTGACCGCGCGCGGGAAGTTTTCCACTTGCTCAAGATGGACAACACCGAACTCAAGAACGGCGTCCTGATTTATATCGCCGTAAAAGACAAGCATTTCGTGATTTGTGGCGACAAAGGCATTGATGATGTCGTGGCCGATGATTTTTGGGATTCCACCAAAGACGTCATGGCGGCGCATTTCAAAAACGGTGATTTCAAGCAAGGCCTGATTGAAGGCATCGCGCGCGCCGGAGAAGAACTGCGGCACTATTTCCCGTGCCAGGACGATGACCGGAATGAACTGTCCAACGAAATATCAAACGGCGGCCTATGACACCAAAGGCGCACCGAAATTCACCAGCACCAAATACATTAAACGACGTGCTTAAAAAAATACTGTTCATGTTGGCGTTGCTGGCATTCCAGTTTGGCCATGCGCAGTTCAACATTCCGCCCAAACCGGAATTCCAGACCAGCCTATACGATTACGCCAAATTGCTGAGCGATTCCGAGGCCAAGGCGCTCGAGGAAAAACTCATCCGGTATTCCGATTCGACTTCCACGCAAATCGTCGTGGTGACGGTAGAAACCATCAACGGCGAAGACATTGGATTGCTGGCCCCGAAATGGGGACACGAATGGGGCGTCGGGCAAGCCAAGGAAGACAACGGCGTGTTCATCTTGCTCGCCGAAAAAGAACGCAAAATCTGGATTGCGCCGGGCTATGGTCTTGAAGACCGACTCACGGCCGGCATCAACGGCGAAATCGTCCGGAACGTCATCATTCCTGAATTCAAGGCCGGAAGCTATTACCGCGGGCTCGACAAAGGTGCAGACGAACTATTCAAGGTCTTTAAAGGAAAATACAAAGGTGAGCGTAAAAAGAAAGCCAAGGAGTTTCCGATTGGCGCATTCGTGTTCATCATTTTCGTGATCATCATCATTATTGCCATTGCCACCAAAAACAAAGGCGGCGGCGGTGGCAGCGGCGGACGCGGCGGTTTTGACCTCGGCGATTTTATCATCCTGAGCAGTCTGGGCCGTGGCGGCGGAAGCGGTGGCTGGGGCGGTTCATCAGGCGGCGGCTTTGGCGGCGGTTTCGGTGGCGGCTTTGGCGGCGGCGGTTTCTCCGGAGGCGGCGCGGGCGGCGGATGGTGATTTTCTTAATGAATAATNNATAGTTAATAATGAATAATTAATAACG